>CAYLXF010000001.1:0-847816 GCA_964387925.1 uncultured Phycisphaeraceae bacterium
GCCAGCCAACCAGCCAGCCAACCAGCCAGCCAACCAGCCAGCCAACCAGCCAGCCGATCAGCCAGCCGATCAGCCAGCCGATCAGCCCGGCCAACAGCCGCCAGCTGAGCCCGGGTCCCAGCCGGGCGACGAGCCGGGCGATGATGTGGAGATCGTGCAGGAGCAGCCGCCCCTGGACCTGATCGACGCGGCGCGCCGTTTCGAGGCCCAGAGCCTCATGGGTCAGGCGAAGATGGCCTACGAGGAGCGCCGTTTCAACCAGGCGCTCTCGCTCTACAACCAGGTGATCAACAGCTACGGCCAGTATGTCTCGCCCGAGGACCTGAAGCTGGCGAGGGATCGTCGCGACGAGGCGCAGGTCCAGCTGGGGGTCCAGGGCGGGCCCGAGGGCGACATCCTGCAGGACACGATCCAGGATAAGAATCTCCAGCGTCAGCGCGCCGAGGCGTCGTTCAACAACTCGGTCCAGCAGGCGCGCCAGGCCCTGGCCCAGGGCGACACCAACACGGCCCGCAACCTTGCCGCTCAGGCCGATCTGACGATCAAGCAGGCGCGCAATGTGATGCCCGAGTCGGCCTTCGAGAACTACCAGGACACCGTTGCCGACCTGATCACCCAGATCGACACGACCGAGGAGCAGCAGCGGATCGCCCAGGCCGAGGCCGAGCGACAGCGCCTGGCCGAGCAGACCGCCGAGCTGGCCGCCGAACGCAACCGCGAGCGCGACGCCAAGATCAACGCCAACCTGGAGCGTGTGCACGCCCTGCAGCAGGAGCTCAAGTACGAGGAGGCCCTGGAGGTCGTGGACTCAATCCTGTTCCTCGATCCGACCAACCCCGCGGGGCTGCTGCTGCGGGACATCATCCAGGACACGCTGATCTACCGAGAGAACCTGGGCTACCAGCGCGAGAAGAACCTGGGCTACGCCCGTGAATCGCTCGACAACCAGGAGGCGATGATCCCGCCCAGCTCGCTGATCAGCTACCCGGACGACTGGCCCGCCATCAGCTTCCGGCGCGGCGACATCCTCGAGTTCGCCGAGTCGGACGCCAACCGCCAGGTGCTCTCCAAGATGCGCGAGACCCGGATGCCGGTTGAGTTCAACGACAACGCCTTCGAGGATGTGGTGGCCTTCATCGGCTCGACCACCGGCATCGACATCGATGTCGACTGGGAATCCTTGGCCGACATCGGCGTCGATCCCGACACCCCCGTTGACCTGACGCTCAAGAATGTCCAGATCGATGTGCTGCTCGACCGGGTGCTGGGCAAGGTCTCGGACCCCACGCTGCCCGCGGGTTGGGCGATCCAGGACGGGATCCTGACCATCGCCTCCGACGAGGTGCTGCGCCTCAACACGGTGCTCGAGACCTACGACATCCGCGACCTGATCTTCGTGGTGCCCGACTTCGATAACGCGCCCGAGTTCGACCTGCAGAGCGCCGTGCAGGCCGCGGGCGGCGGCGGGGGCGGCGGCGGGCAGAGCCCGTTCTCGGGCGGCAGCCAGGATGTGCAGAACCTGCCCAGCCGCGAGGACCGCGTCACGGCGATCGTGGACCTCATCCAGGCCAATGTCGACCCGGAGGGCTGGACCGCCCTGGGCGGCAACACCAGCTCGGTCACCGAGCTCAACGGCAACTTCATCATCACCACCACGCCCAAGAATCACCGCGCCATCATCGGGCTGCTCAACAAGCTGCGCGAGCAGCGGGCCGTGCAGATCAATGTCGAGACCCGCTTCCTCTCGGTCGACCAGAACTTCTTCGAGCAGATCGGTTTCGACCTGGATGTGTACTTCAACACCGACGGCAACGGCTATGCGGCCCAGCGCGTGGTGGACCAGTCGCTGCTCCCATCCGATTACTTTGACGCCGACGGCAACCTGATCGCCAATGTCTCGGGCGGGGGACTGTTCCCCACCGACACCGACGGAGATGGTATCGCCGATGATTTCCTGCCCATCACACAGCCGAGCCTGGCGCCCGGCGGCGAGGGACTCGACAACTGGTCGATCATCCGCGCCGCCCAGGACTCATTCGGCCTCACCAACCAGCTCGCCTCGGCCAGCTCGTTCGCCTCGCAGATCATCGGGCTCAACCCCGCCCTGGGCATTACGGGACGCTTCCTCGACGACATCCAGGTCGACTTCCTGGTCGAGGCGACCCAGGCCGACCAGCGCTCGGTGGTGCTCACCGCCCCGCGCCTGACCTTCACCAACGGGCAGCGCTCTTACATCGCCGTGTCGACCACGACGACCTTCGTCTCCGACCTGACCCCGATCGTCGGCTCCAGCGCCGGCGCTTTCGACCCCACCATCTCGACCATCCCCACCGGCGTGGTCATCGATGTCCAGGGCGTGGCCTCGGCGGACCGGCGCTATGTGACGCTGACCATCCAGACCACGCAGTCGCGACTGACCTTCGGCACCGATCGACAGATCACCGGTGCGGTCGCCGGCGGAGGCAACGATGACAACGGCGGCGGCGCCATTGTCTTCCCCGGCACGGTCCAGGTGCCCATCGTGGACGCCACCGAGCTGCGCACCACCGTGACCATCCCCGACCAGGGCACCGTCCTGCTCGGCGGGCAGCGCGTGGTCGAGGAGGTCGAGGTCGAGACGGGCGTGCCCGTGCTCTCCAAGATCCCGATCCTCAGCCGCTTCTTCTCCAACCGCGTCGATTCCAAGACCGATCGCACGCTGCTGGTGCTGCTCAAGCCCACCATCCTCATCCAGAACGAGGAGGAGGAACTCAACTTCCCCGGCCTGCTCGACCAGCTGGGGCGCTGATTGTCCACCTCTTTCGCGTGAGCATGAAACAAGGGGCGCGTCCGGCGGACGCGTCCTTTTTCGTTTCCCGGCCCACGGGGGCTGCCGTCGCGACCCGGAGCCTCTATAGTTTACTCCGGCGAATCCACGCCACCCTTTCTCGCGAGGACACGCACCCATGAGCGATTCCAGACTCAGAGTTTCGGACAACGAAGGGGTCACCCTGGTCGAGTTCATCGACCGCAACATCCTCGATGAGGCCAACATCCAGGCGATCAACGAGGAGATCACCGGGGTGATCGAGCAGAGCGACAGGCCCAGGATCCTCATCAGCTTCTCCAATGTCGACCACCTGTCCTCGGCGGCGCTGGGCGCGCTCATCACGATCAACAACAGGGTGCGTGAGAAGAAGGGCGAGCTGCACCTGGCGAACATCGACCCCCAGATCTACGAGGTCTTTGTCATCACCCGGCTCAACAAGCTGTTCAACATCCACGACACCACCGATGAGGCTCGCGGCGCCTTCGCCGGCTGAGCGAGGCGTCCCGATCCACCGCCCGGTCCCCTCGCCCATGCGTGATGCACAAACCCACATCGAGAACGCGAGGGTCGTCGACCTTCCCCACGACCGGCGCCGGATCAACGCGCTGATCGACGATGTGCTCGCACAGGCCGAGTCGGGGGGATTCGGATCCAGCGCCGTCTTCGCCGTGCGCCTGGCGATCGAGGAGGCGATCACCAACGCCTTCGAGCACGGGCACGAGGGGCTCGACCCCTCCACCACCGTGCGGATCGAGTACGCCGTCACGCCCCGCGTCATCGAGATCGCCATCGAGGACCAGGGCCCCGGTTTCGTCCCCGATCGACTCCCCGACCCCACCCTGCTCGAGAACCTCTCCAAGCCCTCGGGGCGTGGGGTCATGCTCATGAAGGCCTACATGACCGATGTGGTCTTCAACGAACAGGGCAACCGGGTCAAGCTGCGCTATATCCGCCCCGGCTCGTGAGGCCTTACCCCCCTGGGGAGGTGTCCAGCGGGCGCGCACCGAGGAAACCCCGGCGCCCGAGCCCTTGCTTCGATACCTGAACAGAACTATGATATCCTGGAATGATTCTAAATACCAGGACCCTGATGTCCGGAATCTTGCCGCCGCCAAGCAACCGACGCACAGGTGAGGACCCACCCATGAGCGATCAGCCAGCCGTGCAACTTCCCATGTACCTCGATTACGCCGCCACCAGCCCCTGCGACCCGCGGGTCGTGGACGCGATGACGCCCTACTTCACCGCCATGTTCGGCAATCCCGGCTCGCGGAACCACTCGTTCGGCTGGGACGCCGAGAACGCGGTGGATGTCGCCCGCGACCAGGTCGCGGCCCTGCTGGGCGCCGACGCCAAGGAGGTCATCTTCACCTCCGGCTCCACCGAGAGCAACAACATCGCCATCAAGGGCGCGGCGAACATGTACGCCAGGAAGCCCGCTGGCGAGCAGCACCGTGGGCACATCATCACCGCGATCCACGAGCACAAGGCCGTGCTTGATCCCTGCAAGCGGCTGGAAAAGGAGGGCTTTGATGTCACCTGGCTCACCCCCGGCGCCGACGGCATCATCACCCGCGCCATGATCGAGGAAGCGGCCCGCGAGGACACCATCCTGGTCACCATCATGTGGGCCAACAACGAGATCGGGACGATCAACGAGATCCCCCAGATCGGCGAGTTCTGCCACGAAAAGGGCATCATCTTCCACACCGACGCGACACAGTGGGTCGGCAAGATGCCCACCGATGTCAACAACGACAACATCGACCTGCTCTCGATGTCCGGGCACAAGATCTACGGCCCCAAAGGCGTGGGCGCGCTGTATGTGCGCCGCCGTCGCCCGCGCGTGCGCCTCACCCCCCTGCAGGAGGGCGGCGGGCAGGAACGCGGGTTCCGCTCGGGCACGCTCAATGTCACCGGGATCGTGGGCCTGGGCAAGGCCTGCGAGCTCTGCGCGGCGGAGATGGACGATCAGCGCGAGCGCCTGCTGGCGCTCCGCACCCGCCTGGAGAACAAGCTCGAATCGGCGCTCGATGTCGTCCAGATCAACGGGCACCGCGACAAGCGCCTGGCCAACATCACCAACATCTCCTTCGGGTTCGTCGAGGGCGAGAGTCTGATGATGGCCCTCAAGGAGATCGCCATGAGCTCGGGCTCGGCCTGCACCAGCGCCTCGCTCGAGCCCAGTTATGTGCTCAAGGCCCTGGGCGTGGGCGACGACCTGGCCCACTCGTCGCTGCGGATCAGCATGGGACGCTGGACGACCCGCGAGCAGATCGACTACGCCGCCGAGAAGATCATCGAGGCGGTCAACCGGCTGCGGGCCCTCTCCCCCCTGTTCGACATGCACAACGAGGGCATCGACATCACCAAGATCGAATGGGCGACGCACTGATCTGTTTCCCCCGCCCGCTGGTCGGGCGCACCGAACAGACCGGCCGCCGCGTCCGTAGAACCACGAGACACTGACACCACACGAGGTGAACCATGGCCTATTCAGACAAAGTCATCGAGCATTACGAGAAGCCCCGCAATGTGGGGACCTTCGGCACGCAGAAAGAGATCAAGGAGCGCCGCGACATCGGGGTGGGCCTGGTCGGCGCGCCCGAGTGCGGCGATGTGATGCAGCTCCAGATCAAGGTCAACGACGACACCGGCGTGATCGAGGACGCCAAGTTCAAGTGCTTTGGCTGCGGCTCGGCGATCGCCAGCTCCTCGCTGGCCACCGAGTGGCTCAAGGGCAGGACCCTGGACGAGGGCCTGACGATCAAGAACACCGAGATCGTCGAGGAGTTGAGCCTGCCGCCGGTGAAGATCCATTGCTCGGTTCTGGCCGAGGACGCGATCAAGGCGGCCATCGCTGACTACAAGGGCAAGCACGCCGCCCAGACTCAGGATCAGGCGCCCAAGGCCTCCGTCGGCTCGTGAGCCCACACCGCGTCGCGGCATAGAATCTGGACAACCGCCAGCTGGACCCGAGCAATCACGGAGCAGATCGACATGAGCACCCAAGCCACACAGGAACAGAGCGTCATCCTCAGCGAGTCCGCCGCCCGCGAGGTTAAGAGCATCATCCAGTCGCAGGAGCTCGATCCCGACAAGGTGCGCCTGCGCGTGGGCGTCAAGGGCGGCGGCTGCTCGGGGTTCAGCTACCTCCTGGATCTCACCGAGACGCAGAAGGAGACCGACGAGGTCTTCGAGCAGCACGGGGTCAAGATCATCATCGACCCCAAGAGCCTGCTGTACCTCTCGGGGGTCACGGTTGACTTCAAGGACGAGATCATGGGGCGCGGGTTCGTGTTCAACAATCCCAACGCCACCAGCAGCTGCGGGTGCGGCTCGAGCTTCTCGGTCTGATCCCCGGGTTTCGGGTCCTCCCCTCGGCGTCCGGATCTCACGAGCCAGCGGGATACGCCGCGCCCGGTTGTCGGGCGTTTTTTTCTTTCCCGGTTGCATATCGAGCACGGGTACGCTTGAATAGACGCTGACGGCGACCCCTCTCCATCCGAGGAACACTCGCCCGAGATCCGCCGATCAGACAGCCCGCGCCAAAGAAGGCCGACCCCGATGACTGAAACACCGGTCCCGCTCGACACGACCCAGGGCTACTGTCCCCCCACCGCGGTGCAGTTCAGCGTGTTCCTCTCCAACAAGGTGGGCAAGATGCTCGACCTGACCGAGCACTTCGACGAGGCCCCGGTCCAGCTGTGCGCCATCTCGGTGCACGAGGCGTCCGATCACGCGGTGGTGCGCCTGATCACCAACAACGCCTGCGAGGCCCGCAACCTGCTGCGAGAGAACAAGTTCCCCTTCTCCGAGCATGAGGTGCTCGTGGTCGAGCTCACCGGGGGCCACACGCTCTCCAAGCTGTGCCTCTTCCTGCTGGGCGCCGAGATCAACATCGCCTTCGCGTACCCGCTGATGCACAACAAGTCGGACAACGCGAGCATCGCCATCGCCGTCGACGACCCAACGCTGGCCGGGCAGATCCTCAGCCGCAAGGGCTTCAGCATGCTCGGCGAGGCCGACCTGCCCTGCTGAAACCCGCCCAGCCCCTTCGCGAGACGCGCCCCGTGGAAAAATGGCCCGAAATAGGGCGGGGCGGTTCAACCGCGATGAATAGGCGGCGGTATCGTATAGTTGTACATATTGCACACCCATAAGGAGAAACGCCCCATGAAACGGACACTCACCTCGCTGGCCGGACTCTGCGCCGGGCTGACCATGCTCGCCAGTCCCGCGCTGGCGGGGCCGGACCACAAGGACCACGCCAGGGAGGCGCGGAAGGACGCGTCCAGCGACGCGTCCGGGCAGCCCATGCAGGGCGACCACGCCAAGAAGTCGCTCGAGGACTTCGTGGGCAAGGTCGAGCTCCCCGAGCTCTTCATCGGCTCCAAGGCGCCCGACTTGCAGATCGCCAAGTTCGTCAAGGGTGATTCGGTGCAGAATCTGGAGAAGGGCCAGACATATGTCGTCGAGTTCTGGGCCACCTGGTGCGGCCCCTGCATCGCCGCCTTCCCCCACCTCTCCGAGGAGCAGGCCAAGTACGGCGACAAGGTGAAGTTCATCGGCGTCAATGTCTGGGAGGGCGTGGAGGACCAGGCCGAGCGCATCGACAAGGTTGAGAAGTTCGTCGCCGACCAGGGAGAGCGCATGAGCTACACCGTGGCCGTCGAGAACGGGACGGCGATGGCCGACACCTGGATGAAGCCGGCGGCCCAGAACGGCATCCCGGCCGCGTTCATCGTCGACGACACCGGGCACATCGCCTGGATCGGCCACCCCATGAACATCGACGAGACGCTCGGGCAGGTCGCCAGCGGGCAGTACGATCGCCAGAAAGCCGTCGAGGAGTTCAAAAAGAACAACCTGATGATGGCGGGCTACCGCAAGTTCGCCACCGACCTGCAGTCGGGCAAGAGCATTGACGAGGCGACCCAGATCGCCGACATCCTCATCGACGACTACCTCAACGATGATCCCGAGGGGCTCAACGCGATCGCGTGGATACTGCTAAATGCCGAGTCGCCCGAGGTGGGCATGACGCAGCACAAGGTCGCCAAGCGCGCCATCGCCACCGCCAACGAGAAAACCGGCTGGAAGGACTGGTCGCTGCTGGACACCTACGCCCTGGCGGCCCACAAGCTGGGCAACGAGGACGAGGCGGTCAAGTGGCAGTCCAAGGCCGTCGAACTGGTCCCCGCCGACAACATCGAGGCCAAGGCGGAACTCCAGAGCCGCCTCGATGAGTACAAGGCCGCCCAGGGCGAGGGCTGAACGGAACCGGATTCACGACACCAAGCACCCCGTCGCGGCGGGGTGCTTTTTTCATGAACCGCGTAGTTTTCCGGCGCAATGGGCTCAGTTGAGCCCCTTCATCCCCAGCCAGTGCTCGGCGTCGAGCGCGGCCTGGCAGCCCATGCCCGCGGCGGTCACCGCCTGGCGGTACCGGGGGTCGGCGACATCGCCGGCGGCGAAGACGCCCTCGATGTTGGTGTTGCTTGAACGGGTCTTGAGGGCGATATACCCCGCGTCGTCGAAGACGAGCCCCGAATCACGCAGGAACTGCGTCGCGGGGGTGTGGCCGATGGCCACGAACATGCCCTTGACCGGCAGCTCGCTGATCTCTCCGGTTTGTGTGTCGCGCATCCTGATGCCGGTGAGCTTCTCGTCGCCGTGCTCGTTGGTGGTGCTGAGACAGTCGATGACGATCTTGTTCCACAGCACCCTGGCGTTGTCGTTGCTGAAATAGCGGTCCTGCATCACCTTCGACGCCCGCAGCTCCTCGCGCCGGTGGATCACATACACCTCCGAGGCGAACTTAGTGAGATAGGTGGCTTCCTCCATGGCGGTGTCCCCGCCGCCGATGACCGCCAGGGGCTGGCCGCGGAAAACGGGCAGCGCCCCGTCGCACACGGCGCAGGCGCTGACGCCGCCGCCGGTGGTGGCCAGGCGCATCTCGCTCTCGATGCCCAGCCAGTTGGCGGTGGCGCCGGTGGAGATGATGACCGCGTGGGCGTGGATCGAGTCGCCACCCGAGGTGAGCAGGACATGGGGCTTGCCGTCGATCGAGAAGGAGCACTCAACGATGTCCTCGCCGACGACGGTGGTCCCGAAGCGCCGCGCCTGCTGCTCGAACTTCATCATCATCTCGGGCCCGGCGATGCCCTCGGGGAACCCCGGGTAGTTCTCGACCTCGGTGGTGAGCATGAGCTGCCCGCCGGGGAGGATGGGTCCCGGGTCCTGCTTGGCGACCCCGACATAGACGATCGGGTTCAGATTCGCCCGCGCCGCGTAGATGGCGGCGGTCCATCCCGAGGGTCCCGAGCCGATGATCACGACCTTGTGGATCTTCGTGTCGCCTGACTTGCTGCCGCTCTCTGCCAAACCGATGCTCCTATCGCTTCCCTGTCGCCGCGTGGGGCGTGAGTCAACCGCGGCGGGGCCAGGCCGTACAACCCGGGATCCCGCCTGGAAAGGGAATGATAGCGCCGCACGGCATGTTAAAAAACCGAACGGGGCGCGATGGACCCGTTCGGCGTTCCTGCCTGCGTCGTCTGTGTGTCGGCTCAGCCGGCCTTGGCCGGGGCGGACGGGCCGCCCTGACGCAGGCTGGGCGGGACCTGCTCGTCCTGGGGCGCGGCCTGCTCGAAGACGCTGTCGCTGCGACGGAAGAAGCGGCTGGGCTTGGAGTCGCTCAGACGCTCGTTGAGCCGATCGAGCGACTCCTCGATGATCTGGCGCACCCGCTCGCGCGAGATCCCCACCTCGGCGGCGATCTCCTTGAGCGTCAGCGGCTCGGAGCCGTCGAGCCCGAAGCGAAGCTTGAGGATCTCGGCCTCGCGGTCGTCGATCGTCTCCATGAGCCGGCGCAGGATGCCCAGCTCCTCGGTGCGCAGCGACTTGTCGTCGGGGGTCCCGGCGCGGTAGTCGGCGATGAGCCCCTCGAGGCCCACCGACTCGCCGTCGATGTCCCGCGGCGCCTGGTTGGGCGCGTTGAAGATCTTGACGGCGCGTTTGATGATCTGCACCTTCTTGAGCGGGAGATCCATCGCCTCGGCCAGTTGCTCCATGCTCGGCTCGTGCCCGAGCTCGGCCTTGAGCAGTCGCGAGTGCATCTTCCACTTGGCGATGAGCTCGACCATGTACGCGGGGATGTGGATCGGCTGGTTGGCGTTCATCAGAGCGCGCTTGATGCCCTGCTTGATCCACCAGCTGCCGTAGGTGCTGAAACGGGCGCCCTGGGCGGGGTCGAACCCCTCGACGGCGCGCATCAGACCGATGTTCCCCTCCTCAATCAGGTCGGTGAGGGGCAGCCCACGGTTGTTGTATTTTTTGGCGATCGAGACGACCAGTCTCAGGTTGCTCATGATCATGCGTTCACGCGCCGCGGGGCACTGATCGTTGATGATCTTCCAGCCGAGTTCTCGCTCTTCCTCGGCGGTGAGCAGCGGATAGCGGTTGATCTCCTGCAGATAGGTCTGCAACGAAGACTTCACGCCTGACGAAGCCCCCGAAGACGGGGACACGGACGAACCAAGAGTTGTTCTCACTTTCCTACCCTACCCTTTCCGCGGCGAGCGCCGCCGGAAAAAAACAGATTGGTCGGGGGGACATAGATCCCTCCCCTACTCCGTTCGTCAGTCTACGCGAAATGTTCCTTCGACAAAAGGGCAAAACGCCTGAAGCTAGGGGATTTTCTTGTGAAACTTGGGGCGGACGACCCGCCGGATTACGCCGTCTGGAGCGTCCGCGGCGGTTTTTTGAGAATATGATCGGTCCAGGTGGAACTTTATTGGCATGCACGGAAATCCGGGGCACACTGCCCGCCATTTGGCCGACAAACACGAACATCCATGGAACGAGACCTGACCGACATCCTGGAAGAATGGCCCTTTGAATCGGGGAAGATCACCGTCCGGGTCATCGAGGGCAAGGACGGGGAGCCGCGCATCCAGGTCCGCCTCGACCTGGGGCTGCTGCAGATGCATGTCTCGGGGCGCCCCGACGGCAAGCGCCCCGAGGGCTTCGACTCGCTCCTGGACTACCACGAGTCCCAGATCGACCAGCAGGAGATGGACGAGGTCTCCCCCTCGGACCTGGCCGAGGGCTTCACGGGCCAGGAGGGCTTCGACCCCGACGCCCCCGGGGGCGGCGGTTTCGAGGACGACGAGGACGACGATTCGGACGAGGCCAGGCGGTTCCTCACCAGCGACGAGTGCCGATCGCTGCGGGAGGAAGCCCAGCAGTACTACCACCGCTACATCGCCCTGCTGGTGCTCGAGGACTACGAGGCGGTCGTCCGCGACACCTCACGCAACCTGCGCGTCCTGGACCTGTTCCGCGACTACGCGATCGAGGAGGAGGACCGCCTGGCAATGGAGTCGCACCGCCCCTACATCATGATGATGCGGGCGCGTTCGCTGGCTTCCCAGGCGATGAAGGTCGAGGAGAACAAGGCGGCGATCCTGGCCATCGACGAGGGGCTCGAAGCGCTCAAGGCCTACTACGACTCGGTCGGGCATCCCGAGCTCTTCGAGGAGTCGGGCGAGGCCGAGATGCTCCGCGACATGCGCGACGCGCTGGTGCCCAAGCTCCCGGTGAGCCAGAAGGCCGAGCTGCGTCAGCGCCTCGAGGCCGCGATCGCCTCGGAGAACTTCGAGCTCGCCGCGATCCTGCGCGACGAGATCCGGATGCTCGGCGGATCGAGCGAGACCAGGAGCATGTGATGCGTCAATCCGCAGCGGCGGCCAGCCGGCGCTGCTCGTTGGCGCGCTTCACCAGCACGCTCAGCAGCGTGACATCGGCGGGGGTCATGCCCTCAAGACGCGACGCCTGCCCGAAGGTGGCGGGTCTGTACCGGTCCAGCGCCGAACGCGCCTCGGTGCGCATCGTGCTCAGCGCCGCGTAGTCGAGCCAGTCGGGCAGCGGACGGTGCTCCAGGTCCGCGCTGCGCCGGATCTCGTGGAGCTGGCGCTCGATGTAGGGCTCGTAGCGCCGGTCGGCGTGCAGCGTCGTCCAGATCCCGCCAGGGCGCACGCCCAGGATCGGTTCGAGCGCTTCTCGCAGATGCTCCACGCCGAAATCGGGGTCCAGAATCCGCTGCGACAGGGTCTTCTCGCCGTCGCGCAGCTCGCCCAGCAGCGAACGCCCCCTCTCGAGCGCCTCGCGCCGACGCTCATGGTGCGCCCACCTGGCCCGCCCCAGCTCGGTCGTGTCGAGCAGCCCCAGCTCCCTGGCCACCGGGGTCAGCCGGTCGGGCGCGTTGTCGGCGCGCAGGATCAGGCGGTGCTCGGCGCGGCTGGTGAACATCCGGTAGGGCTCGCGGGGCGTCTTGGTCACCAGATCGTCCATCAGCACCCCGATGTACGCCCGATCGCGCCCGAGGCTGAATGGCTCGTAGGCGTCGCCCTGACGGGCCAGCATCGCCGCGTTGATCCCCGCCACCAAACCCTGAGCCGCGGCCTCTTCGTACCCGCTGGTGCCGTTGATCTGCCCCGCCAGGAAGAGCCCGCGCACACTGCGCGTCTGGCCGGTCGTGAAGATCTGGTGCGGGCGGACCATGTCGTACTCCACGGCGTAGCCGTACTGCAGGACTTTGGCGTTTGCGCAGCCCGGCATCGCCCGCACGATCTCGTTCTGGATGTCCACGGGCAGGCTGGTGGCGATGCCGTTGCAGTAGACCCAGTCCGAGTCGTGCGATTCGGGTTCGAGGAACACGCCGTGGGATTCGCGCTCCCTGAACCGAACCACCTTGTCCTCGATGCTGGGGCAGTATCGCGGTCCCTGCGATTCGATCTGCCCCGTGAACATGGGCGCGCGATGGAGATTCGCCCGGATCAGCTCGTGCGAGGCGGCGCAGGTTGCGGTCTGGCGGCAGGCCACCTGCTCGATCAGCGGGAACCGGGCGCAGCGGACGCTCCCCACTTCCCAGCCGATCTGGGTCAGCTCGGAGAACGGGACCGGGTCGTCGTCTCCGGCTTCAACCGGCAACGCCTCCCAGTCGATCGTCCCCATGGCCAGGCGCGGCGGGGTCCCGGTCTTGAGGCGCCCCAGCTCGAACCCCATCGCCTGCAAGGATTTGGAGATTCCGCTCGCGGCTTTCTCACCCTGGCGTCCGCCCCGGGTCTTGGTCTGTCCCGTGTGCATCAGCCCGCGCATGAAGGTGCCGGTGGTGACAACCACGCACGGGGCGAGCAGGTCGGTCTCGCCCTCGCTCGTCGAGAGACGCACGCCTCGTACGCGTTTCTCGGGGTCCGGCGTGGACAGGATCTCTTCGACCGTCCCCTCGATGATCTCGATCTCGGGGCGGGCATTGATCATGGCCCGGGCGGTGCGGGCGTAGGCGAGCTTGTCCGACTGGCAGCGAGGGCCGTGGACCGCGGCCCCCTTGGAGGTGTTGAGCACCTTGAACTGGATCCCCGTCGCGTCGGCGATCAGCCCCATGAGCCCGCCCATGGCGTCGATCTCACGCACGAGCTGGCCCTTGGCCAGCCCGCCGATGGCGGGATTGCAGCTCATGACGCCGATCTTGGCGGCGTCGATCGAGACCAGCGCCACCGAGCCCGCGGTTCCCAGCCGATTGGCCGCGCCCCAGGCCGCCTCGAGCCCGGCATGCCCGCCCCCGACCACGATGACCTCAAAGCGTTCCCGCATCACGAATTATAGGCTTCCAACCCGAAAATCCATGGGAGAAAACGGGCATCGTGCTTGGCAACCCGTGCGTTGTCTGGTAGCCTGTACCTGCTCCGAACCGATCCGGTCCAACCCGATGTAAGGTATCCCTCCATGCACCCATTCCACATTGGTCGTCACACCCTGCGCCTCGTTGCGGTCGCGGGGGCCTTGTGCTCGCTCACTTCACTGGGCCTGTGCGACGAGGTCGTCATGCGCGACGGCACGATCCACACCGGCAAGGTCGTCTCCCGCAGCCGGCGAACGGTCCAGATCGACACCGAGATCCACGGCATCTCCACGCGCCTGGAGCTCGACCGACGCCTGATCAAGTCGATCGTGATCGGGGAGGACACCGGGGCGGACGCTGATACGGATGCTGACACGGACGCCGAATCGGGCACGCCCGGAGCGGCGCCCTCCATCCCCGCCGTCCCCACCCTGAGCGAGCCCGTGGAGAAGCAGGACCAGGTGATGAAACGCGACGGGTACAACCTGATCCTGGAGGTCCCGCTCAAGGGCACCTTCGGGCAGGACATCTACCCGCTTGGCGTGGCCGACTCGCTGGAGTGGGCCGTCGACCACGGGGTCACCGATGTCGTGTTCCGGATCAACTCGGGCGGCGGCGAGGTCTGGTGCGCCATGGACATGGTCGAGATCATGAACCAGTACCGCGGCAAGGTCAAGATGCACATGCTCATCGAGTCCTCGATCAGCGCCTCCATCTGGCCCTCGTTCACCTGCGACACGATCACCATGTGCCCGGGTTCGGACTTCGGCGGCGCCGTGGTCTACACGCACGCCCAGACCGGCTCGGCGGAGGTCGATCTCAAGATGAACTCGATCTGGGCCGCCAAGCTTGAGAGCGCGGCGGACGCCAACGGGTATTCGGGCTATCTGGTGCGGGCCATGATGCTCTCCTCGGCCGCCGTCTACGCCTACAAGGGCGAGGACGGGAGCTGGGAGTTCTCCGACAACCTCGAGGGGCTGCCCGCCAACTACGAGGTCATCGACGGGCCCGACACCGTCCTTACGCTCACGGCCAAGCAGGCCATCAAGTACGGCCTGGTGGATGCGATGAAGGAGGGCAACACCCTCGACGAGTTCGCCAAGATCCATGGCATCGAGAAGTGGGACAACGCGGGCGATATCGGCTACGAGCTGGTGGAGAAGGATGTCGAGAAGTCCAAGCGCCTGCGGGACCGCCTTCAGGCGACGATCGCCAGCTTCAACACCGAAGTGGCCATCATCGGCGATCGTAAGTATGTCTCGGGCGTCGGCTCGTCGCTCCAGACCATGCGCCGCCACCTGGGCACCTTCAAGCGACTGATGCGCGACGCCGATGAGATGCACATGCCCTCGATCATCGATTCATTAGGCGAAAAAATCGATGTAACCTACTGGGAGAACGAGATCGAGACCCGCATGGCCGAGCTGCGCCGCATCCTCCGCGGGCCGTGAGCGCTCTCTCGGGCCGTCCTCATTGTGTTCTTCACGGTTTCCCCTCTCGCAGTGAGTGGGCTTCTCCATTCTGATGCCGGGCCGCACAGACCCTTGCGCACTCCCTTTCACTTTCTCTCCACTTGTGCACGCCGTCCAATAAAAACCCGCCCATGAGGGCGGGGATTCGAAACAGCTGTTCCTCTTCAACCGGGGTTGTTGACCACACAAGCGCCGGGATCGGGCTCTGCCAGAAGGCCGTTGTCCAGACGCCCGATGTCCTTTCCACCGTAGTCGATACCCCGGAGCCCGTATCGGGTCCAGCGATAACGCTGGCAGTACTCCGTCGCGTTGTTTTCAAGCCCGTCTTTGGGAAGAGGGAATGTGTCAAGCGGCTTATAGATCTGGGTCCAATCCGTATCCTCCTCGTTAGGATTCCAACCCGCGTTGGCGTCAGCGGTCTGCTCGTTGCGGACCGAGCCATCGAAGAAGGCGAGGTTGCACTTGGCCTCGGGGTAGGCGAAGTAGAGCCCGTCCCTGTCGCTGAAGCGGTCAAACTCCTCGAACATCATGACCTTGCCGGATGGATGAGCCACCTGGGTGAACTTGCGCCGTCCGAGTGGTGCGTTAACTTGGTCTACGACGCGCTCCCTGAAAAGATGGGGAGTGTCGGGGACAGGGTAATAGGTCGGCTCGCCATTGATCCCATCCGAGTTCCATGCCGCGGGCACCATCTGGTAGGTCGACGCAAATGCCCAGCGTTGACGGAAGGGCTCATTCGCCCAATCCCCTCCATTTCCTTCATCATACCCATCGGGAATTCCATCCGCGTACGGCACACCGGAGCCGGGACCGTACTCGAGCGGGTTTTCCTGCCACTGGATCAAGTTGCGATCAAAGGGACTGGCGGCGGTGGGCTCGGGCTGGACATCGGTCAGGAAATCAAGCAGAACAAGGTGCGAGAGGCGTCGGTGGGGAAGACGGCCTTCATAGTTTTTAATCTTTGTGACGCCTTTGATTCTGCCCGTCACGCGTTGCAGAATCTCCTGATTTTGATTCGCCGCCGCCTCGGTGTCATCGGCTGGTGTCTTCGGACGGCCGTCAGGGAGCACATATGTATGGCCGCCCCGCCAAGAGTAGCTGAAGATACGGTCCTGGTTGTCCGAGGCGTAGTTGGCTGCGCCCGTGTTCATTGAGCGTAAATTCGACTGCGACAGGACATTCTTGGCCGATCGCTGCGCCTGGGCCAGGGCCGGCAGCAGGATCCCGATGAGCAGCGCGATGATCGCGATGACCACCAGCAGCTCGATGAGCGTAAATGCGTGCTTTCGTCTTTCCACGACGACCTCCATCCGTCCGCGGTGGTGAGCCCAGTTCGCGAACACGCGACCATCGCTCTCCAACCGCGGACATTGTCTAAAGTTCGATGTCGCTGAGACCCCCAGGGGTGGTGCGGATCAGCGTTCATCCTTGTTTCTGTTCGCACCTCGCCGACAAAGGTTCCAGCGCGTCCCCGTTCACGATGATCTTTATGGTGGAACATCCGCTCGGAGTCTGGACGGGGTCACCACACAATGACGCCGCCCGTATCAGCACTGTTTATACGACTTTCACACCTGTTTCGCAACCCGGACGCCTCCCTGCAGGCCCAATTTTCTGATCCGCAAGGAAACGAAATACTATGTTTGCATTTTATTCGTAGGCGCTAGTATGCATTCCGGTGGACAAAGCCCCGCACCAGCGTCATCAGCAGGATCCGGATGTCGAACCAGATCGTCCAGTTGCGGATGTAGAACAGGTCGTACTGCAGGCGCTTGCGCAGGCTGGTGTCGCCCCGCAGCCCGTTGACCTGGGCCCAGCCGGTCATGCCCGCCTTGACCTGCTGTCGAAGCATGTACCCGCGCCAGTCCTCTCGGAACCGGTCGATCAGCTCGGGACGCTCGGGGCGGGGTCCCACCAGCGCCATGTCGCCCATGAGCACATTGAACAACTGGGGCAGTTCATCCAGGCTCGTTCGCCGCAGCCAGAGCCCCACCCGGGTGACGCGGGGATCGTCCTTGCTCGTCCACCCGGTGTCCCGCGCGCCCACCGCCGCGTCGTCGGACGCACAGCGCATGGTGCGGAACTTCCAGATCGCGAAGGTCCCCCCGCCCAGACTCACGCGCTGCTGCTTGAAGATCACCGCCCCGGGGCTGGTGAGCCGGATCGCCAGGGCGATCAGCAGCATCAGCGGCGAGAACAGCGCCAGCCCCACCACCGCGCCCACCACATCGAGCGCCCGCTTGAGCACCCCGCCGATCCCCGCCATCGGGCTCTCGCGGTAGCTGAGCACCGGCATCCCCTCGAGCTCGGAGACGACCATGTTCTGCGGCAGGTACCGGGGGTGCACATCGGGGATGATCCGCACATCGATCGCGAAGCGTTCGAGTCGCCTGAGGATCAACGGGAGCTGGGCCGACATGGCGCTGGGGATCGCCAGGTAGATCGCGTCGACCCGCTGCTGATCCAGGATCGCCTCCAGCTCGCGAACCCCCCCCGCCACGGGCAGGTTCAGGCACCGGGAGCGGTTGGTCTGCTCGTGGTGGGAGATGAAATAGGCCACGCGGATGCCGGTCCACGAGTTGCGCGCCAGCGTGCGCGCCGTGATCTGACCCAGCCGGCCCACGCCCACGATCGCGACATGACGCATGTTCCATCCACGCCGGCGCATGAAGCGAAGCGCGAGGCGCACGATGGCCCGCTGACCGCCCACGAGCACCGGCAGGGTCGCGGTGAAGATCGCCAGCTGGAACCGCAGCGGGTCGGTCGCCAGCCGCCACCCGGGGTAGTGCCCGTGCGGCGGCCCCATGGTCGTGAGCCGGCTCGATCCCAGCGCCCACATCGCCACGATGATCATCATCGACGAGAGGAACGAGACCTTGAACACCTGCCCGATCTCCCCCACCAGCGCCCGGTCACGACGCGGCTTGTAGAGCCGGAACAGGATCATCAGCGAGATCACGATGGGCACGGCGTACAGGACCAGCGAGTCCTTGAAGTACTCCTCCCACCGCGCGGGCAGGGGCTGATGGAACCGGCGCACGCGCACCGCCCAGGCGAGCATCGACGCCGAGCTGACCGCCACGACATCGAGCATCGCGAAGATCGACACGAACAGGTTGTGCTTCTGCCTGAGCAATCGCCCTCCCCCGCCACCGGTACGCGGCCGGTCGCGATGGTCCGTGCTTGGAGTGTAGATCAAAGCGGCTCGGGCCGCACGGGGCGGGGGAAATCGGCTCAGCGAGCCTGCCCCGCCGGGCCGCCGAGCTCCTTGAGCTTGAGCAGCTCCGCGCGGAGCGCATCGCTGAGTTCGGCCCCGGATGGAGGGATGATCTTCACCCGCGCGTATAGATCGCCCCGCTCTCCGTCCGCCGACGCCAGACCGTGGCCGCTGATCCGGAAGCGGGACTCGGAGGCCGTGGCGGGGGGCACGGTGAGCATGACGACCTTGCCGTCGATCGTGGGCACCTCGACCTTGCTTCCCAGTGTGGCCTCGGCGATGCTCAGCGGGAGCTCAATCGACAGGTCCAGGCCGTGGTCGATGCGGGTGAATCGCGGGTCATTCTCAACATGGATCACCGCGAACAGGTCGCCCGGCTCCCCACCCTTGACGGGGCTCGAAAGCCCCTGGCCCCGCAGGCGCAGCTTGCCGCCCGAGCTGATCCCCTTGGGGATCTTGACCTCGATCGACTTGTAGGAGCCGTCGGCCGGAACCGAGATGCGCTTGGTGGCCCCGACATGCACATCGTGCAGGCTCACATGCAGTCCAACGCGCAGGTCCTGACCCCGCGGCGGCGGGCGGTGATGCGTCGAGCGCCCCCCGGAACCCCCGAACCCCCCGAAGCCGGATCCCCCGAAGCCGGCGGCGCCCGATCGCCCGAACATGGCGTCGATGATCGAGCCCAGATCGCCGAAATCCACATCCTGGGCGCGCACCTGCGACTCGGGGATCCCCGAGACATACCGCTCGTGCCCCAGGCGGTCGTATTTGGATCGTTTTTCATGATCCGAGAGCACCTCGTACGCCTCGTTGAGCTCGGCGAACTTCTTGCCGGCGTCGGGGTCCTTGGAGACATCGGGGTGCAGCTGGCGCGCCTTGGCGCGGAACGCCTTCTTGATCTCGTCGGCGTCGGCGCCACGCGCCACGCCCAGAACCTCGTAGTAGTCTCGCTTGCTCATGTGCTCGCATTCCCATTCCTGCCGGCGCGCCCTGCCGGGGTCGGATCATAGAAAACAAGCGACGCCCGGGCGTCGCTTGTGGGAGATCGGCTGTTGATTGCGGCGCCGGGACCGACGGTCAGTCGTGGTCGTGCCCCTCGTGGCCCTCTTGGTCCTGTGACCCTTGGGCGCCCTGGGTCGCATCGGGAGCTTGTGCGCCGCCCTGGTCCGCGTCGGGCTGGGGCTCGTGATGCTCGATGTGCGCCATCCAGGCATTGAAGTAGAGGGTGGAGTCGCCCGGGATGTTGGCGCGGGGGTTGCCACGCTCTTTGTAGGCCAGGTAGGCGGGGATGATGAGCTTGCGGTGCGAATCGGCGGCGAACTGGTCCATGCCGATGCCCCAGCCGGCGATGGCGCGGTTCCCGGGGGGATAAGTGAAGACGAAGGGGAGATTCCGGGCGTAGCTCGAATCGAAGCGCGTGCCGTTGGCGAGGTAGCCGTTGTAATGCACATGCAGTTCGTCGCCGTCCTGGGGGGTGATCCCGCCCATAGGGCCGTAGTCGATGATGACCATGCCGTCGTCGCGCCGCGTGACCTTGGCGTATGGCTCGGCGCGGGTGAAGCTGATCGCGCTGTCCTTCTCGGCCCCCCACGCGATGCTCCCATCGGCGGCGAACCCGCGATCGGCGACGCTGAGCGTGTCGCCGTCAAGGCTGACGCTGCTGGTCATCTCCACGGCCCCGCCCACCCCCGTGGGGTACGGATAGGGCGTGGCCCCCGAGAACCCGGTTGGCGTGGTCTCGAGCTCGACATCCAGTGTGGCGATCAGGTCGTCCGCGGAGATGTCGGGGAAATACTCGGTCGCCGCCCACATGCCGTTGAGCACGCCCTTGCTGGTGTCGTCGAGCGCGAACTCGTAGGTGCGCAGGCGGATGCCGTCCTTGTAGCGATAGAGCTGGTACATGGCGCGCCGATACGGTTCCCAGGGCGTGTCGGCCCGGACGCTCTCGACATACAGCGTATCGCTCATGCCCTCGACGGGGGCGGGGGCGACGGTCATCCAGATCGTGGCGCCGTCGACCTGATCCGTGGCTTTCCAGGTCCCACTCAGCTGACCGGCGATCTTGGCGATGCTCTTGTCGGTCCAGGAGGGCGAGTAGGGCGCGGGGGCCTCGAACGCGGGCTGCGTCTGGGCCGGGTCGTCCTGGGCGAGCGTGGCGCCGGTGAAGAGGCCCGCGGTCATCACCGCGCTGAGCAAACAGACTTTGAACATGATGAGTATCTCCTCAAACTGGTAGTGGAACGAGCTGTGGCGCGCATTGTAGGCCGCTGGCGGGTGCTGCTCGCGACCACTCCCCCGCGGGCTTGGGCTCACTGGCGGAGGCCTCCGGGAGCAAGCAATGTCGCTCCCGGACCGATAGAAGGGATCTGGTGAGCGTCTCGGCCCGTATCGTGACCCCGGAGCACGCTCTTTGCAACGATCGGGCGAACCAACGATTGCGAACGGGCGAAGATTTCCGGTATATTGACCATCATTGCATTCCTGGAGACCGTGATGAGCCTTGAACCTCCCAGCGACCCCTCCGACTCCACCCAGGCGTTCGATCTCAAGGGGACCCAAGGTGATCATGCCCGGCCCGACGACCGGCCGTTGTTCGAGCGCTACGAGCCGCGTTCGCTGCGGACCATCGTGGCACAGCAGCGGGCTCTGCGTGAATCCCACGCGGCGGCGGCGGCCAAGGTGATTCTCGAGGGGATCGAGCCGCCCGAGTTCGATTTCGAGCACGAGCAGGTCCACGCCGTCGTCGAGATCGACACCGGCGCCAGACCGCTGTACCGCTCGATCCGGGTGCAGCGGGTCACCCTCATGGGGCGGCTGGTGAGCCCGGGGGCCCAGTTCATCTACGCTCTGCTGATCATCATGGCCCTGAGCGGGATCCTCGCCCTGGCGGTCTCCACCAGCTCGCCGCAGCTGATCCTGGTCGCCGGCATCGCCACGCCGATGCTGTTGCCCGTGTGCATCTGGAAGTGGATCCGCTGGCTGGATTCGGACCCGTATTACTATCGCCTGCTGACTTCGCTGGGCGAAGACGCCCGGGATCTGCTGCAATATCGCCTGTTCTGGAAAAAATCCCCGAGCGGGCGGTAGTACGACCAGCGCCTCCTCGCGATTGCAACACAATGGCGACATCGGCGTTGAATACCGAACCTGACAGCGGTTGCCGCCATATACCCATATCGGGGGCGGCGCCGGTTGCAACGGGATTGAATCCGGCATTCCCATGCGGCCGATGTAATATCTAGGATGATATTCCGAATGAGTCCGGATGGATGACTTCATGATCGTGGGGAGCGCCGTTTTCCCTCAGACCGCGGCGCGTGGACGACAGGGGACAGGATGGGGAAGGACGAGGGGCGACCCAAACGCAAGGAACTGCTCCCGGACATCGATCCCTCGTGGATCGAGGCGGCGATCAAGCGCCCCGAGGACGACGAGCCGCGGATCGATCCCGACGATCCCGACGCGGTGTGGCTGCTGGGCAACGACCCCGAGGCCAATGTCTTCCGGATCGCCGACCGGCGCAACCGGATCCGCAAGCAGATGCTCAGCGCGGGCGGCCAGTTCGTCATGGGCATCGTGATGATGTTCCTCGCCCTGGGGGTCACGATCATGGCCATCACCAACCCCGAGCTGGTCTACATCATCCCCGCGGCCATCATCGCCCCCATCAGCGCGCTGTACATGCGGGCCCGCTGGCGACGCTGGCTGGGCTCGGCGCCCTATTTCTACCGCCTGATGTCCTCCCTGGGCGAGGACGCCGAGAATATTCTCATCGAGCACGAGCAGAAGAAGCGCCAGAAGTATGTCAACCAGATCGGCGACCTCTACGCCGTTAACACCAAGCCCAGGAAAAGCAAGAAGCGACGACGCTAGCCGACCCGCGATGATCGCCTGAAAAAACACCCGCGTTGGCGGGTGTTCGCGTTTGGTTCCTGCTGCGCCGATCAGGCCAGTTCCGGGAAGCGATCCTTGACGATCTTGACCAGGTCTTCGACATGGGACGCCGATTCGTCGAAGAGCTTCTGCTCCTGATCGGTGAGCTTGAACTCAACAATCTTCTCCACGCCGCCCTTGCCCAGCATGGCCGGGACGCCGACGAAGAGGCCCTTGTGGCCGAACTGGCCGTCAAGATAGGCGGCCGAGGGGATGATGCGCTTCTTGTCCTTGATGATCGCCTCGGCCATCTGGATGGTGCCGGACGCGGGGGCGTAGAAGGCGCTGGTGCCCATCAGCTTGACGACCTCGCCCCCGCCGGCCTTGGCCCGCTCGACGCAGGCGGTGATCTTGTCCTCGGGCAGCAGGTCCGAGACGGGGATGCCGTGCACGCTCGTCAGACGCGGGAAGGGGACCATGTCGTCGCCGTGCCCTCCCAAAAGCATGGCCTGGACATCCTCGACCGAGCAGCCGATCTCCCAGGCGATGAAGGTGCGGTACCGCGCGACATCGAGGGCCCCGGCCTGGCCCACGATGCGGCTGGTCGGGAACCCGGTCGCTTTCCAGGCGGTGTACACCATCGCGTCCAGCGGGTTGGAGACCAGGATCACGATCGAGTCGGGCGCGTGCTTCTTGATGTTCTCGCTAACCGACTTGACGATCTTGACATTGGTCTCAATCAGGTCGTCGCGGCTCATCCCCGGCTTGCGGGGGATCCCGGCGGTGACGATCACCACATCGCTGCCCGCGATGTCCGCGTAGTCGGCCGTGCCCGTCAGCGTGGCGTCGAAGCCCTCGATAGGGCCGCAGCAGGCCAGGTCGAGCATCTTGCCCTGGGCGAAGCCCTCCTTGTCCGGGATGTCGAGCAGGACGATGTCGCCCAGCTCCTTCTGGGCGGCCCAGTGGGCGCAGGTCGCGCCCACATTGCCGGCTCCGATGATCGAGATCTTGGCACGCTTTGGCATGGTTTCGGGTTCCTTTCCCTTGCGGGGTTGGTCGGTGGGTAAATCCTCGATGAATCCGCCGGCGCTTCCCCGGCGGGAGGGTCCGAATCCTAGTCCCCGCCAACACGAATCACGACCCGCAATCGGAGTCTGGGCCCGATTCGCGCTCTCAATCGGGGCGCTCGTCGCCCATCCATTCCACCGGGACCGGATCGAGCGCCTTGCCGGCCTTGGGTGGCAAGTGGACCGGGCAGATCGCCCCGCCGCTGACCACCGGGATCAGCAGCGGCTGGCCCGCCGGAAGATCCGCCGTCACCGGGGCGACCAGATCCTTCTGCACGCCGCCGGCCAGAAAGTTGTACTGGCGGTACACCTGGCACACCGGGCGGATGATCTGCGGGTGATCGGCCTTCCCATCGCACGCCGCGAGATATGCGTCGATCATCTCCACGATGTCGGGGCCCGGCTCGCCCCCGAAGTTCTCGCGGCAGACCGCGACGGGCGCGCCCCTGAACATCTCGACGCCCGGCGAAGCGATCAGCACCTCCCCGATGAAGCCCGCGTCGAGGAGCATCTCGGCCAGGTCGGCGGGGTGGAACGCCTTGAACCGCTCGGAAGCGACGATCCAGACCACGCCCTCGTACAGCGCCGCTTCCCACGCGTCCTTGGCGTCCTCGATGAGTTCATCAATCGACTCGGGCATGGGCTCGCCACGCCAGATGGCGTTGATGGTGGCGGCCTGCTCCTTGATGCCCAGCTCGGACCGGTCCATCGCCAGGGCCCGCTCCTCGGGGTCGACCCGCTCGATCTCGCCCAGCGCCATCGCCAGCGCGTGCAGGGCGATGGTGGGCGCGACCGAGTCGCGCCAGCGCTGGCCTTGCTCGGTCTTGGGCAGCCCGACGGCCGACTGGGCGTACTGCACCCAGCCCGCCAGCAGCGTGGCCCAGGTGACGCCGGTTGTGTCTTGGGTGGTCTTGGTCATCGGGTGATGGTAGTCGTCGGCGCACAAAAAACCCCCGGGCCGTCGTGGACATGCCCGGGGGTGGGAGGCGTGAGACCGAGGTTTCAGGCAGGGATGAATGCCGCCTCGGTCTCCGCATGGTGGGATCCGCCTTGATCCGCTTCTTCGTCGATCAGGGCCTTGTTCCCCGCGTGCGGCGTGCGTCCCTGAGCGTGCCGGGCCTGATCGCAACTCCTTGGCGCCGTGCGCCGCGTGCGATCGGTTCCCGACCGGATGAACGGGTGGGATCGCTCCGTGATCCCGTTTCAACCCGCGGCGAGTGCTCCGTACGCTCGCCGACCGTGCCCTTGCTCGCGTGCCGTCCGCTTCGATGACGCCCGATCGAACCTCCGTCCTTGTGAGCGCCTTACCCGTGCGCCCGTTTCCCTTCAGCCTCCAGCGCCGGCTTCAGCTGCACCCGAGCGAGTTGCCGCAGTTGAGGCACTTGTAACAGGTCCCGCTCCGCACCGTGATGGTGCCGCAGACATCGCACGGCGGCGCATCGCCCGACGATTCGAGCGCTTTGGAGAGCGTGGCGCTGGCGCTGTGCTGATGCGTCTCGCTCGTGAACACACGGGTGTTCCTGCCCGTCTCGATGGCGGTCTGCGAGACGCGCGTCTCGCTCCGCTCGTCCCGGATGACCATCCGCTCGCTCCTGTTTTCGGTGCGTCCCTCGGGCTTGGGCTCGAACTCGCCCGCGCTGATCCGCCGGGTGACGACGCTGGTGCTCGCGGGCTTGTCGGAGATGTTGGCCATGTCGGGACGCTTGGGCGCGTTGGCGTCGCGGTAGCCATCGATGAACTCCATGCCCAGCCAGCGGAAGATGTAGTCCACCAGCGACTTGGCGAAGGGGATGTCGCGGTTAGTGGTCATGCCCGAGGGCTCGAAGCGCTGGTGGGTGAACTTCTTGACCAGGCTCTCGAGCGGCACGCCGTACTGCAGCGCCACGGAGGTGGAGGTGCCCAGCGAGTCCATGAGCCCGCCGATCGTCGAGCCCTCCTTGGCCATGGTGATGAACAGCTCGCCCGGCTGCCCGTCCTCGTAGATGCCGCAGGTGAGGTAGCCCTCGTGCCCCGCCACATTGAACTTGTGGGTGATCGAGCGCCGCGTGTCGGCCAGCCGGCGCCGCATGGGACGGTGCACGATCTCGATCTCCTTCTTGATCACGACCCGGACATTCTCATCTCCCGCGGCCATCGCCAGCAGGGCCACATCGTCCGAAACCTCCTCGATCATCGCCGCCGATTCCAGCCCGTCGCTGGGCTCTCCCGCGTCGGCCAGCTCGTCCTCCCTCGTATCGCTCTTGGAGTTGAGCGGCTGGGACAGCTTGCACCCGTCGCGGTAGAGCGCGTTGGCCTTGAGGCCCAGCTCCCAGCTCAGGCGGTAGCTGTCCTTGATGTCGTCCACCGTCGCGTCGTGGGGCAGGTTGATGGTCTTGGAGATCGCTCCCGAGATGAACGGCTGGGCCGCGGCCATCATCCGGATGTGCCCCCCCGCCTCGATGAACCGCGTCCCCAGCTTGCCGCAGGTGCTGGCGCAGTCGAACACCGCTAGGTGCTCGTCCTTGAGGTGCGGCGCGCCCTCGATGGTCTGCGTGCCGCACACGAGCAGGTTGAGCCGCTCGATCTGGGCGCCGGTGAGCCCCAGGTGACGCAGCGCGTTGAACGACGGGTCGGCCCGGGCCTCGTCTGGGTTGACGCCCAGGCGCGCCAGCGCCTCGTCGCCCAGGCCCCAGGCGCTAAAGGCGAACCCGATCTCGAACACGCCGGGCAGCGCATGGGTGATCCGGTCGAGGTCGGCCTCGATCAGCCCCGCCTCTTCCAGCCAGCCCGCCAGCGAGAGCCCCTCGCGGTTGAGCACGCCCTCGGGCATGGGCACATGCAGGTTCAGCGTCCCCAGCAGGTACCGGATCATCTCGCGGCGCTGGTCGTCGTCGTAGCCCAGCGCCCGCAGCGCGGGCTCGACCGAAGCGTTGGCGATCTTGAAGTACCCGCCGCCGGCGAGCTTCTTGAACTTCACCAGGGCGAAGTCGGGCTCCACACCGGTCGTGTCGCAGTCCATCAGCAGCCCGATCGTCCCGGTGGGCGCGATCACGGTGGTCTGGGCGTTGCGGTACCCGTGCTCCTCGCCCAGCTCCAGCGCCTCGTCCCACGCCCGGGTCGCCCGGTGCAGCAGGTCCATCGCGTTGCCCAGGGGCACGCGGTGGTCGCGGATCAGCTCGTGGTCGATCGGGACCGGGGCGATCCGCAGACCCTCATACTCGCCCGAATCACGACCCACGCCCATGGCGGCTCTTCGATGGTTGCGGATCACCCGCAGCATGTTGTCACGCTCGGGAGCGTAGCCCGGGAATGGGCCGTGCTCGGCGGCCATCAGGGCGCTCATACGGTAGCCGCGCCCGGTCATGATCGCCGTTAGGCAGCCGCAGACCGCCGTGGCCTCCTTCGAGTCGTACGGGATGCCCGCCTGCATGAGCATCGCGCCCAGGTTCGCGTAGCCCAGCCCCAGCGTGCGGTAGCGGTAGCTCAGCTCGGCGATCTCGCGGCTGGGGAACGCGGCCATCAGCACCGAGATCTCCAGCACCATCGTCCACAGGTCCACCCCGTGCTCGAACTTCTCGTAGTCGAACTCGCGCGTCTCGGGGTCATAGAACTTGAGCACATTGAGCGACGCCAGGTTGCACGCCGTGTTGTCCAGGAACATGTACTCGCTGCACGGGTTCGACGCGTTGATCCGACCCGCCCCGGGGCAGGTGTGCCAGGCGTTGATCGTGCTGTCGTACTGCACGCCCGGATCGGCGCACCGCCACGCGGCGTACGCGATGTCGTTCCACAACGACCCCGCATCGAAGGTCCGGGCCACCTCGCCCGTCGTCCGGTAGGTCGTCCGCCACTGGCCCGCGTTGTCCACGGCGTCGAAGAACGAATCGGGGATCCGCACCGAGTTGTTCGAGTTCTGCCCCGCGACCGTCGCGTAGGCCTCGCCGTTGAAGTCGTAATCGAGCTTGAGTCCCAGACGCGCGGCCGTCTCGCCCACCGTCTCGGTGTCCAGATCCGAGGTCTTCTCGCCCGCGATGGCCTTCATCCCCTCGACCAGCGCCGCGACCTTGATCTCCTCGCGCACCTTCCAGTTGATGAAGGTGTGAATATCCGGGTGGTCCATGTCCAGGCACACCATCTTGGCGGCCCGGCGGGTGGTGCCCCCGCTCTTGATCGCGCCCGCGGCCCGGTCGCCGATCTTGAGCCACGACATCAGCCCCGACGACTTGCCCCCGCCCGAGAGCAGCTCGTTCTCGGCGCGCAGGTTGGAGAAGTTGGTCCCCGTGCCCGAGCCGTACTTGAACAGACGCGCCTCGCGCATCCACAGGTCCATGATCCCACCCTCGTTGACCAGCGAGTCCCCCACCGACTGGATGAAGCACGCGTGGGGCTGGGGGTGCGAGTAGGCATCGTCGGCCAGCTCGGGCTCGCCCGTCTCGGGGTTGACAATCCAGTGCCCCTGGGCGGGGCCGCTGATCCCGTAGGCCCAGTTCAAACCCGTATTGAACCACTGGGGACTGTTGGGCGCGCACATCTGGTGCACCAGCATGTAGACCAGCTCGTCATAGAACGCCGTCGCGTCGGCGGCGGTGTCGAAGTACCCGTGCTCCTCGCCCCAGTGGCGCCAGCACCCGGCCAGGCGGTGGATCACCTGGCGTGCGCTCCGCTCGGGCCCGGTCTTGGGCGACCCGTCATCGTTCTTGAGCTGCCTGGCCCCACCGGGCAATGCAAACGGCTGCTCAAACTGCGGCACCCCCGCCTTGCGGAAGTACTTGGACACCATGATGTCCGTCGCCAGCTGCGAGAACCCCACCGGGACCTCGGCGTCGGGCATCTCAAAGACGACCGAGCCGTCGGGGTTCGTGATCCGACTCGAACGCGTGGTCCACTGCGTGGATGCGAACGGGTCCTGGCCTTCCGTGGTGAATCGACGAGTGATCTTCATGGAAATACCTGCCTGTGGCGTTGGGCGCGCGTCATGCGGGCCGTGCGAATGAATGTCCTGCGAAAGACCTGAATGTCTGCGCCCGGCGGGGTCCGCGGCCGGGCCGGCGGGCGTCAGTGCCCGCCCTTCATCTCGACGAGCTTGGTCGTGTTCTCGCCGATGCGGAAGATGACCACGATCAGCTCGAGCCAGACGCGGAAGAAGATCATGTACAGCACCGCGGCCAGCGCCCCGACGATCACGGCCCCGATGCCGGCCATGAAGCCCCCGCTGAGGAAGGCCCCGATGACCACGATCACCCACGACAGCGCGATCAGCGCCAGCCCCAACACATAGAGCACCTTGATCACGCTGAGCGTAAAGAAGCGCTTGAAGCCGATGTCGAGCATCGCCAGCACGCCGCGGTCTTTGCCGGGGTCGCTGTGGTCGCTGGTTTCGGATGCGTAAGGCGAACTTTCCTGCATGGAGAACTCCTTGACCGGTCTGATTCAACCGGGTGTGATCCCTGCGTGCGGTCGCGACGGCCGAACGCTCCGGACGGCGACCGCCGCCCGGAAAACCTCAATGCGTGGTTGCGAACGAGTACCTTCCGTGGTGAACTTGCGGGTGACCTTCATGTTTCAGCAGTCCTTGATGAAGTCCAAACGAATATGTGCGGCGAGGCAATAGGCAGTAGGCAATAGGCAATAGCCTGTTCCTGACCACTCATTGCATTCGGGGTGGAGAAGTGTTCTCAATACTCCGGATCAGGCCCCACAGCGGGCGTGCGACCTTGTCGATCTGGCCTTGAACGGCGATTCTTGATTCGTCTTCGATATACCCGAGGTCATGCGCGAGCAGCAGCTGGGTTTCGATCTCAAACAAAGAGCCCCGGGCAATTCGGAGAAAGCGGGAATAGTCGTTCTTTGATCCGCGCCCATACCCCTCGACGATGTTGCTGGGCACGCTCACCGCGCATCGCCGGATCTGAGAAGTGAGTCCGAACCGCTCATCAGCCGGGAAACCTTCGGTAACAGCGTAAATATCGCGAACCAGCACACGAGCCTCCTGCCAAGCGGCCAGATCCTGATAGCTCTGTACTGCTCGTGTACCCATGCTCAACTCCGAGTTGGTTCCGATTACAAACCCCATTGCCCATTGCCTATTGCCCATTGCCCCGTCTCTCAGTCCACCCTCGGCAGCGTCAACCCGCCCTGATCCTGATACTTCCCCGCCTTATCCGCGTAGCTCTGCGCGCACACCTGATCCCCCTTAAGGAATACGAACTGCGCCACGCCCTCGTTCGCGTAGACCTTGGCAGGAAGAGGCGTGGTATTCGAAATCTCCAGCGTCACCTTCCCCCGCCATTCGGGCTCCAGGGGTGTCACATTCACGATCAGCCCGCAGCGGGCGTAGGTGCTCTTGCCCACGCACAGCACCAGGATGTCACGCGGGATGTCGAACCACTCGACCGTTTCGCACAGGGCGAAGCTGTTGGGGGGGATGATCACATGGTCGGTGCCCTGCTCCTTGGTGTCGACCGTCACCATCAGCTCGTCGGTGAAGTGCTTGGGGTCGACCACGGCGATGCCGCCGGTTCGCGGCGTGGGGGTGAAGATCTTGAAGACCGTCCCGACGCGGACATCGTACCCGTAGGAGGAGACGCCGTAGGAAATGATCCCGTCGCGCTTGATGGCCTTCTCGAAGGGCTTGATGTCGACGAGCTGTTCGATCTGCGTGTCGCAAAGTACTGGCACGGCTTGCTCCATCCCGCGTTCCGCTCGTGTCGTACGACCGGAACGCCTGCGTGTGTCGGAGGCGTTTCCCTTTCCCCCGGTGAAGAACCGCACGGCAATACCCGACACGCTGGGGGAATCCCCCCGGCGTGCATCGCCTGTGCGCTGCTGGATTGTCGTGGCCGACGGCACGGACCGGCGAGTGGCATGTGTCGGCGACCGATGTCCCCGCCGACGCTCGATCCCGCTGGGTGTTCTCCTTGCCCATGGGGCGCACCGACGCGGTGCGGGGTCAGGCAACGCCCCGGTGAGCGGTCCCGGGAGCGTGGAAAACCGGAATCAAACATGCACCGAACCGCTGTCGCGACTCGATGATTCCTTTCGTGAGGCCAGACAGGGCTCAATCGTACCCCGGCGCTCGTCGATCGGCAGCACCTGTTCGGGTCCTTGTGGGCAACCTGTCGGTTGATTCCAAACCCAGTGCCGCCAATGACTTCTCAGGAATGAGCTTGTGCCTCCGCTTCGATACCGACTACCATATCTGGAGAATGGGTCGGGCCCAGAGCATATCATCACACAACCTGTTGGGTGCGCCGGAGTCGAGATTTTTTGGACATTTTTGCCCCATTCTTCTCCGCGATCCTCCCAGCAGGGTTGGTGTCCTGATCTGAACAGTTTCGGAGCGCCCGATCAGCAACTCGGGATGGGGCAAGCGCTTTGCGCGTCCGGACATGAAACAATCTTTAGAAACCACGCGGACCATTTTCCGATCGCATGGCGAACATCCCGGCCCGGACCACCCCCCGGTTTTCCACACGGCGGTGGATAAGATGCACTCGATCCACCGATGTCGCGTGAGGACTTGCTCGCTCATCCGCAAGAAGATGCATACGCCCTCATCCGCCGTGCGTAACGCACATAGGATCTGGCGCGCGCCGCGGGCCGAGATGCGGGCCGAGATGCGGGCCCGAAACCCCCTGGCGTCGCCCACCTCTCGAACCGTCGCCATCCCGACGCCCATCGTGATGTCCATCTTGCTGCCCAGGACCCGACCCAGAGGCCACGACCCGATGAATCTTCGCCCCCACGGACCGCGTTCCCGTTCCCGCACGACCCTCGCCTCAACCCTGGTGTGCACCATCGCGGCGCTGCTGGTCGTCGCGCCCGCCCTGGGCGGGTGCCAGCGCTGGCGCAACCGCCACAAGCCCATTCCCAAGGCCGAGATCCGCGCCCCGAGCATCACACGCGATGTCCCCTCGTCGCTGCGCGGCACCGTGGGCGCGGAGACCACGATCACCGGCGTCGAACGCACCCTGGTGTCGGGCATCGGGTTCGTCGTGGGGCTCAACGGCACCGGCGGGCTGACCATCCCCGAGCAGTACGCCGCCCATCTCGAACGCGAGATGGGGCTCAACGGCATCGGCATCGGCAACGACGATCTCAACTCGCCCCTGGCGGGCAAGACCCCCAGCGAGGTGATGCGCGACCCCAACACCGCCGCGGTCATCGTGCAGGCCGCGATCCCCGCCGGGGCGCGCGAGGGCGAGAGCTTTGATGTCTATGTCCGCGCCATCAACGCCACGAGTCTTGAGGGCGGCGTGCTCTGGACCACCGACCTTCGCATCGGCCCGCCCAGCGCCTTCGGCAACCCGCAGGCGCGCAAGATCGCCAAGTCCAAGGGGCCCATCTTCCTCAACCCATTCGCCGAGCCCGGCGGGCAGTACGACGGCGTCACCCGCGATGTCGGACGCATCCTCGACGGCGGGGTCGTCACCTTCCCCACCAAGGTCGAGGTCCTCCTGAACAACCCCTCCCACCAGCGGGCCCGCCAGATCGTCACCGCCATCAACACCGCCTTCCCGCTGCACCGTGGCGAGAAGGAGCCCACGGCCCGCGGCAAGGACGACACGCTCATCCTCGTGCAGATCCCCACCCGATACCTCGATCGGCGCCAGGAGTTCCTCGACCTGCTGGCGCATGTCACTATCGACCAGTCCTATCCCGAGATCTACGCGCGACGCTACGCCCAGACGCTCCTGAGCCAGCCCTACCTCGCCGGCGACATGTCCCTGTGCCTGCAGGCGCTGGGCGAGCGGGCCCTCCCGTTCCTGAGCGATCTCTACATCCACCCGGAGGCGGCCCCGCGACTCGCGGCCCTGCGCGCCGGGGCGGCGCTGGGCGACGCGCGCGTCGTCAAGCACCTGCGCGACATCGCCCTCGACACCGACTCACGCTACCGCACCGACGCGATGAGCCTGATGAGCCGGATCGACGAATCGCCGCTGGTCGACGCGACCCTGCGCGAGCTGCTCAGCTCGCCCGAGCTGTCGATCCGCGTCGAGGCCTACGAGGACCTCATGGACCGCGCGCTGCGCGTCCGGCGCCGGCGCATCGCCCAGCTGTTGGCCAACAGCCGTCAGGACATCCTCGCCTCCAACACCCAGCTCGAGGCGCTCTCCAAGGTGTTCGTCCCCCCGGACCCGGTGCGCGGCGTGAGCCGCCAGCTCGTCGAGGGCAAGTTCTTCCTCGACATCGTGCCCTTCGGCGACCCGCTGATCTATGTGACCCAGCAGCACGAGCCGCGCATCGTGCTCTTCGGCCAGGACCTCAGACTCAAGAAGCCCCTGCTGGCCACGGCGTGGTCGGACCGGCTGATGCTCGTGGCCGATGACGACACCTCGCCCATCCGGCTCTACTACCGCGACGACGCCCGGCGCACCGCATCGACCATGAGCGATGTCCCCCCGGGCATGCCCAACCTCATCGGGCTGCTGGCGCACCAGCCCACGCCCGAGAACCCCGAGCCCGGGCTGGGCTTCTCGTACTCGCAGGTCGTGGGCGCCCTCTACCAGATCTACAGCGACGAGGGCGTCGACGCCGCGTTCACCACCGAGGAGGACCGGCTCCTGGCCGAGCTGCTGTCCTCGGTGCAGACCGAGGAGGTCACCATGCGCCCCGAGTCGGCCGCGAGCGAGGAGGTCCTGGTCCCCGTCGACGACCCCTCCAAGCCCGTGGTGGGCCAGAACGAGGCGGTGCGGCGCGAGCGGCGCACCCTGCTCGTGCCCGTGCCCAAGAACCTGCCCGAGGAAAAGAAGAAGAAATAGCCGCGCCAGCGCCGGGATTACTGGTTCGCTCTGGCCTCGGCCATCAGCCCCGCCACCTGTTCGCGCAGCGCCGCCAGCGCGTGGTCGGTCCCCCCGTCCATCAGTTCGTCCGAGCCGATCGGCTCGCCGTAGCACACCACGATGCGCCGGGTGAACACCCTGGGCGACTTGCGCCCCCGCGGCCAGGCCTCGTGGGCGCCGGCGATCCCCACGGGGACAATCTGGCAGTGCGCCCGCTTGAGCAGCACCGCGATCCCGCGCTGAAACTCGCCCAGCGTCCCGTCGGCGCTGCGCGAGCCCTCGGGGAAGACGAGCATCAGTTTGCCCTCGTGCATCTTCTGGATGATGAGCTTCATCGCCCCTGCGTCCCCCGCGCCCTGCTTGATGGGGGTCGAGTAGAGCCGGGTGATGAGCCAGCCGAAGGGCTTGAACCGGAACAGGGACGCACGGGCGAGGTAGTCGGCCTGGCGATGCCGGATCCCGCAACCGACGGCCGGAGGATCGAGGTAGGATGAATGGTTGGCCACCAGCAGCACCGCGCCCGTGCGCGGGATGTTGTCGAGCCCGACCCGCTTGTGGCGGTAGACGACCCGGAAGAAGAGCAGGATCGCCTCGCGACAGAGGTCGTAGAACACGATCTGGGCCAGGCTCGAACCGGGATGGCGCAGGCGGTAGCTCTCGAGCATGGGCAGAGTCTAGAACCGCCCCCGCACGCGGGTTTCCCCACGCGCCGGGCCTGATCGACCGCCCCGACGCCCCTACCATGCCCAAAACACATGACCGCACCCGGCACGGAGCCCCGCATGGACCCACAGACCCGCATCACGCAGTTCCAGCGCCTGATCGCCGATGATCCCGGCAACGACATGGCCTACTTCTCGCTCGGCAACGCGTTCCTTCAGAACGAGCAGTTCGAGGAAGCCGGCGACACCTTCGCCCGGTGCGCCCAGATCAACGAGGCGATGACCAAGGCCTACCAGCTCGCCGGCGACGCCTACATCAAGGCGGGCAAGGTCGACCGCGCCAGGCTCGTGCTCACCAAGGGCTACATCGAGGCGGCCACCCGGGGCGACATGATGCCCAAGAACGCGATCGCGGGGTTGCTCGGATCGATCGATGCGCCGATCCCGGAGGTGACCAACGAGAAGCCCGCCTCGCCCCAGGCGCCCGGCGCGGGCGCCGCAACCGGGGACACGATCGTGTGCCGCAAGACCTCCCGCCCCGGGACGCGCCTGGCGCGCCCCCCGTTCCGCAACGCGCTGGGGAGCTGGATCCAGGACCACATCTCCAGGCAGACCTTCGACGAGTGGATCGGCATGGGCACCAAGATCATCAACGAGCTGCGCCTTGACCTCTCGCGCGACGAGCACGACGCGGTGTACGACTACGCGATGCGCCTCTACCTGGGGATCGACGACAAGCTGTACGAGCGGCTGATGGGATCCCCGCCGCCCCAGCCCGACGGGCAGTACCGCCATGTGGTCGACGAGATCATGAGCCGCGGGGGGCACCTCGAGAGCGAGCAGGGCGGCATGCATACACGCATGGACGAGTGAATCCCGCACGCGCCAGCGCTCCCGGCCCCGCCGTCCCGGCCATGCCTACAGTGACCCACATGATGTATTCGCTCAATGTCAACTCGGTTCGGGACCTGCTGCGCAAGCGCGGGCGCAACGCCCTGCGGGTGGCCGATCTGCCCCGCTACACGCAAGAGCACCTGGGCCTGCACGCCCTGAACCTCTCGACCGACCTGCTCAAAGGCATGAGCCGCGCCGAGATCGAGAAGATCCGCGACTCGGGCGATAAGGTCGGGTGCACCTGCCTGATGCTCTCCGAGCCCGACCCGATGGACATGGCCGCGGGCAGGGACCGGGCGGGCGAGGGGGCGATCGACCGCATGACGCGGGTGATCAAGGCCGGCAGCCTGCTCGGCTGCAACGCGGTGTCCCTGTCGATCTCGGGCGCCGACAGCGATGACGCCTTCGAGCTGGCCGTCGAGCGCATGAAGCAAGTGCTCGGGGTGGCCGACACGATCGACATCAATGTCCTCATCGCCCCGATGAAGGGGCTCACCGAGGGCGCCGACCGCGTCACCGAGCTCGTCAAGGCCATCGGGGGCTTCCGGATCGGGACGCTCCCCGATTTCCAGACCGCCGCCCAATCGGGCGACCCGGTCAACTACCTCCGCCGTCTCACGCCCTACGCACCGGTCGTCAACGCCTCGACGCTCGGGTTCGAGGAGCCCGAGCCCCGGGACGAGACGATGAAGAACGCCGACGGGCTCAGCGGGCTCGACGCCCTGGCCGCCGAACTCGAGGCGATGGACGACGACCTGCCCCCCGTGCATGTGGGGTACGACCTGGAGCCCCTGGTCGGGGCGATCAAGGCCGTCGGCTTCGATGGCAACATCGCCCTTGACTACCGGGGGGATGGTGATGGTACACTGGGGGTGTTGCAGTCCCGAGACGCGATCGAGGCGGCGCTGGTCTCGCTCGCCGAGTCATGATCCGTCGGCGTTCCACCCCGGGCGTCGATGTCCCACCCGCGAGGGGGCCCAGTGTCCTTGACATCCAGCACAGCCCAGCCCAGAAACCGCTCCACGCCCGGGGGCACGGGGTATAGGGTGCCAAGCTCACAGGAAGTCATCATCACGATCGACGGCCCCGCCGGCACGGGCAAGTCCACCGTGGCGCGCATGCTCGCCCATCGACTCGGGCTCGATTTTCTCGACACGGGCGCGATGTACCGCGCCGCGGCGGCGATCATGCTCGACCGGGGCATCGGCCGCGATGAGATCGGCGAGCTGGTCTCGACGGTCCTGGGCGCCGACCTGCACTTCGACTGGTCCCAGGACCCCCCCACCATCCTGGCCTGGAACAACCCCATCGATCACCGGATCCGCAGCGACGATGTGACCCAGACGGTCTCGTTCGTCGCATCGATCCCCGAGCTGCGCGCCCACATGGTCCGCAAGCAGCGGATCATCTTCGCCCAGCACCCGCGCCTGGTCACCGAGGGACGAGACCAGGGCTCGGTGGCCTTCCCCGACGCGCCCGTCAAGTTCTACCTCGACGCCGACCCCCGCGTGCGAGCGAGGCGACGCATCGAGCAGCTGGGAATCGAGCGCGAGGTCTCGCTCGAGGAGATGTGCGCCCGCATCGTCGAACGCGACCGGCTCGACTCGTCCCGCAGCGACGGGCCGCTGGTCTGCCCGGACGACGCGCTGGTCATCGACACCTCTGAGCTCACGATCGACGCCGTCATCGACGAGCTCGAGCGGATGGTGCGCCAGCGCCTCACCGGGATGATCGAACGCGGCGCCTGAAACGGCGCGCGCTCGCCGTGGCTCATCGGGCAAAGCCGCACAAGGCACCTCGCCATAAAACAACAGGAACGCCCCTCTCGCGTCCCTGTCGCTTTCTTCACCGGGCATCGGGCTCAGCGCCGGATCCCGCGATATGCGCCCACGCACGCGAGCATCCCCAGCCCGGCCAGGGCCGCCGGGGGCAGGGGGACGACGGAGACGCCGGTGAAGAGGAAGTCGTTGGTGGCGCCGCGCAGCCCGTCGGGCGAGACCCACCCGCGACCGACCCAGGTGGTGCTGTCGCCGTCGATGCGGAACCCGTCCTGAAGGAAGCGGAAGCTGCCGCTGCCGTCGGTGATCGAGAAGAGGTCCTGGGTTTCGCCAATGAGCAGGGGCGAGTCCACGGTGGGGTTGAGGGCGGTGATCCCACCCAGCAGCCCGCCGTCCGTGGTGTTATGGTCGTCCCAGCCGTTGCCCACGACATCGACATCGTATGTGATGTTGAGCATGAAGGTTCCGAAATCGGTGCCCCCGTTGGCCGAGTTGCCGTGCAGCACGCCCGAGATGCGGACCTGGGTCTGCCCGTTGTTGTCGAAGACACGCAGCATGACCTGCGAGTTGCCGCCGCCGTCCTCGAAGCTGAAGGTGACCGGGCTCTCGCCCCCGAACCCGTCGAGGCGCAGGCCGTAGGCCTGGGGCGCCACCTGGCCGTCGGGGTGGTTGTACAACGCGAACGATTGCAGCAGCACGAGCCCCGCGTTGGCAGCCAGCGCCGTGATGCTCAAGGTCGCGGCGCACACTATGGTTCTGAGCTTCATCGAGTGTCCCTCCCAATGGGTTCTCAACCCTTTCCTCTGGGTCTCAACTCTTGATGTGGTCGGGGTCATTCCCTCACGGCCCCGGCGTCAGCATACCGCAAGTGAGATCGAAGCAGCAACAGAAATAACCATCTTCGGACGAAACAGAGCAAATCGTGCTCCCGCTCCCAACCCCATCCCACCGCCCCCCGGCCTCATGAAGCGGCTCCGCTCGCTGGCGCCCTATCATCCACCCCGATGCCCACCCCCCGCACCGATCCCGGCCTCGCCATCACCCTGGCCGGGGTCGAGATGGTCTCCCCCATCCTCCTGGCAGCCGGAACCGCGGGAACCATCGACGAAATGGGCGATGTCGTCGATCTGCGCCGCGTCGGGGGCGTGGTCACCAAATCCATCACCCGCCTGTCCCGCGAGGGCAACGCCTTCCCCCGCATCACCTGGACCCGGGCGGGGATGCTCAACGCCATCGGGCTGGCCAACCCGGGCCTCGACGGGTTCAACACGGACATCGCCCCCCGCATCAAGACAACCCCCTGCCCCGTGATCGGCTCGATCGCGGGCGACACGATCGACGACTATGTCGAGATCGCCAGGGCGATGGACACCGCTGATGGGCTCAGGCTCATCGAACTCAATGTCTCGTGCCCCAATGTCCACTCGGGGCTCGAGTTCGGGGCCGATCCCCGGGCGCTGGGCGAGCTGGTCACGAGGGTGGTGGGCGCGATCAGCCGCTCGGAGGTGTTCGTCAAGCTCTCGCCCATCACGGTGGGCACGCCCCACTCGATCGTGGACCTGGCCCGGGTCGCCATCGACTCGGGCGCGTCGGGGCTGACGCTGACCAACACCGTCCCGGCGATGGGCATCGATGTGCACACCCGCCGGCCGATCCTGGCCAACACCACGGGGGGGCTCAGCGGGCCGGCCATCCACAACATCGTCGTGCGCCTGGTGCACCTGGTCCACACGCAACTCGCCCGCGGCGCCCACATCCCCATCATGGCCGCGGGGGGCGTGACCCGGTGGGAGGACGCCGCCGAGTTCGTGTTGGCGGGGGCCAGCGCCGTGCAGATCGGGGCCGGGAGCTTCGCCGACCCCCGAACCTGCACCAGGATAATGAAAGGGCTGGGGCGGTGGGTGCGGGCGCAACAGGCAGGTAACATCGGGGAACTTGTGGGCGGTGTGATCGTGTAGGATCACCTGATGCACCCGCCGATCAAACGCATCCTGCTCGCGCTGCTGCTGGGGCTGGCGCTCAACTGGCTGGTCGCGTGGGCGCTCACGGGGGTGCCGCGCCGGCTGCGCATCGGGACCTACCACCGCTCGCAGCTCGTCTGGCGTGATGATTCGGGTGAGCAGCAGAACCTCTATGTCACCGAGTACCGCTGGGTGGGCGTGCTCGAGACGCAGTACCACCAGCAGCGCCGGTCGATCACCGAGGTCCGTCCCAGCCGTCTGAGCGTGTGGTGGGCGTGGTCGCCGCTGGTCGCGGATCCGGCGCCTCAGGACGAGTTCAACCACCTGCGAGCCGCGCTGGTCGGTGGCGACATCGACCCGGGCGGCAGCGTCTACTCGGCGATCGAGTACGGCCTCCCGCTGGTCAGCGCCCGCGCGGTCGGGGCGGTCAACGACGCAGTCGTGCTGCCCGACGGATCCTTTGCGCGCCGGATGCTCGGGGCGTTCTCCACGCCGATCATCGACCCCTCCCGCTCGTTCAAGCCCAGCACGGCCCCGCTGGCCCTGCACGCCCGGCTGCCCTACCTGCCGGTGTGGTCGGGGATGCTGCTCAACACGCTGTTCTACGCGGCCCTGCTCTGGTGCGCGCTGGCGGTGCTTCGTGCTTTTCGGCACGCCCGCCGGATGCATCGCGGCCGCTGCCCCGCGTGCCGCTACGACCTGGGTTTCGATTTTCGCACCGGATGCCCCGAGTGCGGGTGGCGCAAGGCGCGGGAGACTGCCTGAGAGTCGGGGAGATGTGAGCCATGCGAGCTTGGGGCACGGATGCAGGGAACACCATCCCGTACCTACCCGCGTTCGCATCAGGGGGTCCGATCATGATTTGCACTCTTTGAAGACCAAACTTCGGGCCCAATTTCGGCCCCATTGGCCGACATTGGGCGCGAATTCCGATATCATCCCCGAGCCGTCAAGCCGCCGGAGGATCCGGCCGCGGAGCCGACTGTGCGGACAGCCGAGCATCCCTCGCATGGAACAGCCGACACGGAGGTTGCGCTGATCATGACCCAAGCCGCCAAGCCTATCGAGACACCCACCCACGCCGTTGCGCCCAGCGACCAGGGCGCCGAGCTGTCCCGGGCCGCGGGGCTGCGCCTGGCCTCGCTGACACTCTCGGGCTTCAAGAGCTTCGCCGACAAGACCACCTTCTCGTTCAACGACCCGATCACCGGGATCGTCGGGCCCAACGGCTGCGGCAAGTCCAATGTGGTCGACGCCATCAAGTGGGTTCTGGGCGAACGATCCTCCAAGTCCTTGCGGGGCAAGGAGATGATCGATGTCATCTTCGCCGGCTCGGCGGCCCGCAAGCCCTCTGGGATGGCCTCGGTCGCACTGACCTTCGAGAACCCCAGGCTGACCGACGACCTGCTGGCCGAGCTGCTCGCTGCCGCGGGCGGGAGCGATGGGATCGAGGAGGACGAAGAGGCGGAAGGAGCTGAATCGACGAGCCCCGACCGTGAGAAATCGGATCCGGATCAGACGGGAGAACCGCCTGCTGACACGCTCGGCTCGTCGGCGCCATCCGCCCACCACCCCGCCCACCACCCCGCCCATGACAGCCACACCAGCGACGAGGACGCCGACCGGGCGTATGAAGAGGGCGAGAGCGAGGCGTCCTCGATCATCACCGAGCGCTCCCGCATCGCCCGCCCGTTGCCGATCGACGCGGACGAGGTGAGCGTCGAACGCCGTCTGTACCGAGACGGCAAATCCAGGTACATCATCAACGGGCGCAACGCGCGGCTCAAGGACATCCGAGACCTGTTCCTGGACACCGGCATCGGCGCCGACGCCTACTCGATCATCGAGCAGGGCAAGGTGGACCGCATGCTGCTGGCCTCACCCACCGAGCGCCGAGTGATCTTCGAGGAGGCCGCGGGAATCGCCAAGTACCGCCAGCGCCGCGTCGAGGCGGCTCGCAAGCTCGAGAAGACCGAGACCAACCTCATCCGCACCCGTGAGCAGCTCGACTCCACCGAGCGCCGCCTGCGCCTGGTCAAGGGCCAGGCGGCCAAGGCCCGCAGGTTCAAGGAACTCGACGCCGAGCACCGCGCCCTGCGCATGGCGCTGGCCTTCGAACAGTACGACGACATCCGCAAGCGCCTCGAGGGGCTGACCTCCCAGATCGCTTCGCTCGAAGACGAGAAGCACCGCACCGAGGCGGCGCTGCGTCAGGCCGAGGAGCAGCACCTCATCGCCAGTGAGGAGCACCAGCAGCGCTTCCGATCCCTGCGCACGCTCGAAGAGCAACTCACCACCGTCCGCCACCAGGCCGAATCGGCCCAGCAGCGCGGGGAGATGACCATCAAGGCCATCGAGGAAGCCGCCCGCTCGGTCGAGGTCGAGACCGGGCGCCTGGAGGAATCGAGCACCCGCCTGGGCGAGCTCGATGAGCTCATCGAGCGCCACGCCCTTGGCGCCGAGACGCTGGCGGCTCAGCTGCGGGAAGCCGAGGAGACCCTGGGCCTGGCCAACGAGGCCAAACGCCGCGCCGCCGCCGACGCCGCGGCGTACCGTCACGCCCTCGACGAGACCCGCGCCGCGTGCGCCTCGATCGAACGCGAGCACGCGGCCCTGATGGCCCGCGTGCAATCCGATGACCGGCGCATCGAATCGATCACGGAGGAGGCGGCCAAGCTCGCCGCCCGCATCGACGCGCTCGGCTCGCAGCGCGACCAGTCGCGGACCCACATCGCTTCGACCCAGTCCGAGATCGCCGCGCTCGAATCCCGGATCAGGGAGCTCGAAACCGAGCTTGCCGAGATCGCCTCACGCGAGCAGCGCGTGGGCAGCGCCCGCTCGCGGCTGGCGACGCTGGTCGACGAGCTCGACGAGCAGCGTGTGCGCCTGGAAACCCGCCATTCAACCCTCGACGAGATGGTCCGCTCGCGCGTGGGGCTCGACGACGCCGTGCGCGAGGTGCTCGATCGTCGCGAGCGGGGTGAGGGATTCGCCGCCGTCATCGGCCCGCTGGCCGAACTCCTCGAGGTCGGCGCCGAGCACGCGTCCCAGCTCGAGTCGGCCCTCGGCGGCGAGCTCCAATCGGTCGTCGTCGAGTCGATCTCCGCCATGCCAACCGCCGACGAGCTGGCGACCCTGCCCGGGCGCGTCACCTTCCTGCCCCTGAGCGGGTTCGACACGAGCGTCGAGCCGTCGGACCTGGCCCTCAACCAGCTCGCCGCCCTCACCGGCGGCCGCGTCACACGCCTGCGTCCGCTCGTGCACGCACCGGGCAAAGACCCGCGCGTCGACGCCCTGCTCGATCGCCTGCTGGCCACCACCCTGCTGGTCCGCGACCTCGACACGGCCATGCTGCTGGCCGCGGGTCCCCTGCGCGGGATCCGCCCCCGATTCGTCACCCACGCTGGCACGGTCATCGAGCCCGACGGGCGCGTCCGCGCCGGGCCCGCGGGCGATTCGCAGGCCTCGGGCCTCCTGGCCCGCCGCGCCGAGCTCGACGCGCTCTCCGTGACGCTCCGATCGCACGCCGCCGAGTATCAGCGGCAGCGCGACGAGCTCGCCCGGGTCGACGCCCACGCCTCGGCGCTGGCCGAGCAGCGCTCGCGCCTGCACTCGGCCATCGGTTCGGGCAAGCAGCAGCTCGTCCGCCTCCAGCACGCCCTGGACAAGCACCAGTCCGAGCACGACCGCCTGGCCCGCGACCTGCAGCGCACAAGCGATGAGGGCGCCGCCAGCACCGGGCGCCTCGACGAACTCCACACCGAACGCGGAGAGCTCACCGATCGGGCGACGAGGCTCGGGGGCCTGCTCCGCGAGCAGCAGGATCGCGCCGCGGACGCCCAGGCCCGCCTGGCCGACATCGAGCGGGCCCTCGAGGAGGCGAATGAAACGGTCGCCTCCGCCCGCGTCCAGACCTCCACGCTCCACGAGCAGCTCCGCAGCGAGCGCCGCCAGCTCGAACAGCTGCGATCCCAGCGCGAGCAGAGCGAACGCCAGTGCGCACTGGCCCAGCGCCACATCGAACGCACCCGCGCCGTCCTCGACGAGCACCAGCGGGTCGCCCGCGAATCGATCGAGCAGGAGCGCGACGCCAACGCCCGCATCGAGTCGCTCGAGGCGCAATCAGCCGACGCCCTGACGCTCGTGCGTGCATCGGACGACAGGCTGCGCGAGATCAACCAGCGTCTGGCCGCCGTGCGCGACAGCGCCGAGGCCTTCCATCGCGACTGGCACGCCATCGAGACCTCGCGCCGCGAGACCGAGGTCAAACGCGAGGTGATCGAGGAGCGCGCCCTTGAGGACCTGGGAATGGACCTGGCCATCGAGTACCCCGAGTACCGCCACATGATGAGAGGCGGCGGGGTCGAGCGCATCGATGTCGAAGAGACCACGGCCCGGGTCAATGTCCTCAGGGACGAGATCAAGAAGCTCGGCGGCGTCAACCTCGCCTCCATCGACGAGGAATCCAACCTCTCCGAGCGCAACGACGAGCTCGTCGCCCAGGTCCGTGACATCGACGAGGCCCGCATCAAGCTCGCCACCCTCATCGAAAAGCTCAATGTCGCTTCACGCACCCGCTTCGGCGAGGTCTTCGAATCCATCGGGCAGGAGTTCGGCGGGCGCAACGGCATGTTCCGCCGCCTCTTCGGCGGCGGGCGGGCCGAGGTGCGCCTGATGGGCCTGGTCAAGGAGATCGACGGCCAGAAGGTGCAGACCGACGAGATCGACCTGCTCGAATCGGGCATCGAGGTCATCGCCAAGCCCCCGGGCAAGGAGCCGCGATCGATCAACCAGCTCTCCGGCGGCGAGAAGACCATGACCGCCGTGGCCATGCTCCTGGCCATCTTCCGCTCCAAGCCCAGCTGCTTCTGCGTGCTCGACGAGGTCGACGCCGCCCTCGACGAGGCCAATGTCGGCCGCTTCTGCTCCACGCTGGACATCTTCGCCCAGCAGTCGCGCTTCATCGTCATCACGCACAACAAACGCACCATGCAGGCCACCGACAAGCTCTTCGGCGTCACCATGCAGGAACGTGGCGTGTCCAAACGCGTCGAGGTCCGCTTCGACCAGGTGGGCGAGGACGGGCACATCGACAGGGATGCGATTAAAGACTTAACCCCAGAACCAACCTTGTCCGAACCGATCGAACCCGCGTCGATGGAACCCGAGCAGTTCAGCGACCCAGACACATCGTCCGATCGCGAGAAGCCCTCCAGCGCTCTTCGCGCCGCCCTGGCCTCGATGCGCGAGCAGGAACCGGCGGCCACGGACTGACGATCCAGTTACACGCGACCGCATGAGCATCAAGCTCTTCATCCTGTCGGCGCAGGGTAAGGGATCTTTGGTCGGTCCGCTTACCCTGGATCGTGCCCTCCCCGCTCCGCGGGGAAGATGGCCAGACAGAGTGGATCTTTGCGTGAGGATGGGCTTAGTCCGATTGCCGCAGCGGAGAGGCCCGATGTGAGCACGGCAAGCTTCGGGACACAGTTTCACTGTGGATCGCCCCGTCCAAGCGGGGACGACTCTCACCGCGACTCGAGGAGGGCCTTGAGCTTGGTCAGCCCGTCGAGCCAGCCCTCCTCGAACTCGGCGGGGGCGTTGTCGTCGAACTCGCCCATCATCCGGTGATCGACGCTGACGCGCGTCGCGCCGGGGGAGGTCGCCTCAAAGCTGATCGTCATGTTCATGACCACCGCCCAGGGCATCGTGCAGTCGCCGCGCATCCGGATCTTGTAGTTGGGCTTGATCATGGTGATCTGCCCGAGGCTGTTGAACCCGCCATCGGGCAGCTGCATGTAGAAGTGCCCGCCCAGCTTCTTGTCGCAGCGCGTGGGGCGCTGGGTCTTGGAGTCTTCGTTCTCGTAGAACCACTGGTCCGGCTCGTTGAACCAGGCGTCGAACACGGTCTCCACGGGCGCCTTGATCTCGATCTCGGTCGTCGTCACGGAAATGCGTGAGGGCTTGTCAATCAGTTTGTGCGTCATCGCTCTGGTTCTCCTTGTGATGTGATTCAACCTGTTGCTTGAGCCGGATCAGCGACCCGGCCCACTGGTCCTCGTACCTGCTTACCCAACGCTCATAGATCATCCGCAGCGGGACGGCGTTGAGATGGTTCCACTTCCTGCGCCCCTCCCTGCGCGTCACCACCAGCCCCGCGTCCTCCAGGACGCCCAGGTGCTTCATGACCCCGTAGCGGGTCATCCCGCTATGGCCCCCCACCGCCGCCACGAGCTGGCCCGTCGTCATGGGCCGGGCGCGCAGCTCGTCGAGCAGCGCCCGGCGCGTGGGGTCGGCCAACGCCTTGAAGACCCGGTCCATCCGGTCCGGGAGCGAGTTGGCGGGTCCGGCGTCATCCATGACGCGCCCCCTTTTCTGCTCAAAAGAGCGCCGGCTTGCCCGTCGCCCGCCGGGCCGCGGAGACCTGCCCCGCGTGCACGCTTTCGTGCACGCTCAGGGAACAGGGGATATTGGCCAGGGTGCTGGCGATCTTCGCAGTCTCACCCGTGACCGGGGTCGCCAGATCCTCCTCGTTCAGCGAGGAGAGCCAGGCGGTCACCTCCGCACGCAGCAACCCGGCCAGCCGCATGAGCTCGACCTTGCTGGGGTACGACGCGGGGTCATCGCTGGGGACGGAGCCCATCGCGAAGAGCTCATCCCAGGCCTCGGGCAGCACCCGCGGCCGCCGCGTGAGCTGCGAATAGACCATCTGCTCGATGACCGCGATGTGCCCCACGCACCACATGGCGTGATTGCCCCCGGGACAGGTGCGCACGAGCATCTGGGATTCGGGAATCTCCTCGACGATGCGATTGAGATACCAGCGCGAGGCCCCCAGGGCGTCAAGTCCGGGCTGGATGCTCGACGCGCTCTTGGGCGTGGTGTTCGGCATGATGCTTTCCTTTCAATGGGCGAGTCCGTCCCCTCAAGGTCGTGCTTGTTTATGTGACTATATAGTCACCTATTCGAACTGCAAGCCCGAAGATGAAAAAATCTCCAGTGTTCGGCCTGTATTCGGGCGTCTACAATTCTTCATGCCCATCGACGCCCAGACCCCCTTTGAGGTCGTCAGCGATTACCAGCCCGCCGGCGACCAGCCCGAGGCCATCGACGCGCTGGCCGCCTCGATCGACGCCGGGCAGCGCTATTCGTGCCTGCTGGGCGCCACGGGCACGGGCAAGACCTACACCATGGCCCACACCATCGCCCGGGTGAACAAGCCGACGCTGGTGCTCTCCCACAACAAGACCCTCGCCGCCCAGCTCTTCGAGGAACTCAAGGCCTTCTTCCCCAACAACAGCGTCAACTACTTCGTCTCCTACTACGACTACTACCAGCCCGAGGCCTACATCCCCGGGCGCGACATCTACATCGAAAAAGACAGCTCCCGCAACGACGACCTCGACCAGCTCCGCCTGGCCGCAACAAGCAACCTCATCAAGCGCCGAGACTGCATCGTCGTGGCCTCGGTCTCGTGCATCTTCGGGCTGGGATCGCCCAGCGCCTACAGCGAGAAGGTCTACACCATCATGCGCGGCATGGAACTGCCCCGGCGCGAGCTGTTCCTGGCGCTCAACGCGATGCAGTACCAGCGGGCCGAGATCGACTTCATGCGCGGCACCTACCGCGCCCGCGGCGATGCCATCGAGGTCTGGCCCGCGTACGAACGCTTCGCGATCCGCATCGAGCTCTTCGGCGACGAGGTCGAACGCATCGAGCTCATCAACCCCATCAGCGGTGAGCTGCTGGCCGAGGAGTCGCAGTACTTCCTCTTCCCGGCCGTGCACTATGTCATGCCCGAGGATCGTATGAGCGAGGTGCTCAAATCCATCCGCGAGGAGATGGACGAGCAGGTCATGAAGCTACGCCACGAGGGCAAGCTGCTCGAGGCCCAGCGCCTGCTGGCGAGAACCAAGTACGACCTGGAGATGATCGAGGAGATCGGCTACTGCCAGGGCGTCGAGAACTACTCGCGCTACATGGACGGTCGCATGCCCGGCGAACGACCGTTCACGCTGCTCGATTATTTCGACTACACGCCGGGAAGGGGAGGCGGTGGCACCGGCGTCTCGCCTGTGCATGACCCGCGCACAGGCGAGACGCCTGTGCCACCAGAAGATACCCGCGACCACGCCCTCGACGCCGCCCGCTTCGGGATCGAGCGCACCAACCTCAAGGACTGGCTGGTGATGATCGACGAGTCGCATGTGACCCTGCCGCAGATCCGGGCCATGTTCAACGGCGACAAGGCCCGCAAGCAGGTCCTCGTCGACCACGGCTTCCGTCTCCCCTCCTGCCTCGACAACCGGCCGCTGCGCTTCGAGGAGTTCGAGGCGATCGTCCCCCAGGTCGTGTTCGTCTCCGCGACGCCCGGCCCGTACGAGCTCGACAAGACCGGCGGCGAGGTCATCGAGCAGGTCATCCGCCCCACCGGGCTCGTCGACCCCGAGGTCGAGGTCCGCCCCGCCAGCGGTCAGGTCCCCGATCTTCTGGAGCAGTGCAAGGCCCGCATCGAGCGGGGCGATCGCGTGCTCGTCACCGCCCTGACCAAGCGCCTCTGCGAGGACCTCACGACCTATATGAGCGACCAGGGGCTCAAGGTCCGCTACCTGCACTCCGACATCGACACGCTTGAGCGCCTCGAGATCCTGACCGACCTGCGCACCGGCGAGTTCGATGTGCTCATCGGGGTCAACTTGCTGCGCGAGGGGCTGGACCTGCCGGAGGTGTCGCTGGTGTGCATCCTCGACGCGGACAAGGAGGGCTTCCTGCGCAGCGCGACGAGCCTGATCCAGCAGATGGGACGCGCGGCCCGGAACGCCGACGCCAAGGTCATCCTCTACGCCGACAAGGTCACCAAGGCGATGGCCGACGCCATGGAAGAGACCGCCCGCCGGCGCGCCAAGCAGATCGCGTTCAACGCCGAACACGGCATCACGCCCCTGACGGTCAGGAAGGCGATCCGCGGCGGGATCGACACGATCCTCAAGGCGCGCAAGACCGCCAAGGCCGCGACGCTCGAAGACGCGGGCGACACCCCCCTCGACGCCCGCGAGCTGGTGCGGATGCTTGAGGAGGACATGCTCGTGGCGGCCCAGAACATGGCCTTCGAGGAGGCCGCCCTCCTGCGCGACCAGATGACCCATGTCCGCGAGCTCATCGAAAAGCACGGCGGCCCCGCCGGCTCGGGACCGGATACCGAGCTGGACGAGCCGCTGATGATCAAGCGTTCCGAGATCGCCCGCACCATCGCCCCCCGGCGCAACAAGCCCGGCGCCCCCAACACGAGGGGCGGCAAGACCAACGCCAAGTGGTAAACCCCGACCGACCAGGACCCGTCTCCGAGCCCCTACAATCCCGCATGCAGCCCGATCCCAGCGCCAACCGATCCTCGCCGACCCAGTTCCGATCCAAGCTGGCGACCTACCTCACCGGGGTGATGATCGGGTTTCTCATGCTGGGCATGATCTACTATTTCAAGCACCTGGCCGTCGAGCGTGAAAAGCACGACCGGGCCCAGCAGACCACCCAACCCGCCACCCGCCCGCACGACCAGCAGACCCCCGCCCCGGACGAGCGCGGGTCCGCCGACCAGACAGGAACAACGCCTTGAGCCCACAGGCCCGCACCACGAGCTCCAAGAAGAAGCCCGCCACGAAGAAGAAACGCACCACCCGCAAGCAGGCCCCGACCTCGCAGCCGCCGTCATCGAGCGTCGAGGCCAAGCCGCCTTCGCGCGCCCCCCTGGCCGGTGCGAGCGAGGCCAGGCTGATCCGGATCCGCGGCGCCAAGGAGCACAACCTCAAGAGCATTGACATCGACATCCCGCGCGACCGGCTCGTGATCATCACGGGGCTGTCGGGCTCGGGCAAGTCGTCGCTGGCCTTCGACACCATCTTCGCCGAGGGGCAGCGCAAGTACATGGAGTCGCTCTCGGCGTACGCGCGCCAGTTCCTCGACCAGCTCAAGAAGCCCGACATCGAGGAGATCGAGGGCATCCCCCCCACCATCGCCATCGAGCAGCGCAGCGCGTCCCACAACCCGCGCTCCACCGTCGCCACCACCACCGAGATCTATGACTACCTGCGCCTCCTGTTCGCCCGCTGCGGGACGCCCCGCTCCTGGGCGCCCATCAAGGTCCGCAAGGACGGCACCGTCGTCTCCCGCTCCGGGCGACCCATCGAGTCCTCCTCGGCCACCCAGATCGTCGACCATGTCCAGAACTTCGGTGAGGGCACCCGCCTCATGGTCCTGGCCCCCGTCGTCCGAGCCAAGAAGGGATTCCACAAGGACACGCTTGAGGAACTCTTCAAGCAGGGCTGGGTCCGCGCCCGCGTCAACGGCGACCTCATCGACCTCCGCGACGCCCTCAAGGAGGACAATGAGAACCCGCTGCACCTCCACCGCCACAAGAAGCACATCATCGACGCCGTCATCGACCGCGTGGTCATTAAGCCCGACGAAGACGCCCGCCAGCGCCTCGTGGAGTCCATCGAGGCCGCCCTCCGCATCACCGAGGGATCGGTGATCGTAAGTGTTGAAACAGTTGCTGGTGGCACAGGCGAGACGCCTGTGCCACCTCAAGACAAAGCTTGGACCGACCACGCCTTCTCCGAACACTTCGCCGACCCCGACCACCCCGAGATCTCCCTCCCCGAGCTCTCGCCCCGGCTCTTCTCGTTCAACTCCCCCTTCGGCGCCTGCCCCGACTGCCACGGGCTTGGGGTGATCCTCGAGTTCGACGAGGAACTCGTCGTCCCCGACAAGGACATCGGGCTGCTCAACAACGCCATCGTCCCCTGGAAGAAGAACGGCCCGGGCGGGATGGTCTACCCGCGATACCTCCGCCGCTTCGCGCGAGCCTTCGACATCGCGCCCTCCACCAAGCTCTCGGCGATGTCAGACGAGCTCTACACCCTGCTCATGCACGGCAACGACGCCCCCGGCGCCCTCAAAACCAAGGCGCACTGGGAAGGCGTCATGCCCATGCTCCACGCATGGTTCAACAAGACCGAATCCTCGTGGGTCAAGGACCACCTCCTCGGTTTCCAGCGTGAGATCACCTGCCCGTCCTGCTGCGGCGACCGCCTGGGCATCGAGGCGCTCCATGTCACCATCGAGTCGCAGCACCACGCCGATATGGAGAAGGCCGCGAGCAGGACGATCATCGGCCGCCCCACCAGCGACGGAACGATCCTCAACATCTCCGAGCTGTCCCGGCTGAACATCACCGACGCCGTCCGCTACATCGAGCACCTCAAGCTCTCCACCGAGCAGCAGGTCATCGCCGAGGCCATCGTCCGCGAGATCACCAACCGCCTCCGCTTCCTCGAATCCGTCGGGCTCGAGTACCTCTCGCTCGACCGGCGCACCGCGACACTCTCCGGCGGAGAGGCCCAGCGCATCCGCCTGGCCACCCAGGTCGGCTCCGGGCTCGTTGGCGCGTGCTATGTGCTCGACGAGCCCACAATCGGGCTCCACCAGCGCGACAACGACCGCCTGATCCGCACCCTGCGCCACCTCACCGACATCGGCAACTCGGTGCTCGTCGTCGAACACGACGAGGACACCATCCGGGCCGCCGACCACATCATCGACATCGGTCCCGGCCCCGGGGTCCACGGCGGGGAGGTCGTCGCCCAGGGCTCGATCGACGACATCATCGCCGCCCCCGGTTCGCTCACGGGCGACTACCTCTCCGGGCGGCGAAGCATCGAAGTCCCCAAGCAGCGCCGCCAGCTCTCCGAAAAGAAGGCGATGGTCGTCAAGGGTGCCAGCGAGAACAACCTCAAGAAGATCGATGTCTCGTTCCCCGTTGGCGGGATGATCTGCGTCACCGGCGTCTCGGGCTCGGGCAAGTCCACCCTTGTCAATCAGATCCTGCTGCCGGCGGTCAAGAAGCACCTGCTGGGTTCAAAGGCCCGTCCCGGCGCCCACACCCGGATCAACGGGCTCCAGCACATCGACCGCGTCATCGAGGTCGACCAGTCCCCCATCGGGCGCACGCCCCGCTCCAACCCCGCCACCTACACCGGCATCTTCGACGAGATCCGCAAGGTCTTCACCGCAACCAAGGAGGCCAGAATCCGCGGCTACAAACCGGGACGCTTCTCGTTCAATGTCGCTTCCAAGAACGGCGGCGGGCGCTGCGAGGCCTGCGCCGGCCAGGGCGTCAAGAAGATCGAGATGCACTTCCTCCCCGATGTCTTTGTCGAGTGCGAGGTCTGCAACGGCAAACGCTACAACCGCGAGACGCTCCAGGTGCTCTATCGCGGCAGGAACATCGCCCAGGTGCTCGACATGACCGTCGAGGACGCGTGCGGGTTCTTCGAGAACCACCCCAAGATCCTGCGCTTCACCCAGTGCCTGCGCGATGTGGGGCTGGGCTACATCACCCTCGGCCAGCCCAGCACGACCCTCTCGGGAGGCGAAGCACAGCGCGTCAAGCTCGCCACCGAGCTGGGAAAGGGCACCCGCTACGACGGCACGCCCAGCGGCGAGCACACCCTCTACATCCTCGACGAGCCCACCACCGGGCTCCACTTCGAGGACATCAACAAGCTCATCGGCGTGCTCAACCGGCTGGCCGACGCGGGCAACACCCTGATCATCATCGAGCACAACCTCGATGTCATCAAGTGCGCGGATTGGGTCAACGATCTGGGCCCAGAGGGCGGCGACAACGGCGGCACGCTGCTGGCGTCGGGAACCCCCGAGGACATCGCCCGGGTCAAGGCCAGCTACACCGGGCGGTACCTCAAACACATGCTCTGAATCGGACCTCACCGGCGCAGGCGTCGGCACAGCAGCACCGCCGCCGCGGTCCCCGCGATGGTCAGCGGCCCCGGCCCGGGAACCGCGTGCAGCGACAGGCTCTGCAGCGCCCCCGACGCCAGCGGGAACCCCGTCCCCGAATCAAATGACACAAGAAAGGATGAGGCGTTGCCCGGGGCGGTGAACCGATCGAGCCCGGCATCGAAGAAATCCTGCAACGAATCGTGCGGCAGCGTGTCGGGCCCCGTCCCCGAGAGGTGCACGGAGAGCGCCCGCAGATCGAACGGCAGGTTGCCCACCCCCATCAGGTTGCCGTCGGGCGCGAAGAAATCCATCTGAAAATCGGTCTGAAACGGGTTGTGGAAGATCCGCACATCGGTCGAACCAAGGAAGATCTCCGCATCGATCCCGCCCGGGCTGCCGCTCATGTCCAGCGTGACCAGCCCGCCGGTGACCGCCCCGGAGAAGACATCCATCGACGGCACGCCCATGTCGCCGGGAACCGCGTCGGCCACGCCCGCGTCAAGGTAGATCTCGCCGTGGACAAAGGCCCCGAGTTGGGCCGAGGACCCGTCGAGCAGCGGGTCGCTGCTATCGATCAGCAGCGTGAACTCCAGCGTGTGCGTGTGCGTCATCGCCCCCCCCTGCCTCACCCTCATTGTGGGATGCTGCAGGCAAAGTTTACCGCATCTCCGCTCAGGGACCAAGCGAATTCCACCGCAGGCGATGGATCGTCTCCCGATTGCACGCGATCCCGTGCGATTGCTGCGGCGAGCGGGGTTTCATGACCGAACCGACCGCACATGCATACCCCGATGCATATGGTCCGGCATGAGCACGCCCGCCCGCCGCCCCGCCGCCCCCATCTCCAACCGCGTCCGGCGCATCCTCGCCGGCGACGACCCCGAACTGCTCGCTGAGACCCCCTCGGGGTACGCGATCCTGGGCAAGCACCAGCCCGTGCCCATCACCGGCTGCTGCATGCTCCTGCCCCGTATGGGCGATGACGGCTCGGTCCCCGCCTCGCCCAACGACCTCCCGTACGAACAGCGGGGCGCGTTTTTCAGCGATCTCGTGCTCCTGGGCGACGCCATCATGCGCGTCACCGGCAGCCAGCGTATCAACTACCTCGTCCTGTGCAACCAGGTCCCCGAACTCCACGCCCACTGCGTGCCACGCTTCGAGACCGAGGACCCCGCCCTGCGCAAGCAGGGTCCGTTCGAGGCCTACGACTTCGCCAACGCCCGCGTGGCCGACGCCAACGGCGCCGACATGGACCTGCACGCACGCCTCACATCCGCCCTCAGGACGCTCCTGGCCGAGCGTGACGCCCGATCCTCCATCAGAGCGGCGCGTTGATCATCGACCGCACGCGGTCATCGAAGCCATCGATCAACCGGCGCAGGCTCGAGAGATCAACACGCGGGGGGAGGCCATGGGCGCCGAAATGCCCCAGCGCAAGCCGGGCCGCGGCCTTGGCGACTCGGCTGGGCGAGACCAGCCCGCTCACCAGATGCTCGTGATCGACCCACGAGAGCGTGAGTTCGTGATGGCTGGCGACCCCCGCGGGGCTCGTGAGCGTCAGCGTGTAGAGCCAGCCGCGGTCGGTCTCGTGCTCGCCGTCGATGGAGATGCGCGCTTCGTCCATGCGGGGAGGATAGCGCCGTCAGGAAATACGGGCCGGCGCAAGGCCGGCCCGTTCAATGCACATGCGAAGCGCCGATCGCGGGATCAGATCTCGCCCAGAAGGTCTGCCACCTCGTCATCGACGGGGTTGCTCGCGCGGTCGTCGCGGGGGCCGCGCTTGGAGATCTTCTCTTCCTTCTTCTTCTCCATCTTCATTTGCTCACTGAGCCCCTCGTACTCGTCGCGCTCGTCCTCGCGCTCGTCCTCGGCGTTCTGAGCCGCGACCTGTGCCTCGAGGGCCTCGAGGTCGTCGTCGTCCTGCTTCTTGCCCTCCTGGGCCATCTTGGCCTTGATGGCCTTGATCTTGTCCTTGTCGGGCGAGAGCACGAGCGTGATGGCCCGCCCCATCGCCTTGGGCGCGACATCGATCTTGGCGATGTCCGAGAGGTCCTGGCAGATCTGCAGCAGGCGCTCCTCGCCCAGCTCCTTGTGCATGAACTCACGCCCGCGGAAGCGCTGGGTGATCTGCACCTTGTGTCCCGCCATCAGGAACCGGCGCGACTGGTCGACGCGGATCCGCACATCGTGGGGATCGATCTTCAGCGACCGCCCCAGGCGGATCTCCTTGAGCTCCTGCCCGTGCGTCCGCGACTTGGCCTCTTTCTTGGAGAGGTCGTACTTGTGCTTGCCGTAGTCCATGATCTTGCACACGGGCGGGCGTGAATCGGGCACGACCTCAACGAGATCAAGCCCGGCCGCCTGCGCCATGCGCATCGCGTCGGCGGTGTCCACGACACCCTTCTGCTCCCCGTGCTCGTCGATCAGCCTGATCGGCGAGATCCGGATCATGTGGTTCACCCGGGTCCGCTGGACCGGACCCTGCCCTCTGAAGAATCGTCTGCGAGCGATATCGAACTCCTTCTGCTTGACTCTTGGCGGGCCGCGCTCAAACGTGAGCGGGCCTTTCTCTATTGAACCATCCCGACGCCGACAAAGCAAGCCGACACGGCGGGAAGGGGGATGAAATCCCCCTCATCCGTGGGTTTGCGTGCGATCGCGGCAGCCGTTCAGAGAAGATTGAGCACCAGACTGATCACCAGGAGCGTCACCACGATGACGAAGGGAGGCCAGACCAGGTGATCGATGATCGAGGCCCCCAGCTCCGCCGTGTTCTCGGGGATCTCCGAGGGCGCCGCCTGCGCCTCGGCGGCGATCTGGGCCAGGTCCTCGCTCTGGAACACATCCTTGTGCGCCAGCGGGGGCGTCTGCCCGGCGCGGATCGCCCGCAGATCGATCAGCAGGTCCGAGCAGTTCTGATACCGCTCGCTGACCCTCTTGGCCATCATCATCTCGATGACCTCGCTGATCCCGGCGCTGAGCTTGGGATTCACATGATCCGGGGGGACCAGCTCGTTCTTGAGGTGCTTGTGCATCACCGAGCTGGGATTCTTGCCCTCGAAGGGGACCGACCCCGTCACCATGTGATACAGCGTCACGCCCAGCGAGTAGATGTCCGCCGGCGGCCCGATGTTCTTCTCGCCGCGGATCTGCTCGGGCGAGATGTAGTACGGGGTGCCGAAGGCCCGCCCCGCCTCGGCCTCGGCGGCCTCGGCGTCGCTCATGGCCCGCGCCAAGCCCATGTCCGCCAGCTTCACGACTCCCTCCTTGGTGATCATGATGTTCTTGGGCTTCACATCGCGGTGTATGAGCCCGCGGCTGTGCGCGTGCTCGAGCGCCTCGGCCACCTGGATCGCGATCTCGACGGCCTCGCCCTCCTTGTACCGCTTATGGGTCACGATGTCGTCGTGGACGCTGCGCCCCTCGACATACTCCATGACGAAGAAGTACAGGTCGCCCTCGTTGCCCACATCGAACGCCTGCACGATGTTGGGGTGGTTGAGCTGGGCGGCGGCCCGCCCCTCGGCGAAGAACCGCTCGATGAACTGGGGGTTGGAGCTGAACTTCTTGGGCAGCTTCTTGATCGCCACGATCCGGTCGAGCGAGATCTGCTTGGCCTTGTACACCGTCGCCATCGCCCCCGCCCCGAGCTTGCCCAGGATCTTGTAGCCGCTGATCGACGAGCCCGACCGCTCAGCCTCGATCGCCTCGCGCAGGCGGGCGATCTGGCGCTTGGTGACATACTCCTTGTTCACCAGCACCTGCGCCAGCGAGTTGCTCAGCGTGTCGCCGCTCTTCTCCTCGGTGCGCGTCAGCGTCAGGCAGTGGCGGACCTCCTCGGGCGTCGCCAGGCCCTGGTCGATGACCAAGCGCCCGATGAGCGTGTCGATGTTGGTGCCCTCGTTGCTCACGGCCATGATCGACTTCTCCGCCTCGGCCACCGAGATCGGGTCGTCGTTGCGGATCGCCTCGGCGCCGAACGGCGTCGTGTCGTCCGGCTGCGGGCCATGCCCTGCGCGTCCATTGTTCGAGGCTTCGTCGCTCAAGCGGATGCTTCCGGTATGGTTGGTCACTGCCTTCACGCCACTCTATACGCACGGACGGGTTCGCCTGTTTCTCACCCCGTGACCGGGCGCGAGGGCGACGGGCAAAGTAATGACTTTGCCCCAGACTGTCAATCGCCGAGGGGGAGGATTCATGACCGCTTCACGCCCCGTTCAGACGCGCTTCATCAACTTCCCAGATCGGCTCGATGGACGACCAGGTCAAGACGGCCACCCATCTTTGTCCCCCATTCTAGGTCCGTATATCACGCCGGTGCTCTATACTGCCCGACCCGGACCCTCTCCCGTGCAGGATCGTGCATGCTCGTCACCGAATCCCGACCCCGCAACCTCAAATGGATCCACGCCGGTCCCCTGCTCTACGGCGACTGGGGCACCTCACGCCTCTATGTGCTGGGGCTGGCCTTCCTCTACACCGCCCACGCCTCGATCGTCTATCTCGCCGCCATCGGGCTGCTGATGATCGCCGTCTCCTGGGCCTACACCCACATCTGCCGCTGCTTCCCCGAGGGCGGGGGCGTCTACACCGCCGCACGCCAGCTCTCGCCCACCCTCTCCGTGATCGGCTCCACGCTCCTGCTGGCCGGCTACATCATGACCGCGGCCATCTCCGCCATCGAGGCGTTCCACTATTTCCATGTCCGCGCGGGCTGGGTCATGCCGCTGGCGGTGATCTCGATCATCCTGATCGGCGGCATCAACTACCTCGGGGCCAAGTCCGCGGGCAAGTTCGCCCTCATCATCGCCCTGGTGGCCCTGGGCGTCTCGGCCGTCATGGGACTCCTGGCCGTTCCATTCTTCATCCGGGGCATCGACACCGTCTCCCTGGACTACTTCCGCGGCACCTCTCCCGGGCACGCCTGGGTGAACTTCACCCGCATCTGCCTGGCCCTGGCGGGGGTTGAGGCCGTCGCCAACATGACGGGCCTCATGAACCAGCCGGTCGAACGCGAGGCGAAGAAGACCATCTGGCCCGTCGCCATCGAGGTCGTGGGGCTCAACCTGCTCTTCGGGGTCGCCCTGGCGGGGCTGAGCTTCTCGGTCATGGGCACCGCGCTGCACGACATGCACGAGCCGGACGAGCTCCGCCTGCGCGAAACACGCCGGGCGTTCATCGAGACGCTCCCCGCCAAGGAGCGAGCTCAGTACTCGCACGAGGACTCCTTCGAGCTCTCTCGCTCGCGCATCGCCGGGCTCGACGAGGCCCAGCGTGAGGCGTGGGACCGGCTCGAAACCCACGAGGACCAGGTCGAGCGGTACACCAACGCGTCCATGCGCGTCATCGCCCAGGAGAGCGCCTCGCACCTGTTCGGGCAGGAGCCGGGCAGGGTCTTCGGCGCCGTCGCTGGCGTCACCTTCGGGCTCCTGCTGCTCTCGGCGACCAACACCGCGATCATGGCCATGGTCTCGGTCTTCTTCGCCATGGGCAACGACAAGGAACTGCCCCGAGGGTTCACGAAGCTCAACTACTCCGGCGTGCCCTGGGTCGCCCTGATCGCCAGCGTCGTCATCCCCGTGCTGGTCCTGCTCGTCGAGCAGGATGTCACCGTCCTCGCATCCCTCTATGTCCTGGGCGTCACGGGGGCCATCACCGTCACCGTGCTCTGCTCCGCCTACAACAGGCGGCTCGATCTCTCCCCGCTGACACGGACCCTCATGTGGGCGCTGGGGCTCTTCCTGCTCTCCATCGCCGTCACCATCGCCGTCACCCAGCCCGTCTCCACCGCCTTCAGCGGCTCGCTGGTCGCCCTGGCGCTCGTCGTGCGCTCGGTCCGCTCCAAGACCACCATCGACACGGGCGAGGCCATGGCCGCCCCCGCCACCGGCTGGCTCACGCTTCTCCAGGGCCTGCCCATCAAGATCGATCCCGACAAGCCCAAGATCATGCTCGCCGCCCGAGGCCGCTACCAGAGCGAGTTCGCCGTCGACCTGGCCAAGCGCCGCGGGGCCACACTCTTCACCGTGTTCGTCCGCGCCATCCGCGTCATGGACCTCAAGCCCGGCCAGTCCCCCCGCATTGAGTACGACGAATCGGCCCAGGAGGCCCTGGGCACCACCGCCAAGCTCGCCGCCGAGGCCGGGGTCGACTTCGTCCCGATCTATGTCACAAGCCAGGGAATCGCGGAAGAGATCCTGGACCACACCGTGACCTACGGCTGCGACACGCTGATCATGGGCAAGTCGCGCCGATCACGCTTCAGCCGCAAGCTCGAGGGCGATGTCGTGAGCGAGGTGGCCCGCGACCTGCCCGAGGGCATCACCCTCATCACCCGCGCCGCCGACACCCCACACGCGATGATGCCCGTGGGGCATGACCGCGGGATGGGCGGCGAGTAATCGACCTGAAAAGCATGAACGACCACGCGCGAGGGAAACCCGAACCTTGGCTCGTGTTCGTTCGCGCCCATGCCCCCTACCCTTCCCTGATGAACGGATTCCATGCCAACGACACGGATGTCACCCCCGCCGCCATGCACGACGATCTGCCCGATTTCCTCGCCGACGACGACCTGCCCAGCAAGCTGGGCGAGGGTGGTGACCCCCCCGACCCCATCCTCGACGGGCTCACCGACGCCCAGAAATCGGCCGTGCTCCACACCGAGGGGCCGCTATTGATCCTCGCCGCCGCCGGCTCGGGCAAGACTCGGGTCATCACCCGGCGCATCGCCCAGATCATTGCCCAGGGCACGCCCCCGTGGTGCATCCTGGCGCTGACCTTCACCAACAAGGCCGCCGGGGAGATGCGCCAGCGCGTCGCCCTCCAGCTCTGCGGCCCGTCGGCCCTCGAAGAAGACGCCCCGCCCGACCCACGCATGCGCGGGCTCACCATCACCACCTTCCACTCGCTGTGCGCCCGCCTCCTGCGCCGCTACGCCCAGCGCGCCGAGCTGCCCGGGCTCAAGCCCGACTACACGATCTACGACAGCTCCGACCAGATGACCGCCATGAAGCGGGTGCTCAAGGAGATGAACCTCCAGACCACCAACTGGCCCCCGCGCACGGTGCTCAGCGCCATCAGCAGCGCCAAGAACGAGCTCATGGACGCCAGGGCCTACGAGGCCAGCGCCCACGACTACTACAGCAAGCAGATCGCCAAGATCTACCTGCGCTACGAGCAGACGCTCAAGCAGGCGGGCGCGATCGACTTCGACGACCTGCTGCTCTACACCGTCAAGATGCTCGAAAAAGACGAGAGCATCCGCGCCGAGCTCAACAGCCGGTGGCGCTACCTGATGATCGACGAGTACCAGGACACCAACTCGGTGCAGTTCAAGATCACCTCCCTGCTGGCCGCACCCCCCCCGCCGCTGCCGGGCATGGAGGACGCCCCCTCATCCCCCAACATCTGCGTGGTCGGCGACCCCGACCAGGCGATCTACGGCTGGCGCGGCGCGGACATCTCCAACATCCTCGACTTCGAGGAGCACTTCCCCGGCGCCCGCGTGATTCTGCTGGGTGAGAACTTCCGTTCGACGGCCCCGATCCTGCAGGCCGCCGACACGCTGATCAAGAGAAACGAAAAGCGCCGCGACAAGCCCCTCTACACAAGCCGCGCCGGCGGCGAGCCCATCACCGTCATCCGCGTCAACGACGAGCGGGCCGAGGCCGAGCTGGTCACCGACTGGTTCCGGCGCCTGCACGAGGAGGAGCGCATCGCCTGGAAGGACATGGCGGTGTTCTACCGCACCAACGCCCTCTCGCGCGTCATCGAGGACGCCATGCGCCAAGCCGGGATCCCCTACAAGATCGCCCGCGGCACCGCCTTCTTCGATCGCGAAGAGATCAAGAACGCCATCGCCTACCTGCGCGTGGTCGCCAATCCCGACGACACGGTCTCGCTGCTGCGCATCGTCAACACCCCCACCCGCGGCATAGGCAAGAGCAGTCTGGACACCATCCAGGGCGCCGCCGTCCGCGCGGGGATCTCCATGTGGTCGGGCCTCACCCGCGCCAAGGAGCTGGGCCTGAGCCCCCGCGCCCTGGCCTCCATCGACAAGTTCGTCCAGATGATCAACGACTGGACCGGCCAGGGCAGCTTCATGGGGGCGTCCGTCCCCAGCAGCCTCCACGAGCTGGTCGAACGCGTCATCACGGATTCGGGCCTTGAGGCGCACTACAAGAAGCAGGCCAGGGCCAGCGGCTCCGAGAGCGACGAGGAACGACTCGACAACCTGAGCGAACTCATCACCTCCGCCCGCGATTTCGAACGCGAGTACGACCCCGCCGACGACCCCGCGTACTTCGCGCTCGATGAGCAAGCCCCAGATCCCGGTGAAAGCCCAGACCCCGGTGGCACAGGCGTCCCGCCTGTGCGATCTCAATCCTCACCCAATGAACAACGCACAGGCGAGTCGCCTGTGCCACCGTCCAATCTTCGTTTGCGAGAAACAGTGCCCGAGCTGCTGGCCATGCTCCGCGCCTACCTCGAATCCATCGCCCTGGTCGCCGACGCCGACGCCGTCGATACCTCCAGCGGCTCGGTCACCCTCATGACCCTGCACGCGTCCAAGGGGCTCGAGTTCCCCGCCGTGGCCATGATCGCCCTCGAAGAGGGCGCCCTGCCCCACTCACGGGCCAACGAATCGCAAGCCGATCTGGAAGAGGAGCGACGCCTGGCCTTCGTGGGCATCACCCGCGCCATGAAGCACCTCCAGATCACCGGCGCCAACCGGCGCACCGTCCGGGGCATGAGCGAACGCACCATCCCCTCTCGGTTTCTCGAGGAGATCGGGCGCAAATCGATCATCTTCTCCGACCAGACCGACAGCGACTTCGACACGGGCGAGTACGACGACGCCTTCGGCGACCGCGCCTCGTACTCACCGAGCCGCGCCTTCAGGGCGGGGTCGTTCGCCAGCTTCAAGCCCGACGAGAAGTCCCGCGCCGACCTCGAAGCCATCGAGCGTGCCCGCGAGCAGCGTCTGGCCAATGTCCAGCCGAGACGCACCATCAGCCACGAGGGCCCCCAAGGTCCCAGCATCAAACCCAAAGGTTCACAGGATCGTGGCGCGGGCGTCCCGCCTGTGCGCCGCGACGCCACGGGAGACTACCCCCAGGGCTGCGTCGTGCGACACCCCCAGTTCGGCGAGGGCGTCGTCATGAAAACCACCGCCGGCTCCAACGCCCGCGTCGTCGTCGAGTTCAAATCGGTCGGGCGCAAGACCCTTGTGATCGAATACGCCCGACTCAAACGCATCAGGTAGCGACCCGCCCCGCCACCCCGCACGCGGCTACACTGCGCCAAGGAGGCCCCCATGCCCGTCATCAGCATCGGGAACGCATCCCACTACCAGTGGGGATCGGGGTGCGACGGCTGGCGCCTGAGCGTCAGCGACCGCCTGAGCGTGATCGAGGAGCGGATGCCGCCCGGGGCCGCCGAGGTCCGCCACGCCCACCAGCACAGCGAGCAGTTCTTCTACATCCTGCTGGGAACCGCCACCATCGAGATCGAGGGTGCCGAGCACACCATCACGAGCAACGAGGGCGTGGCCGTCGCCCCGGGGCGGATGCACCGGATCACCAACACCGGCGCGGGCGAGCTGGTGTTCCTGCTGATCTCCTCGCCGCCCAGCCAGAACGATCGGATCATCGAGACCGGCTAAGCCGGCCGGATCCCGCGCTGCAGCTGCATCACCCGCTCCGCCTCCTCGCGCCGCACCCGGTCGAGGGTGTGGCGGGCGATCCGCCAGCTCCCGTCCTCGGCCGTCACGCTGGCGCAGTGCTCGCTGAGGCACCGGTACATAAACTTGAACGCGTCGCGCGGCTGCTGCATGTTGTTGAGCGCCTCGACCAGGTCGCTCCGCGACACATCCTCGGCGAACAGGTCGATCAGCGAGATCGGCTCGGCGTTGGCCGGGCGGCACACCGCCAGGCGCGCGTTGCACAGGTCGTAGAGCATCGCCCCGGTCCACGCCAGGCGCTCGATCATGTTCTGCTTGTCCAGGCGCGCCTCCTGAAAAAACGAGCTGGACTCCTTGAACAGCGCGTGGCGAAGCTCGATGGGCAGCAGCATCTTGACGCCCACCTTCTCCAGCTGCAGGAACTTGTTGTTGAACATGGGCCAGATGATCGATCGCATCCGCTCGGGGTCGCCGTTGACCAGCGTGGGCTCGTCGACGCGGTCGATCACGATCATGATCCCCGTGAACCCATAGGCGTCGATCACCCGCTTGAGACGCGCGAACATCGCGTAGCGCTGCTCGTCGGAATCGCTCACCGGCAGCTCCCCCGAGCCCAGCACGCTCCGCGGCATCCGGCGCAGCGAGCCAAGGTACCCCGCGCCCGGGCGGTTGACCATCCGCAGCTGCTTGCTCAGCTTCCCCGCCACCCGGTTGACCACCAGCCGGTCCAGCAGGAACGCCTTGACCAGCAGCGCCCCCCACGCCAGCAGCAGCACCCCCGAGGCGATGTCGGTCACGCTGGCCCAGAACCCCTCCACGCCCAGGGCGATCCGCGCCCACAGGAACAACGCAATCGCCGGGACCCACCCCACCCACAGCGTGAACACCACCAGCGCCCCCAGCCCCCCGGGCGGGAGCTTGAGCAGGTGGCGCAGCTGGGCCGTGCGGTGCCCCGAGGGATCGTTGGTGTCGTACACGGACTGGAGCAGCAGCAGGTCCCGGCGCACCACGGCCGGCAGCTTGCGCGCACGCTTGGCCGGGTTCTCGCCGAGGTTCGCCGCCGGCGGGGTCATCGGCCCGGGCAGGATGGCGTTGAGCACCCGCCCCACCCCGATGCTGATCATCGCGTCCATGTGGTCCACCAGGCGCATGTCCATGAACGGGTTGGCGTCGTTCTTGCCCCCCGCCTGCTTCTTGTAGCGGTCCAGCGACGCGTTGAGGTCGTCGTAGGGGATCAGGAACACCTTGTGGTCCGGGTTGTCCCTGTTGTGCCGGTCGATGCGCCCGGCGATCTGCAGCCGGATCGCCGTCTTGCCCGACCCCTTCTCCCCGAACACGATCGAGGTCGAGGGCTGGGCCAGCTCGCCCATGATCTTCTCGAAATCCGAGTGCATGCTCGCGGACCGAGGCCTGGCCAGCGGCTGCTCGCCCGGGGTGTTCTCCTGCGCGAACTCGGAGGCCGCCAGATTCGGGTTGATCCCCATCCGCGCGAAGATCGAGTCGTGCCGCGCCTCCTCGCCCCGGAACGGGTTCTCGACGATCGACCAGTGCTCAAAGAACTGCGAAAGGTTCATGCCATCTCCGCCCGGGCGTCAGCGGGCGCTTCCCATGCGGCCCGGACCAGTATAGAAGATCGGCCGTCCCAACGCGCATGCGGATATCCTCGCCGGCCGGGACGCTCCCCGCCCCCGGCTCAGTGCGCCACCCTCGTCCCCAGCAGCGGCGCCACCTCGGCGTAGATCTCGTCGAGCTTCTCGCGGGTCTTGGCCTCGATGTTCAGCCGCAGCAGCGGCTCGGTGTTGGACTTGCGGATGTTCATCCACCACCCCTCGCTGTCGAAGCAGTCCACCGTGACCCCGTCGAGCTCGTCGATGTCGCCCCGGTCGCCGAAGGTCTCCATCACCGTCTCGAGCGCCTCGTCCTGCTCCTCGTTCTCGAAGTTCGCCTCGCCCGACTGCACATACCGCAGCAGCGGCTTGACCAGCCTGCTCATGGGCTTGCCCGACTGCGCCAGCACCGACAGGATCGTCGCCATCGCGATCGCGCCGCTGTCGGCGTTAAAGTTCTTGCGGAAATAGAAGTGACCCGAGAGCTCGCCGCCGAAGATCGCCTCGTTCTCCGCCAGCAGCTGCTTCATGAACACATGCCCCACGCGCCCCCGCAGCGCCACTCCCCCGTGCTTCTCGATCTCCTCCTTGACCGCCTTGGTCGAGCGCAGGTCGTACACGATCGCGCTGCCCGGCTTCTGCGCCATGAAGTACGGCACCAGCAGCGCGGTCATGATGTCGCACGCGATGACCCCGCCCTTCTCGTCCACCGCCACGCAGCGGTCCGCGTCGCCGTCGAAGCACAGGCCCAGATCGGCTCCCCGCTCCACGACCGCCTCCCGCAACTGCTCCAGGTTCGCCGCCACCAGCGGGTTGGGCTCGTGCGCGAACTCGCCCTTGCTGTTGTCGAAGTTCATCTCGATGATCGTCAGCCCCTCGATCGCCTCGCCGTTCTTCCCGAACACCCGCGGGCACATCGTCCCCGCCATCCCGTTGCTCGCATCGACCACGATCTTCAGCGGCTTCTTCGCGTCCCGCTTGCCAAGGTCGATGAACCTGCGCACATGCCTGGCGTACGCGTCCCAAAGGTCGCGCTGCTCCACGCTCGCGCCCGGCTGGGGCGTGAGGTTCTTGTCCGTCATCGCCGCGTTCTTGCGCACCTCCGCCAGGCCCGTCGTCTCCCCCACGGGCCTCGCCTTGCGCTTGGAGATCTTGAACCCGTTGTACTGCGGTGGGTTGTGCGACGCCGTCACCACCACCCCCCCCGAGCAATCCAAGTAGTTGATCGCGAAGTACATCATGGGCGTGTCGATCAGGCCCAGGTCGATCACCGACGCCCCCGCGCAGTTGAGCCCACGCACCAGCTCCTCGACCAGCTTGGGCGACGAGCGGCGCATGTCCCTCCCCACCACCACATTGCGCATCATCGGCGTCGATTCCCCATCGCTCTGCGCCTCGTCGAGCAGGAACTTGCCCGTCCCGCAGCCGATCTGCCAGGCCATGTAATCGGTGAGCAGATCGGGGTACACCCCGCGAATGTCATAGGCCTTGAAAACGCGTCCGAGCATGGGTTCTCCGTGGTCAGGGGGAGGGCGATCGTGTTTCGCGCCACCCCGGATCCGCGAATCCGCCGCGTTCCGGGGGACCGAAAGGATAGCGCCCGGTTTCAAAAAGAACACCCGCCAGGGGCCTATCCCCCACTCCACAGTCTTTTATGCCAAATCCGCCCCCATGCCCCCATGCCAAGGATCGGCGATATCTTCCCTCTTCCCTCTTCCCTCTTCCCCATTGCCTACTGCCTACTGCCTACCGCCCCTCTTCACACCCGCTCCACCTCGACCCCCTCGGGGATCACCCGCAGGAACAACTTCCCATACCCCGTGGTCAGGATCCGCGGGTCAAGCACCACCACCCGTCCCGAGTCCCCCGCGCTGCGGATCAGGCGGCCGAACCCCTGCTTGAACCGGATCAACGCCCGCGGCAAGGCGTCGTCGCGGAACGGGTCGCCGCCGAGCTGCCGGATCCGCTCGCCCCGCGCCTCGACGATCGGCCGGTCCGGCGGATCGAACGGCAGGCGCGTGATGATGACATTCCGCAGCGCCCGCCCACGCACATCGACCCCCTGCCAGAAACTCGCCGCCCCGAACAGCACGCCCCGCTCGCAATCCCGGAACTCATCGAGAATCTGCGTCCGCGCCCCGTCGCGCCCGTGCACCCACACTCGCATCCCCAGCGCCTCCAGCGGCCCCTTGAGCCGGTCGGCCGTCTGATTGAGCAGCTTGAAGCTGGTGAACAGCACGAACGCCCCGCCGTCGGTCGCGACGACCTGGTCGTGCACCCGCGAGCAGATCGCGCCCTCGAACGACTCGCGTTCCTTCCCCGCCTCCGTGGGCGAAGCGCCCGTAGAGCGGACGGGGCGTCTTGCGTATCCCGGGCTGGGCACCGTCGTGTCCACGATCACCCGCACCTGACGCCGGAAATCAAACGGCGATCCCAGCTGCAGCGTCCTGGCCCCCTCGGCGCCAAGCCGCCCCAGGATGTGCCCGAAGGCCGTCTCCGCGTGCTCGGGCGCCTCCTCGCGCACCTCGCGTGTGCTCAGCGTCGCGCTGGTGAGCACCACCGAGCACCCCTGCCCGAACAGGTGCTCACGCAGGATCGGCGCGACCTCGACCGGCGAGCACGACAGCGTCACCCTGGGCCCGCCGCGTCCCTTGCTCTCGCTCGTCTCGACCCAGTACACGCAGTCCTTGAGCGTCTGCTCGATCAGCGCGTGCGCCTGGTCCCCGATCTCCGCGGCCCGCACCGAGAACGAGTTGAGCTCGAACTGGTCCGCCTCGCGTGACACCAGCTCCCTGAGGCGCTTGAGCCGCACGCTCAGCTCGTTCATCGCCTGCGTCAGGGGGTTCTCGATCATCCCCGCCTCGCGCATCCGCCCATTGACCAGCCGTCCCGACAGCGCCAGGCGGTAGAGCTGATCGAAGAACCGCTCCATGCACTTCTCGCCGTGGGATACAAGCTTGTACGCTTTCTCGACCGGCTCGATATCCCCCGCCTGCAGCGCCAGGTTGCTCAGGTACCCCTTACCCGTCCTGGCGTTGTAGAGCTGGTTGAGCAGGAACGACACCCGCCACTCGGTCAGGCGCAGCCCGAAATGGTCCGCCGCCGCGTCCTCGACGCCGTGCGCCTCGTCCAGGATGACATGGTCGTACGCCGGCAGGAACCCCGTCCCCATCGAACGCAGCGCCAGGTCGCTGAAAAAGAGCGCATGGTTGCACACCAGCAGGCACGCCCCCTCCATCTCCCGCCGGGCGCTCTGGTAGAAACAATCCTGATAATGCGGGCACTTGCGCCCCATGCAGTTGGTCGAATCGGACTGCACGCTGTTCCACACCCCGCCGCGTTCGAGCTGGGGCAGCGTCGAGAGCGTCCCGTCGCTCGTCTCGTACGCCCACTCCTCGATCATGTCCAATGTACGCCGCTGCGCCGGCTCGGCGAAGAGCTTGCTTTTGCGCTCCGACGCGAGCTTGAGTCGCCGGATCGACGCGTAGTTCCCCCGCCCCTTGACCAGCACCGACTTGCACTCGCCGACCTCCGCCAGCGCCGCGTTCAAGAGCGGGATGTCCTTCTTGACGATCTGCTCCTGGAGCGCGATGGTGTTGGTCGCCACCACCACCGTCTCCTGCCGCTCAATCGCCCGCATCATCGCCGGCACCAGGTACGCGAAGCTCTTGCCCACCCCCGTCCCCGCCTCGACCAGCAGGTGCGAGCGCCCCTCCATCGCCTCGCCCACCGCGCGCGACATCACCACCTGCTGCGACCGGGGCTCGTACCCCGCCCCCAGCAGCCCCGCGATCGGGCCAGCGGCGCTCAGAATGGATTCAGCCGTCGGCGTCAAGTGATTTCTTTCGCCTTCCCCGCCCCGGGAAAAGGTGTTCCGCCGGAGGCGAATCGGATGGGGGTCACAAAGGAGGAACAGATGATCGTAGGATGTTGGGTATCGGGTGGCGCGCCACCCCAGCCGATGGGGAAAAGCTAAACCCACTCACGATCCAGAAGGCCGCTTCGCCTCAGGCGAGCCGATCCGAGACCTGCCCCAGCAGACTGTGGCGATCTGTTCCGGGTTGTACCCCGCCGTCAGGTGGACACTGGGCTTGCCCGAATCTCGGGCGAACTGGCGGGCGCTCTCGGCGTGCAGATGACCGGTGAGCTTGATCAGCAGCAGCACCACGCTCGTCTCGGGGCGCGCGATCGGGGCGCGCAGGGGCTCGGCCGACCCGTGCTCGCTCAGGGGCGCGCCAGTCACCCCGTCCAGTTCGAAAGACCCGAAGCGTCTTGCGCCGCGCCCGGGCGCTCGCGCGGCTCGCCGGTGCGGGGTATCGGTTCGATGGTGGCGTAGCCCTCCGCCCAGCGCCAGACGGCTGGCCAGCCGTGCAACTTGGCAACGGCCAGCAGGCGGGCGAAGCATGGCCCGGTGACGGGCGAGCCGGGGCGGCGGTGTCGGGGAGCGCCCAGGCGGGGTCAACGGGATCGGGCTGGATTGGGGGTTGGGTGGGTCATGGTTTATAAAAACTTAACAAGATGCGGTGGGTCGATTCCAAAAAATCACACGGGCTGGGAGGGGTGGTACGGTCTGGATTCGTTCTGTTTTTTGGTCCGACCCCCTCTTATCGGACGGCCCGATAACACGATCGGCAGGCGTGCGGTAGTCCAATATCCTGCCGCTGACGGGCTTTGGTCCGGGAACGGCGCATGCGTTTCTCCCCGCCGGGGAGAATGGGGGTTGGGGCCGATAGAAACCGCTCTGGCAGCGTCCTAGGGCCGACATTCTCGGCTCCAGGTGCGTCTGTCTAATGAGGTGGCAGAGTGTCAGCGGTTCGCCCGGCCCCCAGTGCGCGTCCCATACGGGTTTCATACCGTGGCGAGGGGTGGTGGGGTCTGGCGCGGCGGACGCGGGGAGGATGCGCCCCAGGCTGGCAACGGAACTACCCGCACGGGGTATCACGCCACCGAAGGGGGTAGCCACCGAATCGGCCCATGGCGTTGCCTGATCGCCCTTCGCCTACCGGTCTACCCCTTACTACCCCTTTATCCCTTTGAGAGGTATAGAGAGGGGAGGTATAGGGGTATAGGGGTCCATAGCTAGGGGACTCATAGGCGAAGGGGATATCCGGGGTAGTTGCGGTAGTCCAACCCCGATTCTGCGCTCTGAGGGACGATTCTGGCCCGTTGGCGGTAGTCCGCCGCCTCTGGGGGCGTAGTCCGGTCATGCTCCACCCCCAGACCCGTACGCAATGCCGATCGCATCGGCACGCTGCCCCTCTACCACCACCCGCCAAGACTCATGGGAACCGTCGTCCCTCAGCACCCGCTCAAAGGTCACGCGGGGCAGGTTGCCAGCGGTGGCACCCTCTGGCCCCAGGACGAACCCTGTCGCCTTTCGCCCCCCATGCTTGATCTGCTTCGCCCCCGTTGGGCGTCGCCACCCGAGCCGCCGCAGAGCCCCGCCCAGGGCCTCATTGTCGGCTTGGGTGCGGTGCGCCGGGGTTGGCTTGTGCAGCACCTGCCAGAGGTCTTCAGTCCATACCCAACCCCGTTCGATGTCGCCCAGCAGGTCGGCCATCGCCTCTTCAAACGGATGGTCTTCCGTTTCACGCTCGGCCTGCGCCTTCGCGGCCTCAGCCCACAACCGGGAATCCAGGCGGATGGACTCCCCGGCGGCTTCGCGCGTGGCCGCTTCGCCCCACAGTTGATCCCGGTCGGCCCTGATCCTGTCCAGGTCGATGGTCCCGACCGTCACCGGCCAGAACCGCCGGTTGCCCATGCGGTCCCGCAGGTACTTCCGATCGTTCGTGCTGCCTACCAGGATGAATCGGCGCGGGCGGTAGGTGGTGTGCCGTCCGTACAGTCCACTCGCCCAGGCGTCCGATGCGGACCTTGGCGGTCTTCCCGGTCTTCGCATCGGTGCGCCAGTAGTAGAAGTTCTTTGACCGGCCCCGCACCCGCAGGACCAGATTGGGCTTGTCCTGATCGAACAGGCAGACTTCCCGCTCGGGGGCCAAGCTTCTAAGCGGGTGTCTGTGAATCTGAACTTGCGGTCACTGTCCGAAACTGTGCGCATGGTTCGCTCCGGGGAGAATCGGGGGAGAATGCCGGGGCGAATCAGGCGTGATTGGGTATGCCTTCATACGCTTCCGTATGAAACAAGTATCGCGCGCAAGCCCCTGAAAAAAAGGCTTTCTGTGCGTTCGGAAGCATAGAAATGTCTAGCTGTGCGGGTTGTGCCGTCTAGTTCCCAAGCTGAATGTCGTCGGTTCGATCCCGATCACCCGCTTTCATCGGCGCTGTCCGGCGCCACGCTCGGACATCGAATCCATGCATGAAGAGCAACGCAAAGGCCCTCGGGAATGCCCGAGCGCCTTTGCACACACCCATCGTGGAGGGCGATCTCACCGAGGCGCGTGGCGCGGACGGAGTGTGCCCGTCTGGCGATGGCTCGGCTTTCGCCGACCCGGCTTGGTCGTGTCCGACCCGGGAGAGCGTGTCTTCCACCCGCTCCATGCGCCCTTCATGGTCGTGCTCAGAATGAAGAGTCCGAGTCCCGGCTGGCTGCTCAGGCAAGAAAACTATCGGTTGGCAGTGCCGCTGAACGATGGTTATGAGTGGGCTGGGGCGGTCCGACCGTCGCCGCGGGCAGACGGACGAGTTGCTATACTAGGCCTCACCATCGCTGACCGCCCATGTTAGGGGGGGTGAGCCGGGAGTAGACCGGCTCCGAGGCGAGGCGGTTTGGTCATCCATCAGTCACACCCTGCGAGGACATCTGAACCATGCTCACACTTCATAAGAGCCGCAGTTCGAGCCCTGCCCGATCGGCATGGAGCAACGGACGACTTGTACAACTGATCGCCGGCGCGTTGACGATCCCGCTCATGAGCGGTCGGGCGCTGGCCAGCGAGGCGCAGCTTGTGGTCCCGGACCTGGGCTCGCAGGAGTTTCTCGGGCTTCCGGGGGACCGGCTGCTGATGATCGGCATCGCCATCTGCCTGCTTGGCGGCATCTTCGGGCTGGTGATCTACTCGCAGCTCAAGCGTCTGGCGGTGCATGATTCGATGCTGGAGATCTCGGAGCTGATCTACGAGACCTGCAAAACCTACCTGATCACACAGGGCAAGTTCCTGCTGCTGCTGTGGGCCTTCATCGCCGCGATCATGGTCTGGTACTTCGGGTGGCTCACGCCGCACGAGGACCCGGTCACCGCCGAGATCCACTACGGCATGCCGTGGATGACGGTCCTGGTGATCCTGGGGTGCAGCCTCGCGGGGATCGCGGGCAGCTACGGGGTGGCCTGGTTCGGGATCCGGATCAACACCTTCGCCAACTCGCGCACCGCGTACGCTTCGCTGTCGGGCAAGCCCTTCCCCTGCTACGACATCCCGCTGCGCGCGGGGATGTCGATCGGCATGGTGCTGATCAGCGTCGAGCTGTTCGTGATGCTGGCGATCCTGTTGTTCATACCCGGTGAGTACGCGGGCCCGTGTTTCATCGGGTTTGCGATCGGCGAGTCCCTCGGGGCCGCGGCGCTGCGCATCGCCGGCGGCATCTTCACCAAGATCGCCGACATCGGCGCCGACCTGATGAAGATCGTGCTGGGGATCAAGGAGGACGACGCCCGGAATCCCGGCGTGATCGCCGACTGCACCGGTGACAACGCCGGCGACTCGGTCGGCCCGACCGCCGACGGCTTCGAGACCTACGGCGTGACGGGCGTCGCGCTGATCAGCTTCATCCTTCTGGCCGTCCCCCAGGAGGCCATCCAGGTCCAGCTGCTGGTCTGGATCTTCGCGATGCGCATCATGATGATCCTGGCCTCGGGCGGGTCGTACCTGCTCAACGCGGCGATCGCACGCTCGAGGTACCGGAACGCGGACACGATGAACTTCGAGCACCCGCTGACAACCTTGGTCTGGCTGACCTCGCTGGTCTCGGTGGCGATGACTTTCCTCTTCTCGTGGCTGCTGATCCCGGACCTGGCCGGCGATCCCACGCTCTGGTGGAAGCTCTCGATCATCATCAGCTGCGGCACGCTCGCCGGCGCCCTGATCCCGGAACTAGTCAAGATCTTCACCTCGGTCCACTCCAAGCATGTGCGCGAGGTGGTCACCAGCTCGCGCGAGGGCGGCGCGTCCCTGAACATCCTCTCGGGGTTTACCGCCGGCAACTTCAGCGCCTTCTGGACGGGCATCACCATCATCGCGTTGATGGGGATCGCCTACCTCGTGAGCCTCCGGTTCCCGGGGCTTACCGACGGGGGTGATGTCTTCATGCTCGCCGCCCCGGTGTTCGCCTTCGGCCTGGTCGCCTTCGGCTTCCTGGGCATGGGCCCGGTGACCATCGCGGTCGATTCCTACGGCCCCGTGACCGACAACGCCCAGTCCGTGTACGAGCTCTCGCTGATCGAGCAGCAGGAGGGCGTGCGTGAGCAGCTTCAACGCGATCTGGGCGTGGCCCCGGACTTTGAGCGGGCGAAGCATTTCCTGGAGGCCAACGACGGCGCGGGCAACACCTTCAAGGCCACCGCCAAGCCGGTGCTGATCGGCACGGCGGTGGTCGGCGCGACGACGATGATCTTCGCCATCATCGTGCTTCTGGTGGGGATCGTGCCCGGCGCCGACGGCCGGCCCGTGCTCAACCCGGAGAACCTCAAGTACCTCTCCCTGCTGCACGCGCCCTTCCTCCTCGGGCTGATTACGGGCGGCGCGGTCATCTACTGGTTCACGGGCGCCGCCACGCAGGCCGTGGTGACCGGCGCTTACCGCGCGGTGGAGTTCATCAAGGCCAACATCAAGCTCGAGGGCGCCAGCAAGGCGTCGACGCGCGACTCGAAGCGCGTGGTCGAAATCTGCACGCATTATGCCCAGCGGGGCATGTTCAACATCTTCCTGGCCGTCTTCTTCGGCACGCTGGCCTACGCGTGCGTCGAGCCGTACTTCTTCATCGGCTACCTCATCGGCATCGCGATCTTCGGGCTCTACCAGGCGATTTTCATGGCCAACGCCGGCGGGGCCTGGGACAACGCCAAGAAGTATGTCGAGGTGGACCTGGGCGAGAAGGGGACCCCTCTCCACGACGCCACGGTCATCGGGGACACCGTGGGCGACCCGTTCAAGGACACCAGCTCGGTGGCGATGAACCCCATCATCAAGTTCACCACGCTCTTCGGGCTGCTGGCCGTCGAGCTGGCCGTCACGCTCGAGACCGGGACAAGCCACATGCTCGCCGCGGCGTTCTTCCTCGTGTCGCTGGTGTTCGTGTGGCGGAGCTTCTACTCGATGCGCATCCGCGGGGTCGCGGCCCAGGCCGGCTGAAGCGTGATCCGAGACACATGGCCGACCGCGGCCGGGTTACGCGACCCGGCCGCGGTCGTGCGTTTCTCTGGCGGTCCGCTTTCCCGGCAATGGCCCGAAGACGGGCGGCTCGGATTCGTGGCGTTTGGCCTCTAAGGGACACGGATGGAGTGCCCTGGCGCTGCGGGATGATGTCTGTGCGCCCGGCGCGGGGCCAGCGGCCCAGCACGCCGAGACCACCGCCCGAGCCGGCCGCGGCGTCGCCGCGCCCGCACCGCTCCTCGGGGGATCAGTCCACGCCCAGGTACGCCTTGCGAACCTCATCGCTCTTGGCCAGTTCGCTCGCCGGCCCCGAGAGCTTGATGGTCCCGACCTCCAGAACATACGCCCGGTGGGCGACATCGAGCGCCATGTTCGCGTTCTGCTCAACGAAGAGAATCGTGGTGCCGGATTCGTTGATCTCACGGATGATGCGGAAGATCGTCTGCACGATCTGGGGCGCCAGCCCCAGTGAGGGCTCGTCGAGCAGCAGCAGGCGGGGCCTGGTCATCAAGGCCCTGGCGATGGCCAGCATCTGCTGCTCGCCGCCCGAGAGCGTGCCGGCGCTCTGTCGCAGCCGCTCGCGAAGGCGGGGGAAGAGCTCCAGGGCGCGTTCTCGGTCGCGCGCCACGCCGTCCGCATCCCTGCGCTGATACGCGCCCATCGCGAGGTTCTCCTGGACCGACATGTTGGCGAAGACGCCGCGCCCCTCGGGACAGTGCGCCACGCCCAGCCCCACGATGCGGTGCGGCGGCATCGCGTGGATGGGCTTCCCGTCGTAAAAGATCTGTCCCTGGCTCGGGCGCAGCAGGCCCGAGATGGTCCGCAGCGTCGTGGATTTGCCGGCGCCGTTGGAGCCGATCAGGGTCACGATCCGCCCCTCGGGCACGGACAGCGAGACGCCGTGCAGGGCGTGGACCGCGCCGTAATGCACATGAAGATCCACAATTTCCAGCAGCGGCGGCATCAGTCGTCCCCTCCCCGATCGCACTGGTCGGTGTGGCGGGGAGCGCCGAGATAGGCCTCGCAGACCTTGGGGTCGTTCTGCACCTGCTCCGGGGGACCGACAGCGATGATCTCCCCGTGGTCCAGCACCGTGATGCGCTCGCAGATATCCATGACCAGCCCCATGTCGTGCTCGATGAGCAGGATGGAGATCCCGAACTCGTCGCGGGTCTTGCGGATCAGCTGGCGCAGCTGCCGCTTCTCGTAGGGGTTCATGCCCGCGGCGGGCTCATCGAGCAGCAGGACCCTGGGGCCGGTGGCCAGGGCCCGGGCGATTTCCAGGCGGCGCTGGTCGCCGTAGGGCAGACTCTTCGCTTGTTCGCACGCTCGCTCGGTCAGGCCGAAGGACTCGAGCAGGGCGAGCGAATACCGCTTGACGGCCTTCTCCTCGCGGATGCTGGCTCGCGTGCGCAGGATGGTGCCGAACATGGACTGCCCGGTGCGCAGATGCCGGGCGACTCGGACATTATCGAGCACGCTCAGCTCTCCGAACAGGCGGATATTCTGGAAGGTTCTGGCGAGCCCGGCCTCGGCGATCTCCGATGGGCGCATCCCCACGAGCGACCGGCCGTCGAGCATGATCGAGCCCGCGCCCGGACGGTAGATGCCGGTGAGCATGTTGAACACGGTGGTCTTGCCAGCGCCGTTGGGCCCGATCATGCCCGCCAGCTCGCCCTGGCCGAGCGAGAGATTGAACCCGCCAACCGCCTTGAGCCCGCCGAAGGAGATGCTCACGCCTTTGGCTTCGAGCACGGGGGTCATGGTCTCTCTCCCTTGGAGGCGAGATCGCTTGAACGCTGCTGACGCCCGGAGCCGGGACGCACGCGCGAGAGGAGGCCGCGCCAGGGACCGAGCAGGTCAAGCTCCCAGATCTCGTGCACCCCGAACAGGCCCTGGGGCCTGAGGATCATCATCAGGATCAGCGTCAGGGCGTAGAGCACCATGCGGTACTCGGACAGCTCGACGCCGTACGCCAGGGCGGCGGCGCGGATGACCTCCAGGCCGACGATGAGCCCAACGAGCGAGACGATCGTCCGGAGCCTGTTGCGCCGGGTGTACAGAGCCGCCAGGGCGATCACGATCAACCCGACATGCCAGATGTGCGGCGGGTTCCGCAGCAACTCGGGCAGCACCGTCAGGAACGCGGCCGCGAGCACGGCCCCGGAGATCGAGCCCATCCCCCCCAGCACGACCATGATGACGAACTCGAACGACTTCATGAACCCGAGCTCGCGCGGGTTGAGGATGTTCCCCACCTGGTGGGCGAAGAGCCCGCCGGCGACCCCGGCGAAGAAGGCCGCGACAACAAAGGCCCGCACCTTGTACCGGGTCGTACGCACCCCCATCGCTTCGGCGGCGATCTCGTCCTCCCGGATGGACAGGAACGCCCTCCCATAGCTCGAGAGCTTGAGCCGGCAGGAGACGATGAGCGTGACGGCGACGGCGGAGTAAACCCAGAACAGCGATGTGTAGTAAGGCACGCCATTGAACCCGACGGCCCCGCCCACATGAAACGCCAGCTCGGGGATGGGCGTTTCGTGGATTACGCTCTGCTGATAGAGCACGGGCTCGGTCTGCTGGATCAGCACGCGGACGATCTCGCCGAAGCCGAGCGTGACGATCGCGAGGTAATCGCCGCGCAGACGCAGCGATGGCAGGCCCACGAAGTACCCCCACAACGCCCCGAACAGGCCTCCGGCCAGGCACGCGGCCACGAAGAGCAGGTCGCCCCACGCGAACAGCGGTTCGCTGTAGGTCGAGATGCTCTGCGTGTAGCTGAGTATCCCTCCCCGTGCGATGCTCTGGCCCCAGATCATCATGGATCCGTAGTAGGTGATCGCGGCGGCGAGATACCCCCCCGCGGCCATGAAGGCGGCGTGACCGATGGAGAACTGCCCGGTGAAACCGTTGACGATGTTCAGCGAGACGGCGAGGATGATCGCGATGCCGATATCGAGCGCCAGCTTCGCGTAGAACGGGCCGAAGAGCGGCAGGAAGGCCAGGTGCATCGCCAGCGCGAAGGCCAGGCCGACCGCCAGCGGCAGCAGCGATCGCCCGAGCGCCTTCCAGACCGGGATTTCGGGGGAATCTCCTGCGTCCATCAGCTAGACCTTCTGCACGGTGGCCTGCTTGAGGATGCCGTCGGGGCGGAAGAGCAGGACCAGGATGAGCAGCGAGAACACATACACATCGCGCAACCCGGCCGAGATGTACGCGGCCCCGAACATCTCGATCAGGCCGATCAGCACCCCCCCGATCATCGCGCCGCGGATGCTCCCGATCCCCCCGATGACCGCCGCCACGAACGCCTTGAGCCCGAGCAGAATCCATGTGGTGTGGGCCGTCTGGTTGATGCCCGGGTACTTCATCGCGTACAGGAACCCCGCGGAGGCGGCGAGCACCGAGCCGAGCACGAAAGTGAAGGAGATGATCGAGTCGACATTGACGCCCATCAGGGCCGCGTTCTCCGGGCTGAACGAGACGGCCCGCATCGCACGCCCCGCCCTGGTGCGATGGATGAGCCACTCGAGCCCGAGCATCAGCAGCACCGAGAGCGAGAGGGCGATCACATCGATCAGGCGGACATTGACCGATCCGACAAGCACGCCCTGGGCATCGGTCGTCCCCCCGATCTGAAACAGGATCGTGTTGGGCAGGAGCGAGGGCATGCGCATCGGCCGGGTGCCGAACATCCACCCGAGCTGTCCGATGTTCTGGAGCAGCAGGGACACGCCGATGGCGGTGATCAGGATGTTCAGGCGGGGCGCGCCCCGCAGCGGGCGGTACGCCAGCCGCTCGATCACGAAACCGACCGTCCCGCAGGCGACCATCGCACAGAGCAGGATGACGAAAGCCGCCGCGTGCCTGAGGCCGTCTTGGGAGGCCAGCGCCCGGGCCAGGTACACCAGCGAGACGGAAACCCACCCGCCCGTCGCGACAAGCGCCAGCGCGGCCCCGCCGGCCGACGCGGGCGCCCCGGCCCACCCCGCCCCGCGCAACCGCGAGGCGACAAACCGCTCGTACAGGAGCGAGAGCACGGCGAGAGCGGTCAGCACGGTGATGAGCACGAGCAGCCACGCGGCGATGGGCTCGGGCTGCCCGCCAAGCGACCATCCGGCCGCCAGGGCCGCCGAGAGCGAGACCCAGGCCCCGAGCACGAACACATCGCCATGCGCGAAGTTGATGAACTGGAGTATACCGTAGACCATGGTATAACCCAGAGAGATGAGCGCGTAGAGCCCGCCCACCGCGATGCCGTCCATAAGCGTTTGGAGAAACTTCGTCATACAGGTGGATGGGGGCGCGCTCAGTCGCGGGGATCGATCGTCGTCACATATGTCGGCTTGCCGTCCTTGATCTGCACGATCACGGCGGGTTTGCGGGCGTCTCGGTTCGCGTCCATCGAGATCACCCCGGTGACGCCGTGGAAGTTCTCCGTGGCGGCGATCGCCGTGGCCAGGTCCCGTCCCCCGAGCGAGGCCGACCGCTCCATGGCCTCAAAGAGCAGGTTGGCGGCGTCGTAACCCAGGGCCGCGAGCCCATCGGGCACCGTCCCGTACTCCGCCTGGTATTTCTCCACGAAGCCGCGAACCTCGGCCCGCGGCTGATCGGGTGAATAGTGATTGGAATAATAATCGCCCTCGATCGCGTCGCCGCCGATCGCCACGAGCTGCGATGAATCCCAGCCGTCGCCCCCGAGCAACGGGGCGTCGATGCCCAGACGCTTGGCCTGAATCGCGATATTACCCACATCCGTGTAGTACCCCGGCACATAGATAATGTCCGGATTCGTCGCCCGGATCGTCGTCAGCTGAGCGCTCAGATCCGAATCCCCGCCGCTGTAGGCCTGCTCGGTGGTGATCTTCCCACCCATCTCGCCGAACTCTCTCTTGAACTCGTCGGCCAGCCCGGTCGAGTACGCCTGCTGCTGGTCGAACAGGATCGCGGCGGTCTGCGCGCCCAGGTCTTCCCGAGCGAACTTCGCTCCCACATAGCCCTGGAAGGGATCGATGAAGCAGACGCGGGAGACCATGTCCCGACCCCGCGTCACCGAGGGAGCCGTGGAAGAGGGGGTGATCATCGGCACGCCGTACTGCTGGGCGACCGCCCCGCCGGCGAGCGAGAGCGACGAGGCCACCTCACCCAGCACCGCCACCACATGGTCGTCGGTGATCAGTCGCGTCACCGCGGTTCCCGCTTCCTGCGGCTTGCCCTGATCGTCATAGGTGATCACCTTGACCTGCCGTCCCAGGACGCCCCCCGACGAGTTCCGCTCTTTCAGTGCCAGGCGGATGCCGTTGTCCGTGGATTGCCCGAAGGTCGCCTCGGAACCGGTCATCGAAGCGTAATGCCCGACGAGGATAGGACTTGCGGCCTGATCGCCGCCCCCGCCCTCCCCGGCGCCCTGCTTCGAGTTCGGTTTGCAGCCCGCGACCAGGGCGACACAGGCGAGAAGGACGACGAGCGGGCGATGTTTCGGCATGCGGATTCCTCGAAGAATGGGGACGGCAGATGGTACAGGCTGAAGCCGCGGAATGCAAACGGCTCCCCCGACTCGCCGAACGACCGAAATCCCAGGCCGGATCATGTGCTGGCCCCAAAGCACAGGACCCCGCGTCATGCGGGGCCCTGTCCGGAGTCAATGAATGTTTGATGCCGCCCTATTTGGAAGAGCCCGATGAGGATTTTCGTGAGGAGGATTTGCCCGTCCCGCCGCCGTTGGACGAGGGCTTGTGCTCCTCGTCCTCCTCGTCCTGCGAGGCGCCCTGCGGGCGGACCCGGATCTGGTTTTCGACTTCTTTTACGCCGCGGACCTCATCGGCGATATCCTCGATCTGGTGCTTCATCCAGCGCTCGGTGACGGTGCCCTTGATCGTCACCTGGCAGTCGCTGACCTCCACCTCGACCTCGCTGCTGTCGAGATAGGGCTGGTCGCTGATGCGTTCGCAGACATCCTCGAAGATGCGATCGTCCGATCGCTTGTAGTTCTTGGGGCCGGTGCGGCGCCCGCCGACCTGGGTGATCGTGCGGCGCATGTTCGTGTCCCCGCCCTGGGCGAACCGGTTCTGGGATCCGTACTGCTCGCGTCCCTGGAAGGGGGCGTATTGCTGGTTAGCCCGGGTCTGCGAGTGGTGCGTGGGGGCGCTCACCGCGCCGCTGGCCGCCTGGTCGTATGGCTGATAGGCGTTGCTGCCGAAGGTCCGCTCCTGCCCGTAACCCTGTTTGTACTGCTGCTCCCATCCCGATGAATGGGGATACTGCTGCTGGCCGCGCATCCCTGACGGATTCTGGGACTCCTGATACCCCGCACGGTATTCGATGTCGCTGTCGTTGCGCCAGGCATCCTGCCTGTTCTGGTTCGCCCCGTACCCGGGCTGGAACTGGCCGTGGGGCTGCCCGTACTGAACCCCCTGGTACTCGCCCATGCGCTGCTGGGTGTACGAGCGGTCATCGAACCCCTCCATCGGGTTTCCGTAGCGCCCCTCATCGGCGTTCCCCTGCTCGCGGGTGAACTGGCGGTACGACTCGCTGCTGGTGGATCCCTGGCCACGGGAGGTCCGGTTCTGATCGTACTGGTTCCGCTCGTCGCGTCCCTGCTGGTTCTGATCTCGTTGCTGCTGCATCGTGCGCTCCTTTCATGAAGCGGCGCCCGGCGATGACTTCCCGCGGGGCGACCGTGGTGTTCAAGAGGCACTATCCACAAGCAGATGAAATGGGCATGAATACCGGCTGAAACCGCGTCCACTCTGGGGCGTCTCCCGGAAAGCGGTGAAACCCGGCCCCGCGGACACCCCGATCAGGCGGGTCCGCTCGCCGAGGCGTGCGAGGGGTCCGGCACCGCCCGTTTCAGCGCACCAAGCGTCCGAATGAAGACCGAGGTGCACCAGGCGTAGGGGTTGATCGGGCCCGGTCCCCAGTAGTCGATGCGCCCGAAGCCCTGCTCGATGAGGTGGGCGTAGGCATCGGCGTATTCATGGCGATCGGCGTTGTCGAAGACGATGAAGCCACCGGGAGCCAGTCGCTGGGAAGCGAGCCGGGCGCAGGCGCTGCGGGCCATGCCGTCGACCACGATGATGTCGAAATGTCCTTGTGGGAAGGTCATCAGTTCGGCGACATAGGATAAGAAGGGTTCGGTCGCCAGCCCGCGACGCACGATCGTGCCCTCGTCCAGCGTCTCAGGAGGCGCGGAGATCTCGGCGCACAGACGCCGGAGCTCGTCGAAGTACCGCTCGTGTGCCGGATCACCGGCCTCGCGCAAGCGCACATCGCCCGTCGCGCCCGCGTTCGAGTGCGCGTGCCACACCGGGTCGTGCTCGACGCTCACGACCTGGGCCGCGTGGAGCCGCCACCAGAGCGACGAGTTGCCCGAACCGTACTCGAAGACCTTGGCGCCCGGCGGGGTGATCCGGGTCAGCTCCGAGATGGCCGGGTAGGTGTACCACGGGATCGGGCCGTCGAGATCGACGGCGGCGTCCTGCTCGACCGATCGCGCCCAGCCCTGACGCCCGAGATACTGCTCGAGCAGCGCGAAGGTGCGCTTGCGCAGGCGTCTGGAGGGGCGAGGCCAGTTCTTGAGCATCGCGAGGCGCCAAGCGCTTGGATCGAGCATGCGGTGTTCCCCCGTGCGGATTGCACACGATCGTACCCGCTGGCGGGTTGTCAGTCGCGGTGGGACGCGGGCGTGATCTCCTGCTCGCGGAGAGGGAAACTGATCTCGATGTCGCGGGCCTTCTCGGCGGCGTACCGCAGCGTTACGCTCGCGCCCTCGTCGCCCTCGACGATGAAGCGGAAGGTCCGATGGTCCTTGCCGGGGATGCCGTCGTCGAGCAGCATCCGCTCGGGACGATGCTCGACGGGGCGCAGGGTCTTGTCCGACCGGTCGTCGAGGGTCCCCGACAGCAGCACGGTCGCGCCGTCGAGCGTGAGCATGTCGGGGAGCCCGATCTTGTTGCGGGCCGCGATCTCGAGCCGGGTGGGGATGATCCTGTCGTTCTCGATCTCTGCGGTGATCTCCCACTGCCCTTCGCCCATGGGCTTGATCCCCACCCACTTGAAGCGGATCTCGGGCATGTTCGCGGCGTGGAACATCGAGAAGGCGAAGTTGCGGTGGCAGCCCTCTTCCAGCATGAACGGCGGGGTGATGCGCGACGAATACTTGGTCCCGCCGCCGATGAGCACACGCCCCAGGGTGGGGTGGTCGTACTCGGTGTAGTCCGTGAAGGTCTGACCGAAGAGGATCCGGTCCTGCCAGTCCATCCGCTCCTCCTCGCTGAACTCGCGGCTGGGGTCGGGCATGATCCTCGTGTCGTTCCAGATCTCGTTGGTGAAGCTGGTGATCCCAAGTCCCTCGGCCAGCCAGTTCACGAACCCGCCGTGGACGGTGTACAGATCGGCGTAGATGACCATGTAATTGTAGAACGGCAGCAGCTTCTCGCCCGCCTTGCCCAGCTCGTCATAGACACGCTGGTCCTGGCGGGGGTACAGGTTGCCCAGGTACGACGCGCCGGGGCCGCGCAGGATCATTCCGCCCGCGTTGTGATAGCTCTGCCCGGCGGCGATGTTGGGGTGCTGGAGGATGAAATCCGCGATCGCCCTGGTCTCGGGGCAATCGAAGGGATACTCGCCCGCGCCGTACTGGATGTAGCTCGGTTGCCAGTCGCTGGGCCAGTTGCGGTTCATGTCGTACCCGCCCGGCCCGTCCTCGTTGATGCGGCCGTCGCCGTCGTTGTCGATCCCCTCCTCGCCCGCGCGGCTCAGCTCGCCCTCCACCCCCTCGGGGACGCGCTCGATGATGCGGGGATCGACCTCGTCGCGCCGGTACCGGCCGTTGGGATCGAAACGCCACATCCGGGTGATGCTCCCGTCGCCGTCGAGGTCCTCTGGGCCGTCCTCGTCGAACAGGCCGTCGGAGTCGTTGTCGGTGGGACGCTGCCCGCCGCGGGACGAGTGCGGGGTGTTGGGGTTGGCGAACCAGTTGGCGCGCCCGTCGGGGTTCTGCGAGGGGACGAAGTAGAACGCCACGCGGTCGATCAGATCGGTGAGCCGGTCGACCTTTCCGTAGCTCTTGGTGAGATACCAGATCGAGTACAGCACCGTCTCGGTCGCCTGGATCTCGTTGCCGTGCACATTGCCGTCGATGTACATGGCGGGTTTCGACGAGGCGTCGCCCGTCTTGGGGTTGTTGAGCGTGATCAACCACAGGTCGCGTCCCTGCTCGCTCTTGCCCAGCGATTCGAGCGTGAGCAGATCGGGGTACGCGGCCACGAGGTCCTTGACGATCCGCGTCACCTCGTCGTAGTCGTAGTACCGGTTCCAGGTCATATCGACCCTGGAGGGGACCTGCTGCTGGGCGCTGGCCACGCTTGTGAACAGCCCGGCCACGCCCAGCAGAGCGACGATGCACAACGACCATTTCGCACTGATTGGCTTCTGCATGGTGTGTTTCCTGCTCACTTGTCCAGCCCGCCCAGCTCGATGGTGCGGTTGCCGAACCGCGGGTCCACGATCTCGATCGTCTCGCCCGACAGATCGTCGCTGCGGAAAATCCAGTGGTGCTCCGATCGTCCGCCGTCGGCGTCGATGCCCCAGACTCGGTCGATCCGCTGGCCGCTGATCATGTGCTCGACATCGGCCGAGAGGCGCACCACGATGGGGCGCACGGTGTGCGTGGTCCGCGAATAGTGCGTCGAGGTGGGCATCTTCCCGTTGTTGACGATCGCGACGCGGACATCGTAGATCCCACCGCCCATCGCCTTGATCTCGGGACCGACGATCTCAACCTCGGGGCGCGCCTCGGCGAGCTTGAGAACGAAGCCGGTGTGCCTGGCCGCCAGCTCGTCGAGCCGGCCGGCGGGGGGGTTGATCCTGACCAGCGGCTTGAACCCGCCGATCTCGACCCTGCCCAGCGAGGGATGGTCGTAGGGCGTCCAATCGACAAAGGCGTCTATCCCCGCCTTCTCGAAGTAACCGAGCCACTTCGCGTCGTCGCTCCGGGTCTTCTTCTTGTCCTTTCCGCCCTCGGGCTCCTCGCCCTGCGCCTCGTCGGCCCTGATGCGCCGGACCCCAATCCCCGCCTGAGCCGCGAACTGCTCGACCATCTCGGGAGTGACCATCGACATCATCAACGGATCGACCTTCTCGCCGGTCTGGGCCTCGTAGGCCGCCGCCAGCTCGTCGAGCGTCTCCTGGCTGATGTCCCCGATCGGCGAGGGGGTCAGCGCCGGCTCGTCGCTCGGCGCCCCGGGCGTCGATTTCTTGTCGGGTTTCGTCCCGCCGCCATCGCCCTTGTGTTCCTTCTCTGGCTCTGGCCGGGCCCAGGGATTGGCGGCGAAACTGGGAATCCCGCGCTGGGCGTACAGCCACGCCTCCAGGCTCCCGGCGATGTCGCCCTTGTCCGCCGTCTTCACCCCGGTCGCCCCGGTGAAAAGCTCGCCGGCCATCTTGTACATGTCCGCATCCGCCGAGTCGATACCCTTGGGGGCCTGCCCGGTGATGTCCTTGCCCTTGGAATCGGGCTGGTTGACGAGGTTGTCGATGCCGCCGAGGGTATAGGCCATGACGATGTTGTCGTGCTCGATCACGAAGCGGGCCACCGCCATGCTCTCGGGCTCGCTCAGGGGGAAGCGCCCGGCGTGGGCCGCGTGCTCGGGCCACATGTGCATGAAGTTCTGGTCGAGATCAACCGACCCGAACCCGTCCTCGTTGATCTCCCCATCGTTGTCGTTGTCGATCCCCTCGGTATACAAGGTGAAGCTCGCGATCTGGTGCTCCTTGGCGTCGGGGATGATGTTCAGGCGCGGGTCGTCGGGGTCGGCCAGGTGGGTCGGGGCGTCCTGAATCGGTGGATCGAGGCGGCGCATCATGGTGATGAAGCCGTCGCCGTTGAGATCGTCGGGGCGGTCCTCGTCGGTGGCCCGGTCGCGGTCGTCATCGACCGGGCGCGCGTTGCCCACGAACCCCATGGTCGCGGCGCTCAGATTCCGCGCCGCCCCGTCCGGGTTCACGCGGGGGATGATGTACACCGTCAGCGAGTCGAGCAGGTCGGGGTGGTCGGCCAGGATCCGCTCCCCGATCCGCACCGCCATCTCGGTGCTCGCCAGATACCGCCCATCGATGCCCGCCGTGATCAGCATCGCGGGGGTGCTGGTCGCGGTCTCCGGTGATCCCGCCAGGGTCACGAGCTGGATCGGTGACCCTTCCAGACTGCTTCCCAGAGTCGTCAGACTGGCATGCTCGGTCCCGGAGGCCATCGCGTTGAGTCGCTGACCGAGCTGGGCGTTGGTCATGTAGCCCTCCGCCTGACCCCAGGCCGGGGAAACGCACAGGCCACCAGCGAGGGCCACGATCACGCGGGGGTGTCTGATCATCGACATACGCATCCTTTGATGGTGGACGGGTCGGCTCGCTTGGATGAGCATCCAGAGACACACAGTCGGCCAATACCGGGCGGGGTTGATACCAGGCGCCCGAAACGGGGTTGCAGACGCCATGGTACCGAATCGCTGCCCGGCGCCGCGGCCGCGAGCGGCTTTTTTGACACGGTTTCCCGCTCTTTGAGGGCGAACGGCTAGGGTTTCCAGTAGGAAACACCGCCGCCCGAGCCCCACAGGAGCACCCCATGCCCCGCATCACCCGAGCCGCGCTGATCCAGGCGGAGAACGCGCTGCCCGATTCGGACGACCTGCCCGCGATCAAGCGGGCCAATATCGACATGCATGTCGAGCTGATCCGGCAGGCCGCGGACAGGGGGGCCAATGTGTGCTGCCTGCAGGAGCTGTTCTATGCCCCCTACTTCCCCGCCGAGCAGGACACCCGGTGGTACGACCTGGCCGAGCCCATCCCCGATGGCCCGACGATCCGGCTGATGCGGGATCTGGCCCGGCGGCTCGGGATGGTGCTGGTGGTCCCGATCTATGAACAGGAGATGCCCGGCGTGTTCTACAACACCGCCGCGGTCATCGACGACGAGGGGAACTACCTCGGTAAGTACCGTAAGCACCACATCCCCCACCTCCACCCCGGGTTCTGGGAGAAGTTCTACTTCAAGCCCGGAACCGGCGGCTACCCCGTGTTCAGCACACGATTCGGGAAGATCGGCATCTACATCTGCTACGACCGCCACTTCCCCGAGGGGGCGCGCGAGCTGGGGCTCAACGGGGCGGAGATCGTCTTCAACCCGTCGGCCACGGTCGCGGGGCTCAGCGAGTATCTCTGGCGTCTCGAGCAGCCGGCCCACGCGGTGGCCAACCAGTACTTCGTGGGGGCGATCAACCGGGTCGGGACCGAGTCGCCGTGGAACATCGGCGAGTTCTACGGCAACTCGTATTTCTGCGACCCGCGCGGGCGGTTCATCGCCGAGGGGGCGCGGGACAAGACCGAGGTCGTCATCGCGGACATCGACCTGGACATGATCCGGGAAGTACGCAATGTCTGGCAGTTCTACCGTGATCGGCGCCCCGAGACCTACACCCGCACGAGCGAGATCTGAGATAGGAGAGGCGCATGCCGCTGCTGATCACCAACGGACGCATCATCACCGCCGACGCGGACTATCACGCGGACATCTATTGCGCCGACGAGCAGGTCACCCGCATCGAATCCTCGATCGACCCTGGCGCGCTGCCCGATGATACCGAGGTGATCGACGCGAGCGAGAAGCTCGTGTTCCCGGGGTTCATCGATCCGCATGTGCATGTGCACCTGCCCTTCATGGGAACCAACGCCAGGGACGACCACGAGAGCGCCTCGCGGGCGGCGATCGTCGGCGGAACGACGACCTACATCGAGATGATCTGCCCCGCGCCCGATCAGGAGCCGATGAGCGCCTTCAACGAGTGGCGAGCCAAGGCCCAGGGGAACAGCCACTGCGACTACAGCTTCCACATGGGCGTGGTGCGGTTCGACGAGCTGGCGCGTGCGCAGCTGCGAGAGATCGTCGCCGAGCACGGGCTCGCGTCGTTCAAGGTGTTCCTCGCCTACAAGGGGGCGCTGGACATCAGCGATGAGCACCTCTTCGACCTGCTGACGATGGCTCAGGAGCTTGGGGTCATCACCACCGCCCACTGCGAGAACGCGACGGCGATCGATTCGATGCAGAAGAAACTGCTGGGCGAGGGCAAGACCGGCCCCCGGTGGCACGAGCCGTCCCGCCCGGTGGGGGTCGAGGCCGAGGGGGTGCACCATCTGGCGACCTTCGCCGAGCTGACCGGGGCGCATGTCTACGCGGTGCACACCTCGTGCGCCGCGGCGCTCGATGAGGCCCGCGCCGCGCGGGCGCGGGGCGTGAGGATGTGGGTCGAATCGGTGATCCCCCACCTCGCGCTCGACGCCACCCACGCCGAGCTTCCCGGGTTCGAGGGCGCCAAGTTCGTCATGTCTCCACCACTGCGCGATCGTGCCAACCACCACGCCCTGTGGGCGGCGATCGGATCGGGCTTGATCTCCACCATCGGCACCGACCACGCCCCGTTCAGTTTCAACGGCCAGAAGGACATGGGCCGGGGCGACTTCACCCGGATCCCCAACGGCATCCCCTCGATTCAGGAGCGGGTGGACCTGCTCTACAACCTGGGGGTACGCACCGGGCGCATCGATCTCCACACCTTCGTGCGCATTGCCTCGACCAACGCGGCCCGGATCTTCGGGCTCAAGAGCAAAGGCACGATCTGCGTGGGCGCCGACGCGGACATCGTGGTCTACGACCCGGAACACGAGCACCGCATCAGCGCCGCCACGCACCAATCCAAGGTGGATTACAGCGCCTTTGAGGGCTGGGACCTGCATGGTCGCGCCGAGATCGTCACCGTGCGCGGAAAGGTCATGGCTCGCGACGGCGCGTTTATCGGCGAGCAGGCACGAGGGCGATTGCTCAAGCGGCAACCGAGCCACTTCTGAGCCCTCCCACCGCCATCTTCACTTGTTCGACACGAGCATGTCCGATTGCTCGACGAACCGATCACCCTCCCACTGGGTGTCCTTGCCGATCTCGCGCTGGGTCTTCTGGCGCTGCCGCGCCCGGCGCTGGCGCTCGACAAGATCGGCGTGCGAGCTGAAGTACCGCAGGGCGTGCCCGCGGAAATCCTCGATGTTCTCGAACCCGTGTCGGTCCATGAACGCTTCGAGCTGCCGGCTCATGGTGCTCGCCAGTGAATACCCATGGATCATCACCCCGGTGCACACCTGCACGGTCGAGGCCCCCAGCAGGATGTACTGGGCCGCGTCCTCGCCCGACTCGACGCCGCCGATGGCCGAGAGCGATCGCCCGGAGAACCCCCCGTCCCCGCCGTACATCATGGACGCCAGCTCCATGACCATCCGCAGCGCGATCGGTCGCACCGCCTTGCCCGAGTACCCGCCGGGGAGCGTATATCCCTCGACCGACGGCTCGGGACGCAGGGTGTCGAGATTCACGCTCATCACGCTCAGGACAGTGTTGATCGCCGAGACCCCGTCGCAGCCCGATCCCAGCGCCGCGCGGGCGGGCAGCGTGATATCCGTGATGTTGGGCGTCATCTTGGCCCAGACCGGCAGGTCGGTCGCCTCGCGCACCCAGGCGCAGATCTCGCGCAGCAGGTCGGGGTTCTGGCCCATCGCCGCGCCCATCTGGCGCTCGGGGAGCCCGTGGGGGCAGGAGAAGTTGAGTTCGAAGGCGTCGACCCCGCAGGCCTGGCAGCGCTCGATGATCTCGACCCAGCGGTCCCTGCCGTACTCCTCCATCACCGAGGCGATCAGCACCCGGTCGGGGTAGGCGTCCTTGATCTTCTTGAACTCGTCCTCCCACAACTCGATGGGGCGGTCGGAGATCAGCTCAATGTTCTCCCAACCGATGACCTCCCTGCCGCCCTGGGCCCGCATGCGGGCGTACCTCGGGGCGACATTGATGATCTTGTCGGCCTCCAGGCACACGGTCTTGCAGACCACCGCGCCCCAGCCCTCGTCGAAGGCCTTGGCGATCACATTGGCGTTGGTCCCCGGCGGTCCCGAGGCGATCACGAACGGGTTGGGCAGCTTGAGCCCATTGACCTCGACGCTCAGATTGGGCATTGGCCGCGTCCTTTCCGCACAATCCGCTTGCTCGGAGGAATTCTATGCCGTTGAATGCGAAGCTTCAGCGGCTGGCCACGGCCCCGGCCGGCTCGATCTCCCACGCCCCCACCGCGTCGGGATGGGCGATCAGGGTCTGAAGCATGGGGCCCGGAGACAGGGTGCCGACGACTTGGAGATCCGCCCGGTACCCGGGCTGGGCGATCGTGCACCCGGCTCGCTCGATCGTGTCCCTGATCTGGCCGAGCCCCTTGCCCCGCGGCGGGCCGACGATCTCCACGGCGCAGGGCCCGCGGGACTCAAGCCCAGGCGCGAGCTGATCCCGCAACGCGGCCTCGCCGATGAATCGGTCCCAGTGCGCCCGGGTCAAGGTGCGCCGGGGCTGGGCGTACAGGGTCTGACCCAGCTCGTCGAGCCCCTGCTGATAGCCCCTCGTCGCCCGCTCGGCGATGGCGATCTGCTCGTAGCGCTCCAGCATCTCGCTCATGGCCCGGGCGCGCAGATGCACCGGGGCGTAGCGCTGGATCACCCACCCGTTGTTGCGCACGAGCCGGAAGAGAATCCGGTCCATATCGCGTCCGGCGGCGACCTTGCGGTGCTCGAATCTCATGGCCCGGGTGTGCGTGACCCTGTATCCCGCCGAGATGAGCTTGGCGCACAGGTCGTACTCCTCGGCGTAGTACCCGAATGATTCGTCGTACCCGCCCACCGCGAGAAAGACATCGCGCCGGATGGCGCATCCGCAGCCGACGAACACCTCGGGCAGCCCCCCCGCCTCGTGCGTTCCGTCGGGGAGCAGGATCTCCCCCCCGACCGCCCCCACCGCGCCGTCAACGCTCGCCAGGTACGGCCCGATGGGACCGGCGCACAGATTTGAGTCGTCGTCGAGCATGACGATCCAGTCCCCGCTGGCCCGCTCCACCCCGATGTTGCGCGCCCCAGCCCCCAGGTTGCTGCTCAGCGAGACTTGCGTGATGGCCAGGCCGTTGGAGAGTGAATCCGGCAGGTCCCCGCGCCCGGCGCCCGAGCCGTTATCCACGATCACCAGCTCGGCCCCCATGAGGTCGGCGGGGTCCAGCTTCCCGAGGTGCGCCATGGTGCACGCCAGCTCGCTGGCTCGATCGCGCGTCGGGATCACGAAGCTGATGTGCATGGGGGCGAGTGTATCACAGAGCGCCCAGGCGCGTCCGGGACTCGGTACGGGAGCCGTTGGGGGCGGTCTGGGAGAGATCATGGGCGTGATGGGCGGCCAGCGACCGCGCGGCTTCGAGGATCTGCTCGCGCCCCACCGCCCAGTTGCCCAGTCGGGACCCCGCGACGGCGGCGGCGATCGATCCGATGTACGACGCCTGGACCAGGTTCGCCCCCCCGAGCATCGCCGCCCCCAGCGCCGAGAGTAGCGCGTCGCCGCACCCGAGCACATCGGCGGGATCGTGGATCATCGCGGGCATCTCGAAGACCCCGCGGTCTCGCGTGAAGGCGACCAGGCCCTTGTCGCCCAGCGTGACGCACAGCACCTTGGCGTCCAGCCGTTCGAGCAGCCCCATCGCCACAACCTGAAGGGGCGAATCGTGGTCGCTCATCGCGTGGCGCAGCTCCGACTCGCACGGGCACAGCACATCGGCGCCGCGCATCGCCAGCAGGCCGCAATGCATCCCCGAGACATCGCCCAGGACGATCCCCGCCCGATCACGAAGCCCCGCGATGATCTGCCCCGCCAGGCCGTCGCTGAGAAAGCCGAGCCCGAAGTCGGCCACGACCATCGCGTCGATCCGTTCCTCCCGGCGCAGGCGGTCGATGGCCCCGGCGACATGGCGCGGCTCCATCGCGTAGCGCGTGGACGAATCGATCTTCATCACCTTGTCCCGCCCCACGACATACCGCGTCTTGTGCGGCAGCGGGTGGTCGCAGGGGATCGCCACGACCTCCACGCCATCGGCCTCCATCCGGGCGAGAAACGCCTTTGATTGCTCGTCATCGTCCAGCGGCGTGCACAGCAGGGGACGCTGACCGAGCGACGCCAGATGCTTGGCGATCACCGCCGCCCCGCCGTCGAAACGCTGGGTCTCGGTGGGGCGCAGTGAGAGCATGGGGTGCTCGCTGGCGGCCAGCGGCCACTGGCAGTGCTGGTAGACATCGATGATGGACTCACCCACGACCACCACCCGCTTGCCGCTGGCCCTGCCCAGCACATCGCGGATCATCGCTGTCGAGAGATCGTGCTGCTGGGCCAGCTGCGCCAGGGGCGTCCCGTCGAGCCGCGAGCCGGAGTTCTCCTTGATCGATCGAACGATCGAGGTGGAAGAGAACACCACATCGGGCGAGGAAAACACGACCCGGCCGCCGTGGCGCTCGACGATGGCCCGCTCCTCCTCGAAACGGGGGTCGTTGTTGGAGGCGTACTCGGCGCCCTTGATATAAATGTCGGGCCTGACCTCGCCCAGCAGCCCCGCCGCCGTCTCCTCGTGATGAACCAGCACGAAATCGACGAACTCCAGGGCCGCCATGTTCTCGGCCCGAAGGTCGTGCGGGAACATGGGGCGACCGGGGCCCTTGTTCACGAACGCGTCGGCGGTGATCGAAACGACCAGGCGATCGCCCTGGCGGGCGGCGTACTTGAGGTGGCGGACATGCCCGGGGTGAACGATGTCGAAGCAGCCGTGGCACTGGACCAGTGTGAGCCCCTCATCAGCCAGCCCGGATCGCAGGGTGCGGAGTCGCGGGAGCGTCACGATCTTGGATGTGCCGGGTTCTTGAGGATGCATCGCTCTTCTTATCGGCACAATCTCCACACGACTCGTGGAATTCCGCTCCCCGGTACCCCGGGAGCCGGGCACGCTTGGCAATCAGCCACGATTGGTCCACAAGCGCTTGCCGTCAATCAAGTTATAAAATCGGCGCCAGCAGCTGGATCGAGTTCTGGATCACCCGGGCATAGATCGGCCGACGCCCCCAGCTCTCGGCGTCGACCAGGATCGAGTCGCTCATGTATGACTCCTGGAGCAGGCGCAGTTCCCGCACGATCTTGGCATCGTAGGCGAAGAGACTGATCTCGAAGTTGATCCAGAAGCTCCGCTTATCCATGTTGACGGTCCCCAGCAGGGCCACCGAATCGTCGGCCGTCACCGTCTTGGCGTGCAGCAGCCCGCCCTTAAAGGCCCGGACCTCGACCCCCACATCGAACAGGTCCTGGTAGTACGCCTTGCTCGCGTGGCGCACCAGCACCGAGTCGATGCGCTGGGGCACAACAAGAGTCACACGGACGCCGCGTTTGGCGGCGGCGGTGATCGCGGTCATCATCGACTCGCTGGGGATGAAATAGGGGGTCGTGATGATGAGCCGTTCCGCGGCGTTGTAAATTAGCGTCAGCAGCATGTCGTGGATCAGCTGGGGCGCCTGGTCGGGGCCCGAGGGCACCACCTGCAGGGGGATGTCGCCCTGGGCCTCGATGGGATCGGCCCCCAGCAGATCGTCGATCAGCGAGTCGGGATGATTCCTGGGCTGCAGTTCCGATTCGACGGCCCAGTCGAGGGCGATGGTCATGTCCAGCACCCTGGCCGCAGGCCCCTGCACCCGCGCCATGATGTCGATCCACTGCCCGACATCGCTGCCCGTGTGAAAGTAGCGGGGGTCGACCATGTTCATCGAACCAACATACGCGATGCGGTGGTCAATGGCGACGATTTTGCGGTGATTGCGGATATCCAGGCGGGAGAACAGGATGCGCAGGATGCCAACGGGCATGGCCTCGACCACCGTCACCCCGGCCTTGCGGAGCGTGCGGGCCATCCCGCCGCGGGCGAATGTGCGGCTGCCGGCGCTGTCGACCAGCACGCGGCAGGCGACGCCGCGCTGGGCCGCCCGGATCAGGGCCTGCTCCACCAGCTCGGGCTCACCAGTGGATTCCCAGATGTAGTAGAGCATGTTGACGGTCTTCTCCGCCCCGTCGATGTCGCGGATCATCTGCGTCAGGCACTCGGGGGTGGTGCGGTAGAGACGCAACGCGTTGCCCCCCAGCGCCGAGATCCCCATGGGCACCTCGATCTGAGAGTTGAGCCCCCGAGCCAGCGGCGGGAGCTGGTCGTTGGTCATCTCCCACTGCGCTTCGATGCGCCGGATCGTGGACCTCAAGCGTTTGATGCATGCGTTGTACTGCTTGATGCGCCGGTGCGGGAGCCAGAGCTCGCCGATGAAGAGGTAAAGGATCGCCCCCACGAAGGGCACGGAGGTGATGAGCAGGAACCAGGCCAGCGAGACGCCGGTGGAGCGCCGCTTGAGGATGATCCGCAGCCCGAGTCCGACAATGATTCCCCAGTGCAGCACCAGCAGCAGGTCGGTCAGGAGCGACGCGAGGTGTGAGGTGAGATCCATGAGGGTCTTTCTTGAAGGGCCGCGCCGCCTTGGCGCTGTGAAAACGGACTCATTCATCCGCCACCATCTTACTGGGGCTGGACGCCACGCGCACGCCGACTACAGTTCGGTCGCCATGTCTTCGGCCAACGACATCAACGCGGGACGGGCGCCCAGGTTCAGGCGGACCGTCAAGGCGGTCCGCTCGGGGTTCCGCCGTTACCCGCGCGCGATCTACGAGTCGCTGATCGAGCCCAACGCGGAACACCGGACGATCGACCTGCCCAAGGTGCTCCACCGCCTCTCGCCCCACGATCTGGCGGTGATGTGGCTCGGGCACGGCTCGCTGGTGGCGCAGATCCACGATGTCACGGTGACGATCGACCCTGTGCTCTCGCCCCGCATCGGGATGCGCGTGCGGAAGAAAACGATCGGCATCCCGCGCCTGTGCCCGGTCCCCCTGCCCCCGGAGTCGCTCGTCGGCTCGGACCTGGTGCTCATCACCCACGCCCACTTCGACCACCTCGACAAGCCCACGCTCGAGCGGATGACCTCGCCGGGAACGACCGTGGTCGTTCCCCCGCGCTGCAGGCGCCTGATCCCCAGCGGCTTCGAGCGGGTCATCGAGCTGGGCGCCGGCGCTTCGATCCAGTACAAGTCACTGACGATCCACGCGATGGAGCCCAACCACTGGGGGGCCCGGTCGGTGTTCGACCGGCGCCGGGGCGTGAACTCGTATGTCGTGGAGTCGGGCAACCAGCGTGTGCTCTTCACCGGCGACACCGCCCAGACACGGGCGTTCGAGCGCCTGGCCCACATCGACCTGGCGGTGTTCGGGATCGGGGCCTACGACCCCTGGGACCACATGCACGCGACGCCCGAACAGGCCTGGAGCATGTTCGAGCGCCTCGACGCGAGATACATGCTGCCGGTGCACCATTCGACCTTTGAGCTCAGCGACGAGCCCTTCGACGAGCCCATGCGTCGCCTGCGCGCCGCGGCGGGGGCGCGGGGCGAATCGGCGATCCTCGAGCCGGGCATGGGCGAGGTGATCGTGCTCTACGACGCCAACGAGACGCCCTGAACGGGACCGGCGCCATTTCGCGCTGGAGGGCTCGGCCGGATGGCTCTCAGGCGTTGGGGCCGTCCGGGTGCTCGATGGGCAAGCCCCCGGCCTCCCACGCGAGGAACCCCCCCGCGATGTTGGTCGCCGAGAACCCGTGCTCGTTGAGGTAGGCCACGGCCCGCGCCGAGCGGAACCCCGAGCGGCAGTTGACGAACAGGTGGGTTCCCCTGGGCACCTCGCCCAGACGCTCGGGAAGCTGCAGATAGGCCACATTGACGGCGTCGGGGAGATGGCCCTGCTCGAACTCCGAGGCGTTGCGCACATCCAGGACCACCGGCTCGCGCTGCCGGGCGAGCTCGTGCACCTCGACCTCGTCGCTGGTCAGCAGCTTGGGCGCGTGCTCGACCGAGGACGGGGCGATCCAGCGCGTGACGCGGTCGAGCCCCACGCGCACCAGCATCCGCACCGCCCGCTCGATCTCGTGCCTGGGCGTCAGGAGCACGATCTCCTGCTCCGGGCGGATGTACGCCCCCGCGACCGCCGAGAATGACTTGTTGAGCATGATGCTCAGCGACCCCGGCAGGTGCCCCGCGCAGAACTGCGCCCATGGGCGCGTGTCGATAACCACCGGGCGCGTCGTCAGCTCCTCGGGCTCGCAACGCACCGGCACGGGCAGGGCGTCGATGACGGGCGGGCCCACGCGGTTTTCCCGCTTCATGCGCGCGAAATACGCCGGCGGCTCGGGCTGGCCCGCAAGGATGGCCCGCACGAACTCGTCCTCGTCGCTCGCCAGCTTCAACGCATCGTTGAAGCGTTTCTCGTAGCCCACGGTGGTCTGGGGCACCGCCCCCAGCGCCTTGCCGCACGCGCTGCCCGCACCGTGGCCGGGCCAGACCTGCAGGTAGTCGGGCTTCTGGCTGAAGGCGCGGAGCGAGCGGGAGAGATCGCGGGCGCTCGGCTCCATGGCCCCCATCACTCCGGCCGCCGATTCGAGCAGGTCGGGGCGCCCCACATCGCCCACGAAGACGAAATCACCCGTGAGAATCCCCATGGGCTCGTCGGCCATCCCGCCCAGGTCGGTGACCTCGAAGCAGACATGCTCGGGGGTATGACCCGGGGTGTGGACGACCCGGAAGCGGATGTTGCCGATCATGAACTCGTCGCCGTCGTGGACGAGTTGGTGGTTGTAGGGCACCCCCTGTGTGTCCTTGCCCCTGACCCATTGATAGTCCCAGTCTTCGCCTCCCTCGCCGGAAAGAAAGGCTTTCGCGGGAGTCGCCTCGCAGAACGCACGCACGCCCGAGAGGAAGTCGGCATGGATGTGCGTTTCGGCGACCGCGACGATCTTGAGTCCCTCCCTCTCCGCCAGATCGAGATACCGATCGATGTCCCGCTCAGGGTCGATGAGAATCGCCTCCCCGCTCGCCTGACAGCCGATAAGATACGCGGCCTGCGCCAGCGAGTCGTCATAGATCATCCTCATCAGCATCGCGTCGTCTCCCCGGTGACCGGAGGCATTTTCCAGCGCCAAAGCCGATCAAAAAAGGATATACTCTGGCCCCATGCCGGACGAGATCATCTACCTCGATAACGCCGCCACCAGCTGGCCCAAGCCCGACTCGGTCGGGCGGGCGATGGTCGATTTCCTGACCCACAGAGCGGGCAACCCGGGGCGGGGCGGGCATCGGCTGGCGCGCGAAGCGTCGCTGGTGCTCGAGGAGGCCCGCACCCGCCTGGGCCGGCTCGTCAACGCCCCGGCCCCCCGGCGCATGATTCTCACCCACGGCTGCACCGACGCGCTCAACCTGGCCATCCACGGCGTGCTGCGCGCCGAGATGCGGTCTCGCTGCGATCAGACCAAGCCCCATGTCGTCACCACCTCCATCGAGCACAACGCGGTGCTCCGCACGCTGCATTGCTACGCGACGAGCGGCCTGATCACGATGACCGTGGCGCCCTGCGACGGGCTGGGGCGTGTTGATCCCGGGGCGCTGATCGCGGCCTGCACCGACTGCACCGTACTCATCACGCTCTCGCACGCGTCGAATGTGCTGGGGACGATCCAGGATGTCCGCGGCGCGGTCCGGCGAATCCGCGAGCACGACGAGCGGATCCTGGTCATGGTCGACGCGGCACAGACGGCGGGGCACTTCCCCATCGATGTGCAGGGCTGGGACATCGACCTGCTCACCCTGGCCGGGCACAAGGGCCTGCGCGGCCCCACCGGGACCGGGGCGCTGTATGTCGGGCCACGCGCGTATCCCGATGAGTGCGACAAGTCACGCGTCTTCTGCCAGCGCCGCGGCGGGACGGGATCGATGGCGCCGGGGCTCGAAATGCCCACCGCCCTGCCAGACGCGCTCGAGGCGGGGACGGCCAACGGCGTGGGGTTCGCGGGGCTCATCGCCGCCCTCGACGCTCTGACCCATGAAGTCCACGAGCACGAGATGCGCATGACCGAGCGGGCCCTGCGGGGGCTGCACGAGATCGAGGGCGTGACGATCTACGGCCTGCCCAGCATCGAGGGGCGCACGCCGGTGGTGCTCTTCAATGTCGAGGGGGTTCCCGCCCGCGAGGTCATGACGCGCCTCGATCGCGACCACGGCATCGCCGTACGCGGGGGGGTCCACTGCGCTCCGCTGCTGCACGAGGCCATCGGCACCGGGACCGGCGGCGGCGTGCGCGTCAGTCCCGGTTCGGGCACCACCGAGGCCCAGATCGACCTGTTCCTGGATGCGATCAGGGCCATGTGCCCTCAGCGGGTCTGAGCCGCGCGCTCGGCCAACGCTCTGGCGATCGCGCTGCCGGCGACAAACCCGCCCGACCAGGCCCACTGGAAGTTGAAGCCGCCGATCCGTCCGTCGGCATCCAGGATCTCACCCACCAGCCACAGGTCGTCGCACACGCGGCTGCCCATCGTCGCCGTCGAGATCTCATCGAGCGGCACCCCGCCGGCGGTGACCTCCGCGAAAGTGAACCCCCGGTCCCGCTCGATCGCCACGGGGCACTCGACCGCCGCCCGCACCAGCGCCCGTCGCTGCTCGCGCGTGAGCGTGTGCCCGGGAGCCGCGGGATCGAGGCCGGCCCGCTGGCAGAGGGCCCGTGCGAGACGCTCGGGGAGACGCTGACGCAGGAAGCCCGAGACCGATTGCTTGCCGATCGTTTGTAGCTGGGCATCGAGGACTCGAAGCCGTCTTCACCGAGCCAGTTGATGACCAGCACCGAGCCGGCGTCGTCCATTTTGGCGTCAAGATACCAGCGGCTCACATCGAGCACCCCCGGCCCCGAGAGCCCGAAATGCGTACACAGGATCTCGTTGGTGAAACTCGCCAGACGCTTGCCCGTCCCCGACCGCACCTCGATCGTGGCGCGCGTCGAGATCCCCGAGAGTTCCCGGATCCAGGTTTCGGCATCGGCGACGACCAGCGGCACCAGCGCCGGGAACACGCGCTCGGTCACGCGGTGTCCCAGCGACCTGGCGAAGGCGTACCCCGCGCCGTCGGAGCCGGTGCGCGGCAGCGCCATCCCCCCGGTGGCCAGCACCAGCAGCCCCGCGTGCAAGGGATCGTTGCGTTCGTCGCTGGGGGTGATCTCGAAGCCGTCGGATCGGCGTTTGACCGATTTCACCCGCCAGGGGTTCTTGATCCGCACACCCAGACGGGCGCACTCGTCGAGCAGCGCCGAGAGGACGGTCTGGGCCGAGTCCGTCACAGGGAACATTTTGCCCGTGGCTTCCTGCTTGAGCCCGACGCCCAGATCGGCGAAGAAGGCGATCGTCTCCCGCTTGGGGAACGCCCTGAGCACCTTCTTGATCGCGTTGCGCGACGACCCCGCGTAGTCGCTGGGGAGCACTCGGTGATGCGTCACATTGCAGCGCCCGCCCCCGGCGACGAGGATCTTGGCCCCGATCTTTCGGGCCCCGTCGAGCACGATGATCTTCGCGTCGATCCCCTGCGATCTGGCGCCCCGGGCTGCGCAGATCGCGGTCATCAGTCCCGCGGCCCCCGCGCCGATGATCACGATGTCGGGGTTGGGCTCGGACACGGGCAAAAATAGCGAGGCGCCGACGAGGGCGCACGAAAAAGGCCCGACGCGGGGCCTGATTGGAAGGCGCATGGGGCGTCACTGCTGCTTGTCGAGCATCCCCAGCTGCCACATCATGAAGATGCGCTGGTCGGCGACATCGCGGATCTGCAGGTTCAGCGGCTTGCCCCCGCCGTGGCCCGCGTCGCGGTCCACCCAGAGCAGAATGGGCTCCCGCTGCTGATCGGAGCCGGTCGAGTTCTGCATCAGGGCCGCCATTTTGCGCGCGTGCATGGGATGGACCCGCGCGTCGTTCTCCCCGGCGGTGAAGAGCACGGCGGGGTACTTGGTCCCGGGCTTGACATTCTGATAGGGTGAATACTTCTTGAGGAACGCGTACTGCTCGGGGTTCTCGGCGCTGCCGTACTCGGGGACCCAGTAGCGGGCCATCAGGAAGTCCTGATATCGCAGCATGTCCAGCAGCGGCACGGCCGAGATCACGGCGCTGAACAGGTCGGGGCGCTGCACGACGGTCGCGCCGGTGAGCAGCCCGCCGTTGGACCCGCCGGCGATTCCGAGCTGGTTGGGGTTGGTGTACCCGTTGGCGATGAGCCACTCGCCCGCGCCGATGAAGTCATCAAAGACATTCTGCTTGTTCTCGAGCATGCCCGCCTCGTGCCAGGCGTTGCCGTACTCGCCGCCGCCGCGGAGGTTGGCGACGGCGTAGACGCCGCCGTTCTCGTACCAGGGGAACATCGTCGACGAGAAGTACGGGGTCATGGAGATGTCGAACCCGCCGTAGCCGTAGAGGATGGTCGGGTTCTTCCCGTTGAGTTCGATGCCCTTCTTGTGCACGATGAACATCGAGACGGGCGTGCCGTCCTTCGAGTCGTACCAGACCTGCTTGACCTCGATCTGGGAGGGATCGACCGGGACATCGGGGCTGGCCCACAGCTCGCGCTGGCCCGAGGCGAGATCGACATGGTAGATGCTGCGGGGCATGTTGTAGCTCGAGAAGCTCAGGAACGCGTCGGTGCGATCCTCGGAGACGGTGAGCCCGCCGGACCCGATCCCCGGCAGCTGCAGATCGCCCATCGACTGCCCGTCGGCGCGATAGAGCGCGATGCGGGTTTTGGCGCTGTCGAGGAACTGCACGGCGATGATCCCGCGCGCGAAGCTCGTCCCTTCGATGACCAGATCCTTGCTCTCGGCAACGACGGTCTTCCAGCTGTTGAACTCGGGGTGGTTGAGGTCGATCATCGACACGGTCCCGTTGGGCGCGTCGAAGGAGTGCTGCAAGTAGAGACGGTCGCCGTCGAAATGGGCCCCGCCGATGCGCCCGTTCTTGCCCATGACCATGGGGGTCATGCCGAGTTGGCCGGTCCTGAACCACTTGTCGAGGTCGGCGACCCAGAGGTCCAGGCTCGCGGTCCCGGTCCAGTAGCCCACCACCAGCCAGCGTGCGTCCTCCGAGGGCATCCCGAAGGGGCCCCAAGTGCCCCGGAGTCTGGTGATCTCGGCGTCGGATTTGTTCGTGCCAGCGTAGAAGAAATCGATGTCCTTCTGGCGGAAGAGAACCCTGTCCTCGCGTGGGTGGGTGCCGATGATGTGCAGCTTCATCACCGAGGAATAGGCGTCATTGGTATCTTCGAGGTTCTCGTAGAAGAAGCCCGAGTCGTCGGGGAGCCACTCGCTGAACCCGACCTTGCCGGGGATGACATCGGCCAGCCACTTCCCGCTCTCAACATCCATGAGATACAGCGTCGAGTTCTCGTCGCCCGAGGCGTACATCCCGAAGGCCAGCAGCGATCCGTCGTCATTGGGCTGGGTCCAGGCGACGGTGGTCAGACCCGAGGGGTCGATCCGCTGGGGATCGAGCAGCACGCGGTCGTCGCCATCGACCCCTTCACGGACATACAGCACCGGCTGGGGCTGCGTTCCCTCGCGCTTGGAGTAGAAATACCGGTTGCCGTAGACCCGCGGCGAGCCGATGCTGGGAACCTCCATCAGCTCCCGGAGCCGTTCCTCGAGCGCCCTGCGACCGGGCAGGTTGTCGAGCACCTCTCGGGTGTACGCGTTCTGGGCGTCGGTCCACTCGGTGACCTCATCGGTGAGCTGGCCCATGTTCGCCGGGTCGCTGTCGTCGCCCTCGAGCCAGCGGTAGGGATCGGTGATCTGGTCGCCGTTGATGGTCTCGGTCACGGGGCGCGATTCGGTCGCGGGCGGGGCGGCTGAAGCGTTCGAAACAAGGGCGGTCAGGAGGAGGAAGAGCAGATTCATCTTCATGCAGTGGTCTCCGATCGATGGTCTTCACATGATATCGGCATTTTTGCAGCAATCTCGCCCGTGGTACCATGACCGCTCATCCGAGGATGTGGCTGACACATGCTTGTTCTTAAACTTCACCGTCATTTGTCGTCGCCGATGAGCTACTGCACCAGCCCCTTGGTCAACCGCATGAACGCCGTCTCCAGGTTCACCGGCTCCTCCTGGAAGTGAGTCACCCGAAACCCGTTGTTGATCAGCACATTGGGGATGTCGGTGTAGTTCCCCCCCATGCGGTCGTCGTAATGGGCGTGGATGAGCCGGCTCGACCCGCCGCCCTGGGCGGTCCCGTCGCCCTGGACGATCCCGACCTTCTCGACCCCGGGCATGGTCGCCAGCACCTTGCTCGCCTCCTCGATGCGCTCGGCCACCCCGATGTGGACCACATGCCCCACCTTGGCGCGCCGGAGGATCTCGTCGACCGTGCCGTTGAACAGCAGCTCGCCCTTCTCGATGATCCCCACCGTGTTGCACAGCTCGGCCAGCTCGTGCAGGATGTGGCTGGAGATCAGGATCGTCTTGCCCATCCGCTTGAGTTCCTTGAGCAGCTCGCGGATCTCGATGCGGGCGCGGGGATCGAGCCCCGACGCCGGCTCGTCCATCAGCAGGACCCTGGGGTCGTGGAGCAGCACGCGCGCGATGCTCAGGCGCTGCTGCATGCCGCGGCTGAGCGAGTTGACCTCCGCCGTCTGCTTGTAGGTCAGGTCGGTAAGCTCGAGCACATCCCCCACCACCTTGCGGCGCTGGGCGCCGTTGATGTTGTAGGCGGCGGCGAAGAACTCGAGGTACTCGTGCACCACCATGTCCTGGTACGCGCCCATGAAGTCGGGGACATAGCCGATCAGCGGTCGGATCTGCCGGTTCTGGTAGCCGATGGTCAGCCCCGCCACCTGGGCCTGCCCGGAGGAGGGCTTGAGCAGCGTCGCCAGCACCTTGATGGTGGTGGTCTTGCCCGCGCCGTTGGGGCCGATGAAGCCGAAACAATCGCCCTCGTTGATGGTCAGGTTGAGCGCGTTGAGCGCGACGAGCTCGCCGTAGCGTTTGGTCAGGTTGATCGTTTCAATCATGGGCATGGTGGCTCGCTTTCCTCGGGCGTCTGATCGGATCAGCCCTCGCTCTCCCGCTGATCCGGCTCGGCGTCCTGAGGGATTAGCGTCTCGTCGCCGCCAGCGCCGCTGGCGCCAAGATAGGTTGGCGGCGCCGGGGCCAAGGGATAGATCCAGGTGATGATGGTCTGGCCCGAGACGGGCACGCGCCGGCCGTTGATCCAGACCGGCTCGGGCATCGCGCCGGGGTCGGCGTCGGCGGGGCCGATATCCAGCACCCCCATGACGATGAGCGTGGGCTGAGTGAACCAGCGTCCCAAGTCCCAGCCGTGCAGCAAACGCCGGCGCGCCAGGCGCGTGCCCACGGGATCGCTGGTGGCCGCCCCGAAGCGCGGCGGCTCGAACTGCGATATGAACCGCCCGGCGATCAGGCGGTCAACGAGCGTGCCGCGCGCTCCCGTCAGCCCGCTGCGGTCCACCCCGTAGCGGACCGCGTCGCTGAAATAGTCGCTGCGCAGCGCGCTGCGATCGGCGGCCGTGATGCTGGTGATCTGGCGCAGGTCCACGATGGCGCCCGGCTCCCAGCCCTCGGTTCCGAAGTTGGGGGCGTAGACCGAGGCCTGGGCGATCATGCGCCCCCCGAGACTCTGGCCCGAGCGGTTGATGGGCGCCTCGCGCGAGATTACGAACACACGCACATCTCTCAGCGGCCCCGGCAGGTCGTGGGCGATCTGCCCTGAGACGACCAGACCCTCGATCGTCAGCCGGGGCTCCTCCAACGCCCCGGGATCCCCCACCGGAGCGGGCATCGACCATCGCGGCGCGCCGGACCACTCCGCGTAGAAGGACTTGACCGTGGCTCGCGTGGGAACGCGCACCGCGCTGGGGCTCTTGGCCTCCACCCGGTAGCCCGAGTTGTCGGGGAAGCCCGCCGTGAGCACGCCCGAGGCGTCCGGGTTGGTCCATGGGATGAGCAGGTTGGGCGACTCGTCGGCGCCGAAGCCGCGGTCCTGCCCGGGGTCGTCCAGCGAGACCACGGCTTCGCCGTAGCTGGGGAGCATGGCGCTCATCCAGGTGCGGGCGCGCTGGGTGTCCTGCCCGTGCACCTGCTCGAGCAAGGTCATGTGCGTGATGTTGGCGGATTTGGGGCGCATGGCGGTCGCGCCCAGCCAGGCGATGGCGGTGAACGCCCCGATCGTCGCGACGAAAGCCATCCAGCCGTGCTGCCTGAGATTCCTGGACTTGAGCAGCGCGTAGCCCAGCGGGCCAGCGATCAGCCAGTAGAGCACGAAGACGACGATCCCGAACAGCACGCCCCGCACGGCGGTGCCGGTCTTGGAGATCGACCCGCTCAGATCATCATCGAACGACAGCGAGTCGCGGCTGCCCACATCCGATTTCTGCTGTTCGCTCATCTGATCCGGACGAAGGATGTCGCCCCGCATGCCCAGCACGCGGTGCCAGAATGATTCAGGATCCGGCAGGCCCACGCGGCGCAGCTGACCGTGGTTCAGCGGCAGCCCCACCACCGTCACCATGCCCGAGCCCACGAGCCGGCGAATCACCACGCACTGACCGTCCGGGCCTTCGAGCACCGGGTATGCGTGCTCCATGGGCGCCGCTTCGAGCGCCTCGAAGCTGTAGACCACCGCGTTTTCCGGCAGCTCGACCCGCTCGGACTCGGTCAGAAGCGTACGGTAGGGCTCCAGACTCACCCCCTCGTGCCGCTCGGGCGTCCGGATCTCGGGAAGGATCGCCCGCAGCGGGTGATTGCCCAGGTACCACGGGTCGCCCGAGCTCTGCAGGACGATCACGAGGTGACCGCCGCGTTCGACCCATTCCCGGATCGCCCGCGCCTTCTCGGGGGTGAGGCGTCCGGGCTCGTAGGCGGCGGTTGTGGCCGTGGACCAGACGATGTTGTCGAAGCCCGCCAGTCCCTGCCAGCGGTCGGGGAGGTCGTCAATGCCCAGACCCGGAGAGGTGCGCAGGAGCTCGTGGCCGAATAACATCCAGTCCCGACCGCCGGTGGTGTAGCCGTACTGATCGAGACTGAGCTGGTTGACCCCCACAACCCCGGTCAACGCCACCGTGGGCGGCTGGATCTGGGCGGTGACGATCGGCGTCGATCCCAGCAGGCGCCCGACGCGGAACCCGAACTGGCCCACCTCGTCGTTGCCAGAATCGATGGCCTCAAGGGCGCGGAGCTCGTAATCCGCGCCCGCGCTGCGGAACGGGAGCCAGCAGTAAAGCCAGAAGCTCTGCAGGGCGCCAGGGTTGGCCGTCACCACGCGGTCGTACTGGGTCTGGTCGCCGTCCTCGTCCTTGATGGCGATGCGGAGCACGATGTCCCGCCCGGCCGAGCTCTGGTCGAGCATCTGGACCTGGATCCCCGCCCATTCTCCCTCGCGAGAGAGCCCGCCCACGCCGAAACTCCGCACCGAGAGTTGGACCTCATCCTCGCCGTCGGCGTCGATCTGCGACAGGCAGCGCCCCGACGCGCATCCCAGCAGCATCAGGGCGACGAGCATGCGTGTGAGCATGGAGAAGAAATCAGCCGGGAATCGCACGATCGAACACGCCTCCTGCATGACGCCGCGGCCATCCCCCGCCGGCTCGGGTCTCCCATGCGGTTATTCTACGGCGAAACGCCCGAACTGGTGCATCGGATCAAAGATTCTTGGACGCGGGGCCGATGATCCCGGCTATGGTCACCCTCTCCACCGCCATGCTGATCGTGCTGCTCATCGCCGGAGGGATTACCGTCGTGGCGATGCTCAGCGTGTTCGCCAATGTTATCGAGCACGAGACCCAGCTGCACGACCTGCGCAACCGGGTGCGGGAGCTTCATTTCAACCACGCGATGTACATGGCGCGATTCCGCGGCCAGATCGGCGACGAGCCGGAGGAAGAGGGCGAAATCGAGATCCTCGACGATGGCCCACAAGCGGCCCTGGAGCAGACTGAAGCGCTGGCGGCCGAGCTCAGGGAAGAGGTCGAAGCCGCCAAGGCCCGGGCCGCCTGATTACCCCCGCGACCGGGGAGATGACTCGGCCGTTGACCGGGTGAGCCGCTGGAGCTGCTCGACGAGCGCGACATGCGATTTCGCGCCCAGGCGGTAGCACTCGAGCTCGAACTTCTCGTTGGGCGAGTGGACCCGGTCATCCCCGAGCCCGAAACCCATGAAGATGGTCTCGAGCCCCAGGGTCTGCTTGAGCAGCCCCGCCACGGGGATCGACCCGCCGGATTTGATCATGGCCGGGGCGATGCCGCAGCCCTGTTCGATCGCCCGCCGCGCCGCGCGCAGCGGCTCGGAATCGATCGCGCAGGTCGCGGGAGCGCCCCCGCCGTGGTCGTGGAGCTCCCAGCGGCACCCGGCGGGCGTGCGGGCCGTCAGCCACGCGAAGAACGACTCCCTGATCGCCTTGGAATCCTGGTCGTCCACCAACCGGAACGACACCTTGGCGCTGGCCCTGGACGGGATGACCGTCTTGGCTCCGGGTCCGGTGTAGCCGCCGATGATGCCGTTGATCTCGGCCGTCGGTCGCCCCCACTCGCGTTCAATGAAGGAAAAACCTTTCTCGCCCACGCTCGCCTCGGGCGCCAGCCCGATCCCCGCCAGCGCCCCGGCCTCATCGACGCCCAGCTTCTTCCACTGGGCGCGTTCCTCGCTGGTGAGTTCTCGCACGCCGTCATAGAAGCCGGGGATCGTGACGCGTCGGTCGTCGTCCCAGAGCCCGGCGAGCACCTTGACCAGCTCGCTGATCGGGTTGGGAACCTTCCCGCCCCAGAGCCCCGAATGCAGATCCTGGTCCGGGCCGATGAGGACGACCTCGGTATACGCCAGCCCGCGCACGCCGTAGGTGATGGCGGGCCTGCCGCGCCCCAGCATCCCGGTGTCGGAGATCACGCACACATCGGCTTGCCCCAGGCGGTCGGTGTTGTGGCGAACAAACCGCTCAAGATTCACCGATCCCGATTCCTCCTCCCCTTCGAGCATGACCGTGTACTTCACCCCCCCGCCGGCGACGCCGCTGGTCTCGAACCAGGCCCGCATCGCCTCGAGGAACATCATCACCTGCCCCTTGTCGTCGCAGGCCCCCCGCGCCACGATCCGCTCGCCCATCTTCCCCTCGGCGGGCTTGCGGACCGGCTTGAACGGGTCGGACTCCCACAGCTCGATCGGATCGGCGGGCTGGACATCGTAATGGCCATAGAAAAGTACATGAGGGCCCCGGTACCCGTCGGCGCCGGGCGAGCCGGCCATGACGATCGAGTGTCCGGGACGGTCGGCGGTCCCCGTCGGGCAGATCTCGACGCTGAAGCCCGACGCCCTGAGGTGCTCGGCGGCCCATAGCGCGGCTTCCTCGGTGTCCCGGTCGTGCTTGGGGTCGGTCCCCACCGACGGGATCGAGAGCCACTCCATGAGACGCTCGATGGATTCGGATTCGTGGGTGTCGAGCCAGTTGAGGGCGTCCTGGGTGGGCATGGGGATTCTCCTGCGGGTTATGCTGGGTGAGGGTAGCGCAGAAAAAACCCGCCGCTGAGTGGGCAGCGGGTTGGTCGGTCGGAGAGGCGGCGGATCGGTCATCGCCGGCGGCGCACCGCGGCCAGGCCGCCCAGCCCCAGCAGGGCCAGCGAGCCCGGGGCGGGAACGCCGGTCTTGAACATGATGTTGTCGAGATACAGCGCCTCGGTGGCCGCGTTGGACTCCAGCTCGACATGCAGGGTGATATGCCCGTACCCGGTGAGGTCCAGAAACCCCGTGGTCCAGGCGCCCTCGAGTCCCAGGTCGTCGATGTCCAGACCCGTGGTATTGAGCATGTCCAGTTCCGTCCCGTCGGCGTCCACCCAGATGCGGATGCGGTCGTCGGCCTCCCAATCGCTCTCAAGAACGAAGAAGTCCACGCACAGCGACCACTCGAACTCCACGCGCGGGCCAGCCAGCGGCGAGATCACCGTGTCAAAGGTCGTCCGCATCGTCCCGTCGGCGTCCTGCATCTCGAAGCCCTGCACCCCGTCGGTGAAGAACCCCACATCCCCGGTGAAGCTGGTGGCCCCCACGAAATCGCCGTCGGTCAGCCCCACATCGTTGCGGGTGTTGTAGTAGAACGAGTTGAACCCGAGTTCGACGCCGTCGGCCAGGAAATCGACATCCGACTGGCCGGCGTTGTTGACCAGATCGTGGTCCATGCCCGGGTCGCCCAGATCGATATACTGGCCGCCGGCAAAGGCGTTCTCAAAGCTGGTGAACGCGAGCACCTGGCTCCCCCCAGCGGACGCGATTGTCGCGGCGCCGGTGATGGCTGAGATAGCAAGTGTTTTCTTCACGATGTCCCCTCCAGTGAAACGACGAGCTTCGTTTCGGTTCCATGCATCCCCGATCCGTCACCCCGCGACCCATCGCGGCCAAGCGACCCGGATCGCTCCGTGCGGAGTATACACCCGGTTCTCGGACGCTCCAAGGGAGTTGTAGGGAAATTCCCCCTGAGATGATGTGGATTTAAAAGGGCCTCCCTGTTTAGGAACATCGGAAAGGAGCAGGAGGAAAAATGCCACCCGGAGAGCGGCGAAAAAACATTCTCGATAGGTGCTTTAATAAATCTTGACGACTGACCGACCCCGTCCCTGCTCTTGCATGAACCGGATTGATTCCTCGGTGTTGTCGCCGTCAGTCCAGACGGTGCCTGTCGGATGCCAGGGGTTCGGATTCGTCCACATCTCTTCGGCGGTCATGGAACGAACAGAAGCATCAAAGTATAACGCATTGACTTTGTGATCGCCGTGGCGCATGGAGAGGTCGTAGTTTGTATGCGCAGGAGATTGATCCGAATTTTTCCCCCATGCCGTAGAGCCATCGAAAGTTGGAGTCGACTCAGTGAAGTTGCCATATGCTCCGGGAGCAAGAGTAGGATTATAACTCAGTCCCTCAAGCCCCCCCTGCCCAGGATCGGTCCAATACCGAGTTCCATCTGCCGCCATAATCTTATCTGAAATCACAGTACCAACTTGCGTGATCTTATGCCTGAATCCCTTTTTCTGCTGAGGAGCTCGCTGATGGGATAGCATTGAACTCACATTGGTGCTCACTGGAATACCACCATCTGCGGATACCCGAGCGACCAACGATTCGACAGCGCCTTCATCCGCGCGGCTATAATGAGCGAATCCTGAAGGCATGAGATAGCTGCTTTGTTTCAAACCTAACTGCACTTGTTCTGCAACTTCATCAAAATCATCAGGAATTCCACTGCCTTCTCCATTCTGATAAAGTGCGTCATTGAAATAACGAGCAGAAGCACAACCAAAGTCATTATGGAGTTGCGTCAGCTTCGTTGCACGTTGAGATCCAAATCCAAGTGAATCTCCGATAAGCGGCGTGATCCAATCCTGAACCTGAGTGGGAAGTCCCGGCTTGGTATCTCCTTCCAGTGCTTCAACACCATACCGGACTCCCTCACCAGGAATTACCACGCGACCTAAATATTTGGCGCCCACATTCACCGGACTGGAATAATGACCACGATAATCCCCGATATAAAGCGTATTGGCAGTTCCCAGACTGCGAAGAGTCGTCGAGCAAACAAGTGACTGTGCTGTTGCCCTCGCTGCTCCCAGCGCGGGAAGAAGAATTCCGATGAGCAAGGCGATGATGGCGATCACCACAAGCAACTCAATAAGTGTGAATGCGTTTCTTACTTTCATGCGCTGCCTCTATCATCTCGGGGTGATACGCTTGAACTTGAGTCATTTTACCAGAACGAACCTGATGGGCGGATCGGGCTCTACCGTGATTGTCAGTTTCCCGGCATCCAGCTTGGAATCTTCTCGAACCCGCTCGGTCAGATAGCTTTCAAAGCCGGACGGGATCTTCCAGACCTGATCCTCCAGCTGATTCACCGGGTAGAGCGTTCGCTCGCCCGTATCCGGGTTTTTTGCCGGCAGCGGGACGCCCTTGGCCTTCCCTTTTCGAATGTCGTAGAGTTGCCCGGTCATGATGTCGACCGTCATATACCCGTTTGTGGTGGGGATCGGACTCGCGAGCATGAACTTCCAGACCATGAATCCCAGCAGCCCAAAGGCGATAATCAGCAGGATGATTTGCCAAGGTTTCACATTGTCCATGGTGCTCGATCCCCGCGTTTGAATCTCGGTGCTTCTGCCTGCGATTGTACCGGGTCCGCCCCGGTGGGCAAGCCGGTCGATGCCAGACAATCCCCATCCGGCTCACAAACGAGCCGAGTCCGCTCAGGGTTTGATCGTGACATCCACACTCACCGGGTAATGGTCTGAGGCGTACCCCTCGAAGGTCTCCAGGTCTCGCCAATCGATCCCCTGAGGCCTGGCGGCGGTTCCCAGCACAAATCCGGTCTCCGCCCTGATCCGCTCGGCCGCCGCGTCGTTGGCCAGCATCAGGTCGATCCGCCTGTTTGACTCGTGGGTGATGATCTCTTTCCCGCGGCGCTTTCCCTGTGCGAAGATATCGTGAAATCCGTTGCGTAAATAGATCTGCACGCTCTCGTCGCTGGGCTGGGCGTTGAAATCGCCCAGAATCACGATCGGACGCCCGGGATTGGCCGCGGCGACATCCTGAGTGAGCTTGAGGATGGTCCGGGCCTCGGCCTCGCGCCAGTAACAACTATACCGGCCGGATTTGTGGTGCACAACGAACAGGGTCAGGGTCCAGGAATCGCCCGACTCGTCCATCGCGGGGATCGTGACATCGACCTTCAGCGGCGAGCGCCGGAACGCGATGGGCTCGCCCGCGTAAAAGTTCTTCGAGTTCGGGCCGTAGTTGTCCGGGTGGACCCCGCCCAGGAGCTTGCCGATCCACAGCTCGGGGTTGCTCAGGGGGTAGCGAGACAGCACGGCGTTCTCGATCCCGCGTGAGTTGCCCGCGTCGAGCGAGATCACATACTCGTATCCCATGTCGGGGATGTACCGCTCGATGAAGGCGTTGAGGGCGTCGATCGATTCAACCTCCTCGAGGCACAGCACATCGGCGTCGATCTCCTTGATCGCCATCGCCGCCGCCAGCATCTGGTGGTGGGGCTTGGCGTCGTCGATATCCTCGTCGTCGCCGCGGAGGGTGGGGTCGTCGACATCGTCGAAAAGGTTCTCGATGTTATAAGCGCTCAGGCGGAAGGTCCCTGGCGTCTTGGCGGGGGCCTGCGCGATCCCGAAGCGGCGCATGTTCTGGTCGGCCAGCTCGATGGTCTGGATCAGGGCGGCGTCGTCGGGACCCCCTGCCGAGGGCTCGGTTGTCTTCGCCGGCTGGGCCTGCGCGATCGAGGCCGATGCACACGCGACGAGCAGGGCGGTGAGCAGGGTGGCGAGAAAGCGGGTCAGGTTCATGCGAGATCCTCCGCGATTGAACCGGTGTCGGGGCGAGGGCGTAGGGAGTGAGTTTAGGCCCGCCGCGAGGCGTTCGGGACGCGGGAAGCGACCGCCGGGCATACGATCAGGGCTCAGCCCGCACCACGCCGATTCCCGGGAGAAACAGCCACCAGATGCAGATCGTGCTCGCCAATCCAAGAGGGTTCTGCGCGGGGGTGCGGATGGCCATCGATGTGGTCGATCAGGTGCTCGATATCGTCGGCGAGAGTGAGACCATCTATGTCTATCACGAGATCGTCCACAACCGCCATGTCGTGGACCGCTTCGTCGATCGGGGGGTGGTCTTCGTGGATGATCTGGGCGATGTGCCCCGTGGCCGCATCGTGATCTTCAGCGCCCACGGGATCTCCCCGGCGATCCGCCAGGAGGCCGAGGATCGGGGTCTGCGGGCCATCGACGCCACCTGCCCGCTGGTGACCAAGGTCCACTCGCGGGCGATCCGGTATTCCAAACAGGGCTACCAGATTTTGCTGGTCGGACACCGCGACCACCAGGAGATCGTCGGCACCTTTGGCGAGGCCCCCGAGCGGACCCAGGTGGTCGAATCGGCCGCAGATATCCCCAATCTGACGATCGACGACCCTGACAAGCTGGTCTACCTGACGCAGACCACGCTCTCGGTCGACGACGCCAACGCGATCATCTCGGCCTTGAAACAGACCTTTCCGAATATCAAGGAGCCCCCCACCGAGGACATCTGCTACGCGACGACCAACCGCCAGGCGGCGGTGCGCCAGATCGCCCCCCACTGCGACCTGGTGATCGTGGTCGGCAGCCGCAACTCGTCCAACTCGGTGCGCCTGACCGAGATCGCCCAGAACAGCGGCACCCTGGCGGTGCGAATCGACGATGTTCGCGAGCTTGACGCGGGCTGGTATCCCCGGGGCGACGAGCGGATCATGCTCACTGCGGGGGCCTCGGCTCCCGAGGACCTGGTCAGTGAGATCTGCCGCCACTTCGTCGAGCGTCACGGCGCCACGCTGCACCTGGCGGATGTGTTCGAGGAGACGGTCGAGTTCGGGCTGCCGCTGAGTCTCAAGAAGCTCATGGAGGAGCAGCATATCGACCACCGTGATCGGCGTGTGACGGTCGAAGCGCCCGAGATCACGGCGGGGGTGTACGGGATGGTGGCGGTGCCGCTGACGATCAGTGGGGATGCGCGGACCTCATGAAACACCCCGAGAACCACATCTTCGCTCACTCCCCCGAGTCGCTGACAGAGTGGTGCCGGGCCCATGGCCTGCCCAGGTTCCGCGCCAAGCAGATCCTTGAGTGGGTCTACCAGAAGGGCGTGGTCGATCCCAGCGCCATGACGAACCTCTCGGCCCGGGATCGAGAACTTCTGGGCGAGCGGATGACCTTCCTCTCCGGCCCGACGGTGGCCCACCAGCTCGCGACCGATGGCGCCCAGAAGCTGCTGATCGAGTGGCCCGACGACATCGAGACCGCGAAGGTGGCCCCCGATGAAGCGGCGATTCAGCACGAGAACCGGCTCCCGATCCTCGATCAGCGGATGCCGTACTCCAACACGGCCCGCCAGACCGAGTGCGTGATGATCCCCATCGAGGGCGGGAGCCAGGTGGAGGCATGGAGCGACGGGCTGGAAGCCCGTCCCACCAGAAGCAGGCGGACGGCGTGCATCAGCTCGCAGATCGGCTGCCCCGTGGGGTGCAGGTTCTGCGCGACGGGGATTGGGGGGCTCGACGGGAACCTGTCGGCGGGACGGATCGTCGAGCAGGTCTGGCGCCTCAACCAGCTCCCGGGGGTCGATCGGATCTCCAATGTGGTGTTCATGGGGATGGGCGAGCCGCTGGCGAACTTTGGTCCCGTCATCCACGCGACACAAACACTCGCCGCACCCTGGGGCATGGGCATCAGCGCCCGCAAGATCACGATCTCGACCGTCGGCATGCACAAGGCGATCGAGAAGCTGGCAGGCGAGCTTGATCTGCCCGTGACGCTGGCGCTCTCGCTGCACGCGCCCAACGACGAACTCCGCCGACGCCTGATCCCATGGGCCCAGTTCACGACCATCGACCAGCTCGTCGAGGCATGCACGATCTGGTTCAAGAAGACGGGGCGCGAGATCACGCTCGAGTACATTCTGCTCGCGGGTGTCAACGACCAGCCCGAGCACGCCGAGCAGCTGGCGGCGGTGGTCAAGAAGCTCCGCGCCAATGTGAACCTGATCCGATACAACGAGGTCAAGGGACTCCCCTTCAACCGTCCCAGCGGCGACGATGTGCACCTCTTCCAGCGGGTGCTGCGCGAGAACGGGGTGAACTGCCATATCCGCGCCAGCCGGGGCCGGGACATCGCCGCCGCCTGCGGGCAGCTCCGCCATGAGCACGCCCCGGCGCGACCCGCCTGATATGCTGGATTCATGCTCGCCCAGCTCGCGGCCAATCCGAACGATTACGACTGGTGTCTCGAGTTCCGGGCGTTCACCAGCTTCCACTGGGCAGCGCTGGGGGTCTGTATCGGGTCGTTCATCGTGCTCTGCACGGCGGGAAGAATCCTCCTTCGCCATGATCTGACTCACGGCACGCATCGCGAAGAGGCATTCCGCAGGGTGCTGGCCTGGTCGATCATCCTGACCCAGGCGTTCATCTTCATCCGCCGTTTCACCCCCGGGCAGTGGGACCTGCAGGAATCCCTGCCTCTTCACATGTGCCGCTGGACGGTGTGGATCGCGGCCTGGGCGATGCTGACGCTCAACCCCCGCGCTCGGGCCTTGCTGCTCTTCTGGGGGCTGGGGCTGAGCACGCAGGGGCTCTTCACCCCGTTCCTGCACCACGGGCTGCTGGAGATGGGTTTCTGGATCTACTGGCTCAACCATGTCCAGATCGTGGGCGCGTCGGTGTACGACATCGTGGTCCTGGGATACCGCCCCACGCGAGCACATCTGGTCTTCGCCACCTGCGCCGCCTTCCTCTACACGCTGCTGACGATCGGTATCAACGCCGTGCTGGGGACGAACTACTCGTACCTGGGGCGGGGCGCACAGAACGGGACTTCGGTGGTCGACGCGCTGGGGCCCTATCCGTGGCGGTTGGTCTGGATGATCCTGGGCGCGATCATGGTGTTCGTCATGATCTACCTCGTTTCGCGTGGGATGCTGCTGTTCCGCACGCGGGTGCTGGGCAAGCCCCCGCCGCGCCTGATCGGGCCTGATGGGACCGGCCAGCGAACCCGGTTCGTGAGAACTCGCTAAACTCTGGCCTTGCAGTGGCTGATCGTCATCCTGATCGGGGTCGCGCTGGCGATTTCCTTGCCCGCGACCTGGGCGGTGCTGGTGCTGAGCCGACGCATGGGGGCCTTCGACAGCGCCCCGATCGAGGGGCAGATCAAGGCGACAACCCGGGCGATCCCCAACACGGGCGGGATCGCGATCGCGTTGGCTCTGCTGGCGCCGATGATCGCCGCCGCGGTCGGTTTCGGCCTGATCGATCCGGGTTCAATGCCAGCGTTTCTCGATCCCATCAAGGCCCACATCCCGGGGCTACGCTCGCAGCTGGCGCTGGGCTGGACGCTCATCGGGTGCGTGCTGGGGCTGCATGTCCTGGGGCTGATCGACGATCGACGCCCCATGGGGCCCTGGGTCAAGCTGGCGGTCATGCTGGCGCCGGGGCTGATCTTCGCCGTGTTCTTCGATACGCGACTCATGACCCTGCTCGATGGGTATGTCGGGGGTTCATGGCTGAGCATCATCGTCACCGTGCTCTGGTTCGCCGCCATCATCAACGCGATGAACTTCATCGACAACATGGACGGGCTGAGCGGCGGGATCGCCGCGATCGCGGGGTCGATGCTGCTGATCGCGACCCTCTTGAACGGACAATGGTTCGTCGCGGCCCTGTGCGCCCTGCTGGTGGGATCGGTGCTGGGGTTCCTGGCGTTCAACTTCCCGCCGGCCAGGATCTTCATGGGCGACGGCGGGTCGCTGGTCATCGGGCTCATGCTCGCGTTCCTGACCGTGCGCACGACCTATGTCCCGACGGACGAAACCGGCCCCAGCGCGGGGGGCTGGTACGCGGTGCTGATGCCCGTGGTGATCCTGGCGGTGCCGCTCTACGACTTTGTCTCGGTGACCCTGATCCGGCTCCGCCAGGGCAAGAGCCCGTTCGTGGGCGATATGCAGCACTTCTCCCACCGCATCCGCGACCGCGGTCTGGGGGCGCGCAGCACGATCCTGGTCATCTACGCCCTGACGCTGGCCACGGGGATCTCCGGGCTGCTGATCGCGCGGGCGCAGGATTGGGAGGCGATCGTGCTGGGGGCGCAGGTCGTGGCGCTGCTCTCGGCGATCGCTCTGTTCGAGTACCGGGCGCCGATCCGATCGGGTGGCCGCCCATGACCGCGCCCGAGCAGCACGCCGAGCCGATGACACCGGGGACCCGCGTCGCCTGGGTGGGGCTGGCGTGCATGACGGCGCTGGTGCTGCTTCGCACGATCGTCGAGCACGACCCGTTCCCGTGGTGGCAGAGCGACCCGTTCGTGTTCTCACCACCGATCATCGGGCTCACCCCCCGCTGGGCGCTGCTGCTCGATATGGGGGTGCTCTTGGGCGGGGCGGTGACGGTGATGGGGCTGCTGCTCAATCGCGAGCGTCTCGATCCGATCCGATCGTCGCTGCTTGTCGTGGGGCTGGGGTTCATCGCGTACCACGCGGCGACCAACATCGAAACGACGCTCGACGCGAGCAACCTGGGCGCGATCGTGTGCGTGCTCTATGTCGCGTCCTATGCGCACAAACTCGAACATGCCACCAAGGCGATCCTGGGGCTGGGGCTGGGGCTCGTGCTGCTGCTGCTGGTGATGGGCGCCTACGAGGTGTTCGTGACCCACCCCCAGACGCTGGCCGACTACCAGCAGCACCGCGACTCGTTCATCGCGGCCCGCGGCTGGTCGCCCGGGTCGTTCGAGGTGCTTGCCTATGAACGGCGGCTCGGGAACCCCGAGCCCATCGCGTGGTTCGGGCTCACCAATGTCTACGCCAGCTTCTGCGGCGCGGGGCTGATCGGTTTGGCGACCCTTGCCTGGATGACCCGCAGGCAGGCGCGGCTTGTCTCGATCGTTTGCGGGTTCGCCGCGCTGCTCGCGGGCGCGGGGCTCCTGCTCACCGGCGCCAAGGGCGGGATCGGGGCCGGCGCGCTTGGGGGGCTGGTCATCGCTGTGGGGGTGGCCAAACCCGGGCTTAAGATCGGCGGCTGGGTGGTCGTGACGGCCTGCGGGCTCGTGCTGCTTGGGGTCGTGGCGCGGGGTCTGATCGGCGAGCGCCTGGGTGAACTGAGCCTGCTCTTCCGCTGGCAGTACATCGTTGGGTCGGTGCGGATGTGGCTGGCGCATCCCCTGGCTGGGGTCGGGCCGGGCATGTTCCAGGATCAGTACGCGCTGTACAAGCCCGATCTGAGCCCCGAGGATGTCGCCAGCGCCCACAGCTTCGTGTTCGACCTGATTGCGACGCTGGGGGTCGGGGGGCTGGCGTTGACCGGCGTGTTTGTGCGCACGCTCTGGGCGATGCGGGCGGAGGATGACGGACCTGAAACCCGGGGTTCGATGCCCCGGCGCGCGCTGCTCCAGATCACCCTCCTGAGCGTCGCCGTGTCGGGCATCGTCTCGCTGAGGATGAATCTGGCGGTCATGAGCGGGTCGATGATCGGCGTGTATCTGATCGGATGCGGGGCATGGGGCGCGATCGCGGTGCTGGTCGTGAGCCGCCCGCTGCCGCGACGGGTGATTGGCTGGGCGCTGCTGGGCAGCGCGGGGGTGCTGGCGATCCATTCGATGATCGAGGTGACGGCGAGCTGGTATGTCTCGGGGCTGCTGTGGGCGCTGCTGATCGGGGCGGCCAGTTCGCAGAGGCCGACAGGGCGCCGCGGGCGGCTTGCGGGGATGCTGGCCGGGGTGGGCATGGCGGCGCTGATCGGTGTGCTGGGGTGGCGCTGGGGGGCGATCAACGCCTGGGAGCGGGAACTGAACCTGGCGGCCCAGCCCGCGGTGGCGGTGGCGAGCATCCGCACGAGTCTGGATGGGCTGGAGTTCAGTCGCCAGCCGGAGCGGGTGCTGGGCAACGCCGCCACGCAACTGGCCCGTATCGACGGCCAACCCGTCGCCCCCACGCTCGACCAGGTAATCCCCGCGCTGAATCGGGCCGAACTGATCGGCAGACAGAGGGCGATTGATCATTTGGTGCGGGCGATCGAGGCCCGACCCACCCATTTGCCTACCCGCGTGGCGGCCTCCCAGCAGATGCTCTGGGTGGCCTCGGTGATGTCCTCCCTGGGGCAAGAGGAGGCGGCACGGGCCCAGTGGGACCGGGCCAGTGCGCTCTTTGAAGGGGTGAGACTCAACGCCGGGGGGCAACTCTGGCTCGCCAGCATGCTCCAGGGGCGGGCGATGCGGTTCCCAGATGACCCGGGGAGGGCGTCATGGCTCGAGGAAGCGGAGGGGCGTCTGCGCTCTGGGCTGGAACTGGCCCCCCACAACCCCATGACGGCGCTGCGGCTCATGGACCTGGCCGTCGAACGGGGGCGGGACGACGAGGCGGCGCGTTGGGCGCGCCTGGCGGTCGAACTCCACCAGCAGAGCCGGCTGGACCCGTTGCGGGGGCTGGGCGAGCCCGACCTGGCTCGGGCGATGCGACTGGCGCGATGAGCAAGGCGGCAAGGTGCTCCCCAGTAAGTCGGCTTGTCCGAACAGCCGCGGCGTGGAAATCGTATTATGAAGGAGGGTCCGAGAATCTCGCGGACGGCGGTTTGCGGCTTGATCGGAACCTTTGCGGGGCTACAATTCCCGCGGGCCGATCCGGACGGCTGCCCCTTTCGTCGCCCGGCTCGGATGTCCTGATCTGACAAGGCGTTGAGCCACCTACTCGCCGATCGACGCTCCCGGCGTCGCGGCGATCACCGATGAGGAGTGCATGTCATGGAAGAATCATCGGAACCGGAACCGGCCGGGCGTCTTTCGTGATTGCATGAGTGCACTCGGCGAAGCTCTGCCGCCCACCGAAACAGCCAGCACTTGAGCGAACCCCGGCCCCAACGCCGGTCGCTCGCGACCGGGTCGCCGCCCGGCGAGGGAAGATCCTCCCACTCGGTGACCCCTGAACGAACACTGAGACGACGCGAACCAACAGCACAAAGGATAAGAGGCGATGGCCACCGACCTGTCAAACATTCGCAACATCGGGATCTGCGCCCATATCGACGCGGGCAAAACCACCGTGACCGAGCGCATCCTGTATTACACGGGCAAGAACTACAAGCTGGGCGAGGTGCACGAGGGCACCGCGACCATGGACTTCCTGCAGGAAGAGCAGGAGCGTGGGATCACCATCCAGTCGGCGGCGACGACCTGCCCCTGGACCCACAAGGGGCGCGAGTACAAGATCAACCTGATCGACACCCCCGGGCATGTGGACTTCACCATCGAGGTCGAGCGCTCACTGCGCGTGCTGGACGGCGCGGTGGCGGTGTTCGACGGCAAGGAGGGCGTGGAGGCCCAGTCCGAGACCGTTTGGCGCCAGGCCGACCGCTACAAGGTCCCGCGCATGTGCCTGATCAACAAGATGGACAAGCTGGGAGCGAACTTCGAATACTCGTTCGAGACCATCAAGAAGCGCCTGGGCGCCAACCCCATCGCGATGCAACTCCCCTGGGGCGAGGGCGACGAGCTCAAGGGCATCATCGACCTGCTGCGCATGAAGGCGTACGAGTTCGATATCGAATCGTCGGGCGCGATCGTCACGGAGCGAGAGATCCCGGAGGACATGATCGACAAGGCCGAGATGTGGCGTCATGACCTGATCGAGTCGGCGGTGGCGCTCGACGACGACCTCATGGAGCAGTACCTCGAGAACGAGGACTCGATCACCGTGGAGATGATCCAGAAGGCCATCCGCAAGGGCACGATCTCGCTCGAGTGCAACCCCGTGTTCTGCGGGTCGGCCCTCAAGAACATCGGCGTGCAGCGCCTGATCGACGCGGTCATCGAGTACCTGCCCAACCCCACCGAGGTCCCCCCGGTGCAGGGCACCGACCCGCGCGACAAGACCGTACACATCACGCGCCCCCACGACGACAGCGCCCCGTTCTCGGGCCTGGTGTTCAAGGTGGTCAGCGACACCCACGGCGACCTGACCTATGTGCGGGTCTACTCGGGCAAGCTCGAGAAGGGCACGCGTGTGCTCAACCCGGTCAACAACAAGCGTGAGATCGCATCGCGCATCTTCGAGATGCACGCCAAGGACCGCAAGCCGCTCGACGAGGTGGGCGCGGGCAACATCGTGGCCGTGGTGGGGATCAAGAACTCGATGACGGGCGACACGCTGTGCGACGGCGACGACCCGATCGTGCTCGAGCGCATGGATTTCCCCGAGCCGGTGATCTCGATGTCGATCGAGCCGCGGACGGCCGACGACAAGCGCAAGCTCTCCGAGGCGCTGGTGACGATCCGTCGCGAGGACCCGTCGTTCCGCTCCGAGTACAACGAGGAGACGGGGCAGACGATCATCGCCGGCATGGGCGAGCTGCATCTTGAGATCATCAAGAACAAGCTGGTGCGCGACATGAAGATTGGCGTGGATGTCGGTCGCCCCCGGGTATCGTACCGCGAGGCGATCAAGGGCCGGGCCAACGGCTGCCGCGGTCTGTTCAAGAAGCAGTCTGGCGGGCGCGGTCAGTTCGGCGATTGCACGATCAACATCGAGCCCTTCACCAAGGAGCAGGCCGAGGAGGCCGGGCTGGACTTCACGGACAATGTCGCCTTCGAGAACGGCGTGGTCGGCGGGGCGATCCCCAAGGAGTTCATCCCCTCGGTGGAGGCGGGCGTGCGCCAGACGGCCAAGAGCGGGGTGAGCGCCCCGTTCCCGCTGATCAACATCAAGGTGACGCTGATCGACGGCAAGTACCACGATGTCGACTCGTCGCAGATCGCCTTCGAGCAGGCCGGGCGTCTGGCGCTGCGCGAGGCGGTCTCCAAGGCGGGGAGCATCCTGCTCGAGCCGATCATGAAGGTCGTGATCATCACCCCCGAGGAGTACCTTGGCAATGTCACGGGCGACCTGTCGTCTCGCCGGGGCATGATCCTGGACACCGAGGACAAGGGGATGATCAAGGAGGTGCTGGCCGATGTCCCGCTGAGCGAGATGTTCGGGTACACCACGGTGCTGCGGGGCCTCTCGCAGGGCCGGGCCGCCAACACCATGGAGTTCAAGGAGTATCGCGAGATGCCCATGAACCTCCAGCAGCAGGTGATCGAGGCGGGCGCCTGAGCGGGCGCGTGGGCCGCGGGTCCACGCAAGTTATTTCGTGATTCTCGGGCGTGGCTCAGCGGCCAGGCCCGTTTTCTTTTGGCCTATAAACAGGGCCTCATGAAGGTTGTATTTGCGAGTGCCGACCTACCATCTGCACCCCGCCGGGGGGATGGGGCTGGTGGGGGAGCCGCTCCAGAACGAGCATGCGTGCAGGGCGTGGCCCGAACACAGGAGCCGGCGATGGCGGATCGGTACAAGACAGTGCTTCTCTTCGGCGCCCCGGGCGCGGGAAAAGGAACGCAGGGGCAGTTGCTGGGGCAGATCCCGGGCTTCTGCCACATGTCCACCGGGGACATGTTCCGCTCGCTCAGCCGGGATTCAGACATCGGGCGCACCTTCCACGAGTACTCGTCCAAGGGCGAGCTGGTCCCCGACGAGGTCACCATCGAGCTCTGGCGCTGCTACATGCGCGAGCGGATCGAGGAGGGGGCGTACGCGCCCGAGCACGACCTGCTGATCCTCGACGGGATCCCGCGCACCGCGGCGCAGGCGGGGCTCATGGACAATCACATCGAGGTGCTGGCGGTGGTGCACCTGGCGGCCGCCGACCCCGAGGCGATGGTGTCTCGCCTGCGCGGGCGGGCACTGGAGCAGAACCGGGCCGACGACGCGCGCGAGGATGTCATCCGCAACCGGCTGGCGGTCTATCGCTCCGAGACGCGACCCGTGCTCGAGCACTACGACCGCTCGATCGTGCACGACATCGACGCGATCGGCACCCTGGCGATCGTGCTGATGAACATTCTCAATGTGGTGGCCCCGATCCAGGCCGCATGCCCGTCGCGGGCTGGCGAGTTCTGAGTCCGGCTGGCTCCCGCAGCGCGTTGGCCTCGCCAACGCCCATGATGGATTCCCCCAGCGCCACCCGGGGCTATCGACCGTCCCGGTTCCCCGCGCCCGGGTTCTTCGGGTTGGCCGTGGTCGGTGAGACGATGGGGTCGATGAGCAGCGACTGGATCAGGTAGTCGGGGAGGCGCTCGCCGGTGCTGTCGGTGCGCTTGATCCCGTAGAGGTCGGGCAGGTCGTAGGCCTTGTAGCCGGCGGGGGGGTGGAAGTAGTAGGCGACGGGGATGTAGTGGCTGAGCCGATCGTGGGACCCGAAGTAGAGCCACTTGCGCTTGAACTGCGACGAGCGCGCCCCGTTGAGGCGGACGCGGTCGACATCGATGGGCACCCAGAAGGTGATGTCCCGCTCGGGGTCGTGCATCGCGAACTCAACCAAGCTCACGATATTGCGCAGGGGATCGTCGATCCGCTCGTCGATGCAGATGACCGTGCGGGCGGGCACGCCGGCGCTGCGCAGCACGGCGGTGAGCAGGGTGGCCAGGTCGTGCTTTGAGCCCTGCGGCTCGCGGGCGACCTCGTTGGCGGGGCGGACGATGAAGCCACCGTAGCTGTTGCTGCTCATCGCGACCGCGGCCTGCCCGCCCGAAGTCGAGCGGACGGGGAGCTCGGTGGACTGCCCCCGTACGGGGACATACTCGATGACCTTCCCGGTGAGAAACTTGACCAGGTCCAGCTCGTTGATGGATTTGGGATCCTTGTTCTCGATCCAGAAATCCAGGAGGGTCTTGACCGTCTCTTGGGCGTCGTCGGGAACCGGCTCGCCGGTGGAATCGACCACCGGGGTGAGGTAGGCGCTCGGCTCGGGTTCCCATTTCTTGGGCCACGGGAGCCGGCGCGCCAGGTCGTCGTTGAAAACGGTTTCGGCCGTTACGATGTGGTTCGTGTGGATCAGATGGAGCTGGCGGAAGGAGCCGGTGATGTCGCCCGAGTTCCAGTAGCTGTACTCGGAGTAGGTGCCCTGGATGTACTTGCGGTCGATCTCGGGCTGCCTGAGGTGAACGGGGTTCTGGTCGCGCTGGAAGAAGTCGTGGCAGTCGACATTATCGAGACGGATCTCCGCGTCCACGCTCTTGTTGGGCGACCAGTAGAACGAGCCCTCGCGGACGACGGGGTAGATGAGCTCGATGTGGCGGGGGTCCCAGGAGGTGCTGACCACCCGGTCGTACACGCGGCGGCCGCGACCGTCGATCCGGGCCCCGATCGCGTTGCCGGCGGTCAGGAAGAGCTGGGCGCGGACATCCCACCGCCAGGGCAGGCGGTAGCTCAGGTACGGGTTGTCGGGCAGCGGCGGCTTGGCGTCCGGGTGCGCGGCGCTCTGGGCGGCCGAGACGGGGACGAACACGGCGCACGCGAGCAGCAACGCCACCAAAAGATGTCCGAGTTGTGATGAACGCCGGGTCGTGGTCATGCGCGGTCTCTCCTGTTTTCAGTGTACGCCCGGAAACTCCCGCGGTTTCCCGTGAGGGCGCCGGGGGGGGTTCTATCATCGGTTGCATGATACTGACCCGCACACCAAAGGAGCAGCCCGTGCCCACAACGACCAAGATCAGCGCACCGGACACACGCATGGAGAAGGACTCGATGGGCGAGATGCCCGTCCCCGCCGATGTGCTCTACGGGGCTTCGACGCAGCGGGCGGTGCTGAACTTCCCGATCTCGGGGAATCCCGTGCCCGACCCCATCATCCGGGCGTTCGCGATGCTCAAGACCGCCGCGGCCCACGCGAACATGGGGCTGGGCAAGCTGGAAAAGGCGAAGGGCGAATCGATCATCGAGGCCTGCGCCGAGATTCTGGCGGGGCTCGGCGACCGCGGTGGGCTCGCGCGCCACTTCCCGATCGATATTTTTCAGACCGGATCGGGGACTTCCACGAACATGAACGCCAACGAGGTGATCGCCAACCTGGTGAGCCTGCGCCACGGGGCGCCGCTGGGATCGAGCAAGGACGCGGGGTACCTCAAGAACGACTACGCCGTGCACCCCAACGACCACGCGAACATGGGGCAGTCGAGCAACGACACCTTCCCCACCGCGATGCACATCGCCGCGGCGGTGGCGATCAAAGATGGCCTGCTCCCGGCCGTGACCGGGCTGGCCCGGGCCCTCGACGAGAAGGCGAAAGAATGGGATGATATTGTGAAGATCGGTCGTACGCACCTGCAGGACGCGACGCCGATCCGGCTGGGGCAGGAGTTCTCGGGGTACGCCTCGCAGATGCACCATAGCGAAGAGCGCCTGCACCGAGCGCTGCACTCGCTTGGCGAGCTGCCCATCGGGGGCACGGCGGTGGGCACCGGGATCAACACGCACCCCAGGTTCAGCGAGTTGGTCTGCGCCGAGCTCACGCGGGCAACCGGGATCGCGTTCCGCGAGGCGAGCAATCATTTCGAGGCCCAGCACGCCAAGGACGGGATCGTGGAGGTCTCGGGGCTGCTCAAGACCATCGCGGTGAGCCTGTCGAAGATCGCCAACGACATCCGCTGGCTGGGGTCGGGGCCGCGGTGCGGGATCGGGGAGCTGCGCCTGCCGGCGGTGCAGCCGGGCTCGAGCATCATGCCCGGCAAGGTGAACCCGGTGATCTGCGAGGCGGTGGTCATGGCCGCCTGCCAGGTCATCGGCAACGACGCGGCGGTGACCACCGGCGGGCTGGGCGGCGTCGGATCGCTGCTGGATCTGAATGTCGCCATGCCCATGATGGGCGCCAATGTGCTCGAATCGATCAAGCTGCTGGCGGGATCGTGCGAAGTCTTCAACGAGAAGCTGATCCGGGGGCTCGAGCCTGATCGTGAACGGTGCGCGGCCCTGATTGAGGGGAGCCTGGCGATGTGCACAAGCCTCGTCCCGGTCATTGGTTACGACGCGTCGGCGAAGCTGGCGCACCAAGCGTACGCCCAGGGCAAAACGGTGCGGGAGCTGGCGCTCGAGCAGGGCCAGATCGATCCCGATCGGCTCAACGGGCTGCTCGACCCGCGGTCGATGACGATGCCCGAAGGAACCTGATCCTTGAGTGGCGCACGACTGTCTCGCAACCGCGCTTCTCTTTAGGGCGTAGAGACTCGTACGCCGGAAAACAACCCCACGCCCATCTGGTTTTTCTCGTGTTTTTCCGGCAATCTGTGCCGGTCAGTCAAGTTGCAGCTTGACCTCCGCACTAGAATGACCTTGACACTCAGATCCGTTCACATGGAGATCACCATGAGCCATACCCGTCATTCCTGGACTGCAACGCGCAGCTCGCCCGAACAATCCCCGCACTTCTGGCTTGTCGCCGTTGCGGGGCTCGGGCTGGGCCTGTCGGCGGGTGGTCTGCACGCGCAGCCCGCTGCCCCCAGTACTTCTGGGGTGGGAAACTCTTCGCCGGGATCATCCACTCCCCAGCATGCTGGGATCGAGAAATCCATGATGATCAAGCTCGAGGGAATCGCCAGCGAGTTCAAGGTGGTTTCTCCCGGGGCCAAAGCCTCGAAGGCCGTGCGGGTTGTGAACCCTCACCTCTTGAATCAGAACATCATCATTGATGTGTACTCAAGGCTTGTCGTGAGTGTATCAGATGAGCAGGCGCTCAAGACCGCTCTGAAACAGCTGACCAGTGACCTCGGGCAATCACAGTCGCCCGCTTATCGCCCGTTCTCTGACACCGAAGATGTGTTCGTGATCGAGATGCCCTCGGTTGAGAATGCGATCACTTTCGCCAACCGGCTGCCTCAGTACCAAGGGGTGGAATGGGCGGAGGTTGAGTATCAGCGACCGAACAAAAACGATGCGATCACCATGGACCCAAGCGCGGCCGACCAATGGCATGTCTTCGACCCTAGCGGGAACGATCATGGGGTCAACCTTGTTTACGACCAGGGATATACCGGGGAAGGCGTGGTGGTGGGCGTTCTGGAGGCGTTTCAGAACAGCTTCTACCATATCGACGAGAACGGGACCACATTCATCCATCCCGACCTGGTGAACAAGCTCAACTCCCTCCTCTCGATCCCCACCGATCCATTCAATATCAGTTACAGCCATGGCGTGAGCGTCGCGGGGCTGATCGGCGCGGAAGGAAACAACGGGCTCTACGGCTCGGGCGTGGCGTACAACGCCGAGCTCGCATCACTCAAGAACGGGAGCAGCATCAACTCTGGCGAATCATTTTCCCATGCATTGCAGAGCATATCGATCATCAACAACTCGTGGGGACCAGTCAACCAGACATATCCCGACTCAACCACGGGTAAATATCTCCGCGAGTTCCCCGATGACTTTGAAATCGATATCCCTCAGTTCGCCCATGTTGGCCTGAGCCGGAGCGACGCCGTCGGGCTGGACCGAGGGATCCGGCTCGGCAATCATCGTCGCGGCCGCATCTATGTGTTCTCGGCGGGAAACGAGAGCAACTTCCAAACCTTTGAGCGGCTCGCCACGGGAAACGCGGTCAGTCTTCCGGGCTTGTACACCGATCCGGGGACGCTGGCGGAGGGTGATTACGGGTATCTCGACATCACCGCGCTCGATCCTTCCCAAACGGATGCCGACTTCAACGGTCTGCCCGATGTTTTCCAGCACAATCCATTTGATGGCGCGACCGTTCTGAACTGGAACTGGAGCGGCCACTTCGGCGACCGGGTTGAGTATAACCAGATGGCCTCGATGTCGCGCACCTTCGCGATCGCCTCGGTTGGCCAGAGCAATACCCGGTCGGGCTATTCCACCACGGGCACATCCGTCATCGCTGGCGGGTACTCGCAGGATTTTACGCTTTCTCATTCTTTCCAGGGCATGGGAATGGGCTATGGCGCCTCGGCAGTTGGCCAGGGATTGGTCACCCTTGAGCAAGTCGACGGGGTGGACCAGGACGGGGTGGACTGCCTTTCCTCCTTCGGGGTATCTTTCGCTGATGATGATGCTCAGACCTGCAACTTCAACGGGACCAGCGCCGCGGCCCCCGTGGCTTCGGGCATCATCGCCCTGATGTTGGAAGCGAATCCCAACCTGTCGATCCGGGATATCCAGCATATCCTGCAGGAAACCTCGATCCCCGTGAACTATGACACGACCCAATCGTACTGGCCTTCTGTTCTTCTGCAGCTTGGTCGGCTCGATCCGGATGACGACCCAAACAACCCATCCCCGACCTTCTGGACAACCAACTCGGGCAATGTGCGCCATAGTGACGAGTATGGTTTCGGGGTCATCGATGCGGACGCGGCGGTGCGGGCGGCCGCCAACTGGCATGGGGTGGGGCCGCTCTATGTTCTGGATTCAGGGACGGTGGAGGCAGGCGAGGATAATCCCAACTTTATGGACGGCATGATTGAAGACGCCACTTTTCAGCCCACCATCCAATCTGACGACAACTTCAAGTTCAACCGTCTGATCCCCGGCACGCGCAGCATCTTTGCGATCAGCTGCATCCGTGATAATCTCCTGCTCGAGGGAGTCGAACTCACGGTGACCATCGATGGAGACGGGGCTGGTGATCTGCTGATCGCGCTCATCAGTCCGCAGGGCACGGTTTCCCCCTTGGCTCTGCCACGGGGAGATTCGAACGGGCTCAATGGCCAGGCCTACACCAACTATACTTTTTCCACTTATAAGCATTGGGGCGAGCTGTCCGGCGGGACCTGGCAGCTCGTCATCCAGGACTTCCGTCCAGATACTGAGACCCCTGAAGGGGAGCCGCCTACTTCTCCCCTTCCCATGGATCCCGAGCCGGAGGATTATGGCGTAGAGCAGGTCACCTTCCTCGGCACCTTTGGGCTTCCGGGCGAGCCTGAACATTCGGAGAAATCTCTGGTCAGCTACCGTCTTAAGATGTTTGGGACCCCGGTGGGTGAACCCGTATTCGAAGGCTGCCCGCCGCAGCTTACCTCGTGCCCGGGCGACTTGGACGGCTCAGGAATAGTTGATTTCGTCGATCTTCAGATCTATGTCGACTGGTATCTGATGGGCGACGCACGAGCGGATCTGGACGGTGATGGCGATGTCGATTACCTTGATCTCTTGATCTTCCGTTCGCTTTGGCAGCCCGGCTACTGCGACCGCTCCGGTTTCAGTGGGATCGGTCCCTTCCCCAGCTCGTCCGGCCAGGGGCCGAACGATCCCATCATCCGACCCATCTGAACACCCAAGTCTTTCTCTGGACTTTGTCACGCCCCCACCGGGGCGTTTTTTTCGTTATCCAGAATGACATGTGAAAATTATGCTCCGTCGCGGAGACTTCCAAGTTTGGGCGTGCAATGAGCCGATCAATTGGCTAGCATGCGGTAACTTCGGCGGTTCTTGCCGAGGGCCGGGGCGAATGCGGATTCAATCAAGCGGCTCCTGGGGCATCTGGGCGTCCCGGTTTCGGAAATCAGTCTACCCCTCCCCCTGATCCGGGCCCGGATCAGGGGGGGCGGAGTTCCTTTTGGAGAAACTTCGGAGCAGCCATGGGATCCAGCGTTCGCACCCAGTTTCAGGACATCGCCGGCAGCGGCTCGATGCTCGGGCTGCTGCGGGCGCACAGCGGGCGCCTGAGTGTGGTCGTAGGGCTGCTGATCCTTCTGGCGCTGACCGACCTGGCGCCCCCGTTCGCCATCAAGCTGCTGATCGATGATGTCTTCACCGGCATGGGGCTCTCGCAGACCCTGGGCGGGCAGTGGAAGCTGCTTGGGCTGATCCTGATCGGGCTGTTCGCCAGCTACATCGCCCGCAACTCGCTGTTCTACGCCAGCAGGATGCTCTCGCTGCGGACCAGCGAGGACATCTGCTTCTCGATGCGCAAGCGCCTGTTCGACCACCTCCAGCAGCTGAGCCTGCGCTTCTACCGCTCCAACCAGCCGGGACGGGTGAGCGCGCGGGTGATGGACGACACCTACAAGATCCAGGCGTTCATCCAGGAGAAGCTGCCGCTGCTGATGCTCAACCTGCTCAAGTTCCAGATCCTGATCGTGGTGATCTGCATGATGAACCTTCGCCTGGCGCTGGCGTCGATCATCATCCTGCCGCTGCAGTTCGTGACCTACCGATTCTTCCGGGCGCCGATCCGGCTGAGCCACAAGGAGGCGCAGGAGAACCTGTCGCTGGCGTACGGGAGAGTGGTGGAGAAGTTTCTGGGGATCGAGGTGGTCAAGGGCTTCAGCGCCGAGGCGAGAGAGAGCGCGACCTTCCACGAGGCGATCGATGAGAGCCGCAAATCGCAGATCCGCTCGCAGCGGTACCACTTCGCCCAGAAGGTGACGGCGGACCTGCTGGTTGGGCTGGGGACGATCCTGCTGCTGGCCTACGGGGCCTTCGAGGTGATCAAGGGTCGGATGAGGGGCGGCGAGTTCATGATGTTCTTCGGGTATGTCATGATGCTCTACCCGTCGGTGCTGGAGATCATCAGCGGCGTGGGGCACTCGTCCAAGGCGACGGCCAGCGTGAGCCGCGTGCTGGACATGCTCGACGAGCCGATCCACGACGAGGGCGTGATGCGCGGCGAGATCGCCGCCGACGCGCCGGAATCGCTCCGGGGCGAGATCGAGTTCGATCATGTCGTGTTCGCCTACGACGGCGCGAGCGATGTGCTCCGGGAGATCAGCTTCCGCGTGCGCCCCGGCGAGCGGGTGGCCTTCACCGGCCCAAGCGGCGCGGGCAAGAGCACGATGATCAACCTGCTGCCCCGGTTCATCGTTCCCTCGACGGGGACGATCCGGATCGGCGGCGTGGACACCTCCCAGGTGCCCCTCACGGTGCTGCGGTCCTCGATCGGACTGGCGTTCCAGGAGGTGTTCCTGTTCAACGCGACGATCTACGAGAATCTCCGCTACGCCCGGGTGGACGCGACGATGGCCGAGGTCGAGCGTGCGTGCCGCATCACGGGGGCCGACGAGGTGATCGGGCGCCTTCCCAAGGGGTACGAGACGCGCCTTGCGGATTTCGGCGTCGAGCTCTCGCGCGGGGAGAAGCAGCGCATCACGCTTGCGCGGGCGCTGCTCAAGAACGCCCCGATCCTGATCCTCGATGAGGCGACCGCCTCGATCGATCGGCTCTCTTCGCACGAGATCATGCGGACGGTGTTCGAGGAGCTGCCCAACCGCACGATCCTGGTCGTGACCCACGAGGCGATGCTGCTGGGCCTGGTCGATCGGGTGATCTGCGTCCGCGACGGCAGGATCTGCTTCGACGGGACGCCGGGCAGGTACATGGCGCAGGAGTACGGGGGGAGGGGTGCGCGGTCCCCCACTCCCGAGGACGGGCTCGACACGACGACCGGGCCCGAGCGGGATGAGACGGCGCCGAGCGGGTATATCGAGAGCGTGGGCGATCTTCACGCGCCCGCGGGCAGATCGCGGGTGCATCCGCGCGGGCGGCGAGAGCTGCTCGAGCAACGGGGACACGAGAACGATGAAGCACGATGAACCGAGATCGACGCCCCGTATGGGGCCGCGAACGGGGCACGACGCCCCGCGCCCAACGGGCCCGGCTGGCGTGTGGCGGGCGCTGCTCGCGACGATGTGCGGGATCTCGCTGCTCGCGCTGGGGTCGGCTTGGGTCAGCGGGTGCACCTCCAACGAGCAGCGCTCGCAGCGCATCGAGCTCGACTCGCCCCGGGTCTCGGGTGGCACGATCATCCGCGACGACGAGGAGGACGGGCTGGCGCGGATTGCCCGGGCGATGCGGGAGCTCGACGATCCGGCGGTCTCGCCGGGGGTGCTCGCCTCGCTGCGCGACCGCGTCGAGCGCGCCAGGTCCATGGCGATGACGGCCCGCGAGGGGAACCACAACGCCCTGATGCCAGATCTGGCGCGACCGGCCGCCTCGGACGCCGGGCTTGACGGTGGTCTTGAGAACAGCGGGCTTGAGGGCGCCGCGCCGATGGAGACGATCGCCATCCCCGAGAACGCGGGGCGGCTGATCTCGCTCGAGCGCATGAGTCTGTCGGAGATCAAGGATCTGATCGCGTCGATCAGCCTGCGCTTCCAGACCGAGAAGGGCTACCGGCTGGCCCCGGCGGCGCTGGCGGCCAGGCTGGGGGACCTTCCCCAGAGCGTGGGCGCCGGCCCGGTGCTGACCCGCCAGGACGAGGACGGTTCCCGCTCGCTGCTGCGCCTGGGGTTCGTGAGCTATCTCTCGCAGCTCCCCCAGCTCTGGGTGCAGGGTGTGCGGATCGCGCCCGACCAGAGCGTGGCTCCCAGCCCCGAACTCGACGGGATCGAAGCCATGGTGGGCGCGTCGCTCGAGCAGGTGCGGCAGATGCGTTCGAGTCTGACACAGCGGGATCTGTCGCGCGAGGTGATCCAGCTGAGCTATGTCAACACCGACGGCGCGCTCAAGTCCCTCAAGGGGCTGGGGATCAACACGGTCCCCAGCGTGGAGGGGCTGCCGGCGACGGTCGAGTTCAACCAGTTGCCGATGGTGACGGCGATGCCCGGTCCCGAAGAGAAGGACATGCAGCTCGTGGGCGATCTCAAGGGCTCCTCGGGCGCGTTCGGGCAGACCACCACCCCCACCACCGCCAGCATGCTCCACGGGAATGTGAACGCGGGGCGCACCTCGGAACTGATGGTGCTCTACCACCCGGCCCACCCCGAGCAGTTCAGCCTCGTTCGGTCGATGCTCGATGACTACATCGATCGCCCCGCGCGCCTGGTGTTCGTGGAGGGGCTGGTGCTCGAGATCAGCGAGGAGGGGCTCGAGGAGCTGGGCGTCAAGTGGTCCTACCAGCAGGGGAGCGTGGACTTCGTGCTCGGGTCGCTGGATCCCACGGGTCTGACCGACACGCTGAGCCTCAACAACATCGAGGACCGGATGCTGCCCAAGCAGTGGTCGCTGGCGCTGCGGGCGCTGGTCACCGAGGGCAAGGCCGAGGTGCTCTCGCGTCCGAGCGTGCTGACGATGAACAACCGCCAGGCGACGATCCGCGTGGGCGAGGACATCCCCATCGCCACCAGCCAGGAGGGCGTGCTCAACAACTCCAACAAGGTCGCGTTCAGCTTCCAGTACCTGGCCACGGGGATCCTGCTCAACATCCGCCCCCGGCTCTCCGAGTCGGGCGACGAGGTGAGCATGCTCATCGACACGGTGGTCTCGGCCCAGGTCCCGGGCAGGGACCTGGAGATCCGCTCGACCGACGGCGACCTGCTGGCCTCGGCGCCGACGATCTCGACGCGGCGCGTGCAGACCTACGCGCGGATCGACAACAAGACGCCGTTCATCATCGGCGGGCTGGTTTCCCGCGACGAGTCGGTCAGCGAGGACAAGGTGCCGCTGCTGGGGGACCTGCCCATCATCGGCCCGGCGTTCCGGTCCAAGCGGACCAAGAGCGAGAAGCGCGAGGTGATCATCGTGCTCACGCCCTATGTCCTGCCCGAGAACCAGATCGTATCGCGCACGCTCCCCAAGGACGACGACCGGTTCGACAGCACGGGCAACCAGCTCTTCCGCGACGCGTACCGCATCCGGGCCGAGGATGTGTTCGACCTGCGCTTCCTGGCCGAGAACAAGCGCCTGCGGATCTACCGCGAGCTGGCCAGGGAGCTGATCGAGAACAACTTCAAGCTCGCCGACGCCGAGCCCTTCAGCGAGTTCGCCGACAACAGGATCCCGGGCGAGGAGATCCTGGTCCAGCGGATGATCTACGAGGTCATCAAGCGCACCAAGGTCGACGAGCGGGTGAACCCCGAGCGGATCATCTACTTCGAGGCCAAGGACTACGAGGGGTACAATGTCCGCTTCCTCGACTACATGCTCGCCAAGCTGGGCGACGGTGAGAACTCCGAGAGCTTCTTCAGGCTCAACCCCGACAAGGCGATCGCGATCACCTACACCTACGCGCGCGACTCGATGAAGCGCAACGACCTGGCCAGCGAGCCCATCCCCGAGATCTCGCTGGTGGACTGCCCCAACCGCGATGTCTGGCAGCAGCTGCTCTGGGACATGAACCAGCCCAACACCGAGGGCATCGACCGCTACACGATCCTGCTCAAGGACCAGCGGGACATCGAGCGCCTCCAGCGCGCCATCATGCTCAAGAAGATCATCCTGCTCAACGGGGGCGAGGAGTCGCTCACGCTCAACAACTTCACGATCGGCAAGATCCTGCACACGCCCGAGCTGGGAGAGGATAATGTGTCGGTCATCGACGCCGATGTGGCGCGGTACTTCTTCCACACCGAGCTCTACTACGCGGCCATCATCAAGCGGATCGAGGACACCCTCAAGCAGTTCGACACCGCTCTGAAGGACCCCGGCGTGCGGATGTACCTCGATCCCCAGCGCAGCGGCCCTGATCACGAGTAGAAAATCACGCCCCGGCAGGGGTGGCGCGGGGCGCTGGCGCCCAAGCCCGGCGAGAAATCGCGTTGACACCCCGGGAGGGGGGGTAAATAATCACCCCATGCGCCGGGGGGTTGTCCGCAACCCCATGGCGAGGTGTGATTTACAGCCGCGGGGAGACCACATGCGAGAGCGGACGATTCAGGGCGGCGGGCACGGTCCCGCGCGGGTGGTCGGCGCCGACATGCCGCTGGACACCCGGGTTTCCCCCATCGAGCCCCTGCTCTCGGCGTTCGCCCGGCTGGCGCGCGACGAGCCCGATGCGCGCCTGCTGCTCACCGGCCGGCGATGCCCCGGCGAGATCTACAGCGTCTGGAACGAGGTCGACCGGCGGGGGCTTGGCGATCGGGTGGAGTTCACGCCCTATTACGAGCGGTGCGAGCGGTTCTCGGTCAAGAAGCCCGACTGCGACGCGTGGGTCTCGCGCCACACCCCGGGATCATCGCTCAGCGCCGAGACGCTGGGGCGCGCGCTCCGCGGCGAGGCGCCCGCGCCCAGGAAGTACGCGCTCTTCTTCACCCCGTTCCATCCGATGAAGCAGGAGGGCAACTCGACGCTGATGCGCTTGTGGCTCGACCACCTCAGGCGGGCCGGGTACATCGTGCATGTCGCCTACTACATGTACGACACCGGCGCGGTGAGCGCCGACATGCGCCGCGCCGCGCTGCGCGAGTACGACCTGTACCGCGAGATCCCCGTGAGCTCGCGCCTCACGGGCGCCAACTACAACGGGCTGAACCTGCATGTCGACGACTGGTGCGGGGCCGAGGCGATGGACGCGGTGGGCGAGCTGGCTTCGAGGTTCGAGTACGACATCGCCATCACCAACTACCCCTGGATGTCGGCGGTCTTCGGCCGCGTCAACGCCTACACGCGCACCATCCTGCTCACGCACGACAGCTTCGTGGACCGCAACCGGCGCATGCTCGCCCAGGGCTACCCCGAGTCGGGATGGATGAGCATCGAGCAGGAGGGCGAGCGCCTCGCGTGCGAGCGAAGCGACATCGTCGTGGCGATGCAGGAGCACGAGGCGCAGGGATTCAGGGAGATGGTCGACCCCGAGCGGGTGCGGGTGATCGGGCCGGTCTTCGAGCGGGTCGAGATCGCGCGTCCGGCGCCGGCTCGCAAGCTGCGGATCGGGTATTTCGGCTCGAGCAACTGGGTCAACGAGCAGAACCTGGGCGAGTATCTCCGCTGCTGGGACGGGGACGACGCGCTGCCCGAGAAGACCGAGGTCCACATCGCCGGCGGGGTGTGCGAGACGCTCAAGGACTTCGTGCCCCGTTCGCTGCTGGCCCGGGTGAACCCGGTCATGGTCGGGCGGGTGGGCTCGCCCGCGGAGTTCTTCTCGGCCTGCGATCTGGTCATCAACCCCGAGCGCGGCGGGACGGGCATCAAGATCAAGACGCTCGAGGCGATGGCGCACGGCTGCCCGATCATCACCACCGCCGGCGGGTCGGTGGGCATCGGTTCCCGGAACCGGCATCATCAGGCCGAGGACTTCGCGGCCCTGGCGGAGATGACCAAGGAGTTCATCGATGCCCCCGAGAAGCTCGATGAGCTACGCCGGTCGTGCGTCGCCATCTACGACGCCTATGTTCAGCGCCAGCGGAGCGCGATGAACGATCTGCTGGGCGAGCCGATCATCTCGCTGGACGCGGAACAGGCGGACGAGCCGGGCGCAGAGCCGGCCACCGGGCCCGCGGCCCCCGGCGTGCCCCACCACAAACGCCCGGCGCGGATCCCCGACTATGTCCGTCAGACCGCGGCAGACTACCACCTCGAGGAGTTCGAGCGTTTCATCGAGCGCGTCGATGTGCGCGGCAAGCGGGTGCTTGAGATCGGCAGCGATTACCACCTGGCCAGCACGCGCCTGTTCATGGCCAACGGCGCCAAGTCGGTGGTGGCCAACAACCTCATCGAGTGGAAGAGCGACGAGCCACTGCCCGGCGGGGTCGAGTTCATCGCCGGCGACGCGTGCGATCTTGATCTCCCCGAGGGGAGCTTCGACATCGTCTACGGCATCGCGATCGTGGAGCATGTGCCCGACTTCGAGCGTCTGTGCCGGTCGATCAAACGACTGCTCAGGCCCGGCGGGGTGGTGTACCTGCAGGGCTGCCCGATGTGGCCGGGCAATCTCGGGCACCATGTGTGGTGCTCGCCCGACAGCGATGAGGACTTCGAGGCGAACTTCGCCAAGGGCGGCGGCAAGAAGGCCGAGCCCATGCAGTACAGCTTTACGGACAACAACCCCATACCCGACTGGGCGCATGTGACGTTGTCCCCCGCCGAGATGGAGCTGCTGCTGATCGAAAAGGGCATCCCCGCCGCCCACGCGGACAGGATCTCGAGATATGTGTACCACCTGGACACGACGATGGTCGGCTCCTGCACCAACTTTCTGTCCGCCAGCCAGGTGCTGGGGGTGCTCGGGAAGCATTTCGATATCGAGGCCGAACGGATCAGCAGCTCGGACCAGACCAACGAGTACTTCGACAAGGCGCTGGCGAAATACTCGGAGGAGGATCTTCGCACGCTGGGGCTGCGCGTGTGGATGACCCACAAGGGCGCCCCGCGGGCCGAGCGGCGGAGCGACCACCAGCCCAAGGTCTCGATCGTGATCCCGTTCTACAAGGTCGAGCCCTTCATCGAGGGCTGCCTGCGCAGCGTGATGGCGCAGGACTACGCGAATCTGGAGGCGATCTTCGTCGACGACGCCTCGCCCGACGCCTCGCGCGGGATCGTCGAGCGCTACGCCGTGAAGGACGACCGCATCCGGCTCGTCACCCACGCGAAGAACCAAGGGCTCGGGCCGGCGAGGAACACGGGCGTGGCGCACGCCACGGGCGAGTACCTGCTGTTCCTCGATTCGGACGACTATTTCTCGAACCGGCGCGCCGTCTCGACACTGGTGCGCGCCGCTCGCGAGCGCGATTGCACCGTGGTGGTCGGGAGCTGCGAGCGGGTGATGGCCGACGGGCGGCGCGTCGCGTTCGATCGGGATTTCGACGCGGCGCGGAACGGTCGCCCGGGCGAGATCGTGGATGGGCAAGCCGCGTACCTGGGGGCGTCGTTCATCCCCGGCGGGCAGTATGTCCCGATGCGGGCCTGGGGCACCCTGATCGACCGGTTCGTGTATCTCGATTCCGGGCTCGAATACCCCCCGGCCGAGCACGAGGACCTGCCGCACACGCCGTTTCTCTATTTCTTCGCCGGGCGGGTGCTGTATCTCCCCGATGTGGTGGTCACCTACCGCGATCGCAGCGACAGCATCTCCAACACGGGTTGGGACTCGGGCAAGATCGGGCGGCAGGGGCTCATCTGGCGGCACATCAAGGCGAATGTGGCCCGCTTGGGGCTTGAGCGGCATCTGGGCGACACGGCGGTCAAGACCGCCGAGCACCTGATCATGAAGCTGCGTCAGAACGGGATCCGCCCCGGCGCCGAGCCCGCCGCCTTCGATGTGCTCGAAGAGATCCTGCAAGACGCCAAGGGCGATCTCAACGAGGACCTGCTGTTCTACACGCTCGATTCGCTGCGGGGCGTTCTCGATTTCCACAAGTACGACTACGACCTGTACCACCGCCTCACGAGCCCGATCCCCAGCGCCAAGCTCGTGCGGTACTACCGTCGCCGCCTGGGAACCGGGTTGACGGACATGGGGCCGGTGCCCATCAGTGGCGAGCCCGACGCGCCGGCCGCATCCCTCGGCAAGCCCGCGGCCCAGATCGAACTGCACACCCACGCCTCCGGCGACGCCATCAACGACAAGCGGGCGGGGGAACTGATCGAGCGGTTCCGCGCCGATGCGCCCCCATCGCTCAGGAAGTTCCCCTCGATGCTCACCGAGGGGGACTTCGCGCTGTACTTCGACGCGGGGCGAAACCACCGCTTCGAGGGGACGATCGTCGACGCGGGCTGCTTCGTGGGCGGCACCACCATGAGTCTGGTGCAGGGGCTGCTGCGCAATCCGCTGCTGGAGGCCAACCGCACGAAGCTCGCCGGGCTGATCCGGGTCTACGACCTGTTCGAGATCGACGACCACTACATCAGGGAACACCTGGAACGCGCCTACCCCGACCGCGACTTCACGGGGCAGGACAGCTTCCTGGGCCTGTTCAGAGAGAACCTCGGCGAGCACATGCCGATGCTCGATGTGCGTCCCGGGGATGTGATGAGCTCGGGATATCCCGATCAGGAGCCCATCGAGATCCTGGGGGTGGACCTGTGCAAGGCGCCGGCGATCACCGACTTCGTGGTGCGGGAGTTCTTCCCCCGGCTCATGGAGAACGCGCTGGTGATCCAGCAGGATTTCATCCACCCGTACCACCCCCACATCCATCTGTCGATGATGCTGCTCCGGGACCGCTTCCGGCTCGATGTCGAGCTGCGCTCCGGCGGGAGTCTGTCCTACCGGCTGGTCCGGCCCATCACCCCGGGGCTGGTCCTCGACCGCTTCGGGAGCGACGCGGGCTGGTACAGCGATGTGCCGCGCAACGAGCGCCTGCTGCGCACGCTCGTGGAGCGGATGTACTACGACGAGAACAGGTGGGTGATGCTTCAGGTGCTGGGCTGGTATTATTGGGCGATGGGCGAGCACGACAAGGCGCACGCCGTCTACCATGAAGCGCTTGATCGGTACCCCCACTACGAGATGCCCGCCGAGGTTCGCCGCTATCTGGGCGCTCAAGAAGTCGTTGAATGAATCAAGAGTGGCTCATCGAACATGTGCTCGGGCGTCTGGATTCGGCGCCCGTTTCGCCGCGTGACGACGGGCGGGAGTACCTGTCCTTCGCCCGGGCGCAGGAGATCGTCGGGCGGGCGGTCGATGAGCTGGGCGCCCACGGCGGCGAGACCGAGTACACCTACATCAAGGGGCACCGCGTGCGCCTGGCGCACTCGCTGACGATGATCCCCAGGGCGCTCGGCGGCGGCGAGTCGCTGCTGGATGTCGGCTGCTACGGGTACATGGCCCTGTGGGCCCGCGAGCACCTGGGATACGACCGCGTGGTGGGGATCGAGTGGCGCCCGCAGCGCGACGAGCCGATCATCGAGCGCGAGCTGTCGCTCGGCGGCGAGACGATCACGCTCCATTCGCACAACTTCGATATCACCCGCCCCGACTGGCCGATCACGGAGCGGTTCGATTGCGTGCTGCTGCTGGAGGTGCTCGAGCACATCAACACCGACCCGATGGGGGTGATGGCGCGGATCAACGCGGCGCTCAAGGACGAGGGCACGCTGGTGATGTCGGTGCCCAACGCGATCTCGTACAAGGCGTTCAAGGAGTTCCTGGTGGGGATGCCCCCGTGGACCTACTGGTTCTATGAGCCCGATCTCTCGCACGAGCCGCGCCACTGCTTCGAGTACACGCCCATTGTGTTCAAGTCGCTCATCGTCGCCTCGGGGATGCGCGAGAACGCGTTCAGGACGATCTACGCCTACAGCAGGCCCGAGCACGAGGCCGACACGCTCGGGATCGCCCGCTCCATCGGGTTCGATCCCGGCGCCCTGGGCGAAACGATGATCATCAACGCGACCAGGACCACCGGCGAGATCCCGCTGAGATACCCCGATGTCCTCTACAGCCCCGAGGGGTACTACAAGCATGTGCACCCGCGCCTGCGTCAGCGCCTGACCGAGCGGGTCCGCGCGATCCGCGACGCGCGACGGGAAGAAGAAGCTCCCGGCCTGACCGACGGCCTGACCACCGGTCTGGCCAATGGCCTGGCCCATGAGCAGATCGAGGCCAAGCGGATCGAGGCCGAGCGGGCCGCGGGCGACGACAACGCCACCCGCGAGCAGCTGCGCGAGCAGATCGCCCAGCTCCTGTACACCTGCGAGGCGCACACCGTGCGCCAGGAGGAGCTCGCCGCGGCCGCGACGCGCGCGGCGGCCGAGCGGGACCAGCAGCGCGACTGGGCGCAGCGGCTCGAAGCGGAGAAACGCGAGCTCGGGTCCCGGCTCGACCAGCTGCTCTTCACCTGCGACTGCTCGCTGCAGAAGGAGACCGAGCTGCGCGAGGAGATCGGGCTGGCGATCCGCGAGCGCGACCTGGCCCGGAGCGAGGCGAGCAGCACGAGGGACTGGGCCGCGACGCTCTCGCAGGAGAACGCCGATCTGAGGGCGCAGGTCGACGAGCTGCTCTTCGCCTGCGACTGCTACCTGCAGCAGGTCAACGACCCGGAGCGGTGCGTGCGCGTAATCCGCGAGCGCCGGTTCAGGAGTCTGCTCGACCGGTCCAAGTCGGTGGCTCGCCGCACGCCCGTGCTGCGCACGGCGCTGCGCCCGGTCTACCGCGGCGCCAAGAAGTTCATCAAACGCAGGATCTGACGCGATCGATGCCCAGCAACGCCACCGCCCACGCCTCCGCCCCCACCAAGACCAGCGCCCTTCGCCACGCGCTCCATGTGATCTGGTACCGCGCCATGGCCGAGCTGCGCGCCGAGGCGACGCGGACCTACGCGGGGTACCTGTGGTGGATCATCAACCCGCTGCTGATGTTCCTGGTCTACTTCGTCGCCTTCAAGTATGTGCTCAGCAGCAGGAAGGAGCACTTCGCGACCTTCCTGTTCACCGGCATCGTGCTCTGGCAGTGGTTCCTGGTCTCCGTGCAGCGCTGCGCCGGATCACTGATCGCGACCCAGTCCCTGATGCAGCAGGTGAACCTGCACAAGGCGGTGTTCCCCTACTCGATCATCCTGGTCAACACCGTCAAGTTCTCGGTCACGCTGCTGATCCTGCTGTGTGTGCTGGTCGGGGCGGGCTTCTACCCGGGCGGGGCGTGGCTGGCGCTGCCGGCGGTGCTGCTGGTCGAGCTGCTGGTCATCGCCGCCTTCGGGTGCTTCTCGGCGATGATCTCTCCTTTCATCCCCGATTTCCAGTACATCCTGATGACGGTCCTCCAGCTCCTGTTCTTCCTCTCGGGGATCATCTACGAGCTCTCGGTCCTTCCCGATCGCCTTCAGCTGATCCTTCGCCTCAACCCCATGGCGGTCGTGCTCGGGGAAGCGCGCACGGTGCTGATGCACAACCAGTTCCCCGACTGGTCGGCGCTGCTGCTGCCCATCGCCGAGGCGGGGGTGGTGCTGGCGGTCTCGATGGCGCTGCTTCACCGCTTCGACAAGGTGTACCCCAAGATCGGCTGAGGCGCATGACACCCCGGACAACCATCGTCAATCTGGATGAGATCGGCCTCAGCTACCGGAAGCAGGGCGGGCTTCCCTGGAAGCGCCAGGAGTTCTGGGCTCTTCGAGAGGTGAGCTTCTCGCTCAACCGCGGCGACACGCTGGGCGTGATCGGACGCAACGGAGCGGGAAAGAGCAGCCTGCTCAAGGTCATCTCGGGGATCATCGAGCCCGACCGGGGGCGCATCACCCGCGAGCCGGGCACGCGCTGCACGATGCTCTCGTTCGGGGCGGGCTTCGAGTCGCGCCTGACCGGGCGTCAGAACATCATGCTCAGCGGGCTGCAGCTGGGCATGGACCGGCGTCATGTGCTCGGGCGTTCCGAGCAGATCATCGAGCTGGCCGACATCGGCGAGTTCATCGACCAGCCGGTGCGGACCTACTCCACGGGGATGCGGGCGCGCCTGGGGTTCTCGATCGCGTACTTCATCGAGACCGACATCATGCTCATCGACGAGGCCCTGGCCACCGGGGACGAGGCGTTCCGCGAGAAGGCGACGGGGCTGATCCAGCGGAAGATCGACTCGGACCAGACGGTGGTCATCGTCTCCCACGCCCTCACGCTGATCGAGAAGATCTGCACGAGGGTGATCCAGATCGAGGACGGCGTCTCCCTGCCCGAGCTGTCCACGCTTGAAACGCTCGAGCGGTACCGGACCACCTCGCTCAGGCTCTGAGGCGCGATCCCCGCCCGCGGTGGGCCGATCGCCCTTGGCGCGCGCCGTCGATCGCTTCGCGCATGATCCCCGCCACCCGCTCCGGGCGCACCCGCCCCCGGGCGACCGCCAGCCCGAGACGCACGGCGAGCTTGACCCAGCGCCGCGCGAGCACGAACCACCCCCGCAGCCGTCCCCACCCGCCCCGGCTGTGCTTGAGCATGAACATCGTGTGGCTGGCGTACTCGGTGCGCCAGTCGCGGTCGAACGGGCCGGATCGGCGGAAGTGCCCCGGCGCGTGGGCGTGGTCGACGACCGCGCGCGGCTCGTGGACGACGCGGCCGCCTGCCGCGGCGATCGAGAGCATCAGGTCGGCCTCGTCGAAGGCGAAGGCGAAGAAGGGATCGAAGCCGCCCACCGCCATCACCGGCTCGCGCCGGACGGCGAAGTTGCACCCCTTGACATTGGGCCGGTAGCCCCTCGGGACGCCGGATTCACACGGGCGACGCACCTCGATCTGCAGACCGCTGGGGGCGATGAGGCCGAAGGCGAACTCGGGGACGGGCGGGTCGCATCGGCTGTCCATCGCGTGCCCACCCACGGCCCAGGCCGAGGGCGAGCGTGAGAACGCACCGAGGTAGGCTTCGATCCAGCCCGGGCGGGCGGTGGCGTCGTCGTCGATGAAGAGCACCAGCTCGGCGCCGCTGGCCCCAAGCCCGGCGTTGCGCGAGGCGGAGATGTTGTGCTCGTGGCACGCGATGACGAGCGGCTGCAGGGCCGTGAATGGTTGGAGAATCTCGTCGGGGCACGACCCGTCGCTCCCGGCCACGATGATGGTCTCGCCCGGAGGCGGCGACTGGGCGGCGATGCTCTCCAGGCAGCGGCGCAGCTCGCGGGGGCGATCCCGCGTCACGATCACCACGGCGAGGGCGGGTCGCTCCCCGCTCATGCGTGGTGGACCCCGGTGAGCTCCTGCACGAGCCCGGTGACCCGCTTGGCGGCCCGGGACCACGAGAAGCGACTGGCCCGGCGACGCCCGGCCTCGGCCAGAGCCCGTGCCTCGCCGGGATGGGCCAAGATCCGATCGATGGCCAGGGCCCAGGCCACGGCGTCCGTTGCGGGGATGTATCGGGCGGCATCGGCGCCGATCTCACGGTGCACGGGGAGGTCCGAGGCCAGCACGGGGCAGGCGCAGGCCATGGCCTCGGCGATGGGCAGATCGAAACTCTCGTAGTGACTCGGGGCGAGCAGGGCGCGGGCATGCGCCAGGACGGAGGCGACCCGTGCCGGGTCGTTGATGTGCCCCACGGCGAGCACTCGGTCGTGCAGCGAATCGGGACAGATCAGTCGCTTCTGCCGCTCGTCCACGCCAACAAGGACAAGGTTCACTGGCGCGTTCGTCCGTTCCAGAGCCATGAGCAGGGTCCGAAGGTTCTTGGCGGGGGAGGGATTGCCCACGAAGACGCAGTAGGACTCGGGTCCCAGCGCCGGATCGCGAGGGCGCACCGGGGTAAAAGCTTCATCGATCCCGGGGTGGATGGCGTGCAGCTTGCCCAGGGCTTCAGGAAACGCCTCCCCGAGCTCACGGGCGGCGGTGTGCGACACGGTGATGATCGCGTCGGCGCGGCGCACGAGCCGGGGGATGAGGTACTCGTACCAGCGAACAAAGCCGCGGGTGTAGTTCTCGGGGTGGACACGGAAGCGGAGGCAGTGGAGCGTGAGCAGGAGGCGAGTCTCGTGCCCCAAACGCGCCGGCCCGCTGTTGGCGGGGCACAGCAGCAGGTCATATCCCTGGGCGGCCGCGGACAGCGCGTGCTGCTCCCAGAGCGTTGTGCGCCATGCCGGGCCCGGGGAGGGGGCGGCTTCGTCGAACGCAACTCCCGCGTCCCGCAGCGCCCGGGTCAGCCCGGCCGCGTACCGCTGCACCCCCGTCACCCGGGGGTGCGTTCGCCACTTCGCGTTGATCAGAACTCGGGGTTGCATCGGGTGTGTCGGGATCCTCGAACCGGCATGGTCTGCGGCCTGGGAGAGGCCTCTTTTTGTCGCCCCCGTGTGGGCGGCTTGCAACCGGTGTGCGGAGCGATTGTAGGATCATGGGAGCGGGACGCCGGTGGACGCCCCTTGCCGCTGGACGATTCACGCGCGTGTTCGGCGAATTGGGATCCCGAGGGTGTTCAAGGGGTTCGGTCCCGAATAGAATCTTTTTTGACAAGCGTTTTCCCGACAATGGCTTGGAGATTGGGTTTCATGGCTTTACCTGCTCGTCCGCGAACGGCTGGGTATCTGTGCGTGCCGCTGCTGGCGGCATCGCTTCTCAGCGCTTGCCGTGCGCCCGAATCGTACCGGAAAGAAGCCGACCGGACGGCCGATCGGATCCTGGACGACCAGTGGCGGGGCGCGATGGGGCACGGGAAGGACGGGTTCACCATCGAGCCGCCCGAGGACACCCTGCGCCGGCGCCTGCTGATCGATCAGCACCTGCCCGTGAGCACCCCCGCCAGCGCCGGTTCGGGCGATGACTACCTGATCGAGCAGTGGCCTGACAAGGGATATTTTCAGGACCGTCCCGAGGGGTTCGTCCCCGAGGCGCTGGCCGCGGCGCCGGCGCCGCGACTGACCCTGATCCAGGCGCTGGAGGTGGCGGCCAACAACAGCCGCGACTACCAGTCCCAGAAGGAGAGCGTCTACCAGGCGGCCCTGGCGCTGGACCTGGAGCGCGATGAGTTCCGAAACACCTGGGCGGGCTCGATCGGCTCGCTGCTCAGCTCAAGCGTCACGCCCAGCTCCGACCAGTCCGGCGTGGTGACCAGCGGCTCGCTGGGATTCAGCAGGCGTTTTGAGAACGGGCTGGACTTCACGAGCATGCTGGCCGTCGACCTGGCCAAGCTGCTCAGCGGCTCGCGCGACAGCTCCACGGGCATCACGCTCGATACCAGCTTCTCGATCCCGCTGCTGCGCGGCTCATCGAGATTCGTGGTGACCGAGCCGCTGACGCAGGCCCAGCGTGATGTGGTGTACGCGATCTACGACTTCGAGCGTTTCAAGAAATCGTTCGCGGTGGGGATCGCCAGCGACTATCTCTCGGTGCTCGAAGCCCAGGACCGGGTGGAGAACGCGGTGGAGAACTACGAGCGGGTGGTGACCTCGACGCGCCGGGCGCGCCGGCTCTCGGACGCCGGGCGACTGCCCGAGATCCAGGTCGACCAGTCGGTGCAGGACGAGCTTCGCGCCCGCAACTCGTGGATCACGGCCCAGCAGTTCTACGAGCAGTCGCTCGACCGCTTCAAGATCTCGATGGGGCTGCCCACCGACGCGCGGATCGAGCTGGACCCGACCGAGTTCGACGCCCTGCTCCGTTCCGAACGCTACACACGCTACCTCACGCCCGACGAGGCGACGATCGACCAGCAGGTCCCCCCGGCCGACGCGCCGGTGACGATCGAGCCGCCCTCCAGCGCCGACGCCGGGCCGCTGGAGCTGCCCGAGGACGACGCGGTGCTGATCGCCCTGACGCACCGCCTGGATCTGCGCGTGGCCGTGGGCCGGATCGTCGACGCCCAGCGGGGCGTGGCGATCGCGGCCGACAACCTCCGCGCCGATCTGACGCTGCTGGGCTCGGCGTCGATCGGCGAGAGCCGCTCGCTCGGAAGCGCCTCCCTGCCCAACGGGCAGCTGCGGACCGACCGGGGCTTCTACTCGCTGCTGCTGGGGATCGACCTGCCCTTCGAGCGGACGGCCGAGCGCAACGGGTACCGCAGCGCCCTGATCGGCTACGAGCGGACGGTGCGCCAACTGCAGGAGGTCGAGGACTCGGTCAAGCTGGATGTGCGCAGCGTGCTTCGCGACCTGCTCGAAGCGCGTGAGTCGATCAAGATCCAGGCCGAGGCGGTCCGCGTGGCCCAGCGCCGCGTCGACTCGACCGACCTCTTCCTCCAGGCGGGCAGGGCGGAGATCCGCGACCTGCTCGAGGCCCAGAACGACCTGAACTCGGCCCAGGACGCGCTGACCAGCGCCGTGGTCAACTACCGGATCGGCGAGCTGGAGCTCCAGCGGGACCTGGGGGTCCTGTCGGTGAGCAACGACGGGCTCTGGCGGGAGTTCGATCCCGCCGGCGTGGACATGGGCGAGATCCGCGACCAGGTGGATGCAATGAAACCCGCGGCACAGGCGTTGAACTCATGAGGTACCCCCGATGAGCCGAGCACTGCGAAACACCCTGATCATCGTCGTGACGCTGCTGCTGCTCGGCGGCGTGGTGACGGCCATCGCGACCACGGGCAAGCCCGGCGCCAAGGCCACGCCCAACAGCTCGGTGTACCAGGCCCACCGGGGTCCGCTCTCGATCACGATCACCGAGTCGGGAACGATCAAGTCGCGCGACCAGTACATCGTCAAGAGCGAGGTGGAGGGGCGGACCTCGATCATCTTTGTGGTCGACGAGGGCACGCTGGTCAAGCAGGGAGACCTGCTGGTCGAGCTCGACTCGAGCGCCCTTGAGGACCAGCTCGTCGATCAGCAGATCCAGGTGGAGAACAGCGAGGCGGACTTCGTCTCGGCCAAGGAGAACCTGGAAGTCGTCAAAATCCAGAACCGAAGCAACATCGCCCAGGCCCAGCTCGACAACCAGTTCGCGATCGAGGACATGACCAAGTACCTCGAGGGCGAATGGCCCAAGCAGCTCATGGAGGCGGAGACCGATGTGACGCTCAAGGAGGAGGACCTCAAGCGCACGACCGACGAGTTCAACTGGTCCAAGCGCCTCTTCGAGGAGAAGTACCTCTCGGAGACCGAGTACCGGGCCGACGAGCTGGCGATGAAGCGGGCCGAGCTGCAGCTGGCGCTCTCCAAGGAGACGCTCAACCTGCTCAAGGAGTTCACCCACAAGCGCGACATGGCCGAGCTGGACTCGGCGATCGAGCAGAAGGCGCTGGCGCTCGAGCGTGTGAAGCGCGAGTCTTCGAGCGACCAGGTCCAGGCCGAGGCGCGTCTTCGCGCTCGCGACGCCGAGCTCAAACGCCAGCAGGGCAAGCTCGACAAGCTGCAGGACCAGATCGCCAAGACCAAGATCTACGCCCCGGCCGACGGGATGGTGGTGTACGCGACCAGCTCCGAGTTCAGCTGGCGTGGGGACACCGAGCCCCTGGACGAGGGGCAGGAGGTGCGCGAGCGCCAGGAGCTGATCCACCTGCCCACCGCCGATTCGATGATGGTGCAGATCCAGATCCACGAGTCGGCGCTGGGCAAGGTGCAGATCGGCCAGCCGGTGCGGATCCGCGTCGACGCCCTGTCCGAGTCGGTCTTCTCGGGACGGGTGACCAAGATCGCCCCCCTGCCCGACGCGACCTCGGTGTTCATGAACCCGGACCTGAAGGTCTACGACACGCAGATCATGATCGACGGCGTGCACCCGCAGCTGCGAACGGGCATGAGCTGCCAGGCCACGATCCTGGTCGAGGAGCATCTCGACGCCATCTCGGTCCCGCTGCAGGCCGTGGTCGGGCGCGGCGACCAATCGCTCGTGTATGTGCAGGAGGGCGGCGAGTTCAAGCCGCGCCAGGTGAAGACGGGCCTGGACAACAACGCGATGGTGCACATCGTCAACGGGCTCAAGGACGGCGAGCGGGTCCTGCTGACCCCGCCGCTGAGCGGCGTCAAGAACGCGAAAACGGCCGCGAGCGGGTTCGGCGACGCGTTCTCGCCCCCGGTCGAAACGACGCAAAACGAGGGCGACGAGCCGACAGCCCTGGCCGTGGAACGCGGCGGGCCCGGCGGTGGACAACGACCCGGCGATGGGCAGCGTCCCGCGGGCGGGCAGCACCCGCCCGTCTCCGGGCAGGCGCCAGGGAACGGGCGGCGGGGCCCGGGCGACGGTGGGCCTCAGCCTTGACCAGCGCCGTCAGCAAGCACGAGCCCATCGCCGCATCCCGCACCAAGGCCATGCCCGAGCACGACGCGAAGCATGTGATCCGGCTCGAGGAGGTGTGGAAGACCTATCGCATGGGCGATCAGGATGTGCACGCGCTGGCGGGGGTCGATCTCACGATCGACCGCGGCAGCTTCTGGGCCATCTCGGGCTCGAGCGGCTCGGGCAAGAGCACCATGCTCAACCTGCTCGGATGCCTCGACCGCCCCACCAGGGGAACCTACTGGCTCGAGGGGCGCGACATCGCCGACACCAGCGACGACCAGCTCTCGGACATCCGGCTCAAGCACCTCGGGTTCGTGTTCCAGAACTTCCACCTGATCCCGCAGCTGACGGTGCAGGAGAACATCGAGCTGCCGCTGTTCTATCAGGGGATCGAGGGCGGCGAGGCCGGCGACAAGGCGAGGGAGCTGGCCGAGCGGGTCGGGCTGGGACAACGCCTCCGCCACCGCCCCACCGAGCTCTCGGGCGGGCAGCAGCAGCGCGTGGCGATCGCGCGGGCGCTGTCCAACGACCCGTCCGTGCTGCTGGCCGACGAGCCGACGGGCAACCTGGACACCGCCACGGGTGACTCGATCATGGCCCTGCTGACCGAGCTGCACGAGCAGGGCAAGACGATCATCATGGTCACGCACGAGCCCGACATCGCGGCCTACGCGCAGTACGCGATGGTCATGCGCGACGGGGTCGTCGAGTCGATCAGCGAGCAGCCCAAGCGGGCCGCCACGCCCCAGAGGAGCCACCCGTGATCGGGCTGCGCCTGCTGCGGAATGTGCGCCTGGGCGTCAAGACGCTCATGCTGCACAAGATGCGCTCGATCCTGACCATGCTGGGCATGGTCTTCGGCGTGGGCGCGGTGATCGCGATGCTGGCCGTGGGCGAGGGCGCCAGCCGCGAGGCGCTCGACCAGATCCGCAAGCTCGGCTCGCAGAACATCATCATCACCTCGCAGAAGCCCGTCGAGCAGGCGGCGTCCGGGGCGATGAATGTCCGGATGAATATCTACGGCCTGCTCTACGACGATCTGGCCCGGATCGAGCAGAGCTACGACACGGTGACGCGCACCGTCCCGGCCAAGCTGATGCGCGGTCAGGGACGCATCGAGGGGCGCACGCTCGAGCTGCGGCTGGTGGGGACCACCCCCGACTGGTTCGACCTGGTGCAGCGCCGGCTGCTCGTCGGACGCACCATGGTGCGGCGGGACATGGAGCAGAACGCCAGCGTGGTGGTGCTCACCGAGCACGGGGCCAGGCGCCTGCTGGCCGGTCGCAACACCATCGGGGCCAAGATCCTCATCAACCAGGGCTATTACACCGTGATCGGGGTGATCCAGTCGGAGAGCTCGCAATCGGGCTCGATGCAGACCCCCGACCAGGACATCGACGCGTACATCCCGCTCAATGTCGCCATCGAGCGCTTCGGCGACATCACCGTGTCCCGCAGCAGCGGCTCACGCTCTCGCGAGATGGTCGAGCTGCACCAGATGATCGTCCAGGTCGATTCGATCAAGGATGTCGAATCGACAGCCGCCGGGATCGAGCGGATGCTCCGGCTCAACCACCCCAAGGGCGACTACAAGCTCAGCGTTCCCCTGGCGCTGCTGCGCCAGGCCGAGGCGACGCAGCGGACCTTCAACATCGTGCTCGGATCGATCGCGGGGATCTCGCTGCTCATCGGCGGCATCGGCATCATGAACATCATGCTCGCCTCCGTGACCGAACGCACCCGCGAGATCGGGATCCGGCGCGCCATCGGCGCCAAACGCAAGCAGATCATCGGCCAGTTCCTGATCGAGACGGTCGTGCTCTCGGTCACCGGGGGGTTCATCGGCATCGGGATCGGGCTGTTGATCCCCTGGCTGATCACGATCTTCGCCCAGATGCCCACCGCCGTCACGATGTGGAGCGTCATGCTCTCGGTGGTCATCAGCGTGGGCGTGGGCGTCATCTTCGGGATGTACCCCGCCATGCGCGCGGCGAATCTGGACCCGATCGTCGCGCTGCGCCACGAGTGAGCCCAACTCGCATCTTCCAACCACCGCCCACCGGTTCGGGAGCGGCTGGTCGCCGCGCCCGTTCGGCGCTCGCAAGGCGGCTTCCTGCGCCATGATCCCCGGATCCGGGTGCGACTCCGCCTCCAGCTCGGCATGGTTGAGCCCGTATGGAAGCGAGGAGCGGGCTCTCGCCTCCCCGCCTGGAGAGGGCGAGAACTTCCGTCCAAGGTCGCTTGATTTATTATTCATGGCATGTATGATTATGCATGGCCATCGAACGACGCCGAGCCCTGATTACCAAGATGCTCACCTCCGGGATCGCCCGCACACAGGAGGAGATCGTCGAGGAGCTCGCCCACGCCGGCGAAAAAGCGACGCAGGCGACCATCTCGCGTGACCTGGCCTCGCTGGGGGCGGTGCGCGGCCCAAGGGGATACCAGATCTTCGAGCCCGGCTCCAGGCCCGGCGCGGCCCGCGCGGGGAACGCCGCGCCAACGCAGGATTCCGAGCAGGCGCGTCTGGTCCGGGCGCACGCCCTCTCGATCGGAATCGCCCACTCCATCGTCGTCATCAAGACCGCCCCGGGGCACGCCCAGCTGCTGGCCAGCGCCTTCGACCGATCACCGCCCGGGGGCGTCGCGGGCTGCGTGGGCGGCGACGACACCATCTTCCTCGCGACCACCAGCCCGGGCGCGGCGCGAAGCGTGGCCCGGGCGCTCCGCGCTCAGCTGCGGAAGGACGCCTCATGAAACACTTCATCACCACGCAGGACTGGGCCAAATCCGAGATCGACGAGCTCCTGTCGCACGCGGGCGATCTCAAGCGTTCGCCCATGCAGCCGCTGCTGGCGGGCCGGAGCATCGCCCTGGTGTTCATGAACCCCTCGCTGCGCACACGCGCCTCGTTCGAGATCGGCGCCTGGCAGATGGGCGGGCACGCCGTCGTGCTCGAATCGGGCCAGGGCGCGTGGGCGATGGCCTTCGGCGATGGCGAGGTCATGGACGGCGATCCCGAGGAGCATGTCCGCGAGGCGGCGCGGGTGCTCAGCCGGTACTGCGACCTCATCGCCGTGCGGGCGTTCCCCAGGTTCATCGACTGGTCGCTCGACCGGCAGGACCGCGTCATCAACGCGTTTGAAAAGCATGCGACCGTTCCCGTGATCAACATGGAGACGATCACCCACCCCTGCCAGGAGCTGGCGCACATCCTGGCGCTGCGGGAGCACTTCGGGACCAGCGACCTGCGCGGCAAGAAGTATGTCCTGACCTGGACCTACCACCCCAGGCCACTCAACACCGCCGTGGCCAACTCGGCGGCCATCATCTCCACCCGCTACGGCATGGATGTCACGCTGCTGTGCCCCGACGAGCGGTACGCGCTCGACGAGCGGTACATGGGCTGGGCGCGCCAGAACGCGGCGGCCTCGGGCGGTTCCTTCACGATGTCCCACGATATCGACAGCGCGTACGCGGGCGCGGATGTCGTGTACGCCAAGAGCTGGGGCGCGCTCCCGTTCTTCGGCAACTGGGACGGCGAGAAGCCCATCCGGGACGCCAACAAGCACTTCATCGTCGATGAACGAAAGATGGCGCTGACCAACAACGCCGCGTTCAGCCACTGCCTCCCCGCGCGGCGCAACATCAAGGCCACCGACGCGGTCATGGACTCGCCCAACTCGCTGATCATCGAGGAAGCCGAGAACCGGCTGCATGTGCAGAAGGCGCTGATGGCCGCCCTCGTCGGCGACCGGGCCCACGCCTGATCCGCACCCACTCTCCCCACCACCCGCCCCGGAGCACCGCATGCCCGATCCCACCGCGTCATCCAATCTCGTCGTCCTGGCCTTCTCGGGAGGGCTCGATACGAGCTTCTGCGTTCCCTATCTCATCGAGAGGGGCTACGAGGTCGTCACGCTCTTCGTCGACACCGGCGGCGTGGGCGAGAAGGGCGCGGCGCAGATCCGACGCCGCGCCCTGGAGTTGGGCGCGACCGAGCATGTCCATGCCGACGCATCCCAGACGCTCTGGGACTCGTTCGTCACCCCCTTCGTCATGGGCGGGGTCAGGTACGAGGACCGCTACCCGCTGCTGTGCTCGGACCGCTATGTGATCGTGGCCGAGTCGGTCCGGCTCGCCCGCCAGCGGGGCGCGTGCGCCATCGCCCACGGCTGCACGGCGATGGGCAACGACCAGGTCCGCTTCGACCAGTCGATCCGGTCGCTGTGCGCCCTGCCCATCCTGGCCCCCATCCGCGACATCCAGGGGCTCACCGACGCCCCGCGCGACTACGAGATCGAGCAGCTCCGCCGGCGGGGTTTCGAGGTCTCCTCCGAATCCAAACGGTACACCATCAACGAGAATCTCCTGGGCGTGACCGTCTCGGGTTCCGAGATCGACACTTTCGGCGCCCCGGGCGAGGGGACGCGCAAGCTCACCAGACCCGCCTCCCAGTGGCCCAAGGCCCCGCTGCGCGTCGCGATCGGGTTCGAGTCGGGGCGCATCGTCTCGCTCGACGGGGTCCCGGTCCGCGGCCCCGACCTGCTGGCGACACTCAACGAGCGTTTCGGCGCGTACGGCGTGGGACGCGGGATCTACACAGGCGACACCATCGTGGGTCTCAAGGGACGCATCGTGTTCGAGTGCCCCGGGCTGGAGGTGCTGCTGTGCGCCCATAAGGCGCTCGAGGAGCTGACGCTGACCAGGGCGCAGAACGAGTTCAAGCCGACGGTCGCTCGCCAGTGGACCCAGCTCGTCTTCGGCGGGATGTTCTACGAGCCCCTGCGCGCGGATCTGGAAGCATTCGTCGCCTCCACCCAGCAGCGCGTCACCGGCGAGGTGGTCGTCGAGACGCAGGGCGGGATCTGCGAGCCGGTCGAGATCAGAACCGCCAACGCGCTGACCCGCGCCGGAGCGACCTACGCCCAGCACGCCGACTGGTCGGCGGCGGACGCCGAGGGATTCATCAAAATCCTGGGCCAGTCCTCGGTGCTTGGCGCGACAGCGAGGCTCAAGGATCCCAGCAGTCAGGAGGCCCGCGCGTGCCAGAGCGTGTGATGAACCATCTCAGGGCGCTCGTCGCCTGCGATACGCAGAACCCGCCCCGGGCGATGACCGGCGGCGACGCGATCTTCGCCTACTGCGCCAAAGTATTGCGCTCGGCGGGGTGCGTCGTCACGATCGATGATCTTGGCGACGGATGCGTGAACCTGCTGGCCACGCGCGGGAGCAGCGACCTGCTCTTCAACTGCCACCTCGACACGGTCCCCGCCGACCCCGCGTGGTCGAGCGATCCGTTCACACTGCGCATGGATGGAACCGACGCGGTGGGGCTGGGCGCGTGCGACATCAAGGGCGCGGCGGCGTGCCTGCTGGCGGCGGCACAAGCGACCCGCGCCCCGTTCTCGCTGCTGCTCACCAGCGATGAGGAAGCGGGCGAGAGCGCCTGCATCAATCGCTTCATCCACAGCGCCAACACCTATGCGCGGGTGATCGTGTGCGAGCCGACCAGCGGCAAGGCGGTCACGCGCCACCGGGGGATCGAGACCTATGAACTTCGGTTCACGGGCCGAGCGACGCACTCGTCTTCGACCTGCGCGCACGCGGACAACGCGCTGCACCACGCCGCCCGCTGGAGCGCCGGAGCCCTGGAGCTCATGCACGAGCGGCGTGATGACGACCTGCGCTTCAACATCGGCATCATCAAGGGGGGTGTCAAGACCAACATCGCCGCCTCCAAGGCGGTGGTCCGCTTCGGCATACGCCCCCACGCCGGCACCGATGTGCCCGGCGTGATCAATCGCCTGCTCGAACTGCTCGACGAGCCCCGGCGGGCGACCCTGCATCCATGCTTCAGCGCCCCGGCCCTGGATTCGGGCGCCGCGGGGCGCGTGATGATCGATGACTACGCCCTGGATGAGGGCGCGAGCGTCGATTTCTGGACCGAGGCGGCCCTGTTCGCCCACGCCGGGTACGACACGATCGTGCTGGGCCCCGGCGATATCCGCGAGGCGCACACCCCCGACGAAGCGGTCCCGCTGGACGATCTGCGCCGGGTCGCTCGCCTCTACGCCGGGATCATCGACCGCGCCGGGCAGGAGGCCCAACAGCGTCTCACCACCGCACACCAAACGACAGGGACCCACCGATCATGATGCGTGACATCATCCTCAACCTCCTTCATAATCTCGGCGGGCAGCGCGAGGTCGAGCGGTACATCCGCGAATACACGCAGCCCGGGCCGACCAAGACCACCGTGGTCAAGGTGGGCGGCGCGCTGATCGAAGACGAGCTCGAATCGCTCGCGTCGTCGCTGGCGTTTCTCAAGCACATCGGGATGTCCCCCATCGTTGTCCACGGCGCCGGGCCCCAGCTCTCTCGGGCGCTCGAGGCCCAGGGCACCGCCTGCGCCTGGGCCGACGGGCTTCGCATCACCAGCCCCGAGGTGCTGGCCACGGCCCACAAGGTCTTCACCAGCGCGGGCGAATCGCTCACCCGGAGCATCGACGACCACGGCGTCCGGGCCCGACTGATCACCACGGGGGTGTTCCAGGCCGAACTCGACGACGCCCAGAAGCTGGGGCTCGTGGGCAGGGTCACCGGCGTGCACCTGGGCCCGGTCATGTCGGCGCTCGAAGCCGGGTACATCCCGGTGCTCTCGCCGCTGGGGGTCACCGCCGCGGGGCAGCTGCTCAATATCAACGCCGACACCGCCACGCGGGCGCTGTGCGAAGCCACCCGCCCGGGCAAGATCGTGTTCCTGACCCAGACGGGCGGGATCATCGGCGCTGGCGGGGAACTCATCTCCGCCGTCAACCTCGTCGAGGATCAGGAGCGTCTGGTGAGCACGGGCGAGGTCTCGGGGGGGATGGCCCGAAAGCTCTTCGAGATCGGCGAGATGCTTGAAGAGCTCCCACCGAGCACCTCGGTGTCGATCACCAGCCCCGCGCACATCGCCCGCGAGCTCTTCACCCACAAGGGCAGCGGGACGCTGATCCGGCTGGGCGCGTCGATCCAGACCCACGAATCGCTCGACGGGCTCGATCTCAAGGAGCTTCGCCATCTGCTCGAGAGCAGCTTCGGGCGCACGCTCAAGGACGGCTACTTCGAGGCGCTCGAAGACCCCGAGGTGCTGATCGCCCCCTACACCGCGGCGGCCATCGTGCTGGCGGCCGAGCCCGGGTCCTACCTCGACAAGTTCGCCGTCAACGCCCAGGCCCAGGGCGCGGGGATCGGCGCGTCGCTGTGGAACAAGCTCGTGCAACGCCACCCCCGGCTGTTCTGGCGTTCTCGCACGGAGAACCCGATCAACAAGTGGTACATGCAGCAGGCCGACGGGATGGTCCGAGCCGACACCTGGCTCGTCTTCTGGCGCGGGCTCGACACCGCCGACGCCGTCGAACGCGCCATCGAGCTTGCGGTCGCCCACGAGCCCAGCTTCCTCGACCGCCACGCCAGCGAGGAGGCCGCCGTTGGCTGACACACAGAGCTATTCTGTCGGGATCGTCGGCGCCCGGGGCTACGCGGGCGCCGAGCTCATCGGGCTGATCAATCGCCACCCGTTCCTGTCGCTGGCGTACGCCGCCTCGCGCTCGCGTGCCGGCCAGCCCGTGCCCGGAGCCGAGGGGCGCGCCCTCGTCAGCGCCGACCCCGAGCATGTCGCGTCCCTCGACGCCGACGCGGTTGTGCTGGCGGTCCCCGACGGGACCACCAGCGCCTACACCTCGCTGCTCGGCGATCGTGTCGTGGTCGATCTCTCAAGCGACCACCGCTTCGACGACGCCTGGGTGTATGGGCTCAGCGAGTTCAACGCGGCTCGACTCGCCCGCGCGACACGCATCAGCAACCCCGGCTGCTACGCCACCGCCCTCCAGCTCGCCTCCCGCCCCCTGCTGCCCCTCATCGAAGGCCCCATCCACGCCTTCGGTGTCTCAGGGTATTCCGGCGCGGGGACCACCCCCAGCGATCGCAACAACCCCCAGCTGCTCGCCGATGGGGTCACGCCCTATAAGCCGGTGGGGCACACGCACGAACGCGAGGCGGCGCACCACCTGCGTCATCCGGTCCGCTTCACCCCCTGCGTGGCGCCCTACTTCCGTGGCATCTCGCTCACGATCCAGGCGCGGGCCAAGCAGCCGACCGCTCTCCAAACGCTCCATGCGCTCTACGAGCGGGCGTATGAGGGCTCGCCGATGATCGCGGTCCTGGGCGAGCGGGTCCCCCGGGTCCAGGACATCGCCCACGATCCCGGGGCCCGGATCGGCGGGATCACGCTCGGCGCCGACGGTCGGAGCATCGCGGCGGTCTGCGTGATCGACAACCTGCTCAAGGGCGCGTCCTCGCAGGCGCTGCAGAACCTGAACCTCGCCCTGGGGCTGGACATCAACACGGGCCTGCTCGGGGAGGTGCTCTCATGAGCGTGCTGTGGCAAAAAGAGGGTATCGAGATCGACGGGCAGGTCATGCGGTTCCTCGCCGGCGAGGACATCGTGCTCGATCGCGAGCTGCTGGTCCACGACATCGCCGCCAGCAGGACCCACGCCAACGCGCTGGCGGCCATCGGCGTGCTGACGCGGGAGGAAGCGGGTTTGCTCAGCGCCGCGCTCGACGAGCTCAAGCGCCTCTGGGATTCAGGCCGTTTCACCCTCGATGAACGCTTCGAGGACGGGCACTCGGCCATCGAATCGTTTCTCACCGAGAAACTGGGCCCGCTTGGCGCGAAGGTGCATCTGGGCCGCAGCCGCAACGATCAGGTGCTCGTCGCGACGCGCCTCTACATGCTCGATTCGCTCTCGGCCGTCTCCGATCTGCTCGTGCGCTGCGCAAACGAGGCGCTGAGCAAGGCCCGCGAGCACGAGACGGACCCCATGCCCGGCTACACGCACCTGCAGCGTGCGGTCCCCTCGACGCTGGGGCTCTGGCACGCTTCGTTCGCCGAATCGTTCGCCGAATCGGCCCGGCTGGTCTCGATGACCCGTCGGTGGATCGACGCTTGCCCGCTGGGGACCGCCGCGGGGTACGGGGTGAACCTGCCACTGGCGCGGCAGCAGGCCGGCGACGAGCTGGGATTTGCGCGAATCACCATCAACCCCATGGCGGCCCAGGCCAGCCGTGGCAAGCACGAGCACCAGGCCCTCGCGGCCCTCTGGCAGGCGATGCAGGATGTCCGCCGCCTCGCCTGGGACCTGAGTCTGTTCAGCACGCAGGAGTTCGCCTTCGTCACCATGCCCAATCGGACCACGACGGGTTCGTCGATCATGCCCAACAAGCGCAACCCCGACCTGGCCGAGCTGCTCCGCGCTTCGAGCGCCGTCGTCGCCGGGTGCATGAACGAGCTGCAGCAGCTGATGAGCCTTCCAAGCGGGTACCACCGCGACCTGCAGCTGACCAAGGGCCCGCTGATCAGGGGGGTCACCACCTGCAAGCAAGCCCTATCGCTCGTGCCCATGCTCATCACCGAAACCCGGTTCGACCTTGACCGGCTCCGCGCGAGCATCGACCCCACGATGCTCGCCACCGACCGGGCCGTCGAGCTGGCCGTCTCGGGCGTCCCGTTCCGGGACGCGTACAAGCGGGTCGCTGAAGCATGCGCCCACATGGAGCCGGGCGACATCGACGCGAGCATCCGAGCCCGCCTCTCCCCCGGCGCGTGCGCCGATCTACGCCTCGACGAGATCGAGCAACGGATCAGCAGGGCGACCACTGGTTGCTGATCCAAGGATGAAAGAGATTCCAACCCCATTCCCGGCCCAGAAATCCTGATTTTCCAAGCAATCTGCCATTTTATTGGCCCGCACGCCGCGTAACAGTTACATTCGATTCGCTGGCGTGATTTCGGCGAGGTGTTCGTGCGATCACACCGGCCCCCTCAAACTGGAGAATCACACATGAACCCCGCTTCCCGCATCGCCGCCATCGCCATCGCCGCCATCGCCGCCATCGCCACCGCCGCCCAGGCCAACGCCGTCGTCAACGGCGATTTCGAGGCCGGCGACTTCTCCGCCTGGGAGACCCTGGGCACGGGCGATTCGATCTTCGAAATCGTCTCCGACAGCAGCTCGGGCGCTTGGGCCGCCCATTTCCGCAACGACGCCGACGCCTCGGGCGCTCTGCTCAAGCAGACCGGCATCGGCGCCGGGGTTATCTCGGCTGGGGACTTGATCCACATCGAGTTCAGCGGCAAGGGCGCCGCGGGCGTCGGCGGGGTCTTCTTCGCCGAGCTCTTCTCGGTCAACGCCGGCGGCGGGGTCACGCAGAGTGAGATCCTCGGCGGCGCACCCATCTTCTTCTCGGACACCTACCAGACCTACAGCTTCGACGCCGTGGCCGGGCCCGATGTCGCCGGCGGCCTGACCATCCAGTTCGGGGCGATCACCGGCGCCGAGCCGGCCAGCTTCTCCGAGGCGTATATCGATGACATCAGCATCACCTTCGTCCCCGCTCCGAGCTCGCTGGCGCTGCTGGGCCTGGGCGGGCTGGCCTCCGCCCGCCGCCGGCGCTGAGACGACATCCCGATCATGACTCGACACGACGCCACCCCCGCCCGGTCCCCGACCGGGCGGGGGTGTTTTCGATGGATCGGCGCTGGATCAGCTACGATCACCGCTCATGAAACTCCACTCCTCCCACCCCTTCTGGCCGCTTGTGCACGGGCTGCTCACGGTCGTCCCGCCGCTCGGGCACGATCTTGAGTGCGCCGTGCTCGTGGTGGGGACCGGGATCACCGGCGCCCTGGTCGCCGATACGCTCTGCAGCGCCGGCGTCGATGTCGCCGTGATCGACAAGCGCGATCTGGCACAGGGCTCCACCAGCGCCAGCACCGCCCTGCTCCAGTACGACATCGATGTTCCGCTGGTCACGCTTGAGCGGCAGATGAATCCGGCCTTCGCCCGGCGGGCGTATCAGGCCGGGGCCGAGGCCATCGAGCTGCTCGGGCATCGGTGCCGCTCGCTGCCCGAGGCCCGCTTCGCCCGCCGCTCATCGCTCTACTTCACACGCGACGGGGACGATATCGGATTCATGAAATCCGAACTCGAAGCCCGCCGGCGCGCGGGCTTCGATGTGCGGTGGCTGGGCGCCAGGCAGCTTCGGGATGACTGGGGGATCGCCGCTCCGGGCGCGATTCACTCGACGCAGGCGGCCCAGGTCGATCCCTACGCCCTCACCCACGCGCTGCTTCGCGCCTGCCTCGGGCGCGGGGTGCCGATCTATGACCGCACCGAGCTAGTCGGCATCGAAGAGGATGCTCGGGGGGTGAGCATCTTCACCGATCGCGCCCGGATCCGCGCCCGCTGGCTGGTGATGGCGACGGGATACGAATCGGTCGCATGGATCAAGCAGCGTGTGGTCGATCTGGACTCGACCTTCGCCCTCGTCAGCGAGCCCGTCGACGAATCCATGATCTGGCGCGAGCGGTCCATGATCTGGGAGCACGCCGATCCGTATCTGTATGCCCGATGGACCGACGACAACCGTCTGCTGCTCGGCGGCGCCGATATCGGGTTCAAGAACGAAACATGGCGCGACCGGCTCATCAAGAACAAGACCCGGGCGTTGCTCAGGGACATGAAATCGCTGTGCCCGGGTCTCCGCTTCGAGCCCGCCTTCGCCTGGGCCGGGACCTTCGGAAAGACCGCCGACGGGCTGGCCTACATCGGCGCTTCCGGGGAACGCCGTCGTGTGCTCTTCGCCCTCGGGTTCGGCGGCAACGGCATCACCTACAGCCAGATCGCCTCGCGGATGATACTCGAACAGGTGCAGGGAAGAACCCACCCCGACGCAGCCATCTTCAGCTTCAATCGCCTCTGAGGCCTCGCGCTCAGTCGAACTCGTCGGCCACGGCGACAACCTCGCTCGCGCTGTCCTCGTCGGGGCGCAGCTCGATCTCCACCTCGCCGCTGACCATCCGCACCCCCACGCGCTGGTCGCGCACCAGCACCAGGATCGCCAGGAACATCCCCACCATCTCCGCGCGGCTCTTGCCCGCCACCACGCTGCGCAGCGTCAGTCTCGCGCCCGAGCCGTTACGCTCGCGCAGCTTCTCCACGATGTTGTGGGCGTGCATCTCCAGGGGCGTCTCATCGCTCATCACCTCGTGCTCGCCCAGGCGATCGAAGTTGACGCTGGCCACAATCTGGCGGAACGCCTCGACCAGGTCGCTCAGGTCCAGGTCCTCCAGCTCCAGCTCGCCCATCTCCTCCACCGCGGCGCGGACCGACGCGTCGTCGACCGCCGCCGCGTGGACCGGAAACCGCTTTTCCCAGGTCTCCTGACGCGACTGGAGCGCGTCGGCCGCGTCGCGGTACTTCTTATACTCGAGCAGTTGGCGCACCAGCTCGGCGCGGGGGTCGGTCCCGGGCTCGTCGGGGTCGATGTCGGCCTCGGTCTCGTCGCCCCGGTCCTTGCGTTCCGCCTCGGCGGCCAGGATCCGCGACTTGACCTCCATCAGCGTCGACGCCATGACCAGGAACTCGCCCGCCAGATCGATGTCGATGCGGTCGAGCTCGTCGAGAAACCCGATGTACTGGTCGGTCACGGCCGAGATCGGGATGTCGTGGATATCCACCTCGTGCTTGCGGATCAGGTACAGCAGCAGGTCCATGGGGCCCTCGAAGGTGTCCAGTCGCACACGGTACATCTCGCTCATGGGGGCATTCTAGCAGATCGGTATCTGATCGGTTCATATCCACGCCCCCATATCGCCGATAGAGACGGCAGGAGACCGCGATGAACGAGTTGGAACACGCCCCCACCACCATCAGCCTGCGCCTGACCGCCCGGCTTGAGCTCATGCCCTGCCCCACCTGCGCCGGACGCGGGCAGGTCCCCTGCCCGCGGACCATGGCCGTGCGAACCCTCGGCTTCAACGCCGTCCCCGCGCTTCAGCCCAGCACCGGCCATCCGATCCCCTGCCCCGAATGCCACGGCAAGAAGCTCGTTCCCAACGCCTGACACCCGGCTCTCACGATCCACAACACAACGCGCCTTGAGCGGTCCGGGATGGGCGTCTCCCCATCTCGGGCATACCCTTGTCCATGCCCATCAGCACGCATCCGGAGCCCAAGCCCATGTCTCCACCGAGCCGAGACCGCGCCGACGAGCTCGGATTCATCCGGCGGGTGTTCGAGCACGAGGCGGCGGCGATCGCCCAACTGGCCTTACGAGTCGATGAGCGGTTTGTCAAGGCCGTGGATCTGATCGTGCGGACGGCCGATGCGGGGGGAACGGTCATCATCTCGGGATTGGGCAAGTCGGGGCACATCGGGGCCAAGATCTCGGCCACCATGGCCTCGCTGGGGATCACCTGCCACTGCGTCCATCCCACCGAGGCGGTGCACGGCGACCTGGGACGCTTCCGCAAGAACGACCTGGCGATCTGCCTGAGCCATTCGGGCCAGACGCAGGAGGTCGTGGGGCTCGCCTCGATCCTGCGCCAGGACAAGCTGCCCATCATCGCCATCACGCGCGGGGGCGGGGAGCAGCCGTCTTCTTTGGAACGCCTCGCCGATGTGACGCTGGCGGTCGGTGTGGAGGACGAGGCGGGCGATGGGGAGTACCTCGCGCCGACGACCTCGACCACCGCGGCCCTGGCGATCGGCGACGCGCTGGCGCTGGCCGCCGCCCGGCGCATGGCCTTCACGCACGAGGACTTCCACGCCCGCCATCCCGGTGGGATGCTGGGATCGCTGCTCAAACCCGTGAGCGAGCTGCTCCGCTTCCACGCGGGCCGCAACCTGCCCATCGCCCGAGAGAGCGACACACTCGCCCAGGCTTTGCGAGACGCATCGCGGATCGTGCGTCGGCCCGGCGCGCTGCTGGTGGTCGATGCGTCGGGGAGACTCTCGGGGATCTTCACCGACTCGGACCTGCGACGACTGATCCTGCGCGATCCCGAAGAACTGCACAAGGCGCTCGATCAGGTCATGTCCCGTCATCCCAAGTCGCTCTCGATCGACGCGCTCACCAGCGACGCGGTGGCGCTGTTCCGCGAGCACCGGGCCGACGAGCTGCCGGTGGTGGACGCCGCCGGCAGGCCGGTGGGGCTGCTGGATGTCCAGGACCTGATCGCGATGAAGCTCGTCGAGGACGAGTCCTGATGGCGGGGGACGCCCGGCGGTTCAGCGACCCGAGGGACATCGAGCTCTTCGTGCTCGATGTCGACGGCGTGCTGACCGACGGGTCGATCAACATCGACGACGACGGACGCGAGACCAAGCGCTTCCATGTGCGCGACGGCTACGCCATGAAACTGTGGATGCGCCACGGGTTCAAGCTCGCGGTCATCACCGGGCGCTCGGGTGAAGCCCTGCTCCACCGCCTGGCGACGCTCGGGGTGCCCGACAACCTGATCATCCAGGGCAGCCGGGGCAAGGGCGATGACCTGGACACGATCGTCTCACGCACGGGGATCGATGAACCGAGGATCGCGTGCATGGGCGACGACTGGCCCGACCTGCCCATCATCCGGCGCGTGGGCTACCCCATCGCCCCCGCCGACGCCGAGCCCGAGGTGCTGGCGCTGTGCGCGCATGTGACCGCGCGCAGGGGCGGACACGCGGCGGCGCGCGAGGCGATCGCCCATGTGCTCTCGGCCAAGGGGCTGTACGAGCCGCCGCCGTCCTAGACTCCCCCATGCCAGGTCCATCGGGAATCTCGGGCAAGACGATCGGGCTCATCGGGGCATGTCTGCTCGCGCTGGTGTTCGTCGTGGTGGTCTGGGTGTCGGCCTCGTCCGCGCCCCCGAGCGGCGGCAAGAACAACGACCTCTTCCCCACCGATCCCAGCGAGATCCCCAACATCGAGGACACCCAGACCGGCGGGGCCATGCTTGTGACCATGGTCGACAAGAACGACCCCACCCGGGTCGCCGGGACGCTGCGGGCCGACCGGTTCGAGCCCATCGGCCAGGGACGGCGGCGCCTGGACAATCCCGAGTCGTGGATCTTTCTCAGCGACGGTCGCTCGCTTCGGATCACGGCCGATTCCGCGACAATGCTGATGCCCGAGCCCGACCAGCCGCCAGAGTCGGGGATGCTGGAGGGGAACATCGAGATCCACGCCTACGAGACCAGCCCCCGCCCGGGCGAGGCGCTGCCCGCCGGCGCCCGGCCGAGCATGGTGGCGCGCTTCGACGAGCCGGTCGAGTTCGAGCGGCGCTACCTGCGCCTGCACAGCGGGGGTCATTTCGACATCACCTCGGCCCAGTTCGATTTCTCCGGGACCGACCTGACGATCGTGCTCAACGACCTGCGCGACCGGGTCGAGCGGATCGATGTGGTCCGGGGCGATCGGCTTGTGATCCACACCGGCGCAGAGCAGGAAGCGGATGACGCCGGATCCAACGCGTCGGCCGACGACCCGGGCGAGGGCACGAACCCGCCCCAGACCGTGGGCCAGCCGACGCCGCTCGACGGCCAGACGCCCCCGCCGGCCGCGGCCGAGCCCACGCGGTATCACATCGCTCTCCGCGATGAGGTCGTCGCCTCGGTCGCCGGCTCCGGGCGAGCCGCCACCGATTCCCTCGAGCTGTGGGCCGCGTTGACCGACGGGGCGCTCGCGCCCGACGCGATCAGAGACATCGCCTTCGCGCCGTCGCAGGATTCGGAGCAACAAGACACGACGCGGGAGGTCCCCGAGACTGGGCCGGGTTCGGATGTGCAGGAGCAACCGGCATCCCAAACCCAACCCGGCGGCGCGGCTCGGGATGTGGGCCGGGACCTGACCATCACCTGGACCGGCGCCATGAGCGTGCGCCCGATCGACGACGCCGTCCCCGACGAGCTGCGCGACGATCAGTTCACGCTCAGGTTGGCGGCCGACGAGGGCCGGGGAACGCGGTTCGATCTGCCCGAGCGGGGCTTCACAGGACAAGCGACCCGAGCGACCTATTACGCCACACGGGGCGTCGTGGACATGAAGGGCGAGCGGACCGAGGAGAGGATCATCCGTCTGGCCAGCGCGGACTCGGGCACGCTGGTGACCGAATCACTCCGGGCCGATCTGACCACGGGCGTGATCACCATCGACGGTCGCGGCCAGATCACCACCAGCGTCACGGACCCGCGCCAGGCCGCCAGCATCCAGTGGAAGAACCGGGCCGCCTTCACCTTCGCGATGCGGGACGGCTCGTTCTCCGACCGCCTGCGCGAGGCGGTGTTCGAGGGGGCGGCCATCGCCCGGCAGGGCGACGCCTCGGCCGGGGCGCGCCTGCTGCGAGCCACGCTCGACCCCGATCTTCCCTCCCAGCGCGCGCTGACGCGCCTGGCGATGACCGAGGGCGTGCTCTCGGGCGGCGACCAGAGCCTGCTCTCGGGCAAGCAGCTGACAATCGACTTCGTGCCCGGCAGCGGCGATTCCGGCGTGGACCCGGTGCGGGTGGACGCGGTGGGCCAGGCCCTGGGGCGCACCAGCGAGGCCATGCTCCGTGCGCGGGCCCTGAGCGCGACGCTCATGCGCGACCTCACCGGCGACATCGTGATGCGGACCGCCGACGCCGACGGATCCGTCAGCTACCGGGGCGCCGACCGCACCTCGGCCAGCGCCGAGCACCTCAGCGCCGACGGCGTGGCCCAAACGGTGACTCTCACCGGCGACGGCGCGCGGGTCGCCCAGGGCGGGTCGACAATCACCGGCGCCGACATCACCCTCGACCAGCGACGGCGCACGCTGAAGGTCGCCGGCCCGGGCGGCTTCGACCACGATATCGCCCTCGATGACGCCGACCCCGGCGCGCCCGTGGCCGGGCATATCAGGACCACCTGGGAGGGCTCGATGCGCTTCGACGACGCCCTGGGTTCGGTCGTGGCCGACGGCGGGGTCAGGGTCATCTCGACCCCCGACGCGTACACGCGCGACACGCTCACGGCCAGCCGCGCCCAGATCAAGCTCTCCCCCCTGCCCGCCACCAACCCCGTCGGCGCCGACGCCAACGCGCTCCCCAGGGAGCGTGAGCTGCTCTGGGCCCGCGTGTACGGCCACGCCCCGGCGACGGAGAACCCGGTCCCCGCGACGATCGAATCGCGAACCTACTCTCGCACCAACCCCGAGCTGGCCCTCAGCGTGCTCTACCTGGAGGGCCCGCAGATCCTGGCCGACAACACGGCCCAGACGCTCACCGTCCCCGCGCCGGGAACGCTGCTGATCCTGGATCGGACCGGCGGCCCGGATGATGCAACCGCTCCTCAGGCCGCCTCGCCCATCACCAGCGGTGGGCCGGGGTTGACCCGTTTCACCTGGCAGGGACGGATGGTGCTCGACCGCGCCCGCGGCACGGCCGACTTCGCCAAGCAGGTGATCGTGGATCAGAAGTCGCTCACGACGGGAAAGATCGCGCACCTGGGCGCCGACGCGCTGACCGCCCGCTTCGACATCGGCGACCAGGAGCTGGCCCAGGCGACGCGTCTGCTCAGCGCCACCGCGATGGGCGCCGTGCGGTTCGTCTACGAGGGACGCGAGCTGCTGGCCGACCGGGCGAGCTACGACGCGGTCGCCGACTCGCTCTTCGCCAGCGCCCTGGAGAACAAGCGGGTGACGCTGTACAACGACGCGAGCTCCCCGCCCACAGCCGCCAAGACCATGCGCTGGGACCTGACCAACGACCGCATCGAGATCAACGCGCCCGCGCCGATCCACATGCCGACGGGAACCGGCGGCTGATACAGATCCGGTTCCCGCAGATCACGAGCTGGTGCGGTCCACCACGCGGTACGACTCGCGCTCACCGCGCCCGCGCAGGGGATAATCCTTGCGCAGCGGGTGGGCGGGGTAGTCCTCCCAGAGCAGGATGCGGCGCAGGTCGGGGTGGTTCCTGAAGCGGATGCCGAACATGTCGAAGACCTCGCGCTCCGTCCATTCGGCCCCGGGCCACAGGTCGCAGACCGAATCGACCACCAGGGCCGGGTCGTTTTCGATGCCGTCGGTCGGCAGCGACGGATCGAGGTAGACCTTGACGAAGAACCGGTCGGTCCGGCCGTACGAGCACAGGTTGTAGACCACGGCCAAACGCCCCGGCGTGGCGCTCGGGTAGTTGAGGTAGTCGATCCCGATGACATCCGAGAGGAAGTTGTACGCGCACGCCTCGTCGTCACGCAGGAACTTCATGACCCGGTGCAGGTCCCCGGGCTCGACCACCAGCGTCGCCTGCCCCCGGAACTCGCTGGCGCGCAGGCGGGCGCTGGGGAACGCCTCCTTGACGGCCCGGAAGGTCGGGTGGGTGATGGCGGTCGTCGGCTTGGGAGGATGGGGGGTGGGCATCGGGTTCCTCGTCCTGGGAAGCGTGTCGTTGAACCGAATCGTAGCCGTCCGATAGTGGTCTCGCCGCGGTGCGCCCGCCGGGGCGATCAGGAGCACAGCGTCCAATCGCCCTCGTCGAGCACCGCCCCCGCCGGGGCGAGCTCAATCAGACGCCCCAGTCGCTTGAGCAGGAGCTTTGCGTCGAGATCACCGTCGCTGATCGACGCCGGGGCGAGTTGATCGCCCGCCCCGTGCGTGAGGGACCGCAGCACTACGCACGCGACGCGTCCGTGCTCGATCAACGCCTCGCCCAGCTCGTTCAGGCGGGCGAGGTGGTCGTCGAGGTCGCGCAGCATCGAGGGGACCAGCCAGGCCACGGGATCGAGCAGAAGTGATTGCCGTTGCCCTCCGCCCCGGGTGCACCAGGAAAGCGTGGAGACCGCGTCGGAGAGCATGCCCCGGGCGTCGGGGCGAAGCAGCAGCTCCACGCCCCGCGCCCCGGCCGCATTCGAGGCGTCGCGGACCCGCTCATCGAACGCCGCCCAGCCCCGATCGCTCCAGCTCGCCAGCCACGCGCCGGGGTCTTCATCGGGTGATGCGTGCGTGCCGCTGGTCAGGACCACGCGCGGCGTCCCCTCGCACGCCTGCGCCCAGCGCCCAGGATCGTCGCCCACGCTCGCATCGGCAAAACGCGCAAAGACGGCCCCCGTCTCGGGGGCGACGAGATCACCGGTGAGATGAACCGACGGATGGGTATTCCGCACAACCAATCGCATGAACAGACCCTAGGCCAGGCTCCGAACGGGCACGCGGTTCCTGCGCCCCCCCGGGCAGAATTCATACCCGCGCTGGGTCCGCCACGGTTATCCACTTGCTTGCATGGCGGACCGCTCCCGATAACGAGCGGGCACACGCAAGCGAGCACGGCCGCTCGCTCGGGTGCGACGAACGAGGACGGAGACTCCGCCATGCCCGATCTGTTTTCAATGACCCGGATCAACCGCCAACGCGTCGCCCAGCTGCCTCAAGCGCCGCAGGCGAGCTTCTCGCGTGAGCAGGTGGTGGGGCAGATCCTCTCGATCAACCGCTCGGCCACCGCCGAATATCTCGGGCAGTTCGAGCAGCACTCGCTCGATACCTATCTGAGGCACCTGATCAGCTCCCAGCAGCCACGGGGGCGCGAATCGCGCTGGGACCGCCCGGGAGATGCCCCGGCGATCATGGTGCGCCGACGAACCGCCTGAACCCGGGCACACAACACTCCACGAGAATCCGACTTCCTCGCTCCGGGGTTGCTGCGTGTTTCTCTCCCTGTCGGGCGGATCTGTGGTGGGATCCGCCCGACTGTTTTTTTGGGCGGCCAACCCTGATACGCCTCGCTCCCCATCCCGATTTTTTGCGATTTGAGCCCCAGCGCGGGTGGTCGAGTGTCAAGCCCGGGCACGATCCAGTCCGATAAGGGGACTCAACGGGTCGTGCGCGGCCGCGCGTCGGAGACACGCATCGCACACCCAAACGCCCTCCACCACGCCCCGCACACCGGGCGAGATCGGAGCGCACTTCAACGGCTCGATCGGGCGGAGCCCGCCGACCATGGACGATCACCCCGCGTGCGAGATCCAAGCCGGGGGATGCTCATCGACCCCCAGAGGGATCGAGAGGAACGCGGAGTGCCCTCCATGCTCAATCACCCGACACCGCAGAGGCCCAAGACCATGACCACCAATCAAGTTTTCACCGTGCGCCCCGTGCTGATGCTCGCCGTGGCGGGAACGCTGGCGATGCTGCCCGCGTGCGGCGCCAAGCGCGCCGGGTTCTGGGACAAGAGCAGGCAATCGGGGATCCAGTCCGCCCAGGCCGGCGACAGCGCCCGCTCCAGCTCGTACTTCGTGGCCAGCGAAGACCCCGCGGCCCCCTCGTCCCGCCCGAGCACACTGCGGAGCAACAGCAGCGCGACCATCGACGCGATGGGCGCCGAACGCCCCGCGCCCGGCGGCTTCACCCCGCCGGCAAACGCCCAGCAGGTCGCCCTGGCCACCCCGGGCGCCCTGCATCCGACCCCGGCGCCCGCACCCGCGCAGGACACCCCGGCCGACGCGGAATCTCACTCGGCGCACCGCATCGGGTCGTCTCCCGTGGCCCCGGCGGGGGGCGGCGAGATCTCGATGAACAACCTTCGCCTCGGCACCGCCGACGTACCCGGGCCCGCGCCCCGCGAGCCCTACTTCACCGACGACAAGTCGGCCCCCGCCGCCCTGCGCTCCGGCGACATCAGCGCCTTCGTCTACGCCAACGCCATGGGCATCGAGCTGCCCAGCGCCACCAACTTCGACGCAACCCGCGCCACCGTCAATGTGCGCCAGGTCACCAGCTCCTACGCCGGCTCGGACTTCGATCCCGTCGTCACCCCCGACGGGCGACGCCTGATCTTCGCCTCCACCCAGCACCGCCCCACCGCCGACCTGTACATGAAGTCGATCGACGGCTCGGTCATCACCCGCCTGACCGACGATCCCGGCCAGGATGTGATGCCCGCCATCTCGCCCGACGGACGCTATATCGCCTTCGCTTCGGACCGCTCGGGCGTCTGGAACCTGTACATCATGCCCTTCGAGGGGGGCAAGGTGGTGCAGCTGACCAACGAGAACGCCAACGACCTGCACCCGAGCTGGTCGCCCGACGGGCGCCAGATCGCCTTCTGCCGCCTGGGGCAGCAGTCGGGACGCTGGGAGATCTGGATCAAGGATGTGCTGGCCGACGCCGGACCCCAGTTCATCGGCTTCGGTCTCTTCCCCGAGTGGTGCCCCGTCTCGGGCACAGGCCTGGCCGGGGCGGACCAGATCCTGTTCCAGCGCTCGCGTGAGCGCGGCGACCGGGCCTTCTCGATCTGGACGCTGGATTTCAACCCCGTGCCCGGCACCGCCGGGCGCGAGACCGAGATCGCCACCGGCCCCAACCAGGCGCTGATCAACCCCGCGTGGTCGCCCGATGGCGGCTTTGTCACCTTCGCGGCGGTCCCCAACTCCCAGTCCTGGGCCGAGGGGCAGACCGCCCGCCCCGATTCGTCCACCATCTGGATGGTCTCGACCCAGGGCACCGGGAAGGTGAAGCTGACCGACGGCGACTCGATCGACCTGATGCCCGTCTGGGGACGCCACAATGACATCTTCTTCGTCTCGAATATGGATGGCCAGGACCACCTCTGGTCGATGGAGTTGTCACCGGCCATCCGCGCCGCCAGCGTGATGATGCCCAACCTGGGCGACTCGTTCGCCACGGTCCCCACCGAGGCCAGCGACAACGAATAAAACCCACCCCGCCGGGGGCCGCGAGAGCCGCTTCCGGCGTTTCAAATGCCCCATCCACCGGGGCTTGCGCGAATCGGACGGGAACGGATGCCCGCCCTTGAATCCGGCAGGACGCCATGACAAGTGCACAGACCATGCTCGTCACGCTGATCGTTTCGCTCGCGGCGTGCGCTTCGCCCTTCATGGGCGGGTGCGCCATGGCCAAGAAGCGCGATCAGCTCTTCCCGCCCGGGGTGATCGTCTCGCCGTATGATACGAGCGGCGGCGAGGTGCTCTGGGCGGTGATCCCGCCAATGAACGAGTCGGGAACCTCGCTGGCCAACGAGTTGGCCATAGGCGACGCGATCGTCGCCGCGGCCCAGGGAGTTCGCGGCGTGCGCTGCCTGCCCATCAACCGCTCCATCGAAGCGTTTCGCGCCCTGGGGCTCAGCGGCGGGATCCAGACCTCCGCCGACGCGTACGAGATCGCCCGATACCTCGGCGCCGACGCGGTGCTCGCGGGCTCGATCACCGCCTACGACCCGTACAACCCGCCCGTGCTGGGGCTGGCCCTGGCGCTCTACGCCCAGCCGGGGGCGATGGCCAACACGCAACAAACCACGATCGACACCCGGGCCCTGACGATGGCCTTCACCGACTTCGGCAGCGCCGACGCGTTCAGCTTTTCCGGGGAACCCATCACCGTCGTCTCCGAGCACCTCAGCGCGCGGAACCACGATGTGCAGCTGGCGCTCCGCTCCTACGCCCAGGGACGCAGCGACCAGCGCAGCGCTTTGGGGTGGCGGGTCTACCTCGCGAGCATGGATCTGTACACGCAGTTCGCCGCCCACCACACGATCGGGCGGCTTATCGACGAGGAATGGCTCCGACTGGCGCATCAGCAGCGTCAGGCACGAGCCCCAGACCGCTGATCGGCGCCGACAAGTGGGCTCCGAGACGCACCGGAGCCCAGCAGTGCAGCAACCAGCCCAGCCCAGCCGTGATCCGCTCGACGCGCGGGAACCCCCCGAGCGGGACATGGTCTGCGTCACGCTCCAGCGTCCCCCCCACTTCTGGCGTTTCGCCTGCGCCCCCCACGAAGCCGGCGACCTGCTCGAGCGCCTCGCCGAGCTCGCCGACGACCCGAACATCGGGCTGACCTGGAGCGATGCGGAGCTGATCGCGTCCGAAATCGTTGTGCACAATCAGTCCGATGCCGCTTCAGCGAGCACACCGCACGACCGATAGCACGACGGACCGGTCCCGTAGCTGATCTTCACCTCACGCCGAGACGCGGGATGGATCCCGCCCTGGAGCACCCATATGACGACGATCCCCATCACCGACGAGTTCTCCAAGTACCTGACCCAAGAGCGCCGCTTCTCACCTTACACCGCGCGCTGCTACGGGGCGGACCTGCGCCAGTTCATCGAGTACCTCGGCGGCGACACGGGCATCGCCATCGACCAGGCCGCCGAGCGCCACGCCCTGGTGTCGCGCGTCGGCGCCGGCGCGGGGATCGCGGGCAAGATCGACCGCCCCACCATCACCACCGTCATCTGCGACGCCGACGCGGACCTCATCCGCGCCTACCTCGGCTTCCTTGGCGAGCAGAGCTATTCCCCCGCCACCATGGCGCGCAAGATCGCCACGCTCCGCTCGTTCTACAAGTGGGGCCATCGCCACGGCTTTACCAAAACCAACCCCATGACGCTGATCCGGACCCCGCGTCAGTCCAAGCGCCTGCCCAAGGCGATCACCATCGAGCAGATCGAACGCCTGCTGGCGGCCCCCAACGACAACGATGTGCTCGGACGGCGCGACCGGGCCATGCTCGAGACGCTGTACTCGACGGGCATCCGCGTCTCGGAGCTGGTCGGCCTCGACCACGACGACCTGGACTTCGAGAACGAGGCGATGCATGTCCGCGGCAAGGGTCGCAAGGAGCGCATCGTCCCGCTGGGCTCGCACGCCCTGGGCGCGATCCGGCGCTACATCGAGCTCTTGGGCAGCGACAGCAAGTTCACCGCCATCTGGGCCAGCCGGGGGACGGGAGGCGCGGCGCTGCCGCTGTTCCTCAACAAGCACGGCGGGCGCCTCTCTTCGCGCAGCGTGCGGCGCAAGCTCGACAAGTACCTGCGCGCCGTGGGCCTGGACCCGAGCATCTCGCCCCACACCCTGCGCCACTCCTTCGCAACGCACCTGCTGGACAACGGCGCGGACCTGCGCAGCGTGCAGGAGCTGCTGGGTCACCAGTCGCTCTCGACCACCCAGGTGTACACCCACCTGTCGACCTCGCGCGTCGAGGACGCCTACAAGAACGCCCACCCCCGGGCCGAGGCCAGCTGAAGAGCGGACAATCTATAAATGGGTTTCGAGCACCCCCAGCAGCTCCCGGGGTGTTTTTTCATATCCCGGCAGCATCAGATCGGGGGCGATCTCGCACAGGGGACGCAGCACGAACAGCCGCTCGTGCAGGCGCGGGTGCGGGATGGTGAGCCCCGGCTCGTCCACGACCCGATCCCCGAACACCAGGATGTCCAGATCGAGCGTCCGCGGGCCCCACCGCCGCTCGCCCGCGCGGTCGCGTCCGCGACCGGCCTCGATCGCCAGCAGGGCGTGGAGCAGCTCACGCGGGCTCAGGGCGGTGCGCAGCTCCGCCGCCGCGTTGAGATAGCGGCCCTGACCCGGGGGGCCGACGGGGTCGGTCTCGATGACGCCCGAGCGGCGCGTCAGCTCGCTACCGGCCAGCGCGCCCAGGGCGTGCAGGGCGGCCCCGAGATGCGCCTCCCGCTCACCCAGGTTGGATCCCAGCGCGATGTAGACCGTTTCGGGCATGGGTGAGTCAAGGCCACGGTGCGACCCGGTTCAAGCCCGTGGGCGCCACTGATAGTGGGAAGCCGGCCCCAGCACGGGGCCGGCTCAGGAGAACCCGGCTGGGATGAGCTGGGGTTGATGATCAGGAGCCCATGGGCTCGAACTCGCGCAGGCGGTGCTGCATCTGCGCCTTGAGCCGGGCGAGGATCGAGGAATGCATCTGCGAGACGCGCGACTCGGAGAGGTCCAGGGTGGTCCCGATCTCCTTCATGGTCATGCCCTCGTAGTAGTAGAGCACAATGATCAGGCGTTCGGCGCGGGTCAGGCCCTTGGTCATCAGCTCCTTGAGGTCCTGGCGCTGGATGAGCTTGACCGGGCTGTCCTGGTGCTCGTCCTTGATGACATCGATCTCGCGCAGCTCGCGCGAGCCCTCGGACTGGTAGCACTTGCGGGTGATGCTCGTCACGCCCACGGCCGACGAATCGCGCTTGTACTTGATGAACTCCGCCTTGTCGATGTCGAGGCGACGGGCGATCTCCTGATCGGTGGGCCTGCGCCCCAGCTCCATCTGGATCTGCTGGCGTGCGGCCTCGACCTTGGATGTGCGGTGGCGCACCAGGCGCGGCACCCAGTCCATGGATCGCAGCTCGTCGAGGATCGCCCCGCGGATGCGCGGGGCGCAGTAGGTCTCGAACTTGACGCCACGCCCGAGATCGAAGGCGTCGATGGCGTCCATCAGCCCCATGAACCCCACCGAGATCAGGTCCTCGAGATCGACCTCGTCGGGGAGGCGCTGGTACACGCGCTCGGCGTTGTAACGCACCAGGTGCAGGAACCTCTCGATGAGGAAGTTGCGCAGCTCCTCGCTGGGATCCTCCTTGTACATCGTCCACACCTCGGGCATGGGGATGTCGTCGAATCTCGTGGGGAGATTGCTGGGGACCGCGTACTGGGCGGAGTTGCGCGCTGAAAACTTCGATCGCATTGCAGTCATCGGTCGGCTCCTTGACCCTGGACAGCCCTCACCCGGGTTCACCGGGATTCCTGCGGGCTCATGCTCCCAGGCGTGGGACGGGCGGGAATCCGCGGGCGTCCGATATCATGCGATCACGCTGGGTACTTGCTGGCTTGTCCGATCGGGCGATCCTTGCCCTGTGGACCCCGCGAGTATATCGAATCCGAACCGCCCGTGTGGTAGGCAATAGCCTCTTTTTATGCGGCTTTTTTCATGCTCCGCACCGCGTGCTCGTGCGCCCGCTTGGCGCGGTCGAGCTCGATCAGCTGCTGGGGCTTGACCGGGCGCGGGCGCTGCGATTTATACCGCTGCACATACTCTCGAACGGCCACCTCGCCCACGATCCCCAGCACCCGACCGACCGCCGCACAGATCACCATCGCCAGCACGGCGCGCAGCAGCACCACACCGCCCCGGTTCCCCGCCATCAGCCCCACGACGCACGCCGTCATGAAACCCATCAGCCCCAGCACCCCCGAGGTGAGGCGCATGGGGATGTCGGCGAGGTACTCCCCCGGATCGGCGAGCTGGTCGTCCTCGGGGATCTCGATGTCTTCGAACTTCTGGTTCATCGCGGGATACTCCATCGGCCGGACCCGGGCTCGGGTTCAACGCAGGGCGCAGACCATGCGCGGTGTTCCGATGAATCATTGGCACGCAAATCATGCGCCGGGTCCGGTCGGAACCGGTGGAGAACCCGTGGAAAGCCGGTGAAGGCCTGTGGAAAAATACTCAGCGCCCGAACAGGCGGCGCCGGGGCGCGGCGCTGGCCCGTCCCTCGATGCCCAGCCAGTCGATCAGTGACGCCGCCAGCTCGGCCATGTCGCGGGCCGCGGCGCTCTTGGGCGAGTCGATCATGTAGGGCGTGCGCGCCTTGACGGCCTTGATGACCTTTTTGTCGCGACGGATGTAGCCGATCATCGGCAGCGAGTAGCCCAGGAACCGGTCGCACACGCCCGAGATGCGCGTGTGCACCGCGACCGCCTCCTTCTCGTTGACCGCCTGGTTCACGATGAGCGCCAGCGCCGGCAGGCGTCCCTTGTCGCCCTCGGCGCTCTGGGCCACCAGCACCTTGATCAACGCGTAGGCGTCGGCGATGCTCGTGGGCTCGGGCGTGACGACGATCAGGCACGCGTCGGCGGCGTCGATGAACGCGGTGACGCTCGGGCCCAGCCCCGCGCTGGTGTCGATCATGATCACATCGTTCATCTCGTGCAGGTCGTTGAGGCGCCCCAGCAGCACGCGCCGCTCGCTCTCGTCGAGCTCGCCCACGCGCCCGATCCCCACCGAGCCGGGGATCAGCCGGAACCCGCCAGGGGCGTCGATGGCAAGGTCCTCGAGGGAGAAACCCTCGCCGTCGTGGACGGCCGACTCGAGACGCGCCTTGGGCATGAGCCCGCACAGGACATCGGCGTTGGCCAGCCCCAGGTCGGCGTCGAGCAGCACGGCCCGCCGGTTGTGGCGCGCCAGGGCGATCGAGAGGTTGACCGAGGTCGTGGTCTTGCCCACGCCGCCCTTGCCCGAGGCGATGGCGACGACGGGGATCCGGCGCGCCGGCGGGGTGAAACGGCGGTCGGAGGGGTCGGGCTGGACATGCGGGGACGAATGCTCGAGGTTATTCACCAGCTCGCGCAGGCGCGAGGCCTGGTCGTCGCCCGCTGTTTGCGCGGCGGGGCCGTGCTGGTGGTTGGAGTTCTGTGCCGACACGAACTGGCTCATCGATGCTCCTCGTCCTCTCTGCCCACGACGGCTTCCGGGCCGTCGAGCACGCAGCGCGCCAGACGATCCGCACGCGCGGGCTCCAGATCATCGGGAACCTCCTGCCCGATGGTCACAAAGCTCAGGGGCAGGCCGATCCGATCGCAGAGCCCCGCGATCGGGCCGGTGGTCACCGCCTCGTCGAGCTTGGTAAGAATACACCGGTCGGGGCCCAAAGCCTTGAACCGCTCGGCGGTCTTTCGCAGCACATTGTCCCCAACCGTCGTGGAGAGCACGAGATGCGTCTCGTCTGGGGCCGCGGCGGCGGCGAACTCGGCCAGCTCGCCCAGGCGGCGCCGGTCGTTCTGTGAGCGCCCGGCGGTGTCGACGACCACGATGTCGCATGCGCCCAGCGCCTCGACGCCCTCCCCCATCTCCTGGGGGGTGTTGGCGACCTTGAGCGGCAGACCGATGATCCCCGCGTAGGTCTTGAGCTGCTCGACGGCGGCGATGCGGTAGGTGTCCGAGGTGATCAGGCCCACCCGCTTGCCGTGGCGCAGCTTGTAGGTCGCGGCGAGCTTGGCCACCGTGGTGGTCTTGCCCACACCGGTGGGGCCGACCAGGGCGATCACCCGTGGACGCCCCGTGGACGAGCGGTGGTCGAGCGTGAGCAGCGACTCGCTGCGGGTGCGGATCGTCTGCTCGATCTCTCGCAGCAGCGCCTGGCGAACGACCAGCGGGTCCCGGAGCTCGGCCGCGTCGAGCCGATCGCGGACCACCCCGACCAGGCGGTCGGCGACCCCGGCGGGGACATCATTGTCCATCATCCGGCTGTAGAGAACGAAGAGGGGGGCGGGCATCTCGCCGCTGGGCAGGGCGCCGCTGGCGCTCCCGGTCCCCACCGCCACGGCGGTCTTGCGGGTCGATTCGAGCACCTGACCCATGAGTTTCTGCATCGATTCGATCTGGGCGCGGAGCTCATCATGGCTCGGGGACGGGGCGGTTGGCCCGGAACCGGACTCGGGTCGGGGCTCAGGTCGGGGCTCGGGTCGGGGCTCGGCCCGCGGGGGGCGCGACTCGGGCGGGGCGGGCGCCGCCTTGGCGTTCATCGCGTCGACGATGGGCAGACCCGCCTTGGTGGACCCGGCGGGCTCGGGCCCGCGATCGCGGCGCAGGCGGGGCGGCTGGTCGGCGAACAGCGCGTCGCGCCCATTGAGCCCGCGGGCGTCTTGGGGTTCATGCAGGCCGGAACGCTCGGGTGCGCCGTTGACGCCCACGCGCGCGGCGCCCACGGGCGAAAGACGCTGGCGGGTGATGGTGCGCCCGCGCTGGATCACGATCTCGGGCTCCTTGGCGCCCCTCGCGCCGGCCGGAGCGGGCCGGGGCTGGGGCTTCACCACCGCCTTGGGCTCCAACTCCTGCGCCGCCGCGGGGCTGGCGACGCGCGGCAACGGGCGCGGGGCCCTTGGCTGGGAGGGGGACGATGGCGAGGAGGCGGTGATCTCGACCATGTTCCGGCCGCCGATCCCGAACCAGGCTCCCACGCGATAGCTGCGTGTGTGCAGGATCATGGCGTCTTTGCCCAGGTCCTTGCGGACCTGGGCGAGGGCCTGGGCCATGGTGTCGGCGGTGTAGGTTTTGAGTTTCATGAGCCGTCCTGGCTTGGGGCTTGAGGGATGGGGGATGAGGGATGAGGGATGATGACGGCGTGGTGGTCACGCCGCCACCGCCAAGATCATACCGCATCACTGTACACGCTTCGACGGGCGCGCACCAGTCGCGTCGTTCCGGCTCCGGCTTATGGACCCGGCTCAGGCGGAGATCGGCTCGGGGGCCCGGCGTTCGCCCTGGGCGTTCTTGGAGCTGTCCTGCCCGATGGGGCCGATCAGGGCGACGGATTCGACATGGATGCCCGGCACGATCTCGTTGTATCCGAGCACCGCCACCCCGGGGACATGCGGCTCGATGACCTGCCACACCGCGCTGCGGACCTGGGGCGAAGCGATGACCACCGGCATCCCCCCCCGCCGTCCCACCTGATTCAGTGCGTCGCCCAGGCGGGTCGCGATGTCGCGCGCCACCCGAGCGGGCATGTTCAGACTCGTGCCCTGGGCCCCGCGGTCGATGTAGGCATTGATCTGGTCCTCCAGGGCGGGGTCGAGGGTGACGCAGAGCAGGTTTAGGTTTCCGTCGTCGTCGGGGGTGGCGTAGACGGCGCAGATCGTGCGGCGCAGTGCGTTTCGGACATACTCAACCAGGACATCCATGTCCTTGGTCCGGGTGCCCCAGTCGGCCAGGGTCTCGAGGATCGTCTCCATGTCCCGGATCGGGACGCGTTCACGCAGCAGCGACTGGAGCACCTTCTGCAGCTCGCCGGTCTTGATGATCGCCGGGACGGTCTCCTCGACGAGCTTGCCCGCCTTTTCCTTGAGCCCCTCGAGCAGGTTGTTGACCTCCTCGCGGGTGAGCAGCTCGTCGGCGTAGGTCTTGACCAGCTCGGTGATGTGGGTGGCCAGCACGCTGGTGGGGTCGACGACGGTGTAGTTGAGCGCCTCGGCACGGGGTCGCTGCTGGGGGTCGATCCACATGGCGTCGAGCCCGAAGGCGGGCTCCTTGGTGGGGATGCCCTCGACCTTGCCGCTGACCAGGCCCGAGTCCATGGCCATGAGCTTGCCCGGTTCGACCGCGCCGCTGGCGACCGTGTTGCCCCGGATCTTGACGCGGTACTCGCCCGGGGCAAGCTGCATGTTGTCGCGGATGCGCACGGGGGGCATCACCAGCCCCAGCTCAACGGCCAGCTGGCGGCGCACCGCGCTGACACGGTCGAGCAGGTCCCCGCCCTGGGTGGTGTCAATCAGGGGGACCAGCCCGTAGCCCACCTCCAGCTCGAGCACATCGACCTTGAGCAGGTCCTCGACGGGCGGCGGCTCGGGCGCGCCGGGACGCGACAGGGCGTGCTCTTGCTCCGTCTGCTGGCGGGCCTTGGTGCGGGTCAGACGCATCATGGCCCACCCCAGCCCGGCCAGCCCGATCGCCGTCACAAGCAGCGGGATGGTGGGCAGGGGGGTGAAGGAGAGGGCGGCGAGGAACCCGGCGGTGATCATGAGCCCCGTGGGCTGTGCGGTGAGCTGGCTGGTGAGCTCGGTGCCCAGGTTGTTCTTGTCGCCCGAGCGGGTGACGATCAGGGCCGCGGCCATGGAGATGATGAAGCTGGGGACCTGAGAGGTGAGCCCGTCGCCGATGGTCAGGCGGGTGAAGACCTCGGCGGTCTGGCCGGCGGGCCAGCCGCGATCGATGGTGCCCACGGCGAAGCCGCCGAGGATGTTGACGGCGGTGATGATGATGCCCGCGACGGCGTCGCCCTTGACGAACTTGGAGGCGCCGTCCATGGCGCCGTAGAAGTCCGCCTCGCGGGCGATCTCCTCGCGCCGGTCCCGGGCCTCCTGCTCGGTGATCATCCCGTTGGAGAGCTCGGCGTCGATGGCCATCTGCTTGCCGGGCATGGCGTCGAGGGTGAAGCGGGCGGCGACCTCGGCGATGCGCCCGGCGCCCTTGGTGATGACCATGAACTGCACGATCATCAGGATGCAGAAAATGATGACGCCCACGAAGAGCGAATCGCCAGCGACGAAGCTGCCGAAGGCGCTGATGACCTTGCCCGCGACATCCATCGCCTCCTCGGGGCTCGACGCGTCGGCGGTGAGGATCAGGCGCGTGGAGGCGATGTTGAGCACCAGGCGCAGCAGGGTGGTGGCCAGCAGCAGCGAGGGGAAGACGCTGAACTCCAGGGCGCGGTTCATGTACAGCGTCGTCAGCAGCACGATGACCGCCAGGGAGATGTTGATGGAGATAAAGATGTCGAGCATCGCCGGCGGCAGGGGCACCAGCAGCACCGAAAGGAGCATGACGAACCCGACGGGGACGATGAACGCCCGCAGCTCGGCCAGTCGCAGCATCCATGCCGGCAGCCCGCCCGTGTTGGTCTGGTCCTTCGCCACGCGTTGTTGTGTCTCCTCCATCCGTGTCGGACGACGGGTTCAGGTTATACGCCCAGCGTCTCGCGTGCCCGGGATCCGACGCCCATTTTTCGCTGCATCTTCTCGTCGATGCGGTAGACATAGGCCAGCAGCTCGGCGACGGCCTCGTAATGCCCCAGGGTGATCTCCTGGCCGACATCCACGCCCCAGTACAGCGCCCGCGCCAGCGGGGGGCGCTCGACGATGGGGACGCTGTTCTGCCTGGCCAGCTGTCTGATCCGCAGGGCGATGAGATCGGCGCCCTTGGCGGTGACCCGCGGCGCGCCCATCGTCTCGGGGTCGTACTTGATGGCGACGGAGAAGTGCGTGGGGTTGGTGACGATGACATCGGCCTCGGGGACGGCCTTGCCGATCTGCTGCATGACGATCTCACGCGCCATCTGGCGGCGCTTGCCCTTGATCATGGGGTCGCCCTCCATGCTCTTGCGCTCGTCCTTGACCTCCTGCTTGCTCATGCGCAGGTCCCTGGTGTGCTGGAAGCGCTGGTAGAGATAGTCGACGACGGCGATGAACAGCAGCAGCACGACCAGGATCATCGCCAGCGAGAAGACCAGGCGCAGCACGCCCGACAAGGCCTCCAGCGGGGTCAGAAGGGGCATGGCGGTGATCGCGTCGAGGTGGGACATGATGTAGAGGTACGAGACCAAGCACATCACGACGAGCTTGAGGGAGTTGACCATCGCCTTGACCAGCCCGCGGGCCCCGAAGATGCGCTTGATCCCCGCCAGCGGCGAGAGCTTGCTGAGCTTGGGGCGGATGGGCTCGGCGGTGATGAGCCAGCCGATCTGGATGAAGTTGCCCAGGTAGGCCGCGACGGCCGCCAGGACCATGATGGGGGCGATGGTCACGATGGCCTCGTAGCCCACGACCTTGGCGGCGCTCATGATGCTCTCGGTGGACCGGATGTCGGCGGAGATGTCCCCGCCGAGCATGCGCATCATCACCCGCATGAACATCGCGGCGATCGTCGAGCCGAAGGCCAGGAACACCAGCAGCCCCCCCAGCAGCGAGATCGCCCCCGAGAGGTCCTGGCTCTTGGGGACCTGCCCCTTCTGGCGCGATTCGCTGAGCTTCTTGGAGGTCGGCTCCTCGGTGCGTTCGCCCAGGTCATCCATGGCCCACCCCCCCCGCCGCGACCAACGCGGTAAAGCCCCAGACCCATTGCTCCAGCGCGTCGAGCACCGACACGATCTCGTCGCCGGCGACGAGCCCGATCGTGCCGATCAGCAGCATCAGGATCGAGAGACCCGCGATGATCTGGATCGAGAAGCCGATGCTCATGATGTTGATCTGCGGCATGGTCTTCATGATGAAGCCCATGGCGATCAGCAGCATCGAGATCACGCCCAGGATGGGCGAGGCGACCCGCAGGGCCAGCTCGAAACCCGAATCGAGCACGCTCAGCAGCAGCGCCAGCGGCGTGTCGCCCGCGCCGAACGCGCCGGAATGAATCGTGGTGAACGAATCGGCCAGGATCACGAAGAGCGTCTCGAAGCCCCCCACCCCGATGTAGATGAAGATGCTCAGGTAGAACAGGAGCTGGCCGATCACGCTCGAGTTGGTGTCCAGCTCGGGGTTGAACGACTCGGCCAGCGAGAGCCCCATCTGGTAGCCCATCATGTACCCGCCCATCTGGATCGCCACCAGCGGCAGCCCCGCGATCACCCCCATCACCACCCCGATGAGCAGCTCGCCGAACATCAGCGGCAGCAGCGCAGGCAAGTCCACCACCGCGGGCAGCGCCTGCACGGGCACGAAGGGGTAGATGGCGACGGAGAACAGGAACGCGAGCAGCGCCTTGTAAGTCACGGGGACGGTGGTGCTGGTGAGCAGGGGCGTGAAGAGGAACAGCCCCGTGACGCGGGTGAGCACCAGCACGAAGGGCAGCGCGTGGAGCAGGATGGGCTGGATGCCGACCATGAATGCCCGCTTCTCCGATCTCGGCGCCCATCAGAAGAGCCGGAGCATCTCGGTGGTGAAGTACGCGATGCTGCCCACGATCCAGGGCAGCAGCAGGATCGCGATCACGATCACGCCCAGCAGCTTGGGCACGAAGGTCAGCGTCTGGTCCTGGATCGAGGTGATCGATTGCACCAGGCTGATGAGCAGCCCGATGGCCATCCCCGAGAGCAGCAGCGGCAGAGCGATCTTGAGCGTCACCATGAGCGTCTCACGCACCAGCTCGATCGAGGATTCGTCATAGACGACCATGGGACCACCACCTTTCGCGTTTCATTCCGGTCGGAAACCTCGGTTCCCGCCCGTGCGGGGCGCGCCTGATGCGGACCAGCAGCAGCAGCGGCAGCAGCATGGCCGACGCCGCATCGGGCCGGGCGTTGTGCCCGGTGGTGACGAAGCTCTCCAGGAGCGAGCCGACGATGAGCGACCAGCCGTCGACCATGACGAAGAGCATCAGCTTGAACGGCAGCGAGATCAGCACGGGCGGGAGCATCATCATGCTCATGGAGATGAGCAGCGAGGCGATCACCATGTCGATCACCAGGAACGGCAGGTAGACGCGGAAGCCCATGAGGAACGAGACCTTGAGCTCGCTGAGCATGTAGGCGGGGATGAGCGTCGTCGTCGAGATGGCGGCGCGGGTGATCGTCTCGGGCTCGCTGGTGTCGGTCCCCTGGTAGTTGAGGATCATGTACAGACTCGACCAGTTGTCGGTGGCCTCGATCTGGTCGAACATGAAATCGCGCATCGGGGTCGAGGCGCGGGTCCAGAGCGTGTCGAGATCGGTGATCTCCCCGTTCTGATAGGGCGTCACGGCGTCGGCCCAGATGCGATCGATGGTGGGCTTCATCACCAGCGCGGTCATGAACAGCGCCAGGGCGGTGATGACCTGCGCCGGAGGAAGCGACTGGGTGCCCATCGCCTGGCGCAGCAGCGCCAGCACCACCATGATGCGCACGAAGCTGGTGGTCATGAGCATGATCGACGGGACCAGGGCGATCACCGTCAGCAGCAGCATGATGTTGAGCGCCACCGAGATCCCGCCCCGCTGCTGGTTGGATGATCCTTCAGCGGTGGTCGGACGCAATCGCGAGCCCAGGTCTCCCGCGCCGCCGATGAGCGAGCCCGCGTCGCTGAGCACATCGAGCGGGTTGAACGAACTGACCGTTTCTTGGATCGTGGCCTCGGTGGTCGCGATCGGGCGGACGGGCGTGAGGGAGGGGGGCTGTGGGCCCAGGGCCTGCGCGCGCGCCCCCGGGGCGATGGCCAGCATCGCCAGCGCGACCAGCATGGTCCGCAACAGGCGCTTCACCCCTGACGCCCCCGGCGCATCGAGCCCAGCCGCTTGCGCAGCACGCCCGAGGCCGCGCTCGACTCGCTCCCCGAGGACCACAACTCGGCGCGGTCGCCCTCGTCGTTGGAGATCGTCCGCGCCGGCTCGCGCCGCTGGGAGGGGAACCGGACGCGGTTGAACTCGGCGTTCTCCGGCTCGTAGTCGTGGAGATACTCGTCCGTGATGTCGTCGGCGTCCCGCAGGGCGCGCTCGAACGACTGGGCGATCGACTCTCCGCTGGCGCTGCGGGCCTTGAGCAACACCGAGGCGACATCCTCGGGGTCGGTCAGCTCGCAGAGCGTCCGCATCGAGCTGGCGCGCCCGATCTTGCCGCGACCCGACGACGCGCCGTGGGCCACGAGCAGCACGCGCCGGTCGAACTTCATCACCACCAGCGTCATGCCCCGCGAAACCGGGTATCGCCCGATGACCTCCAGAATCCCCGTCGGGGCCGAACCGCCCGCGCCCAGCCGGCCGGCGAGCCCCCCCTGGGCACGCGCCAGACGCTTGTAGAGCTGCCCCAGCCCCAGGATCAGCAGCACCACCCCCGAGAGGGCCATGAGCGTCTGCAGCCAGCCCTCGCTGAGCGGGCGCGGGCCGACGCTCGCCCGGCCGCTGGCGGCGTCATCGGCGAGCGCGCCCGGCGGAACCCGGGACCGGCCGATCGGGAGCGACTCGGTTGATGGTCTCAGGTCGCCGCGGATCAGCCCCGGCGCCGCCGGTGCGGGAAGCGCCGTCTCGGTGTCGGTCTCGCTCTGGGGAATCATCGCCCCGGAGCCACCGTCCTGCTGCGTTTGAGAGGCGCGCGCCTGGGCGAGAAGGATCTCATCGATCGCCGGACGCATCGCCTCGCTCATCGAGGGCTCGCGAACCGGCGCCCCATCGGGAGAGGCATCGGACGTCTGCGGCGTCTGGTCGAAGCCCGGGATCTGAGCGGTGTTGGGCCCGAGCTGCGCCGCCGCTGATGGTGCGGGCAAGCACACCCACAGCAGGGCTCCGAGCATGAAAACGGGTGCGGGGAATCGGTGCATGGTCGCCATCCTGGCCTCTGCGGGGCGGATCCTTCGCCCCTCGGGAACGCATGAGAATCGGGCTCAGTCCTCGTCGCTGACGGTGATGTCCACGACCTCGCTGATGCGCACGCAGAACAGGTCGTTGAGCACGAGCACCTCGCCGCGGGCGACCTTGCGGTCGTTGACGAAGACATCGACGGGGTCGCCCGCGAGCTTGTCGAGCTCGACGACCGCGCCGTCGGACAGGCGGAGCACATCCTCGACATACATCCTGGTGCGCCCCAGCTCGATGCGCACATTCATGTGCACATCCGAGAGCAGGTCGATGCCGTGCTTGGGGCCCCCCGCGCCCAGCTCGCCGAACTCGGGCGGGTCGAACGGGGCCGCGGATGCCGAGTCGGCCATGCCACGGACCTCGTTGACGGCGTCGACGGCCGCCTCGAGCGCCTGGGCGTCCTCTTCGCCGACGGGCTCGTCGGCGGGCGCGTCGCCCTGAGTCGGCTCGGGCCGCCCCTCCGCCTCCTGCTCGGGCGTGGCGTCCTGCGGCGTGGCGGGGTCCTGCTCGTCAGGCATGGGCGTCGATCCAATCCTTGGGGGTGCGCGGCACGATCACTCCGATCGCGTCTCCCGTTATCGGCCCCGGCGGCGGCGATGATCCAACTTTTGCGCGGCCAGCGCACAAAGAACGCCGACGGGCAGAACTTGCGCTCCTGGATCGGGGACGGGGGCGTGGGTCACGCGTCCGCGGGGAAGCCCTTGCACTCGGGGATGATGACGCGGTCGATGCGGGGCAGCCCGTCGGCGTCGAGCCCGAAGACCTCGTTGAGATAGGCCGTCAGCTGGCGGGTCAGGGTCTCGAGACCCGGCTCGCGGAGGTGGCGGTCCTGAGCGCGGCGGAAGATGGTCGCCACGCCCTCGCGGATGCTCGCCTCGTCGCGTTCCTGGATCCTGGTGATCTCACCGACATTCTTCTGTCGCGCCCGCAGATAGATCTGGACGCTCCACTCCCAGACTCGTCCGGTCTGCATGTTCTGGAACCGGTCCTCGACGAGCTTGATCTCGACGGGGGCCTCCTCGCCCGTGCCCTCGAGCCCCTCGAGCTCGGAGGCCGCGACGCCCGTGGGCCCGCCCATCGAGGAAACCAGAAAGAACACGGCGCCGCCCTCGGCAAGCATGAGCGCGCCGACGATGATGATCGTCTTGAGCCCGCCGCTCTTCTTGGGTGCGGTCTCCTCGGTCGTCTCGGGCTTGGTTTCTTCGTCAGCCATGGTGGTCCGCCTCTGGCGCTCGGTTCCGTATCAGCCGCCGACGCCGGTGAAGTTGGGGTCGGGGTGGGTCTGCTCCACCGTTCGCCCGGTCTGGTACACCTGCACTCGGCGATTTGACTCGCCGCCTTGCACGGACCCGCCCGGCAGGTCGGCCGGTTCGGTGCTTCCCGCCGATTCAACCCGCAAGATCGCGGGGTCCACGCCGCCTTCTCGGACCAGGAAGTCCTTGACAGCCTGGGCGCGCCGGTAGGCCAGCTCGTCGAAGCTCAGGCCCGATTTCTTCTCCTCGATCCCCCAGGCGTGGCCGACCACCGGGCAGATGTAGTTGAGCCCGCGGATCCTGGGCGCGATCTCGTCGCGGATCAGGTCCTGGTCGCGCTTGGAGATCTCGTAGCTCCCGGCCTCGAACATGATCGAGGCGCCGATCGTGTGGCGGGCGCCCTCCTGGACGATGCTGGTCTGGCTCTCGCGTCCGGGGACGCTGGATTCGACATTCTCGTTCGTGTTGCGCTCCTTGCCGTCGCGCCGGTCACGCCCGTCGCGGTGGCTGTACATCGAGTTATTGATGTTCTCGATCAGCGTCTGGAGGTCCGTGCCGCTGCCCTTGCCCAGCGCGTCCTGGATCGACTCGATGACGCTCGCGTACTCGTCGGGCTTCTTGATCTCGGAAAAAGCCGCCAGCAGGATGAAGAAGCACAGCAGCAGCGACATCATGTCGCCGAAGGTGAGCACCCACTCGGGCACCTCGGCTTTGGGGGCTTCCTTCTTCTTGCCCATCTCGGTGCTCCGGCCGCTCGCCAGCGGGCTTGGGATCAGGCCGCCTCGGCCGCGGTGTTGAACGACTTGCGCGCCGAGGGCGGCAGGTAGGTGAGCAGTTTGCTCTCCACCACGCGGGGGTTGTCGCCCGACTGGATGGCCATGACCCCCGCGATCACGACCGTCTTGAGCAGGACTTCCTCCTGGTCGTTGCTGTACAGCTTGTCGCCCAGCGGGCCGGCGAACATGTTGGCGATCACGGCCCCGTAGAGCGTCGTGATCAGCGCCACCGCCATGCTCGGTCCGATCGAAGAGGGATCCTCCATCGAGCCGAGCATGAAGATCAGGCCCAGCAGGGTGCCGATCATCCCGAAAGCGGGGGCGTACTTGCCGAACTGGTCGAGCATCAGTTTGCCCTGGATATGACGCTCCATGATGCCGTCAAGCTCGGTCTCCATGATGGAGCGGATGAGCTCGGGGTCGGTGCCATCGACGGCCATCTTGACGCCCCGCACGACGAACTCCTCCTTCATGTCCCCGATGTGGTTCTCCAGACTCAGGATGCCCTCGCGCCGGGCGATCTCGGCGAACTTGACCAGGTCCTGGATGACCCCCTCGATATCGGGCCTCTCGTTGAAGACCGACTTGCGGATCACGGTGTGGACCTTGAGCAGCTTGGCCAGCGGGAAAGCGGTCAGGACCGCCCCCGTCGTGCCCCCCATGACGATCACGATGGACGGGACATCGATCAGGGCCATGGGATTGCCGCCGACCAGCACCGAAAAGCCGATCACCACCAGACCCACCGCCATACCAATGATTGTCCCGATATCCACCGAGGGCCTCCATGTGGCGGCGAGCGCAAAACCAGCGACCGACACACGGATTCGATATCGACGCGCCGGGGCGCGTCCTTGATCGGCAGGGTGAAAATCGACCTGAACAGGGGAGAGTTGTTCGTTTCACCCCCCGGCGCGTCAGGCGGGGGTCGAGAGGCGGCGCAGATGCCGGTTGTACTCGATCACGCGGCGCACCAGCTCCTTGCTGGACTCGCGGACCACCAGGTGCTCGCCCGAGACGAGCGTGATGATGGTGTCCGGGTGCTCCTCGATGGTCCGGATAAGCTCGGCGTTGAGCACGAACTGCTGCCCGTTGAGTCGTGTGACTGCGATCATCGCGTATCCTCGCCCGCGGTCAGCCGCGCGGTGCTTATCGGCCCAGCACCAGAAGCTGCTGCATGAGCTCGTCGGCCGTCCTGATCACGCGCGACGAGGCGGAGTAGCCCGTCGAGGTCAGGATCATGTTGGTGAACTCCTCGCCCAGATCGACATTGGACTGCTCGAGCGCGCCCGAGACCAGCGAGCCGGTGCCCAGGGCGCCGGGGGGGGCGATCGAGGCCGGGCCCGAGTTGGGACCGGTGGAGAACAGGTTGCCCCCCTCGTCGACGAGCCCCGCCGGGTTGGTGAAGTTGGCCAGCACGACCTGGCCCATGGTCTTGACCGCGCCGTTGGAGAAACGCCCGAAGATCACCCCGTCCTCGTCGGCGGCGAACGACTCGAGCGTCCCGGGGGGCAGCCCGTCGATGGTGAGCCCCACCATGCTCGAGGGCGAGGCGGCCAGCGAGGTCGTCGAGCCCTTGTCCGAGAGCAGCTGCAGGTTCCAGCTGAGCAGGGGATCGGCCCCGGTGTCGCTGCGGTTGATCGTGAGCGAGATGGCCGAGGAGTCGGGGTCGGGCTGGCCGTTGGTGTCGAACTGGATCGTCCCGTTGGACAGGGCGATGCCCGCGCCGCTCATGTCGTCCTCCGAGTCGATGTAGTACCGCCACACCGGGCCCGCGTCGGGGGTCGAATCGAGCACCATGGTGATGTTGGCCGTGACCTCGGCGCCCAGCGAGTCGTAGCCCACGATGGTCGTCCTGACGCTCTCGCCGTCGGCGCTGGCGGTCTTGTCGGTGACCAGCCGCGCCCCCAGCGAGGTGACGCCGTCGGTGTCGATCAGCTCGATGTCCCCAGACGCGATGATGAGGTCGTTGACCGATCCGGTGTTGCCCACGATGGTGATGACGCCGGTGGTGTTGTCCACGGTGATGCCCGGCGTGTTCCCGTCGGGGTTGGCGGCGCCGGTGGACTGGATTCCCAGATTGTCGGCCAGGAAGTCCATGAAGTCCTGAACGGTGGTGGACGCGGTGATGGTCAGGTCGGCGTCGGGCAGGTCGGACCCGCCGCGCGAAGCGCCGTTGGTCCCGTTGAGCCGGATGGTCTGGCCGGCGGCGAAGGCGGCGGTCCCCGAGCCGGGCAGGGCGGGGTCCTCGACGCCGGTGAGCAAGGTGCCCGCGCCGATGAACCCGCCGCCGGTGGTCATCAGCCCCGCGGTGGCGGTGCCCAGGATGTCGATGATCGATCCCTGCGTCGGCAGGTCACCGTCCTTGTTCAGATTGCCCACCAGGGCGATGCTGTTGGTCTCCTCGGCGATCGACCGCTTGCCCACGGGGATGTTGATCGGCACGAGCTGGCCGGTGAGGATGTTGTACTCGTCGTCGACGGCGTAGCCCAGCAGCTTCTCGCCGCTGACGGTGGCCAGGTTGTCGTCCGAGTCCTGCCTGAAGGACCCGGCGCGGGTATAGAAGGTGGAGTTGCCGCGCTGCACCAGGAAGAACCCGTTGCCGTCGATGGCCAGGTCCCGCAGGTCGCCCGTGCCGTTGAACCCGGCGGCGGAGAAGTCCCGCTGCAAGCCGGCGATCCCCACGCCGTTGCCGATCTGCTTGGGGTTGCTGCCCCCGCGGATCTCGCTGGGGCTGGTCCCGAAGCCCAGGGTCTGGGAGAAGAGCGACTCGAAGAGCATGCGTGAGCTCTTGAAGGCGGTGGTGTTGACATTTGCGACATTGTTGCCGATGACATCGAGCTTGGCGGAGTGGACATTGAGCCCGGTGAGCCCGGTGAAGAGCGCGCTGGAGAGAGCCATCGAGATTCCTTCCTGGATCGGCCGGCTGTGACGAGGCCGCTGGTGAATCATGCGTCAGATGGGCGACGCCCGACCGGCGAGCGCGTGCACCAGCGACGCGTTTCGCACAACGCGTGCCGGAGCGGGGAGTTCCCCCGCCGGGAACCCGGCGTCCGGGTTTTCCTCTTGCTCGCGGGCGGAAGCGACACGCACGAACCCGTCGATACCGGTGACCGGTTCCTCGCCCTCCAGCTCCCGGGCCCCGAGCACGACGCGGTTGCGCACATCGACGCGCAGCGTGTGCTTGTCGTGCAGAATCAGCGCGTGCCCGATCCCCGAGGCGGCCGCCCGGTCCACGCCCATCGCGATCAGGCGCTCATCCTCGATGGGGTAGACCCCGGACACCGCCGGTGCGAAACGGATCCCCAGCTGTGTCCGGGGCGAGCCGCGCATGGCGTCATCAAGCAGCGAGAAGAAGCCGTCGTCGTCACGCGGCGCCGGGGTCTCGCCGACATCAAACGGCCGCACGCCGCTGGCCAGCGCTTCGAGCAGTTGGACCTGCACCGGTTTCATCCCGCTCCTGCCCGCCCCGAGTGATCACACATCGCTGCTGACCGTCTTGAGCACCTTGGAGACCGGGTTGTTGGGCTTCTGGCCCGGATGGGCGTCGCCCGGGTCGATCGTCCCGACATGCGGCGTCAGGGCCGACCCGTCGCCGATGGGCGGGGAGCCGTCGCCCTGATCGTCCTTGTCGTCGATGGGCGGCGTGCCGTCATCGGGGTCGTCGGGGTAGCCGTCGATCGGGCCGACGATCTCGTCCACATTGCGGAAGAACATGCGCGAGCCGTCGAACATGTTGAGCACCGGCCCGTCCTGGGTCATGGAGACCGAGATCACCAGGTCGGACACGCGCCGGTTGTCGAGACTGATGCCCGAGACGAGCGAGCCGATCAGCGAGGACGCCGCCGCGAACTCGCTCTGGTTCACCAGCCGCCCCAGCGAGCCGACCATCTGCGTGTCCGACTCGATCGAGCGCAGCGTCGAGAGCTGATTGAGCATCGACTGGGTGTCGTTGGGCGCCAGCGGGTCCTGGTTCTGCAGCTCGGTGAAGATGATCTGCAGGAACTGGCCGCTGGAGAGCGCGCTGAACGCGTCGGCCGAGCTGGCGGGGTTGGAGTTCGATCCCAGTGAATCAATGGCGCTCATGGCGTGGTCCTTGATGGGTCAGGCGATCGCGTCGAGACCGAGCTCGGTCCAGACCGCGCCGGGCGATGTGGCGCCCGTGTCACCGGAGTAGTCGGGTTCGTCGATTGGTGCGGCGGGTTGGCGGCGCGAACCGGCGTGCTCTCGGGCGCCCGGACGCGGATCGTGGCCCGCGTGCCCCCCGCCCTGGCCGTGGGCGTTGCCCGGATCCGGCTGCGGGGCATCGTGCGCCGCGTCGCGCCGATCAACCGACAGGTGCTCGACATGCACGCCCTTGGCGCGAAGATGGGCCGAGAGGTCCTTGGCGCCGTCGCTGAGCAGTTCGCCCGCCCTGTCGGTGCTGGCTTCGAGCCGCACCGACAGTCGGCCGCCCTGGGACTTGATCCTGATCCGGACCTCGCCCAGGCTCGCAGGGGTGAGCCTGAGGGTCATGTCGCCCTTGCCCGAGCGCAGCAGCGAGGCGAGCCCGCGCTGGAGCTGGGCCAGCACCGCGGCTCGATCGGCGCCCTTGGCGTCGGGCGCGGCGCCCGTCTTCCAGGCAAGCGACCCGGGCGTGGTGGACGCGTCCGTCAGCGACGCCCCCAGCCGGGCCGACTCGCCCGCGGTGACCGCACGCACGGACTGCGCCGAGCCGCCGCGTATCGCCTGCGCGGCCCGGGCGGCCGTGTCGAGCGGCGCCAGCCGTGTTGGGTCGAGCACCGGCGCGGCCCGCGCCGTCTGGGACACAGCGCCCGCGTCGGCGCGGATGCCGCGGGCCTGCTGCGCCCCGGCGCCGGCCTGATCGGGATCGGCATCGACCGGGACCGCCATGGCCGCACCCGCGAGCGGGACACGCCCCGTCGTGGCGCCGCGGCCGTGCACCGGCGGGGTCACATCGGCGGTGGTTGACGGCGAACGGTCGATCACCGTGTTCCCCGCCGGTTGCGGGGGCTGCTGTTGTTTGCTTGGCTGCTCGTCGGCGGGGCGGGGTTCGACCGGGGCGGTGGGTCCCGCATCATCGGTCCCGAGTCTCGTTTCGACGGCGACCGTGGTCGCGTCGGTCCCACCCGAGCGGGTGAGCGACCGCACGAGCCCCTTGATGCTCAGCTTGGCCTGCTCGCCCCGGTCGTGCAGCAGGCGCAGCGCCGCCTCGCGCTGCTGCCCGGGGCGTTCATCGCCAGCGACATCATCCGGCTGGTCCCCGGTTTCGGATGCCGGTTGTGGGTCCGTGCTCGGGTTCCCCGCCGCCCGCGTCGAGGGATCACCGCCCGCAGCGCCTTCGATGCCGGGCACAGCCGCCTTCTCCCGGTCGGTGGCGGTCGCGCCGTCCTCCTCGGGCTCGCTCTTCCTGCGCTTCGAGGCGTCGCCAGTCCCGGAGGCGCATCGGACGCCGCCGGCATCGCCGGTCTGCGTGGCCGGCGGCTCCTCTCCGAGCCCCGGGGTTCCTTGGTCCGCTTTCTCATCCGCTCGCTCATGCGGCGAATGCGATTCTCTCGTGACCAGCGACTCCGGCTCGGGCTCGAATGCACGCAACATCTGCGCGAACCCCAGCGCATCGCCCGCGCCCACGCCGCGCAGGCCCTGCCGGTGCCCGCCGGGCTGAGCGATTCCTGCGTGGGGTTGAGTGCTCGTGCTGGTCAGGTTCATGGGGAGATTCCGCCGGCCTTGGTGGTCTCAAGACCACGCAGCCGAACGGATTCAAGCAAATCCGCTGCCAACCGGTCCTCGCCCGCCTTGACGAACTGGGTGAGGATCTCCGTGCGGGCGCGATCGTCCATCGCGCTCAGGTACGAGATGACCTCCTCGTACTTGCCCCCGGGGGTCGATGGCTCACCGAGCATGGCGCTCAGGACCGTCTTGGCGTCCTTGGCGTCCATCCCGGTGATGGTGGCCAGCGATTTCTTGAACTGCTTGCCGCCCTCGAGGTTGGCCAGCCGCTGGCGCATCTGATCGAAGTCCTCCCGCTCCTTCTCAAGGGCGGCGCGGCCCTCCTCGAGCAGGCGGCGCTCCTTGCGCAGCGTGCCCTGGAGATCGGCGACCTCGCGGCGCATGCGTTCGAGGCGCTCGCGGTCGATCTGGGTCATCTCGACCCGGACCTGGTTGCGTTCGGCGGTGCTCAGCGCCGGGGTGGGCAGTGGCTTCTCCTGGGCCGCCGCCAGGGCCGCCGCGGCCGCCTGCTCGGCCTTGAGGCGCGAGCGCTCGGCCGCGACGGGCTCGTCGAAGAGCTGGGTCAGGTCCAGCACCCGGCCCTTGCTGACGCGCCCGCTGGTGAAGAGCCAGCCCGCGCCGCCCAGCACGGCCAGCAGGTTCAGCACCAGGACGGCCAGAACGGCTCTCTTGAGGCTCTTCATGCTCCGATTCCTTTCATGCTCGAGTGCCGCATCACGCTCATCTCGTCCAGGTCGTTCGCCTCCCTCCGATCGAGCTCACGCTCGAACTCGCGGCGCTGCTGGTCCCTGAGCAGCTCGACGGCCTTGCGCCGCGCCGAGGCGTGGGCCAGCTCGGCCCGGGCCGCACCGAGCCTCTTGAACACGCTGGCGAGCTCGAGGACGGTTCTCTGGGCGTCGAAGTTGTGCTTGAGCGAAGCGCCAGCCTGCATCCTGACGGCACGCAGATCAACCCGCCGCCCCGACGAGAGCGCCATCGCCAGCGTGGCCCGCTCGTCGCTCATCATCCGCTGACAGGCCCTGATTCGCGACTCGAGCGCCAGGCGGTCGCGCTCGAGCCCCGCGACGGCAAGCTGCTTGTCGCGTTCTTCGCGCTGACGCTGATCGAGCACGGGCTGGAGTCTGAAGACGAAACGGGGCATGTTCTGGCGGTGTCCTTCTTCTCAGTGGGTTAGCGCTGCTGCTGGGACGGCGCCCGCTGGGCCCCGGCCATCGCCTTGCGCTGCTGGATCATCTCGCCCGACTGCAGCGCCAGCTTGACCATCATGTCGCAGGCGGGCTTGAACTGGGTCTTCTCGCTGGTGCGCTGCTGGAGCAGCTCGTTGATCACATCGATCATGTCGATGGCGGTGTCCGCCACCGGGTTGGAGCCCTGCGCGTAGGCCCCGATCTGCAGCAGGTCCTCGATCTCGCGATACTCGGCCAGCAGCCTGGTCATCTGCAGGCGACCGGCGATCTGGTCGCTCTGCGAGACATCCCCCGCCACGCGCGAGACCGAATCGAGCACATCGATCGCGGGGAAGTGGCCCTTGTGGGCCAGCTTGCGGCTGAGCACGATGTGGCCGTCGAGGATCCCGCGCGCCGCGTCGGAAACGGGCTCGGTCATGTCGTCGCCCTCGACGAGGATCGTGTACAGCCCCGTGATCGAGCCCGACCGGCCCTCGCCCAGATTCACGCACCCGGCGCGTTCGAGCAGGGTCGCCAGCGCGGAAAACACCGAGGGCGTGTAGCCCTTGGTCGCCGGCGGCTCGCCCACGCTCAGGCCCACCTGGCGCTGGGCGTGGGCGAAGCGGGTCACCGAGTCCATCATCAGCAGGACATCGTCGCCCCGATCCCGGAAATACTCGGCGGCCGTGCTGGCGAGCTTGGCGGCCCGGATCCGCAGCAGGGGCGACTCGTCGCTGGTGGCCACGATCACCACCGACCGCGCCAAGCCCTCCGCGCCGAGAGAATGATGGATGAAATCGAGCACCTCGCGCCCGCGTTCGCCGATCAGGGCGATGACATTGATGTCGGCGTCGGTCCCGCGGGCGATCTGCCCCAGCAAAGTGGACTTGCCCACCCCCGGCCCGGCGAAGATGCCCATGCGCTGGCCGCGCCCCAGCGGGGTCATCAGATCGATGGCCCGCACCCCGGTGCGCAGGGGCTGGTCGATGCGCTTGCGCGTCATGGGGCCGATGGGGGCCGGGTTGAGCGGGCGGTTGACCGTCTCGGCGACGGGGCCGAGGTCGTCGATGGGACGCCCCAGCCCGTTGACGACGCGCCCGAGCATGCGCCGTGAGATGGGCGCGGCCTGGAACACCTGGCGCAGTCGCACCGGCGCGCCGGGGATGATCCCCGTCGTGTCGGCCAGCAGCATGATGATGGTATGGCGCCCCTCGAACCCCACCACCTCGCCGGCGATGGCGGCCTCGGCGTTCCTGTTCGCGTCGATCTCGACGAGCGACCCGATCGGGACGGGGAGGTCGGTCGCCAGCAGCGAGAGCCCCCGCACGCTGGCCACCCGCCCGTGGATCCCCATCGGCTCCACCCGCTCCAAGGCGTCGAGTTCGGGCTCGAAGAGGTTCACGCCGCGTCATCCTGGGCGGCGGGGTCGCCCGCGTCGTCCTCGCCGCCCCCGAGCCGGTCGTCGAGCCCCGTGAGGCGCGATCCGGGCAGCAGCGCATCCACGATGCGGTCGATCTGGGTAGGCAGCGACGCGTCGATGACCCCGCCGCCGGAGGTGCGCGCCACGCACGACCCCGGTTCGAGCCCGGGATCGGTCACCACCTGGGCGTGCTCGCAGCACGCGAAGCGTTCGATGAGCCCGGGCAGCTCGCCGCGGACCGTCTCGGCCTCATCGGGGTGCACCGAGATCACGAGCCTGGTGGACTCGGTGACGCTCGAGAGCACCGCCTCGAGCTCGTTGAGCACGACGCCCGGGTCGAGCCGGACCATGCGGCGCACGACCCGGCGCGCGATGGCGGCGGCCAGCCCGATCACCTGGGTGCGCGCCTGGGACAGCATCGTGTCGCGTTGGCGCTCGAAGGCGTCGAGCTGGTCGGTCCACATCGCCGTGAGCTGGGTCAGCTGAAGCTCGTGGGCGGCGCGGGCCAGCTCGACACCCCGCCTCACCCCCTCCTCGCGTCCCTCGGCGAACCCTGCCTCGTAGCCCTGCTGATGACCCTCGTCCGATGCGGTCGAGATCAGCCGTTCGCGCTCGGCGTTCGCCCGGGCGAGCACCTCGCTGGCGCGGGTGTTGGCGGCGTCGACTACGGCGCGACCCCGCTTCTCCAGATCGGCCAGGTCCATAACATACGCGTCGCGCGTGTACTGCTCGAAATCGGCGCGTTTGATCATCCCCATCGCATCCGCTCCATCAGACGATCATCTCCGAGTCCCCGCCGCGTCCCTCGATCATCACATCGCCCGCCTCCTCCAGGCGGCGCACGATGTCCACGATGCGCTGCTGGGCGCCCTCGACATCCGAGACGCGAACGGGGCCCATGAACTCCATGTCCTCCTTGACCATCGACGCGGCCCGCTCGGACATGTTGTTGAAAATCTTCTGCCTGAGCTGCTCGCTGGCCGTTTTGAGCGCCAGCGACAGCTCGTCGTTCTCGATCTCCTTGAGCACCGCCTGGATGCCCTTGTCGTTGACGAGCTTGATGTCCTCGAACACGAACATCAGACGCCGGATCTCCTCGACCAGGTCGGGGTCGTCGAGCTCGAGCCCCTCCATGATGGTCTTCTCCGTGGCCCGGTCGGCCAGGTTGAGGATCTCTGAGACCGTCGGCACGCCGCCGGCCTTCTCCATGCTCTGCATAAGCATATTGCTCAGGCGCGACTCGAGCCCGCGCTCGACCTCACGGATCACCTCGGGGTTGGTCTGCTCCATGTTGGCGATGCGCTTGATCACTTCCAGCTGCTTCTCGAGCGCCAGACCCACCAGGATCTCTGAGGCCTTGTGGTGGGAAAGGTGGCACAGAATCAGCGCGATCGTCTGGGGGTGCTCGTCCTGGATGAAGGTCAGCAGGTTGTCGCTCTCGGCCCGCTGCAGGAAGCTGAAGGGCGTCTTCTGCACCTGCGTCTGGATCTGCGAGAGCAGACGCTCGGCGGTGGTCGGGTCCAGCGAGTTCTGCAGCAGCGTCTTGGCGTACGACAGCGAGCCCTCGTTGGCGTACTGGCTCGCGATGGAGATGCCGTAGAACTCCTCCACCACCGCGTTCTGGATCTTGTCGGGGACACGCCCCAGGCCCGCCAGCGAGCGGGTGACCTCCTCGACGCGTTCGGCGGGCATGTGCTTGAGCACCTCGGCGGCGCTGTCCGAGCCGATGGCCAGCAGCAGGATCGACGCCTTGGTCACGCCGTCGAGCTCGCTGATGCTTTCGGGGTATGGGTCGGAGGGTCTGCGTGGCATCGGTCATCCCTTGCAGCCGCGGCTGCGTGCTTCGTTCACTCGGCGTGCTCGGCCCATCGCTCCACGAGCCCGGCGGCGGACTCGGGGTCCGAGCGGATCAGCTCGGCCACCTGCTCGCGCAGGTGCTGGACCTCGATGAGCTGGTCGTCGACCTCGATGCCCGTCATCACATGGTCGCTCTCGCCCGCCTCGCCGATCAGATCGCCCATCGTCTCAAGGTGCGGCGGCACGCCCACGAGCTTCTCGGCGGTGGGCAGCTCGATCCGCTTGCCAGAGCGCTTGACCATCATGCCCATCATCACCAGCGAGACGACCGCCAGCACGCCCACGAGAACGGTCTCGGCGAGGCGCTCGCCGCCGGCGAGCATCGACCCCGCCCCGCCGCCGGCCAGCGAGCCCAGGAACCCGGCGCTGTGCACGCTCGCGCCCGAGATCATCGAAGCGCCGAGCGGCGCCATCGACACGGTCAGGTTCCCGTCCCTGGCCAGCCCGTCGTCGCCCAGACTCATCAGGTGCGGCGCGATCAGCCCCTCGAAGGTCGACCTGATCGTCCCGAAGAAATCCTCGGCCTCCTGCTGGGTCACCGGGGCGGGCTCCTGTCCCTCGCCCTCGGGACGGATGCGCTTGATGATGCTCTCGATGTACTCCTGGGGGATGATGACCGAGGCGCTCAGGTGCGTGGGCATCCCCCGCGGATCCAGGATGGTTTTGGTCCGCTGCCCGATGGCGGTGGAGTACTCCCGATCCGTCAGCGACCCCTCGGTGCTGGTCCCGGCGCCCGCGGCGCCCGTGTTGATCGAGGCGGTCTGGTTCGACCGCACGCCCGGCTCGGCCCCGGCGACGAGCTGGCTGGCCGTGTCGCTGGACTTCTTCTCACTCGAGAGGAGCGACACCGACCCCTCCCCATCGGGGGCGTAGGTGTTCTGCGTCGACTGCACCTTGGTAATGTCCACCTGGGCGGTGACCGAGACGACCACGCCCGGGATCCCGCCCAGCAGCTTCTCGATCTTCTGCTGGGTGTGCTTCTCGACCTCGCTGGCGTACTCGAGGTAGCGCGATGACGACTGGGAGTCCTCGTCCGAGGTGTTGCGGGCGCGACCGGTCGAGCCGTCGATCACCTGCACCTCGGACGGGCTCAGCCCCGAGACGGCGCCGGCGACCAGGCGCGCTGAGGCGTCGACCATGTCCTGGGAGATCGCCCCGACGCCGAAGATCGTGACCGAGGCGGTGGCGGGGCGCGCCGCCCGACCCAGCCCCGAGGTCTGGGGGATGTCCAGGATCACGCTGGCGCGGGTGACGCCGGCGAACTTGGAGATCACCTGGGAGAGCTCGTTCTGGAGCGCGATGGTGTACTGCTGGCGGTGCTGGGCGCTGGAGGCCTTCCAGTCCTGGGAGTCGATGAGATTGGAGAAGAGCAGGGTCGTGTCTCCCGGGAGCTGGCCCGACTCGGAGAGATACGCCAGGGCGTAGCGCTGCTGCCCCTCGGGGACGACCACGCGACCGTCGACCACGCTGGCGTTGAACCCACCGCCCTGGAGGGCGCGGACGGTGTCCACCTCGCTTCCCGCGGCCATCAGGCCAACCATCGAGGGCTTGGCGGCGTACTGCGAGACCAGAAAGAGCGTCATGACGGCGATCACCGTCAGCGAAGCGAGCAGGAGCTTCTGCGAGGCGGTCATCTTGCCGACCTGCTGCTGGATGTTCGCCAGTACTCGGCGGATCTGGTCCATCGCTCTCGGCCTCCTGCCGATGATCGGCGCAATCCTTGCACAGCCCGGGCGCATGGAACGCGCCATGCCCGGCATCATCGGCCCAAGCGCGCGCACGGCTTGATAACCCAAGCGGACTTCTGCTCACAGAAACTTCAGGATGGCAGGACTTGCGCAACCGCGGTCCCGACCCAGCGGGACGGGCTTCCAGCCCGTCATCTTGGAGCCTCGAAGAGCGGGCCGGGAGCCCATCCCACCGGGGGCCGGCGGCGGCCATCAGACCCGCATCTGCTTGATCTCGTCGTAGGCCTGCATGACCTGATTGCGCATCGCCTGGAGCATCTTGAAAGCGGTGTCCGCCTTCTCCGTGGCGGCGATCACGCCCTCAAGGTCGTTGCGCTCCCCCGTCAGCAGGTCCTCGGTCGCCTTGTCGGCGTCCCGCTGGAGCTCGTTGACCTGGCTCAGATTCTCCATGAGCACCGACTTGAAATCTGGCCCCTGCGCGCCGACGCCCACGCCCCTTGCGCCGGATCGGGGGAGCTGGTTGGCCCCGCCCGCGTTCGAGATGAGTCCGAGTGGATCGCTCATGGAGTGTTCCCGGTGTGCAGTCTATCACGCCAGCAGGCGCAGCGCCTGGGCGATCATGTTCTTTGTGGTCTCGGCGGCGGCGACATTGGCCTCGTACGCCCGCGACGCCTGCAGGCCGTTGACCCACTCGCTGGTGGTGTCGATGTCGGGGACCATGACATACCCCTCGCTGTCGGCGAAGGGGCTGCCCGGCTGGTGGTCGCGGCGCAGGGCGCCGCGCTCGATGTGGATGTCGGCCACGCGCACACCCTGGGGGTTGCCGGGATCGCCCGCCGGGGCGAGCATGGCGGCGCGGCGCCGGTACGGGTCATACTCGCCCTTGGCGTTGACCAGCGTATCGACATTGGCGATGTTTGCGGCGATGACCTCCATGCGCGTGCGCTGGGCGACCATGCCGGAGGTGGAGATGTCGAGCGTGCCGTACATGTCTGTATCTCCTTATCCCGACCCTGCTTAGACCACGCGCTGCGCGATGGCGCCCCGCAGCAGGTCGCGGTTGCGCCGCATCAGGTCCCCCGCCACGCGGAACGCCGTCGCGTTCTCGACCATGTCCTGCATCAGCCGCTCCAGATCCCGGTGGTTGCGGTCGTGGAACAGGATCCCGTCGCTGGGCGTCTCGGGATCGAGCACCATCCGGTTGCCCACCATTTTCACCTGCGAACCCCTCCCCAGCTCCAACTCGCCGAACGCCCCCCCGGTGCGCTCACGCCGATCGTGGATCGCCTCCTTGAGGGACGCCTGGAACGCTCTGGGATCGACATCGAACCCCTGGTAGTTGGGGGTGTCGATGTTGGCGATGTTCTGAGCGATCAGCTTCTGGCGCTGACCGGCGAAGAGGAACATCTTTTCCAGCGCGGGCATGGCCCCGGATGTCGAGAGTTCCCTGATGATCATGCCGCCGCTCCCTTGCCCCGCCTTGCCTTCGTTCGCAATCCCCGTACCAACCCCGCCGCGCCCGGTTCACAGGCTCTGCGACACCAGACTCTCTTCCTTCCACTTCTTGAGCTTGAGCCCCAGGGTCCGCACCCCGATCCCCAGCGCCCGGGCCGTCTTCTGGCGGTGCCCGTTGAAACGCTGGAGGGTCGCGACGATGGTGTCGCGCTCGATGTCGGCCAGGGTGCGGTCTCCGGGCTGGGCGACCATCGCGGCTTCGGAGAGATGGGCCCGGTGCTCGACGCCCATGCCCGCCGGAGCGATGAACCCGTTCATCGGCTTGTGCTCGGCGATCCGGGACGCGGTCCCGTTGAGCCCCGCGGCCCGCAGCGGGGTCGCCTTGGGCATGGGGCGGGCGCTCATCAGCCAGGGCTCGATCAGCGAGCCGGTGATCGTTGTGGCCCGCGGATCGCTGAGCACCACCGCCCGCTCGCAGATGTTCTGCAGCTCGCGGACATTGCCCGGCCACTGGTACCGCGCCATCATCTCGCCAGCGCCCTCCTCGAAACGCATGGTGCGCCGCCCGTCGCGGTGGCAGATCTTGTCCACGAAGTGCTGCCCCAGCACGCCCACATCCCCCTCGCGCTCGCGCAGCGGCGGGATCACGATCGGCAGCACATTGAGGCGGTAAAAGAGGTCCTGGCGGAACTCGCCCATCGACGCGGCGTGGGGAAGGTCGCGGTTGCTGGTGGCGATGATCCGAACATTCACCCCGATGGTGGTGCTCGATCCCACGCGCTCAAAGGCCCGCTCCTGGAGCACCCGCAGCAGCTTGGCCTGGATCTGGGGCGACACCTCGCTCACCTCGTCGAGCAGCAGCGTCCCGTTGTCGGCCAGCTCGAAGCGCCCCTTGCGCAGCTTGTCGGCTCCGGTGAACGAGCCCTTCTCGTGCCCGAAGAGCTCGGACTCAAGCAGACTCTCGTTGAGAGCCGCGCAGTTCACCGCCAGGTAGGGCGACTGGCCGCGCGGGCTCAGGTCATGCACGGCGTGGGCGACGACCTCCTTTCCCACCCCGCTCTCGCCGGTGATCAGCACCGTGCCGTGGCTCGACGCGACGGCCCGGACCTGCTCGCGGACCTTGCGCATGGCGTCGGAATCGCCAACGAGCCGGTCCAGGCCCCTTGGCGAGCCCGGCTCGCCCGCCCCCGCGCCGTGATGATTGGCCCTGAGGATCGCGTTCTCGCGCGTGAGGGCCGCGTGCTGGAGGGCGCGCTTGACGGCGATGATCAGCTCGTCGCCCTCGAAGGGCTTGGTGATGAAGTCGTAGGCCCCGTTCTTCATGGCCGCCACCGCCGTCTCGATGGTGCCGAAGGCCGTCATCAGGATCACGGGCAGCTCGTCGTCGAGGGCGTTGATCTCCCCGGCCAGCTCGATCCCGGTCATGCCCGGCATGTTGAGGTCGGTGACCACCGCGTCCGGACGCCGGGCGGCGATCTCGCCCAGGGCCGAGCGAGCGTCCACGGCGGTGCGCACGGTGAAACCGGCGCGTGTCAGCGTCGACCCCACCGAGTCCCGCATCATCTCCTTGTCATCCACGACGAGCACTGTTCGCGACATCTGTTGGTTTCCTCTTGGCGCTGACCAGCGCGGCCGAATCCGACTGAACACTTCTCTCCCTCATCCCGCCGCCGGCGCGGGTGACCACAACCGCACGCTCCCGGGGGAGCACGATCTCGACGCGCGCCCCGCGCGCCTCCTCCAGGTTGGCCACCTCGATCGTCCCGCGGTGCGCGTCGACGATGCGGTGCACGATCGCCAGCCCCAGCCCCGTGCCCGTGGCGCGGGTGGTGAAGAACGGGTTGAACATGCGTTCGATGACCCGCTCGGGGATCCCGTCGCCTTGGTCGGTGACCGAGACGCCCAGGGCCGCCAGCGTCCTGTCCCCGGCGTCGATGATGCGGGGACGCACTGAGATGCTGATCGTCCCGCCCCCGCCGACCCGGTTGGCCTCGCCCGCGTTGCGCAGGATGTTGACCAGCGCCTGCTGGATCAGCCCCGGGTCGCACACCAGCCCCAGCGGCTCACGGTCCCGATCGTCGCGCAACACCGCGCTGGCGATGTCGGCGCAGCACATCTCCAGGGCCGCGTCGATGATCGACGACGCGTCGCAGGGCTGCCACTGGACCTTCATCTCGCGAGCGAAGGTGAGCACATCGCCCACGATCTCGTCGAGCCCCCGCACGGCCCGCCCGATCTTGTCCACGATCTGACGCTGCTTGGGCATCCGCTCCAGATCGTCGTGGAGCATGTTCGCGTAAAGCCGGATCGATCCCAGCGGGTTGCGGATCTCGTGGGAGATCCCCGCGGCCATCTCGCCCAGAGCGGCCAGGCGCCGGGAGCGCTGGAGCGCCTCGTTGGCGTCGCGAAGCTCGGCGTTGAGTCGCGAGACCTCGCCGCGGAGCTGGGCGTGGGTCTGCTCGAGCTTGGTCGTTACCTCGGTGAAGGCGGTCATCAGCTCGGCCAGGTCGGTGGGCGAGAGCCCGCCGGGGCCGGCGGACGCGGGTGGCGCGGCGGTGACGAGGTCGGGATGGGTGCTCATCGTGGCCATGCGCGTCATCCCCGCCGGTCCTGCATGATGGGATCGGGCGTCCGGGCGCGGGTGGAGTAGGCGCGCAGGGCGCTCTTGCCATGGCTCATGCCCGAGAGCTGCCCGGCCAGGCGGTCGCGGGCCTGCTCCATCAGGCGCTGGTCCCGGGCGTCACGCTCGCGCAGGAGCTTCATCGCGTGCTCGAAGCCCGAGATGCGGCGCAGCGCCTCGCTGCGCGACGGCTCGGGCACGAGGGCCATCAGCTCCCGGTTCTCGATGAAGGCGCCGATCTCCTCGCCCACGCGGACGATGGAACTCACCAGCGGCTCGCGCTGGGAAACCACCTCCACGATGCGGGCGACATCGCCCGACTCGACCGCCCCCTGCTGGTGGTCGCTCACCACGCGAAGTCGATCGATCAGGCCCTGCGCCTCGTCGAGCAGGGCGTCGATGCGTTGCCCCAATGACTGGGCGTCCCACTGTTGCGGCGAAGCGGTCATCCGTGACCCCCGAGACCGAGAAAACCCGCGCCGCGGCTTGGGAATCCGTTCCCCGCCGATCGGCGACAGACCAGTTATCGGTCGATCGCGCCGGGTTCTCCACTTTGTGCGCAAAAAACGCTCCGGCCGCGCCCCAAGCTCACGACGCCCCGGCAAGCAGGATCGCGCTCGATTCGAGCCAGCGCTCCCAGTCCCGCCGGTCCATGGGCAGGGTTGGGTCGTCCCACACCTCGTCGGGGATCACGGCGTAGAACCGCTTGGCCCGCTCGTTGGCGGTGCGGGCGCGACCGATCTGCCCCGTGGCGATGTAGGCGTTGACGATCTGCACCATCGCCACCAGCGAGGCGGGGTCGTCGACATACTTGTCCCGCGCCTGGTCGTAGTAGCCGATCGCCTCGTCGTACTCGCCCATGTCGTAGGCGCAGTCGCCCAGATAGAAGTAGGCGTTGCGCAGGGCGATCGACTCGTAGAGCCCGCGGGACGACTCGGGCTTGCCCGCCAGCTCGGCGATCGTCTCGCGGTAGTTCTCGATGGCCCGGCGTCGGTGCGTCACGACCTGGGCCTGGCGACGGTTGCGCTCGGCCGCGGGCATGGCCTCCTGGAGCGAGGCCACGATGGTGTCCGCCAGGCGCCGGTGCGCGTCGCCCAGCTTGAAGACCACCGTCCCCGCCTCGGGATCGTTCGGGTATCGCTCGCGGAACTCCTCGTAGCGCTCGATGGCGCGCTCCGGCCGGTCGGTGCGGTCGTAGAGCCCCGCCAGCTCCAGCAGCGCGTCGCGGAAAAGCTCGGTGCGCGTCGAGCCCATGGACCCATCGAGGGCGGCCACCAGCAGCTTCTCGGCCTCGGCGTCGTTGTCGCGGTCCTCGTCGTAGAGTAACGCCTGGGCCAGCGGGACATGGCTCGCGTCGGCGAAGGGACCGATGTCGGCCCCCGCGCTGCCGTTGCGGGCGTCGATCAGGCCCTGGTACACATCGGCGGCGGCCTTGAAATCGCCCAGCGCCCGCAGCGACTCGGCCATGCGGAAGAGCGCCTCGGCGTGGCGCGGGTCCGAGGGCATGGACTCGGCGTAGTTCTTGAACGCCTGGATCGCCTCCTGCTGGTCGCCCGCGCGATCGAAGAGGTCGGCGCTGCGCCAGAGCGAGTCGGCGAACGCCGACAGGTTCGAGACGACATGGCGATCGGCGTGGAGTCTGAAGTTGGTGGCCGCCGAAATCAGGTGGCGCTGGACCTGGGCCCGCGTCGAGGGGTCCAGCCCCATCAGCGATCGCACCTCGTCGATGGGCTTGCCCAGGAGCTGCTCGGCGGCGCCCTGGTGGGCCAGGGCATGGGCCAGGTAGACGGCGCTGGGCGTCTGGCGCCCCTTGTACAGCCCGTCGGCCAGGTCCGCGTAGCGGATCGATTCCAGCGGCTCGCCCGCCGACAGCGAGTCGCCCGCGCGAGAGAGCAGGGAATCGAGCACCTGCTGGCGCGACGGGTACGACTCGATCTTGAAGCTGTCGTAGAGATGCACCAGTTCCCCGTACGCCCCAAGCGAGAGCTCCGCCTCGTGCAGGGCCGCCTCGGTCTCGCCAAGCCCCAGCAGCGCCAGGGGATAGGCCGAGGAGCTGGTGTGCTGGTTGGTGATCTCGTCGTAGAGATCGCGGGCGCCGGCGGTGTCGCCCTGGGCGTCGAGGACCATCGCCTTCATGAGCAGGATCTGGGGATAGTGCGGATCCCCGGGCGCTGAGAGCCGCTGGGCGAACCCGACCTGCTCGTCGGCCTGGGGGATCGCGCCCAGCTGCGTATACGCCTTGGCCAGGATCAGATGCAGACGCGAACGCCCGGTGGCGCTCGCCCCGTCCAGACGCGGGATGGCGCGAAGGATCCGCGTCACCGTCTGGTCGGCGTACCCCAGCCCCAGCTGCACATTGCCCTGGGTCTCGAGCGCCCACACCCGCTGCTCGACGGGGAGCCGGGGGTCCACGAGCATCTCGGCCAGCAGGTCCATCGCCTCCCCGGTCCGGGGCGACGGTCGGTCGAGCATCGAGCCGACGGCCTTCTTCTCCACCGCGTCGCGCAGGTAACGCTTGGACTCGGGGATCTCGCGGGCGCGCTGCATGGCCAGCGGGATCTGGTCGCGGGCGATGTAGGTGTTGGCCAGGGCGGCCAGGTCGGTCGGGTCGAGACTCGCCCCGAGGCGCTCGGCCTCGAGGTACTCGCGCAAGACGGCCACATGGTTGCGGTCGTCGTCGAGGCGCAGCTTCTGCTGCCCGCGATAGATCGATCGGGCCTTGGCCAGGTGGTACAGAACCTTGTCCGCCACCGGCGCCTGCTCGCGATTAACCCAGGGGTAGACGCGGGTGTTGAGCAGCTCGATGGCCTGGTCGTAGCGCTCATCCTCGATCATCTGGTTGGCGCGCGTGATCACAGGTGTGATGTCCGGCTCGGGCGAGGTGGCGACGGAGTACGCCACGCCCAGCATGAGCATGCCCCCCGCCACCAGCAGCGTGGGGACCTGCCACGCGTCGCGCCAGCCCGCCCGCAGGGTCAGCACGGGATCGGCCGGATCGCCCGTGAACGCCGCACGGCGCGCCCGATCGGCCTCCACCTCGACAGGGAAGTCCGGGGGAAGGTCATTGGCCAGATTGTCGTGGTCCTGCTGCTCGGGCACGCGATCCGCCTGTGGGTGGCCCGGCGGGATCGGGCGGGCGCACACGCGCCCGCGCCGCCACGCCCGGCTGATAACCCTCATCGGACGATCGGCCCCCCCGCCTTCAGCCCGACCCCGCCCCGGGGCGCGGATCACGGGCTGTCGGCGTCACCCTCGGGGGAGGGGCCCCGGACCGGGACCACCACAAGCGTGCGCGTGGCGCGGTCCCCGCGGTGCAGGGTCTCGGGGTCCACCAGCGCCAGGGCGGCGACGGGCGGAAGCACCCATTTGATAACATTGCGCACCAGCACGGCCCAGCAGGGCGGGCGACGCAGGGGCCCGGGCATCGCCCGGGCGACGCGGATGCCCATGAGCAGCTTGCCCGGCGTCGCCCCAAGCGTCCGCTCAAACAACGACATGAGCGCGACGGCGGTGACCATGGTCGCGGGAACCACGGCCCACGCGTCGTCGGTGCGGACGATCACGCTCAGGGTGATGATCTCGGCGGGGTGGACATGGAACAACTGCCCCATGAGCACGGCCACGAGCCCGGCGTCGAACAGCGTCGCCATCAGGCGCCGCCCCGGATCGGCCAGGGCGAAGCCGTCGGGGACGCGCATCGCGTCGGGTCGGTCGGGCATGATGACCACCACCAGCACCCCGACCATCACCAGGACCATCATCCCCACCAGGAACCGGAACTCGTTGACGCTGACGGGCGCGCGGGAGATCGGTGACCCCTGATAGATCACCGATCCGTCGCCCAGATCGAGCTCCCAGATCGCCACGCTCGCCGCCGGGTCCGCCCCACGCGCCCGCTCCGACGCGCCCGGTTCGGCCTCGCGGGTCGGATCAGTCATCGCCCCGGGTGTCCGCTCCCCGCCCGAGTCCGTAGCCGGATTCGCCGGGTTCGCCGGGTTCACGGCCCGGTTCGGCGAGGGCAGGGCCCTGATGGCCAACAGCTCGTTGACCGAATCGAGCACGGCGTAGGCGGCGTCGATCGGGAGCGCGAGCCCCGAGGCGATCGTGAACACGCCCGAACGGGTCCACGCGCTCAGCGCGGCGCGGCCCTGTTCATCCCAGCTCACGAGCGTCATCCCGCGTTCGCCCCCGAGGATGCGGTAATCGCCAGCGGGCCGCTCGATGGGCTCCCAGTCCCCGCCAGACCAGCGACCGGCTTGGGCGTCGAAGGTGAGCGGGACCAGCCGCTCGGCCCCGTGGTCGATGAGAATCAGCTCGTCGCCCACGGCGCTCAGTCGCCAGCCGGGGCGAGAGCCCGCTGGCGCAGGGGGGAGCTCGACCTCACGCCAGGCCTCGGCATCGAGGGTGAGCAGGCGGCTGTGCCCGCCCTCGTCGAGCAGCGCCCACAGCGCCTTGCCGGTGGCGGTGAAGTCGACGAGCACGCCCGGGGTTTCGATCGGGGGACCGGCGTCAAAGCGATCCACGGGCAGGAAGCTCCAGACCGATCCCACGGGGCCAGGGACGGCGGTGCCCGAGTAGACGCGCATGATCTGGCGCGTCTGGGCGTAGGCCTTGGGATAGATGAGATAGACACGCTCACCGATGGCGGCCAGGGCGAGGGGGAACTTGTGTCCCAGGGGGCGTGTCGCCTGGAGCGTGCCCGGGTCGGCGGCCTCGGTGGGAACAAGGCCGCGGGTCGAGGCGTCGCGCGGGGGAACATGCACGAGCAGGATCTCGTCGTTGGCGTTGCGATAGACGCCCCAGGCGTGGGTGTTGAGGTCATCGACCGCCGAGGTGAGCAGGACCTGCCGCTCCTGGGCGCGGGCGCCGGCGACCGGCATCCCCAGCAGGCAGGCGAGCACGAACAGCGTGTGGCGCGCCAGTCGCATCAGGGGTGAGATCCCGGAATCTGGGTCTGAGGCGGGGTCTGGGGCGGGGTCTGGTCCTGATGGATCGTCTCGTCCCGCTCCTCAAACGACGCGTCAAGATTGATGGTCTCGCCGACTCGGTACGCCCGTCGCAGGCGCTCGGGGTCAAAGCTCACGGGCCTGATCTCGCGGCTCTCGGGGCCCGAGAGCTCGATGCGCACGAAGCCCCGATCGTCGGGGGTGGTGATCTCGACCTTGCCGGGGACCAGCACCGGGCCATGACCGGGCACGGCGGCGGCCTTGTAGCGGGAGAGCTCGGCGCTGGCGACCAGGGCGTCACCCTCGTCGAAGACCTGGGCGCGGGTGACCAGGCCCGAACGGGGATCGATCCACAGCGTGAAGCGTCCCCAGCGCGAGGGCACGGAGACGCCGACCAATTTCCCGTCGTCGCTCCATCGCGTCCCGCCGGCGTGAGACACATCGATCGGGGCGATCCCGGTGAGGGTGATGAGCTCGGACGGGTGGACCGGGAGCCCCAGGGCGGCGGCCTTCTCGGGGGTGACCCGCGACAGATTCCCGATGAGCATGGTCTTGTGGTCGCTGTCGGAGAGGTCGAACGACCAGTAGCGGGTTTCGTTGGCGCCGAAGGCGAAATAGGTCTCGCCCAGCTTGCCGATGGTCAGCGAGATGCGATCGGGCCTGACGATCTGCAGGTGCCCCTCGCCCTGCTCCTCGAAGTCGCTCCCGTCGTCGTAGACGCCCTTGGCGCGGACGCTGACGCGGGCCCACAGGCTCCCGAGCGGCTCGATGCGGCTGTTGTGCAGTGCGGCCAGTTCCTGCGTCGACGGGGGCGGTCCGAGCTTGGAGACATCGACCCTTCCCGCGGTCTTGCAGCCCGCCAGCAGCACGAGCGCCCCAAGCAGAAGATAAAGAACCGGGCGGTGCATCACAGGGCCCCGTTCTCATCCAGGTTCATGATCTGGCCGAGTTCTTCGGTCGCCGCGGCGATCGTGTCGTCGTCGAGCCCGGGGTCGATGACCTCGAACAGCTCGCCCCCCCCACCGCCCTTGACGCCACGGACGCGCTGACGCACGAGCAGCACGCCGACTTCATCTTTCGTGCGCGGCTTGGAACCCTCGAAGAGCACGACCTTCTTGCGCATCAGGATCAGCGCCAGCAGGTAGCGGAAGGCGAGCCGCCGCGGCTCGGTGGCCTCGCCCAGCTGCTCGAAGAGATCAAACATCTCGTCCTGGGAGACGAGCTGCCGGGGCTGCTCGTCGCTCTCGGGCAGGATGCGCCGCCAGAACCCGAAGAGGGATGTCCCCGGCGGCAGGTTGGGACCTTTCTCCCAGGCGTCGAGTGAGTAGGCGACGCGGACCAAGGCCTCCTCATCGGGCGTCTCGATCAGGGCGGCGATGTGCTCCTCACCGATCTCGATGACGCGTCCGGTCTGGGCGCAGACATCCTGGGTGCGGATGATGTCGTAGGGAGCGGAGGTGGAGGCCATGGGTTGAGTGTATCCCCGGCCCTACCGGCAGGAGACATCGAAGAATCGCTGTGGCGTTCCGCCCTCGCCCACGCGGAAGTTGATCGACTTGGCGCACCGGGGGCAGCGCGCCATGTAGAGGGTGCCATCGGCCGAGCGGTAGACGCGCTGGTAGGCGCCGGCGCAGGCGAAGCGGATCCCCAGCCAGGGACGAACCTGGGGGTGTTCGGTGATGGGCTCGGCGGGTCGCGGCGACGGGGTGGCGCGCAGGGTCATCGGGGCTTCCTTCCTGCCCGTCTCTATCGGCCGGGGAAAGAAAGCTTCTCGATAGGCGAGTTGGGGAATAGTGAAGACTAACAGCGGGTTATTCCAGTGCCATGCCCCGGCAAGCCGAGGTTTGGTTCGGTACAATCATCCCCTTGATCGCCCACCCGACGGTCGGCTTCCTTTGGAGACCGCTCTTTTTCGCATGGCCGGCTCATTGTTCATCCTGCCCGACCCGCCGCTCGCGCCCACCCCGATCGGGTTGATCGCTGGGGGCGGGGACCTGCCCATCTTCGTGGCGCGGGGGTTGGCGGCCATGGGTCATGAGGTGCACGGGCTGGGACTTCACGCTCAGTATGAGCCCGAGCTGCCCGCCCTGTGCACCAGTTTCAGGGATGTCGGGCTGCTGCGGATGCGCTCGTGGAGCAAGCGCCTGAGCAGAATGGGCGTGCATCACGCCATCATGGTCGGTAAAGTGGACAAGGCCAAGCTCATGCACCAGCGCTGGAAGCTGGTGCGCAACATCCCCGATGTCACCACCGCCGTGGCGTGGTACAAGCACCTGCGGCACGACCGGCGTTCGCACGCGGTGCTGCGCGTCATCGCCGACGAGCTGGACAAGAACGGAGTGTCTCTCATCGACTCGACCTTCCCCATCACCGATCAGCTGTCTGAGCCGGGCGTGATGACCTCCATCAGGCCCACGCCCAACCAGCGCGCCGACATCGAGTTCGTCTGGCCCATCCTCACCGACCTGCTGCGCCTGGACATCGGCCAGTCGCTGACGGTGCGCGACCGCGATGTGATCAGCGTCGAGGCCGTCGAGGGCACAGACAAGATGATCACGCGCACCGGCGAGCTGTGCAAGCGCGGGGGCTGGACGCTGGTCAAGGGCGCCCGCGCCCAGCACGACCGGCGCAGCGATGTGCCCACGGTGGGCGTGCAGACCCTCGAGAACATGCACAGGCACGGCGGGAGCTGCCTGGCGATCGCGGCGGGCGATGTGATCATGCTCGATCGGTTCGCGATGCTCGAGCGGGCCGACGAGCTGGGGATCTCGATCGTCGGCGTGCCGGTGTCGCACGCGCCGATCCCGCGCACCGAGGCGGTGATCACCGAGAAGCAGCTGGAGCGCGCCTTCAAGCCCGCCAGCGAGACCCAGCCCAAGGCCGGCGCGCCCCTGGCGCACACGCGCGATGACTGAGCCGGGGGCGGACCCCACCCCAGGGCAGGAACCCGCCTTCGTGTCCCGCGGCGGGCTCAAGCTCCATGCCGCGCTCATCCAACTCCCGTTCGACCCGACCGGGATGGTCTGCGCCGACTTCGGGTGCAGCACCGGGGGGTTCACTGATTGCCTTCTGCAGCACGGGGCGGCGCGGGTGCATTCGATCGACACGGCCTACGGCGAGCTGGCCTGGACCCTGCGCCGGGACGAGCGGGTGGTCGTTTATGAGCGGCGCAACGCGCTGCACCTGGACCCACCGGGCGAGGTGATCGATTCGGGCGGGATCGATCTGGCGGTGATCGACCTGGGATGGACCCGCCAGGAGCGGGCGCTGCCCGCGGCGGCGCGGTGGCTCAAGCCGGGGGGGCGGATCATCTCATTGGTCAAGCCCCACTACGAAGCGCAGAAGGAAGACTTGGGCGAGGGGGGCGTGCTCGACCCCGAGCGGGCGCAGGAGATCGCCCAGCGCGTGCGCGATGGGTTGCCCGCGATGGGCTACGAGGTGCTCGGGTGGGTCAGGAGCCCGGTCCTGGGCGGGGCGGTGGGCAAGAAGCGCAAGAAGAAGGGCAAGGGGAACCCGGAGTGGCTGGTGCTGGTGAGCAGCCGGTATTCGATCGACATGCCGCCGCCGGCGTTCGCGTGAGGGCGTATGCGACGACTACTTCAATCATCTGCCATTCTGCAACTGTTTGTACTGCTGGCCATTGCCGCCATATTCAATCTATACATTTCGATCTCTCGTTCGACGAGAAGTTTTTTGATACAGCCTTCGGACCCCAAGACGAAGCTGATGCTCAGGGGTTCGGCGGGTGCGCCTGAGGGGAGTGGGTGGTGGCCGGCGGTGCCGAGTGGCGTTGAGGGGCTGGAGCAACCTGATTTCTGGACTCGGGTCGAGCAACCGGGGCGTCGGGTGTTTTTGATGGCGTTTCGTGATCCCGCCGCAACGAACACGAGTGACTTTCACATCCTCAGTGCCGTTACGACGGGTTGGCCGTTGCGGAGCGTCGAACGCAAGCAAGTCAAACATGTACTGACCAGTAGTGTTGTCTGGCCGAGTGATGGATCCTCTCAACTGATCTATCACCCCCTCGGACTCATCCTCAACCCCATCATCTACGCCCTGCCCGTCTGGCTGCTGCTCATGGGCGCTCACTGGGCATTCATCACCCGTCGAACGCAGAAACGAAAAAACCTCGGGCTCTGCCCGAGGTGCGCATATGACTTGGATGGTCTGCCCGCCTGCCCCGAGTGCGGTGAACCGATCACGCGGCGCGAAGATAGCGCTTGCAGGTCAGCGCCCTGATCATGCGCTGCTTGTCGCCCTCGCGGTCGAAGCGGGTGATGGCCAGCGCCATGAGGCTGGGGCCCGGCTCGTCGAGGTCGCACCAGACGATGTTGCCGGTCACGAGCACAAAGGGGTCGGGGCCCCTGTCGCCGCAGTTGTTGGGCAGCTCGATCCGCATCGACACGCGCGCGCCGGGCTCAAGCGGCTCGTCGAGCTCGAAGCAGATCCCGCCCTCGGAGATGTCGTAGACATGCCCCTCGCGGGTGAACTCGTTCTCATCGGGCAGCAGGCGCACGGCGGCGCCGGTGTAGCCCTTGTTGAGCATGAATCGCTCGAAGACGCGGCGGTTGACGGGGTTGGTCTGCTCAAGCAGCATGGCGGGCTCCTCTCCGGGTGTTGACGGGGCTTATCGGCCTGTGGGAAGAGGGACTTGATGTGAATCTGGGAACACATCCTCGGGCCACCTACCATCCCCCATGTTCATCGATCGCGCACGCATCATGGTCTTCGCCGGCAAGGGCGGCGACGGCAAGGTCTCCTTCAAACGCGCCAAGGGGATGCCCAAGGGCGGCCCCAACGGCGGCGATGGGGGCAAGGGGGGCGATGTCATCCTCCGCGTGGACGAGGGGCTCAACACCCTGATCGACTTCCGGGGCATCTACGAATGGAAGGCCGAGCCCGGCGAGGGCGGGGGCAAGAAGCAGTGCACCGGGGCCGGGGCGCTGGACCGGGTGGTCCGCGTCCCCGCCGGCACCGTGGTCTACAACGAGGAAACCGGCGAGGAGATCGCCGATCTGGGCCCCGGAGACGAGATCGTGATCGCCAAAGGCGGGCGGGGGGGCTTCGGCAACGAGCACTTTAAGAGCGCCACCAACCAGACCCCCCGCACCGCGACCCCGGGCGAGCCGGGCGAGGTGCTGGCGCTGCGGCTGGAACTCAAGGTCATCGCCGAGGTGGGGCTTGTGGGCTTGCCCAACGCGGGCAAGAGCACCTTCCTCAAGTCCATGACCCGCGCTGACCCCAAGGTCGCCGACTACCCGTTCACCACGCTCTCGCCCCAGCTCGGCATCGCCTCGCTGGACCAGTCGCGCCGGTTGGTGATCGCGGACATCCCGGGGCTGATCTCGGGGGCCGCCCAGGGCGCGGGGCTGGGGCACGACTTCCTGCGCCACATCGAGCGGACCCGGGTAATCATCCACATCCTGGATGTCGCGCCCGACAACGGGATGTCGCCGGCGGCCAACTACCGCGGCATCCGGGAGGAGCTGATGGGCTACTCGAGCGAGCTGGCCGAGAAGCACGAGCTGATCGCGCTCAACAAGCTGGACCTGATGACCGACGAGGAGCGCCAGGACGCGATCGACACGCTTCGCACCGAGCTGCAGCTCGACGGCGGGCAGGAGATCTACGCGATCAGCGGCGCGACCGGCGAGGGCTGCCAGGAGCTGCTCGAGGCCGCGTACAGGGTGCTGCACCGCGACAAGGTCGAATCGGGGTGGTGAATCTGATTAGAGCCGCTCGCGGACGCGTCGCTCGATCTGGCGGTAGTTGTTTCTGAAGAACTCGGCGTACTCGATCTCCAGCTCGGCCTGACGCCCGGGCTTCTTCCACTCGTTGCGGACCGTGCGGAATGTCGCCTCGGTGAAGGGGACCGGCTCGCCGTCGATCAGCGTCTCGGGGAAGGCGTAGTACAGCCCATCAAGCTCGGCCAGCTCCTCGTCGCTGAACCTGCCCGACGCCACGGCGCGGTTGAGCGCCCGATAGGCCCTGCGGCAGTCGTCGGCGATGTCGATCCCGAAGCAGCCCATCATCACCTGCACCCCCGTGCGCCAGCCGGGGTTCTGGACATCGGAGACGATCTCGAAGGGATCCACCCGGTCGACGAACGAATCGAAGTAGCGCGTGTACATGCTCCGCTTGACGGGCATGCGGCGCAGCTCGTGCCAGCGCGGGCCCATGGGCTGGCCGTCGGGCCCGGGCGGGTTGCCCGCGTCGCCAGCGGGGAACTGCCAGAGCGCCTGGGCCTCGTCGGTCAGGCAGTAGCGTACAAATCTCGACGCCAGCTCGTAATCCGGGCAGCCGTTGATGATCGAAACCGGATCGGCGTCGACATACACCGCCCCCGCGGGGTCGGTGTAGCCTACGCGGTCGCCACCCCCGGATTCGGCGATGACCTGGGCCTGCCCGCGCCCGTAGAAATCGATCGCCAGCCCCGCCGCCGCCTCACCCTGCGAGACATCGATCGGCGGCTTGGTCGAGGAGTTGGTGAAATAGCGAGTGTTGCCGCACATGCCACGCAGCGTGCGCCAGCCGTGTGTCCAGCCCTCATTGCCCAGGATGGAATCGAAGGTGGTGGTGATCGACCCGGACTGGCGGGGATCAGCCAGCGCCACCCAGCCCCAGAGTTGCGGAACCGTAAGATCGGCGAACGCGTGGGGGTCGTCGAGGCCGAGCTTTCGGAACACATCACGGTTGTAGACGATCCCGAAGCTGGAGAGGGCGGTTCCGATCCAGTACTGCTCGGGGTCGTAGAGCTCCTGAGGGCCGATGGCGTTCTCGCCGAAGAGCGTGTCGAGCTCGGCCTGGGTGAAATCAGCTGGCTGGGACATGGGGACTTTGAGCGTGATGTTGGTGGTGGTCTGGCCGGTGATCTGGGTGATGGGGATGCTCACGCCCTGCTTGACGAGGGTGTGGTCGTACGACCCGCCGCCGAACATGACATCGAAGGGGACCGTTCCCTCAGGAAGCATCCCGTCGGCTTCGAGGCTGAAGTTCCCGCTGGCCATCCCGTTCTTGACGGTCTCCTTAAAGATGGCCTCGAGTTGGGCGCGGATCTCGGAGGTGCCGCCCGGGGATCGCCAGTCGATCGTCACGGGCTGGCCGTACTCGCGCTGGTGCCAGGCGCTGAATCCGGCGCCGAACTCGTCTCTGATCTGCGGCACATGGGGGGTGACAATGATCAGCGTGCGGGCGTTCTCGTCATGGGCTCCGGTCTGCTTGCCCGCGCTGAGCAGGAACGGGACCCCCAGCACAATCAGCAGCAGGATGGCGATGACGGCGGCCTGGATCTTCATGGGGCAAGTCTAGGGCTCGTGCGGCTATCCTTGCCTCATGCCCAAGCCCACGCCATGGGAGGACGAGTACACGCTGCTGTGCGAGCGGTGCGGGTATGCGATTGAGGGGCTCGACCAAAGCGGCAACTGCCCCGAGTGCGGCAAGCCCGTTGCCGAGAGCCTGCCCGAGCGGCGGATAGGGACGCCGTGGCAGCGGAAGCCGGGGGTGGGGTCGCTGCTGGCGACATGGTGGATGACGCTGCGGCATCCGCTGCGGACGCTGGATGTGATGCGGGTTCGCACCGATCGTCGCGAACTCATGTTGAGTGCTTCAACCATCATCGTCGCCAGCTTGATTCTGGCGACCGGTTTCGTGCTTCCGGCAGTCTTTACGCGCGACGAAGTGGCGACATACCCCGCAGAGAACCCAAGGCCGTATCCCTATTGGGACATCCTTGTCACGATTCCATTTTTCGCGGTTGTCCCGTTGGTCATCTTTCCGATTCTGACTTGGATAGAAACCCGCGGCCTGATCGTCATCGGAAAGGCACGCGGGTTTCGCATTGACGCACGCCTGGCGAAGTCAATTGTCGCTCATGCCTGCGCCGGTTGGCTCCTGCTCGCGATTCTCTATTTGGGTCTCAACAGTCTCGGCTCACTTCTGATCCATATCAATGAGACGCCACCGACGCCCGGTCCCGAACCGACGAGTACCGAGGACCGAGTCATGCAGTATGTAGATCTGTTCTCCGGCGCCGCTCCCCAGTGGACATACTGGGTGAACCGAATTTTCTGGATCGGCGGCCTCCTCATCGGCTTCCTCTTCTTCGAGACCTTCGCTTTCCTCGGCCTCCGCCGCTGCAAGTACGCCAATCGTGTCCGACCGGCGAACCCTGACGAGCCGCGACCGTAAGGGAGTGGTTTTCCCTCGTCTTCTCTATGCCCGCTCCCTCACGATCGCGGCTCGTTTCGACTCAATGGACCTAGAATCCCCCGATGCAGCCCCGAAACCCAACCCGTCCCATCTTCGTCGGCGATGATCGCACCGGGATCGTCCAGATCGGCGGCGGCATCGGAACCGATCACCCCCTGGCCAAGGGCATCGGCCGGACGACTGCCGCTCCCGTCAGCGTGCAGTCCATGACAGCCGGGTACACGCACGACATCGACAAGTGCGTCGCCGAGATCCACAAGCTCACGGCCGCGGGCGCCGACATCGTGCGCGTCGCCGTCCCCGAGAAGAAGGACACCGAGGCCCTGCCCGAGATCCTGGCCCAGACCACAGTGCCCATCGTGGCCGATGTGCACTTCCACTTCAGGCGGGCGCTAGAGGCCGTCGAGGCGGGCGTGCACAAGATCCGGCTCAACCCGGGCAACATCACCGATCGCAGGCAGGTCGAGGAGGTCATCGACGCGTGCAAGTCGGCCAACGGAGGCCGGGGCATCCCCATCCGCGTCGGGGTCAACGAGGGCTCGATCATCGAGCGCAAGGACAAGCAGGCCCGCGCCAAGGAGCTGGGCGCGGTCTTCAGCGACCAGAAGCACGGCTACATGCTGGCGATCATGGTCGCCAAGCTCGAGGAATACCTCGACATCTTCTACGAGCGGGGTTTTTACGACATCGCCATCAGCGCCAAGAGCATGGACGCGACCGTCGTTATCGACGCCTACACCGAGGTCTCCCGGCGCTTCGCCCACCCGCTTCATCTGGGCGTCACCCACGCGGGGCCCAAGGAGACCGGCTGCATCCGATCGGTCGTGGCGCTGGGCACGCTGCTGGCCAACGGCGTCGGCGACACGATCCGGATCTCCTACGCCAACGACCCGGTCTACGAGGTCGAGGACGGGCTGGAGCTGCTCTACTCGCTGGGGCTGCGCGAGCGGATCGGGGCCGAGCTCATCGCCTGCCCGACCTGCGGGCGCATCCAGGTCGATCTCTTCACGCTGGTGCAGGAGGTCAACAAGAAGCTCGAAGCCGAGATCCAGGTCCCCATGAAGGTCGCGGTCATGGGCTGCGTGGTCAACGGCCCGGGCGAGGCCGAGGGCGCCGATGTCGCCGTGTTCGCCGGGGACCGCAAGGGCATCATTTATGTCCAGGGACAGAAGGTCGCCACCGTCGGCGAGGACGAGATCCTCGATCGCCTGCTGGCCGAGTGCGTTGCGTTCCAGGAGCGTGTCCGCAGCGGTGAAGCCAAGCTTGGCGAGAAGAAGGTGGACATCGTCCCGCCCGACCCCATGGGCGAGTTGGGCAGCGGCTGGGAGAAGATGGCCGCCGAGCGGATGGGACGCACGACGCTGACGATCGAGGGCGTCTGATAACCCGCGGCTTGGACCGCCATGCCCCATAAAACCGTGAACTCCGTGGTGGGTTTCGCTACGATCCTCTCGGAGGTTCCCCCGATGAGATCCCGTGTTCTGATCGCCGTCTGCTGTGTGTGCGCCGTCCCGGTCGGCATCGCCCACGGCCAGCCCTCGCCCTACTGCGACGCCGACATCGTGTTCGACAACCAGCTCGATTTCTACGATGTTTCGGCCTTCCTCACGGGCTTGGCCCAGGGCGATTCGCTCGCCGACTTCAACACCGACGGCACGCTCGACTTCTTCGATGTCTCGGCGTTCCTCGTCGATTTCAGCCGGGGCTGCCCCGACCTGCAGGACAGCGACGCCGATCGTCTTCCCGACTGGGCCGAGACCGACGACGGGGCCCGCCTGGGCGTCTTCGCCACCGGCACCGACCCCTCCAACCCCGACACCGACAACGACGGCCTCAGCGACGGCGACGAGATCCTGGGCACGCTCGGCGGGCTGGACCTGCCCGCCCTGGGCGCCGACCCGCTGCGCAAGGACATCTTCATCGAGTGCGACTGGTACGCGGGCGAGTTCCAGGGGCGGCAGGAGAACTACCGCCCCACGCCCGCCGTCGAGAGCCGCCTGGCCACATGCTTCACCTACGGCTCAACGCCCAACCCCTACGGCGCCCCCACGGGCATCAACATGCACCTCGATTACGGGCAGGGCGGGGCGTTCACCGGCGGTGAGCGCCTCCCCGGCGAGCCGGTCTTCATCACCTTCGACACCGACTTCTACGCGATCAAGGCCGAGCACTTCGCCGACAACCGGCGCGGCTACTTTCATTACGCGATCTTCGCCAACCGCTTCAACAGCGCCGACAACGGCTCGTCGGGCTACGCGGAACTCAACGGCGACGACCTGATCATCACCATGGTCAACTTCAACTCGACGGGCAACATGGCCAACACCCTCGTCCACGAGCTGGGGCACAACCTCGGGCTCAACCACGGCGGTTTCGAGGGGCTCAACTACAAGCCCAACTACAACTCGGTGATGAACTACCGCTACCAGTTCCCCGGCATCGACACCAACGCCGACGCGCGCGGGGACGGCTATCTCGACTACTCGCGGGACTTCAACATCGACCTGCACGAGCACATTGTGCGCGAGGCCGAGGGCGTCAACGGGTTCGACGCCATCGACTGGAACGGCAACGGGATCATCGATCCCGCCCCCTACCAGGCCAACATCAACTGCGGGGCCGGGATCTGGCGCGAGTGCGGGGACGCGAGCAACTGCGGCGACGCGGGCTGCTCGAACCTGCGGGACAGCGACGACTGGGCCCGGCTCAACCTGCCCGCGGTCAGCCAGAGCGGCGACAGACAACCGGCACGCGAGACGATCGAGTGCGAGAACTGGCCCGGCAAGCGTCCCTGAGCACCGCCCGCCGGGCCCGGGCCCGATCCGGGTTCCCCGAGCGTGACAAGCAGGCTTGTTCGTGCTACATTCTGTGTCCCCTCCCGGCCCGGGCGGGTCCGGAGAGCACGACGCGTGATCAGAATCAAGCACATCGGCATGGACGACCCGCTCTACCAGCAGGAGGTCGCGCTGCGCACCAGCGTGCTGCTGGCCCCCATCGGTTACACGATCCAGGACTACTACGACATGGCCCCCGGGCGCGAGGAGCGGTGCGAGCACTTCGTCGCCGTCACCGAGCACCCCACGGGCCAGAAGGTCGTGGGGACGGCCACGCTGTTCATCACCGACACCGATCACGGCGACCGGCTGGGCAAGGTCCAGCAGGTCTGCGTGGACAAGCAGCGCCAGGGCGAGGGGATCGGGCGCAAGCTCATGATCGAGATCGAAGCGCGTGGCTTCGGCGAGCTGGGCCTCTCGAGCCTGTACTGCCACGCCCAGCTCTCGGCCGTGCCCTTCTACGAGCGACTTGGTTGGGAGGCCGACGACGAGGTATTCGAGGAGGCGGGCATCCCCCACCGGCGCATGTCCATCTCCGCCCCCAAGCCCGTGGAGCGCGCCCGGCGCGACTGAGCGTCGTTCACGCGTGGGCGGCGATGCTCCACGCCCTTTTTGAGCCCAACGCTCGCCACAAGGCGGAGTTTCGACAATACTTCGATGATGACCCCCTCCCACGCCCACCCGCCGCAGAGCGTTTCATCCGAGGAGCTTCGGACGATGTTCGCCGCCCACGGGCTGCGCACCACACGCCAGCGCGAGGCGGTCTACCGGGCGCTGCGCGACAGCACGGACCACCCCACCGCCGAGCAGCTCCTGACGCGGGTGCACGAGCACGACCCCGAGGTGAGCCAGGCCACGATCTACAACACGCTCGACACGCTCGTCGGCCGCGGGCTGGCCAACCGCATCCCCGCCTCGACCTCGGGCGCGGCCCGCCGGTACGACGCGAACACGGGCGAGCATGTCCACATCGTCCTGGGCGACGGGCGGATCATGGATGTCCCCGAGGACCTCTCGCGCCGGCTCATCGAGTCCGTGCCGGGCTCGGTGCTTCATGAGCTGGCCGAGCGGACCGGGGTGCGCTGCGCCGGGATCAAGATCGAGCTCCAAGGACGCTGAAGCTCGGCTGGGGCGCCGTCATGCCGTGGTCCGCCCGAGCGCCTCACGCAGCAGCGCCTCGTTCATCAGCACCCCCACCGGGCTCCCCACGCTCCTGGAATGCGCGTACCGGCGCACCCGGGCCGCCTGCTGGCGGCTCAGGCCCATGCGCCGCACCAAACGCCGGAAGGCCCGCTCGCCCGGCCCCAGCCCACCGCCACGCCGACGAACAATTAGGACGATCAACACGCCCAGCAGCACGCCCCCGCCGAGCAGGACGGGGGCAAGACCCATCGCGCCCGACCCGGTCGGCGTAACCGGATCGGGGATGACGAGTGTGGTTGGTGCCGGTTGCGTCATGATTCAGCCATGCTTGGATCATGTTTGGGCCACGATTGGGCCGGTTTTCTGTCCGGTTGCACGCTTCAGTCGCGTCCCTGGCTGGTGCGCGACGGGCGCAGGGCGAGACCGATGCGCCGCTCGCAGCCCCGGGCGCGAGCACGGACCCTGGGGTCCGGGTCGTTGGCGCCCAGCGCCTCGATCTGGTTGACGAGCGGGTGAAAGACGCCCCCCAGCTCGGAGCGGCGCGACGCAACGACGCACCGCTGCGCGGTCCACGCGCCGGCCAGGCGGTGCTCGTCGCGCCCGTCGCCCAGCATCTCCAGCAGCGCCTCGCCCGCCAGGCGCGTCATCCCCTGGCGCGAGGCGCCCGGGGCGGCCAGGACCCGACGGATCGCGCAGGCGCGCACGCGGTGGTGCTCGTCGAGCTTGTACTCAAGGATCTTCTCCGGCTCCATGTCCACCGACTCGACCGCGTTGGCGCGGGTGCGCGGGTCGCGGTCGTTGATCGCCTCACGCAGGACATAGCGGGCCGAGTCCGAATCAACCCCGGCCAACGCCATCACCGCCGTAGCGCGGGCGCGAGGGTCCTGCTCGCGGTCCTGCACCATGGCGATCAGATCCAGCTCGAATCGGGCTTCCACCCCCAGCATGCGAACCAGCATCAGCGCGTCGAGTCGCGAGGCGGGCGCCGCCAGGCGGTCACGGACCATGCGCACGAAGCCCGTGGGATCAGCGCCGAGCATGCGCCGCGCCTGCACGCGCGAGGCGGGGCTGGCCGGATCGAGCGGCGTGATCCTGTCGGCCTCGTCTCCGCTCACGCGCCGGACCCAGGCGTGGGGCGAGCGCGCGTTGAGACGCGCCACCCCGGCCCGGTGCGACCAGGCGGGCGACCCCATCCGCGGGGCCCGGTGGCCCGCCGAGGACCAGCGCAGGGCCGCGTGTCTCGCCAGCGCCGGACATGCATCGTAGAGATAATCAGTCAGGTCCGCCGGTGCGCACCGCTCGCTGGCGATCAGCCGAACCAGCGCGGAAGGATCGGCCAGGGCCGGCTCGACCAGCTCCCGCGCGTGGTGCTCGGGGAGCGTGACCAGCCGCGACAGGCGCAGCAGGCCCAGGCGCGAGTCGTGGCCGAGTTTCTCCCACGAGGCCGGGTCGGGCAGGGGCCCGCGGTCCGGCTGCCGCTGCGACTGGGCGAGCACGCCCCGCTTGGGCTTGAGCGTCGCCAGCTGCCAGGCCCGGCGCGGACGCAGCGCCAGGTGCGCGCGCCGCAGCACGATCTCGTGCTCTTCAATCGAATCGGCGCTGGACAGGCGGTCGATCGCCGCGCCGGCGATCGGGGAGATGGTGAGCCATCGCAGGGACCGCTCACGCAGGATCGGGCACGGCGTGCGCTTGAGCACGCTGCGCAGCGGCGCGTGGCTCGGGTGGTGGCGCTCGCTCAGCAGGCGGCGCATGCGGGCGCCGATCTCCCGCTCCATGGGCGTGGCCACGGCGCGGTCCATGAGCAGCAGAGCCGCAATCAGCGGCGAGCGGCAGCGGTGCGAGGAGAACGACCACGCGGCGTCGGCGATCGCCCCCAGCAGGATGCACCGCTCCAGCTCCAGCACCGCCGGGTCGGCCGGCAGCGCCACCCGCGCGGTCGCGGCGATCGCGGCGAACTCCTCGCCCAACAGCGCCGCGGGCAGGTGCTCGAGCAGCAGCACGCTCATGCGCAGCAGCGCGCCGTCGGCCGCTTTCCGCACCGCCTGATGCTCGTCGACTAGCAGGCGCGCCACCACGGGGCCCAGCCCCGGATCGGCGGTGTCGTGGGCGATCGAGACCGCCGCAAGGCGCGCGCCCGGCTCGGGATCGCGTCCCAGCCGCGCCGCCGCCGCCAGCCAGCGGTCGCGCCCCAGGCCCGCCCCAAGCCCGCGCATCGTGGGCGAGAGGGTGCGCCACGCCCTGGCCAGCGCGAGCATGGCCTCGTCGCTGTGACGCACCCGCCATAGCGCCGGCAGGCGTGTGAGGAGTTCGACGGGGCCCGCCGCCCGCCCGCCGCCCCGGGGATCTTGCGCGCCGTGAGGATCGGGCTGTTGGCTTGCCAGCTCGACGAGCATGAGGGCCATCGCGTCGCGATCGGCCTCCCGCGCCACCAGCAGCGCCTCCCCCAGCGCCGCGATGCGCTCGCGCGGGCGCAGCCGGGCCGCGTGCTCGAGCGGGGCGGTCCGGGGTGTGCGGGCGGTAGACAAGTTCGGGTCCTGTTAATAGATGGAATCGTCGCTGTAAATTCTATCAAATTCATCCACAAATTGTGGATGACCATGCGACAATTCTGATATGTTGTGGATGAAGCGTTCCGAAATGGGGATAACACTCCGTTTCTGACTTTGAGCTTGGGAAGTGTGTGCTCGTCCTATAAGCTCTCCCTTTCGTCGGCCTTTTCGTTTGTTCGGCGAGAAAATCCGGTCCGGGAGTCTTCATCCGCTCCCGGGTTCCCTCACCCGACACTCAGGCATGGGAAGGAATCCATGACCCAAACGAAACCCGCTCAGATTCCCGCGTCTTTTTTGCAAACCTATCAAACAACCCTCTATTCCCGACCTCTGCACCCCGAGCTCTTTGAAATTCTCGACACCCGGTCCATCCGCTTCGGGCCCTACCAGTTCGAGGCCTGGATCATGGCCGGGCGGCACATGTGCCGTTTCGAGATCACCAGCGCCTGCGCCTGCGAGGTGGTCTCCGAAACCAGCCATGGCCTCCCCGACACGGGGATCGTCGAGTCCATCCTGTGCGCGGGCGAACGCGAGTTCGAGCACCGCTTCACACGCTCCGAGCTGAGCTACATGACCAGCGTGCAGACCGAACAGCTCAGCCCCAACCTCTACCTGTCCACCTTCGAGGAACTCGACGACTTCGCCCGCGAGGGCGACGCGATGGTGCACCGCTGGGACGACGAGATCGGCCCGTGCATGAGCATCCTGGACATGCAACGCTTCGCCAAGGAGCTTCATCTGCAGAGCTACCACCTGATCGCCCGCGAGGGGCTGATCCTGCGGACCCAGTCGCTCTTCGAGCACCTCTAAGCGCCACAGGCGCGAAACCCACCCCGATCCCTCTCTCAGACCCGGCCGTTCGCCGGGTTTTTTGACGCATGGCGTGCGACCGCGGGCCGAAACCGTCGCCCCGCGGACTATGCTTCGTGCGATGAACGCGAGACGAACCGGTTTGAGGCGCGCCCGAGAGCGACGAATTACGCCGCCCCGCTGAGGGACGGGGTGATATCGCACCCCGAACACCCATCGCGGGGCTTTGCCGGGCGCACACCCGCCGGCGTGAAATGCGTTCACCACCACCAGATCAAGATCTACGATGAAGGGCTCGCCCCGCCCATCGGGCGAGCAGGAGACCGTGCACGATGCCCCAATCACCGACCCATCCCCGTCCCGAGCCCTCGGGCCCCGACTACAAGAAGACGCTCAACCTCCCCAAAACCGGGTTCCCGATGAAGGCGAACCTGATCCAGAACGAGCCGGCCACGCTCAAGCGCTGGGCCCAGCTCGACGCGAAGGCGGGCCTGTACCAGGCGATGCGCTCCAGGGCCAAGGGCTTCGACAGGAAGTTTGTCTTCCACGACGGGCCGCCCTACGCCAACGGCTCGATCCATCTCGGGCACCTGATGAACAAGTGCCTCAAGGACTTCGTGGTCCGCTCCAAGTTCATGGCCGGCTACGACACCCCCTATGTCCCGGGCTGGGACTGCCACGGGCTGCCCATCGAGCACAAGGTGATGACCGACCTGGTCGAGTCCAGCAAGGCCGACAAGCTCGACGGGCTCGACGACGACACCCGGCGCATGGCCGTGCGCCGCGAATGCCAGAACTACGCGGCCAAGCAGGTCAAGCTCCAGTCCGAGCAGATACAGCGTCTGCTGACCGTGGGCGACTACGACGACCCTTACCTCACCATGGCCCCCCGCTACGAGGGGGCAGTGCTCGATGTGCTCGCCGGGCTCTGCGCCCAGGGGCTGGTGTACAAAGCGCTCAAGCCCGTGCACTGGTCGGTGGCCAACGAGACCGCCCTGGCGGACGCCGAGCTTGAATATCAGGACCGCGAGGACCTGTCGGTCTATATCGATTTCGAGGCCGCCGACGCGGGGGCGGTGTACGAGGCCTTCGGATTATCGCAGGACGATCGCCCGGGCGTGCGCCCGAGCTTCATGATCTGGACCACCACGCCCTGGACGCTCCCGGCCAACCTGGCCATCGCGGTGCACGAGAAGTTCGAGTACGCACTGGTGCGGGTTGATGGAAACCTGACGGTGATGGCGGCCGAGCTGGTGGCCAGGGTGTGCAAGGCGGCCAAGGCCGAGGAGGTCGAGACGCTGGCGACCACCACGGGTGACAAGCTCGTGGGCCTGCGCTACACCCACCCGTTCCGCGACGCCCCCCCCACCCCCGCCGACGATCCCGGCGCCGACACGAGCATGTGCTACAGCGTGGTCAGCGCCGACTATGTGACCCTCGAAGACGGCACCGGCCTGGTGCACACCGCCCCGGGCCACGGCAGCGACGACTACCAGACGGGCGTGCGCGTGGGACTCCCGGTGTACTGCCCGGTCAAGGGCAACGGGACCTATGACCAGAGCGTACCCGAGTGGCTGGTGGGCCAGTCGATCTGGACGGCCAACGACGAGATCGCCAAGCGCCTGAGCGATTCGGGGCACATGTTCTACGCCCACAAGTTCATGCACAGCTACCCGCACGACTGGCGCTCCAAAACCCCGGTGATCTTCCGCTGCACCGAGCAGTGGTTCGTCGATGTCAACAAGCCCACCAAACGCGACGGCAAGGGGCTGCGAGAGATGGCCCTGACGGCAACGGGGAAAGGCGGGAGCGTGGGCTTCGTCCCCGCCTGGGGGCGCAACCGCATGCGCGGCATGCTCGAATCCCGCCCCGACTGGTGCATCAGCCGCCAGCGCGCCTGGGGCCTGCCCATCCCCGCCTTCACCATGCCCGACGGCAGCGCATTCATGACCCAGCTCTCGGCCGCCGCCGTCGCCGATGTCGTCCGCGCCAAGGGCTCCGACGCGTGGTTCACCATGTCGCCCACCGACCTGCTGGCCGCCTACGACGCCGGCGCCGACCCCGATGCGCCAGACGCCCTGCGCGACGGTTCCGTCGCCGTCGGCGAACTCAGAAAAGGCCAGGACATCCTCGATGTCTGGTTCGAGTCCGGCTCGTCGTGGAACGCGGTCATGCGGCAGCGCTCGGGCGGAGAGGACTTCCCCATCGACCTCTACCTCGAGGGCTCGGACCAGCACCGCGGCTGGTTCCAGCTCTCGCTCTTGCCCTCGCTGGGCGTCATGGGCGTCCCCCCGTTCCGCACGCTGCTGACCCACGGGTTCATGGTCGACAAGGAGGGCAAGAAGCTCTCCAAATCCCAGGGCGCCGCCCTCAAGGACCTCTTCGATCGCTACGGGGCCGATGTGCTCCGCTGGTGGGTCTGCTCGCTCGCCTACGAGAACGATGTGAAGGTCGACGAGGAGTTCTTCAAGCTCGCCGGCGAGAGCTACCGCAAGATCAGAAACACCCTGCGCTTCATGCTCTCCAACCTCGACGCCTTCACGCCAGACAACTCGACCGAGTTCCCCCCCACCACGCTCGAGGCGTGGGTGCTGGGCGAGTTCGAAGAGCTGCGCCGCCGGGTCGTTCGGGCCTACGAGGCCTACGCCTTCCACGAGGTGCACAAGCTCATCTACAACTTCTGCAACACCACCCTCTCGGGCGAGTACCTCTCGGCCGTCAAGGACCGGCTGTACTGCGACCGGCCCGATTCGGACCGCCGGCGCCGGTGCCAGCAGGCCCTGTGGACCATGACCGACGGAATGGCCCGGCTGCTGGCCCCCGTCATGTGCCACACCGCCGACGAGGCCTACCGGGCGCTGCGCGCCGTCGATGCCAAGGACGCCAGCCAGTGCGTGCACCTGACCGGGTTCCCCGCCCCGCTGGCGGTCGCCCCCGCGCCCCAGTGGGAGAAGGCGATGACGATGCTCAACGACGCGATGCGGGTGCTCGAAAACGCCCGCGCCCAGGAGGGCATCGACAACCCGCTCGATGCGGGCCTGGTGCTGCATGACCCCGACGCGGTTCTCAGCGGGTTCGACGCGGTCGATCTCGCCGATTTCTGCGGCGTATCCCTCGTCAAGCTCGATGACGCGGGCCTGGCCCGCGTCATCGACCTGCGCGACGAGCCCCGCTGCGAGCGCTCGTGGAAACGCGACGGAACGGTGAGGCCGCGCAGCGACGGGGGGATGCTCAGCGACCGCGACGCGCTGGCCGTGGGTGTGGAATAACCCGCTCCTCTCACCCACGGTGGCCCGGCTCGCCGAGCCGGGTCCCCCTCGCCTCCCCCGGGCTTCAGCACTACAGCGCCGAAGACGGCGAGTAGTGGCACCCAGACTTTGATCCCATTGCCCATTGCCCATTGCCATCTCCCATGACCCCAGAACCAATCCTGTCGCCCGTGGAAGGCACAGGATGCACCCGGCCTCTCGTCCTATAACCCGATGAAGGCCGCGGGTTATGCCGTGTTGTCCAGACGCAACACGGCGATCGGCGCCAAGTGGCGTCCGCCCGACACGCGGCGGGATGAATCCGACGACCCCGGCCCGATGATGGGGTCGATGAGCACGGATCAGCCCCACAACCCCATGAATGACCCCCCGTCCAACCGCAACGGGGACGATGTGCCCAGCCAGCCGCGCCCTGGTCAGCGCCGGGTGCGCCCCCCGGGGGTACGCGAGGCGCGTGATCCCTCGGCCTCGCCCGCGGCGGCGGACCAGCTCACCGTGCTGGCCCATGAGCTGAGCAACATGCTCGACGGGTCGATGCGCTGGCTCACCCTGGCGGCGGCGGCGATGCCCGAGGCCCAGAGCCGGAACCAGGACGAACTGAGCCGCGCCCGCGAGCAGATCCACACCGTGCTCTCGACGCTGGAGCGCATGAGCGGGATGGTCAACGCGGCGATGCGCTCGCGGTCGGTCCCCATCGGCTCGGCGCTGCTGAGCGTGTCGAGCGTGACGACGATGGCGATGGTGATCGACCACGCCGTCGATGTGGTCGGGCCGCTGGCCAGCGCCTCGGGCGTGCGGATCCGGGTGCGGATCGACCCCCGCGCCGGGCGCCTCCCGGCGGGGCCGATCTACACCGTCGTGCTCAACGGGCTCTTCAACGCGGTGCAGTCGATCGCCAAGGCGACCTCTCGCGACGCGCTCGACCCCGGCGGGCTCATCGAGATCATCGCCCGCGTCGACCCCACGCGCGAGGAGACGATCATCGAGATCTTCGACGACGGCGCCGGCGTCGACCGCCGGGCGCGAAACAACCGCGCCTTCGCCCACGGGCTCTCCACCAAGAACCGGCACCCCGGCATCGGGCTGGCGATCTCGCGCCAGATCGTCGAGCAGCTCGAGGGCGTCATCACGCTCACCGAGCGCGAGGACCGGTCCGGCTCGCGCCGCCCCGGGGCCCTGCTGCGGGTGAGCATCCCATTGACGCACGACGCCGGCGCCCGGGGCCAGCCCGAGATCGGCGGCCGCGATGCCTGACCACCCCCGCGTGCTCATCATCGACGACGACCCGATCGTCGCCGACTCGCTGGCGCAGTTCTTTAACGATGAGGGCTGCAAAGCCGCCGCGGTGTACGCCCCCCGCGCGGCGCTGCTTGAGCTCGCTCGGGCCCAGGAAGGGGCCGCGGGCCCTTATCAGGTCGTCCTGTGCGACATCAACCTCCCCGAGATGGGCGGGCTGGACCTGCTGCGTGAGATCATGAGATCGCACCGCCAGGCGGCGGTGATCATGCTCACGGGATACGGGACGGTGGAGACGGCCGTGCAGGCGCTGCGCCTGGGGGCGGTGGATTTTCTCACCAAGCCCATCGTCGACGACGAGCTGCGCATCGCCCTGGAACGGGCCCTGCGCCAGCACGAGCTGCAGCGCGAGAACACGACCATGCGCTCGCGCCTGGAGCACACCTTCGGCCTGGGTAACATGATCGGGACCGACCACCGCATGACCAGGATCTACGAGACGGTGCACGCGGTGGCCCCCTCGCGCACGACCGTGCTCATGACCGGCGAGTCGGGCGTGGGCAAGAGCATGATCGCCCGGGCGATCCACCAGGAGTCCAGCCGCAGCGCCAAGCCCTATGTCGAGCTGGCGTGCGGGTCGATCCCCGAGACGCTGCTCGAATCGGAACTCTTCGGGCATGTCAAGGGCGCCTTCACCGGCGCCCACGCCGACAAGCCCGGCAAGTTCCTGGCCGCCGACGGCGGAACGCTGTTCCTCGACGAGATCAACAGCGCGTCGCCCGCCATGCAGCTCAAGCTCCTGCGGGTGCTCCAGGAGCGCCGCTTCGAGCCCGTGGGGTCCAACGAGACCATCGAGGTCGATGTGCGGGTGATCCTGGCCAGCAACCAGGCGCTCGAGGACCTGGTCGAATCGGGCGCCTTCCGCCAGGACCTGTACTACCGCATCAATGTCGTCAAGATCGAGATGCCCCCCCTGCGCGAGCGGGTCAGCGACATCGCCGCGCTGGCCCAGCATTTTCTCGATCAGCAGGCCGGCGAGCTGGGCAGGCGGTTCACGGGCTTCTCGCCCGGGGCCCTCGACGCCCTGCGACGCTACAGCTACCCCGGAAATGTGCGCGAACTGAGCAACATCGTCGAGCGTGCCGCCGTGCTCTCGCGCAATCAGACGATCGGACCCGGCGACCTGCCGCCACATGTCCTCGACGCCGACGCCCGGCCCCTGCCGATCGCCGCCGGCCAGAGCGACCAGGGCCCCTGGATCCCCATGACGCTCAGCCAGGCGATGGCCCAGCCCGAGCGCGCCATCATCCTGCGGGCCCTTGAAGCCAACGACTGGAACCGGCAGCAGACCGCCGAGGTGCTGGGGATCAACCGCACCACGCTGTACAAAAAGATGAAGCAACTGGGGATCGACCCCGGCGAGCACGCGCAAGCGGGATGAACCCCGACGGGGACCGCCGCTAGCTCTTGATCCGCCCCACCAGGTTGCCCGCCTTGACCTCGACGCCCTTGAGGATCGAGCGGAGCATGTCCTTGTTGGGGGCGTATTCCATGGCGGTGTGCATCGTGACCCACTCCTTGTTGACCAGTTCGGCGAAGTAGTGCGTGAACAGCGTCATCCCGTCCTCGCGGCTGCTGGCGATCACCGACGGCAGGTCCGAATCCCGCTCGTCGCGGATCAGCTCGCGCACCGTGGGCGAGGTCAGCAGGACCTCCACCGCCGGCACGACCTTGGTCCCCGTGACCTCGCTGTTGGCCGGGACCAGGCGCTGGGCGATGATCGCCTTGAGCGTCGTCGAGAGCGAGTTGCGCACGAAGGTCCGCTCGTCCTGGGGGAAGAACTCGAGCATGCGCCCGAACGCGCCCATCGTGTCTGAGGTATGAAGGGTCGCGAAGACCAGGTGCCCGGTCTCGGCGGCCTGGATCGCCGAGAGCACCGTCTCCTGGTCGCGCATCTCGCCGATGAAGATCACATCCGGGTCCTGACGCACGACATGGCGCAGCGCTTCGTGGAAATCGGTGACATCGATCCCGATCTCACGCTGCGAGATGATCGACTGCCTGGGCGTGAAGCGGTACTCGACGGGGTCCTCGATCGTGATGATGTTGACCGCCCGCGTCGCGTTGATCTCGTCGATCATGGCCGCCAGCGTCGAGGACTTGCCCGACCCGGTCACCCCCACGATCAGCACCAGCCCGTCGCGCTCGCGCTTGACGACATCGGAGATCACCCCGGGCAGGTGCAGGTCGGCGTAGCTGGGGATCTCGGCCTTGACGCGCCGGATCGCGGCGTGGGTGTGGTTGCCCGAGCGCAGCATGTTGATGCGGAACCGGTCCCCCGGCCCCCCCCCGGGGTCCTCGATGTGCCACGCGAAGTCCAGGTCGCCCGTCTCGACGAAACGCTTCTTCTGGACTTCCGAGAGCAGCGGATCGAGCAGGTGGTCGGCCTCCTCCTCGCTCACCGGGCCCGCCTCGATCGGGCGAAGCTCGCCACCGATGCGGTAGGTGGGCGGGATGCCCACCTTGATGTGCAGGTCCGAGGCGTCGAGCCGCCCCATCGCACCCAGCAGTTTCTTGATGTTCAACGCGCCCTGGGCCATGGTCGGTACCCCGCTCACGAGTGTGTCCCCGCCGCACTGTACCAGAAACGCGGGTTTCATGGCAGGACTTTCTGCCGGGACACACCCCCTCCCGCCATATCCGCTCAACGCAGCGCCCGGCGCGTTATACTCGGTCCGGGCCCCCGTCGCCACGCGGGGACGGGAAGGGGCGGGCCCCTGCGATCGAACCGCGATGAACACACCGGAGACAACCGTGAACACGCTGCGCCTGGTCTTCGCGGCCGGCCCCGTCACCCTCGACCCGATCGAGCTGTCCGAGGCGTGCGAGCATGTCCTGGGCCGCAGCTCGGGCTGCGATGTCGTGCTCGACGACCCGCAGGCGTCGGTCTCCCGCAAGCACCTGCGGATCACCTGCGACCGGGGACACTGGACGGTCACCGACCTTGGCTCGAGCAACGGGACGCGGATCAACGGCGCGCGCCTCGGGCCGCGCCAGGCGGCCCGCCTGCGCCACGGGGACAACCTGCGCCTGGGCTCATGGGCGTTCCATGTCATGATCGGCGATCCCCTCGCCTACGGCGGCGCCCACCCGCCGGGCGGGCCGACGCTGGTGCACACCCTGCGGGACTCGGGGGAGACCACCCACCTGGTGGAGCGCGTCGATCACGAGCCCCTGTCGTCGCTCGCCAGCGAACGCCTCGCCATCCTGCTCGAGTGCTCCGACCAGATCAACCAGGTCTCGGGGATCGAGCAGGCCGCGGGGATCGCGCTCGAGGCGATGGTGCGGTCCACGGGCTTCTCGCGCGCGGCCTATCTCACGCCCAGCGACCAGCCCGGGCTGTACGAGACGGTGGCCTTCCGAAGCACCAACCCCATCGAGGAGGTCTCGGCGGTCGGCTTCAGCCAGTCACTGCTGGAGATGGCCGGATCGGGTGAGGTGGTGCGCCTGAGCGCCTCGGCCCGCAACGCCGATTACGGGCAGAGCATCGCGGACCTGGGCATCCACTCGGCGCTGTGCGTGCCGGTGATGGTGGACGAACGCCCCGTCGGCTATCTCTATCTCGACGCGCGAGGGCGAGAGAACAAGGTGGGCGTGGACGCCTCGGCCTTCGGGCGCGCCGTGGGTCGCTTGCTGGGGCTCACGGCGGCGAACCTGCGCAACAAGGCCCTGGAAATCGAACAGCTCGCGATGCAGTACGACCTCAACGCCGCCGCCAGCGCCCAGCGCCTGCTCCTGCCCCCCGAGACCGGGCGGGTGGGATCGGTCGAGTACTGCATGACCATGCGACCCGGGCGCCTGGTCGCGGGCGACCTGTTCGGCGTCGTGGAGCTGGATCGCGGCCGCGTGTGCGTGTTCCTGGGCGATGTCTCGGGCAAGGGCGCGGGGGCGGCGATCATGATGGCCACTACCCAGAGCTACCTGCACGCCATGCTCGAGCAGTCGAGCGATCTGGGTCTGGTCATGGGGCGGCTCAACCGCCATCTCGCCCAGCGCTCGCTCGGCCGCTTCGTCACGATGTGGATCGGCATCATCACTCCGCACGAGGGCGAGAGCGGGGGCGAGATCGAGTTTGTCGACGCCGGGCACGGGCACTGGGTGGTGACCTCCGCCGGGGAGGGCGGCACGCGCCCCGACTACCGGGGGGGGCTGGTCATCGGCATCGATCCCGGTCACGAGTACCACCCCGAAAAACTGGGCCTGCGCCCCGATCAGCGCCTCGTGCTGTTCTCCGACGGCGTGGTCGAGCAGACCTGCCCCGAGTCGGACGAGGAGTTCGGGCTGGCGCGGACCGGCCGGCTGCTCAGGCGGAGCGCTTCGCAGCGGGAGGATGTCTCGCTGCTGATGGAACAAGTCGTGGGCTTCGCCCGCTCCCAGAGCCTCAAGGACGACACGACGATCGCCTCGATCCGGATCGTCGGCTGACCGTCCCAACAGCCCCAACGCGGAGTTTGGGTTAGGGTATACACCCCTCCCGGTGTATACTCCGGGGATGGAAGAGCCAGGGGAGGATATCCCGCATCGACATCTCCATACCCTCCCCACCGTTGAGAGCCCCTGGGCCGGCGGTCTGGGCGCGGGCGATGTGCTCAGCGGCGATGATGGTTTCCCCGACGCGCCCACCCTCCCCCCGGGCACGAGCGTGGGTCGGTACCGGATCGACGCGGTGCTGGGCGTGGGGGGCATGGGCGCGGTGTACCGCGCGACGCAGAGCAAGCCGCAACGGCAGGTGGCGCTCAAGCTGATCCGCGCCGGGGTGCTCACCCCGCGGACGCTGCAGCGTTTCGATCTCGAGGCCGAGATCCTGGGGCGGCTGGACCACCGCAACATCGCCCAGATCTACGAGGCGGGCATCGACCAGGCGACCGGATCGCCCTACTTCGCCATGGAGCTCATCGACGGCCAGGAGCCGGGCGACTATGCCCATTCTCACGCTCTGGAGGTTCGCGATCGCCTGGTGCTCTTCACCAAGCTCTGCGGCGCGGTGCAGCACGCCCACGCCAACGGGGTGATCCACCGGGACCTCAAGCCCGGCAATGTGATGGTGACCCCCGAGGGCGAGCCCAAGGTGCTCGACTTCGGGATCGCCCGGGCCACGGATTCCAGCTCGGCCCCCGCGACACTCCAGACCAATATGGGGCAGCTGATCGGGACCCTGTACTACATGAGCCCCGAGCAGGCCAACGGCGACACGCACCTGCTCGATACGCGCTCGGATGTCTATGCCCTGGGCGTCGTGCTCTTCGAACTGCTCACCGGCCGCCTCCCCTACGAGCTCAAGGACAAGCCACTGCACCGGGCGGTGGGCACGATCGTGGAGGCCCCACCGGCCAGGCTCGGGGAGGCGGACCGGTCCCTGCGGGGCGACCTGGAGGTCATCGTCGCCAAGACGCTCGAGAAGGACCCGGACCAGCGCTACCAGACCGTGGCGGACTTGTCGGCGGACCTGCGACGCATGCTCGCGGACCAGCCCATCCTGGCGCGCCCGCCCAGCGTGCTGTACCGGGCCACCAAGTTCGTACGGCGCAACACCGGCCTGACGGTGGCGACGGCCTGCGTGGCGCTGTTGCTCGGCGCCGGCGGCGGGTTCTCCCTCACCCAGTGGGTGCGCCGCAACGAGGCGCGCCGTCTGGCGCTGGAGAACATGCTCGACTCGCTCAACGCCATGGATGTGCAGAAAGGGCTGGGCGCGGACCTCTCCAAACGACTGCTCGACATCTACTCGGACAACGGCCAGGCCCTGTTCTCCGGCGACCAAGAGAGCTTGGGCGAGTTCTACACCAATCTGGGCGAGGCCTACTTCGGGTACGAGGACTACGCCCGGGCCCTCGCGTCGTACGAGCAGGCCAACGAGATCTTCGAGCGGATCCGCCGCTCGCCCGATCCGATGATCGCCCAGACGCTCCACGGCATGGCCAACGCCCAGTTCTACCTCGGGCAGTTCAAGCAGGCGCGGGCGTATTACGAGCGGACGCTACGCATGGACCAGCGCCTCTACCCAAGGGGCTCCAAGGGCAGCGCCGAGACGGCGCGGACGATGGACCACCTGGCCTCGACCTGCGTGAAGCTCGGCGACCGCGAAGCCGCCCTGTCGATGTACACCCACGCCCGGGACCTGCGGATCGAGCTCTTCGGCCCCAGGAGCCTGGAGGTGGCGATGTCGAACAACTCGATCGCGTGGTACCATGTGCAGCAGGGGCAGTACGATGTGGCCGAGCCGATCTATCGCGACGCGCTGGGGCTGCTCGAGTCACTGCCCGACGAGGAGTCCAAGCCCCTGTGGATGGCGCGGGCCATGCATAGTCTGGGCAACACGCTCATGCACCTCAAGCGCTACGACGAGGCCCGCGACTACCTCACCCGCTCGCTCGATCTTAAGCAGGCCCTGCTCTCGAACAACAAGCCCACCGTGGCCAGCACCCTCGAGAGCCTGGCCGCGGTGTGCTACGACCTGGGCGACTATCCCAACGCCCTGCAGTACGCGGGCCAACTGGTCCAGATCTGGGAGGACACCGCCGACCCCCGCCTCGACTCGGCAAGGGACCTCCTGGCGAGCATCCAGTCCAGGATCGTTCCCTAAAGCGGAACGGACCTTGGGATTCTCTCAGCGCCGCCGGCGCGCCAAGCCCAGCCCCATGAGCGAGAGCACCCCCAGCGTCGATGGCGCCGGGGTGACGACGATGCCATAGGTCCCCCCGTTGCCCGCGCCGCCCGACCAGGCCGCCAGCGGGTTGTCCGCGCCCGGACCGTCCGGCCCCGAGACCTCGGTGGAGTTGGCGAAAAGGAAGATCTCCTGGAACACACCGGCGCCGCCCAGCCCCGGCGCGGCGCCCAAGCTCAGCGGGACATTGCCGCTCTCGGTGATGGCCAGGTAATAGGTTCCCGGGGCCAGCAGCAGCGTCACGCCATCGGTCGAAGGCGTGATCAGGCGCGGCGCCGTGCCGCCCAACAGGGGATCGTTGTCGTTGCCCAGCAGACCGTAGCCCTCGCTGTCGAAGAGCCAGAGCGCCGCGTCAAAGGTGATGTCCCCCCGCAGGCCGAAGTTGATCGGGCTGTAGAAGTTATTGGCGTCCTGGACATTGATGCGGTAGACATCCTCCTGGTCCTCGCCCCCCAGCGTGCCGGCGATCGTTTGCACGAAGCCGGCGCCCGTGGTGTCCTGGGCGCTACCCACCATGCTGCCCGCGTCGCGGTCCTCGATCCAGTCCGGCCCGGCGCCCGCGGCGGCCACGATCGACCCGATGGCCACGGACATGAACACATGCGTCTTGTATATGAGCATCTCTTCTCTCCCCCATCTTGAACTCATGAGAAATGACCCAGACCGCAAGGATACAGAATCGCAAATCGCCAGTCCATATGAATTCCCCCACAAACGGTAAAACCGGGTCCATCAGGCGTTGCGTTCCGGGCCCCGAACAAAGGGCGAGCAGGAGCTGGGAACAGAAATTGCGCTCGATCTTGGCACAAGGGGATGGTGCCGGGGGCCGGTTTCGGGTTCAATGGAGGCAGAGAGAGCACAAGCGCCGGGATACCCCGGCGGGGGGAGACCATGAAGATCGAGAGCGTTTTCGCAGTGACCGCGTTGGGCCTGACCACGGGCTGCTCGCTGGCGGGCATCGCCCACTACACCAGCCATGACTCACTGATGGCCTCGGTGAGCAACTACGCCGACTTTAACGCGCTGGTGAACGGGCAATCGCTCCTGCATTACCAGCAGGACGGGCTCGATGTCAGCTCGAGCCGGACCTATTTCAGCTGGGACGCTCCCGGCTTCGACGGCTCGGAGATGTTCTATCCCAACACCGGCGCCCTGGAGATGGTCGGGATCTCGATGGCCGACGGCGCCAGCTTCGCGGACCTGGAGATGCAGGTCTCTGGCGGCTGGACCGGGGGCGTGGTGGGCACGAACTACATCTGGGTCCGGGCGTTCAGCGCCGGGAGCCTGGTGGGCGAGTTCGATGTCGATATCCAGTCGGGGCAATACCTGGGGATCACCGGCGGCGGATTCGACCAGATCATGATCGGCGCGTACGCCACCGCCTCGACGCGAGACGCCCACAACCCCAGCGCTCGCAACGCCATCGCCCTCGACAACCTGCGCGCCGGGACCGTCCCCGTCCCCGGCGGCGCCGCCACGCTGCTGGCGATGGGACTGATCGCCTCGCGCCGACGGCGCTGAGCGCTCAGCTCAACCCGAGTTCCTCGCGCAGGAACCGCTCGATACCCGCCGGGTCATCCTGCGCTCGCAAGGTGTCCCGAAACTCCTCGTGCATGAGCTTCCGCGCCAGGGCGGCGAAGATCTGCATGTGTCTGTGCCCGGGCGGGTCGCCCCCGCCGCCCGCGCCCCCGTCGTCGGGCGCCGCCAGCAGCAGCACCGTGTCCACGGGACGCTCGTCCATCGAGCCCCACTCGACGGGCTGGGCGAGCCTGAGCACCGCCAGTGTCGGGGCGTCCACCGCCTCGCACTTGCAGTGCGGGACGGCGAACCCGTGGCCCAGGCCGGTCGAGTAGGTCTCCTCGCGCACCCAGACCGCTTCCTCGACCCTGCGCGGCTGCGCGGTGCGGTCGGCGATGGCCAGCAGATCGACCGCCGACTTGATCGCGTACTCCTTGGTGGACGCGTCGTTGCCGACCTCGATGCAGTCGCGGTCGATCAGCGGGGTCTTGCGAGCGGCGTCCGCCTTCCACGCATGACCCGCCAGCAGGTGTTCCACGGCTTCGGGCGTGTCGGCCCCGCACGCGGCATCGAGAAGCTCTTCGCACCGGCGCGCGTCCGCGTCGGCGACGGTCAGCTTGAGCTTCACGACCTGGCGCGCCGAGGAACTGATCTCATCGACGCCCAGACCGATCATCAGGGGCAGATCGATCGGGCGTCCGCCCATCTCGCCGCAGACCCCGACCCACCGGCCGTGGGCCCTGGCCTCACGCACGATCAGGCGCAGCAGGCGCAGGAAGGCGGGGTGGTGCGGGTCGCAGAGGTGGGCCACCGCCTGGTTCCCGCGATCGGCGGCCATGACATACTGGCACAGGTCGTTGGTCCCGATGCTGAAGAAGTCGGCGTGCCCGCTGAGCTGGTCGATGCACAGGGCCGCGCCGGGGACCTCGATCATGATCCCCACGGGCACCCCGCTCGCGTGCTCGACGCCCTCGCCCGACAGGTCGTTCTCGATCCTCGTCACCCGCTGGCGGAACCAAGCGGCCTCCGCGGGAACGGCGACCATCGGGGCCATGACGCTGACGGTCCCGCTCGGGGCCTCGCCCGCGGCCCGCAGCAGGGCGCGCAGCTGGGCGTCGATGAGCGAGGCGTCGGGCTGGTACAGGCGCATCCCGCGCCGGCCGAGAAACGGGTTCTCCTCTTCACCGAGGCGCAGGTAGGGCGCGGGCTTGTCGCCGCCGATATCGAAGGTGCGGAAGATGATCGGCCGCCCCTCGGCGGCGGCGACGGCCGCGGCGTAGGCCTCGTGCTGCTCGTCCTCATCGGGGGCGGCCTCGCGGTCGAGGAAGAGGAACTCGGTGCGGTAGAGCCCCACCCCGTCGGCGCCCATCGAGACGGCCCCGGCGATCTCCCGCGCGTCGGTGGCGTTGACGCCCACCGCCAGGCAACGCCCGTCGCTGGTCCTGGCTGGACGCGACGCGAGCGGCAGCAGACGGCCCAGCCGCCGGCTCTGGGCGCGCCGCTCGTGCTCGTAGTAGGCGCGGACCGCGTCCGAGACCGGGGAGATGACGAACCCCCCGTCCCCATCCACCACCGCGCTCGATCCCGGCCGGGCGACCGCGCGGACATCGTCCACACCGATGACGCAGGGGACGCCCAGGTTGCGCGCGAGGATGACGGTGTGCGAGGTCACCCCCACCTCGCCCAGCACCAGGCCCGCCAGCAGCGAGCGGTCCATCCGCAGCAGCTGGTTGGCGGTGAGCGATTCAGCGAACACCACGCTCGGCTCGCTCAGGGCGATGGTGGTCGTCCGCGCGTGCTCGGGCAGCAGCTCGTCGAGCAGCTGCATCGCGATGTCCTGGACATCGATCGCGCGGTCCCGCACATACGCGCTGGCCGCGGAACGCAACCTGGCGGAGAACTCGTGGGCCGCGGCCAGCACCGCCTGGGGCGCGGTGGCGCCGCTGCTGATGCTCGTCTTGATGGCGCCCCACAGGGCCGGGTCCCGGGTGATCTGTCGGTGGGCGTCGAGCAGCGCCGCCTCGGTGCGGTCGCGGGTGTCACGGGCGCGCTGCGCGAGCTCCTCGCGCACCCGCTCGATCGCATCGCGGGCGGCGTCGAGCTCGCACTCTGGGTTGTCGGCCACGGCGTCGCGGGCCTCGGGCGGGATCGAGAGGCCCCCGGCGTGGACAACGACGCCGATCCCCGCCCCGCCGCCGACCGGCCGGCCCGACGCATGCTCGATACCCAGTCGCCGGAGGATGACGGGCAGCCGGACCCCGTGCGCCTGATTCTCGGCGCAGTCCTCGGCGGCCTGCTCCACTTCCCCCAGCGTGTGCTCGGTGAGCCGGCGCAGCGCATCGATCGCACGCTGGGCGTCTTCGCCCTCGGCGGTGATCAGGCACGGATCGCCCATCTGGACATCGAGCCCCACGACCGATAGCACGCTGCGAAGATCGGCGCCTTCGCGTCGCCCGACCTCGCGCGTCAGCGTGATCCGGGATTCGAACCCGGCGGCGCACTCGGCCAGCAGGCTCGCGGGACGCGCGTGCAGGCCGTTGGGCAGGGTGCAAACGAATCGGTGCTCGGCCCGCATGTCGTGGTCCCTTCGCCCGCGTGGTCAGCCGCCGGCTTTCTCAAGCACGCCCTTGGGATTCTTGATCGCCTCGGAGACCGAGACCTGCACGGTCCTCTTGCCCTCGAAGCGCTCCTTCTGCTCGACATCGATGTCGACGGCGAAGATCACCACATCGGCGCCGGCGATCTCCTTGGCCGACAGCTCGTTCTCGATCCCCATCGAGCCCTGCGTCTCGACCTTCACGCTATGCCCCGCGGCCCTGGCGGTCTTCTCGATCTGCTCGGCCGCCATGTAAGTATGGGCGATCCCCGTGGGGCAGGCGGTGACGGCGACAATGTTCATGCGGTGCACCTCTTCATTCCAATCAGCGGCGTACGAACCGAATCGTATGGGGATCAGGCCCGCCGGGGCCCGGCGGCGGTGAGTTTCTTGACCAGGTTGACCGCCACGGCGGTGACCACAGCCCCCACGACGATGGCGACGACATACATGAGCTTGTGGTCGACGACGAAGAGGACGATGGGCCCGCCGTGGGGCGCGTGGTCGCCCACCATCGCGAGCATGGCGATGGTGCTGGCGACCATCGACCCCAGCACGATGCAGGGGATCACCCGCAGCGGATCGGCGGCCGCGAAGGGGATGGCCCCCTCGGTGATCCCGATCATGCCCATCCCCAGGGCGGCCAAGCCCGATTCACGCTCCTCCTCGCGCCAGAGCCCCCCGGCCAGCAGGGTCGCCAGCCCCATGCCCAGCGGCGGGGTGCAGATGGCGGCGGCGACGGCGCCCATGACCACGAAGTTGCCCTGCTCGATGAGCCCGGCGGCGAAGAAGAACGCGGCCTTGTTCACCGGCCCGCCCATGTCAAAGGCAATCATCGCCCCCAGCAGCATGGCCAGCAGCACGGCGCTGCCCGACTGCATCCCCACGAGCTCGGCGGCCAGCCAGGTGTTGAGATGCGCGATGGGCGGGCCCAGCAGCAGGATCATCGCCGCCCCAACCATCAGCGTCGAGACGATGGGGATGATCAGGATGGGCATGATGGGCTTGACGAGCTTGTGCGTGGGTATGTTTTTCAGAGCCAGCACGACATACCCTGCCAGCAGCCCAGCGGCGATCGCCCCCAGAAACCCCACCGGGACATCGGGCGCGCCATCCGCGCCGGGGAAGAAGGCGTGCAGGCGCAGGTCGTTGCAGAGAAAACCCCCGATCGCCCCGGCGACCAGCCCGGGCTTGCCCGCGATCGAGTAGGCGATGTAGGCCGAGAGGATGGCCAGCATCAGTTTGAAGGCCAGCACCCCGAGCTGGAGCATGAAGAACAGGATCGGCACGCCAGTGGGATCGGGCGCGTTGTTCTCGCCGCGCGGAGCGAAGGCCAGTGCGATGGCGATCAGGATCCCGCCGCAGGCGATGAAGGGGATGGCGAACGAGACGCCGGTGAGCAGGTGCTTGCGCAGTTGCTTGAGTGCTTCCATGTTGGTCCTCTGCTGACGGCCCAGCGGCCTGGGGAGGGGCGATTATAACGAAACGCGGGCGATCGTGCGGGCCGTTCCCGGGATCACACAAGGCGATCATGCGTGCACAGCCGCCAGCGCCGCGTGGCGATGGCGAGATCCCGCCCGTTTCTCTCGGTCCGCCCTGTCCCCGAGACGGGCCAGGGCGGGAACCCGACCGGGCGGAACGGGTAGGATACCAACCGGTTCGATGCTTGGGACGCCCGCGAACGCCGATGTCGGTGTTCGCGGGGCCCGGGCCAGGTGTGAGCGGAGCGATCAATGATGACCCATCTGATGCGTATGGCGGCGGGGCTGGCGGTTTCGGTGTTCGGTGCGGGGACCCTGGCGGCGGGCGACAGCGGCAGAGCGCCAGACGCGCCGTTGACCAGGGCCCCGGAACCCTCCGAGAAGATCGACCTCTCCGAGCCCACGCTCTTCGTGGTGGGGTACGCCCACCTCGACACCCAGTGGCGATGGACCTACATCGACACCATCCGCGAGTTCATCCCCAACACGCTCAACCACAACTTCGCCCTCTTCGAGAAGTACCCCAGCTATGTTTTCAACTTCGGCGGCTCGCGCCGCTACGAGATGATGAAGGAGTACTACCCCCAGGGCTACGAGAAGATGAGGGAGTATGTCAAGGCCGGACGCTGGTTCCCCTGCGGCTCGAGCGTCGACGAGAACGACGCCAATGTCCCCTCCGCCGAATCCCAGATCCGCCACGCGCTCTACGGCAACCGCTTCTTCCGTCGGGAACTCGGGATCGCCAGCGATGAGTTCATGCTCCCCGACTGCTTCGGCTTCCCGGCGGGGCTCCCCAGCGTGCTGGCCCACTGCGGGATCAAGGGCTTCTCCACGCAGAAGCTGACCTGGAACGCGGTCGTGCCCATCCCGTTCAAGGTGGGCGTCTGGGAGGGCCCGGACGGACGCTCGGTGATCGCGGCCCTCGACCCGGGGTCGTACAGCGGGGATGTGCGCGAGAACCTGGCCGACAGCGACGGGTGGTTCCAGCGCATCAAGAACAACGGGGACAAGTCCGGTCTCTATACCGATTACCACTACTACGGCACCGGCGATGTCGGCGGCGCGCCCAAGGAAGCGTCGGTGGCGATGATCGAGCGGAGCGTCAAGGCCGGCGAGTCGGGCGACGCCAGGATCAGGATCATCTCCGACACCGCCGACGCGATGTTCCACGCGATCTCCGACGAGCAGGCCAGGAAACTGCCGCGCTACACGGGCGAGCTGGAGCTGACCCAGCACTCGGCCGGCTCGGTGACTTCCCAGGCCTACATGAAGCGCTGGAACCGCAAGAATGAGCTGCTGGCCGACGCGGCCGAGAAGGCGGCGGTGGGCGCGTGGTGGCTGGGCGCGGGCGACTACCCCGCCGACCGGCTCCAGCGCGCCTGGGAGCTGGTCCTCGGCTCGCAGATGCACGATATCCTCCCCGGCACCAGCGTGCCCCTGGCCTACAACCTGTCATGGAACGACGAGGTGATCGCCGCCAACCAGTTCGGCGCGGTGCTGACCGACGCGGCGGGCGCGGTGATCTCCAAGATGGACACCACCGGCGAGGGCGAGCACATCGTCGTCTACAACCCACTCTCGTGGGAACGCCGCGGGATCGTTGAAGCCAGGGTGAACTGTGTGAATCTGCGTCCCGAGGCGGTGATCGTGACTGGCCCCGACGGGAATCAAGTCCCGGCGCAGATCCTGGAGACGGGGGGAGGGTTCGCACGCGTCGCGTTCGTCGCCAACGCCCCCTCGATCGGATACGCGGCCTACAGCGTGGACCTGCGCCCCTTCAGGAGCGAGGCCAAGCCGATCGATTCATCGCTCACCATCAGCGACGACGGCAGGACGCTCGAGAACGAGCGGTATGTCGTCACCCTCGACGGGCACGGCGATGTGCGCTCGATCATGGACAAGCAGGCCGGGCAGGAACTGCTCTCGGCCCCGGCCCGCATCGGGCTCTTCTACGAGAACCCCAGCCAGTGGCCCGCATGGAACCAGGACTGGAGCGACCGCCTCAAGCCCGCGACCTCCTATGTGGGCGATTCGGGTCCGGTGTCGTTCAAGGTGGTCGAGAACGGCCCGGCGCGCGTCGCGGTCGAGGTGACCAGGCAGGCCGAGGGCTCGACATTCACCCAGCGCATCGCCCTGGGCGCGGGGAGCCAGCGCGTCGAGTTCGACACCAAGGTCGACTGGAACACCCGCGAGCGCAGCGTGCGCGCGGCCTTCCCGCTCACGGCGACCAATCCCGAGGCGACTTACGATGTGCAGGTGGGCGCGATCCAACGCGGCAACCGGCACGAGACGCAGTATGAATACGGCTTCCAGCAGTGGTTCGACCTGACGGACAACTCGGGAAGCTACGGCACAACGGTCATGTGCGACAGCAAGTACGGCACGGACAAGCCCGACGACAACACCGTGCGCCTGACCCTGCTCTACACCCCCGGCGTGCGCGGCGGCTACCCCGACCAGGCCAGCCAGGACCTCGGTCGGCACCACATCCTGTACGCCGTGCAGGGCCACGAGGGGGATTGGCGAGACGCCCAGAGCTATCGCCGGGCCGCCGAGCTCAACGCGCCCATGATCCCCTTCCAGAGCCCCGCCCACGAGGGCGCGCTGGGCCGGTCGTTCTCGCTGGTGAGCGTGAGCGATGATTCGGTGAGCGTGCAGGCGGTCAAAAAGGCGGAGGACTCCGACGAGGTCATCGTGCGACTGCGTGAGCAGTCGGGTCACGACGCCAAGGGTGTCAAGATCACCGCGGGCCGCAAGATTCTGGCCGCGCGGGAAGTCGACGGCCAGGAGCGCCCGATGGGCGAGGCCACGGTGACCAACGGGGCGCTGGTGACCGACCTGGGCGGGTACGAGCTGCGCGCGTACGCGCTGACGCTGGCCGAACCCTCCTCGAATGAGCGGGCCGACGCGGTGAAATCCGAGCCACTGACGCTCCGGTACGACACCGATGTCATGAGCACCAATCAGAACACCGCCGACGGGGCGATGGGCGACAGCGGACGCAGCTACCCCGCCGAGCAGATGCCCGGTTCGCTCACGGTCGACGCCGTGGCCTTCACACTCGCCGACGGGACCAGGGACGGCGCGAACAACGCGATCAGCGCCGCCGGGCAGCGGATCAAGCTGCCCGAGAGCGACCATGCACGGCGCCTGTACCTGCTGGTGGCTTCGGACGCTGGCGACATCGACACCCGCCTGGGCATCGGCAAGGAATCGGTCCCCATGCATGTCCAGTCGTGGGGCGGGTTCGTCGGCCAATGGGACTCGCGCCAGTGGCCCGGCGACACCCGCGACCCGCGCTACCCCTGGGGAAGCACCGACATCACCGGACTCGTCCCGGGCTTCATCAAGGACGGCGAACTGGCGTGGTATGTCTCGCACCAGCACATCGCCCAGCCCGGCCAGGCGAGCCCCGACGCCTTCTACGAGTACAGCTATGTCTACAAGGTCGGCTTCGATGTCCCCATCGGCAGCACGCACATCTCGCTTCCCGATGACCAGCATGTCAAGGTGCTGGCCATCACGCTCACCGACGAGGGACGCGACCGGGTCCTCCCCGCGGCCCCGCTGTTCGACACGCTCAAGGACCATGTCCAGGGCCCGCCCACCGTGGCCACCGCCCAACCCAGCCCCCAGGGCGGCGTGTTCGACGACGCCGTCGAGGTGAAGGTGCAGCCGGGGATGTACTGGCAGGCGGGCTCGTTCTACTACACGACCGACGGCTCGGACCCCACGACCGATTCCAGGGTCTACGACGCCCCCATCGTGCTGACCGACTCGGCCACCGTCAAGGTCGCCGCCCGCGCCGACGACGGGACGCTTGGCCCGGTCGCGTCGAGCATGATCAGGGTCAACGACAAGACCGCCCCCAGCGTCACCAGCGCGCTGGGCCTGTACGAATCGACACAGGTGAAGGTGGCCTTCTCCGAGCCGGTGGCCGCGGCGCAAGCGAGCGACTTCACGCTCGAGCCCGCCATCGACATCCGCGCCGTCACCCTCGATGAGGGCGGCCGGTCGGCGACCATCACCCTGGCCCGGGCACCGGCGGTCGACCAGCACTACTCGCTGAGCGTGGCCAACATCAAGGACACCTCGCCCGCGCACAACACGATCAAGCCGGCGAAGGTCGGCTTCGATGTCCCCGGCCCGGTCTTCACGCTCAAAGCCATCGGCCGCGATCAATACGGCCAAACGATCACCGCCGTGCCCGGACTCCCCACGGGCAAGAAGGACCACTGGACCATCAATGTCTTCGTCCGGATGGACAAGCAGCCGACCAATCACACCATCCTCGTCGGCTTCGGCAGCCCCAGCGCCCGCGTGGGCGGGCAGGGGAGATTCATCAGCAAGTTCGCCAACGGCGTGCACCTGTGGAGCCACAACGCCGACGCGCCCGGAAGCGAGCAGTACGATCTGGGGCGCTGGCAGATGATCACCGCCACATTCGACGGCTCGACGATCCGGATCTACAAGGACGCCGAGCTCATCGGCGAGCGCCGCGTGGGGCTCTCGGACGACGAGAACAGCATCAGCATCGCGCCGCTCGACCCATGGGACGAGCGGTACCAGTTCGAGGGCGAGCTCTCGGGCCTGAGCATCTGGGATTCGGCGCTGGGGCAGACCGGGATCGAGGCGCTGCTCGGGAACGGCCGGGACTGATGGGGGCGTGGCGCCCAGTCCCGCGCTGCTGGCTCGTCTGGTTCGTGCTGGCGTTGGCCTGCGTGCATGCCCGGGCGCATCCGGCGCTGGCGACGGTTGCGTCGGCGGAGATCGTGCGCACCGAGGGGGACGCGCGGATCGAGGTGTATGTCAGCCACGATGCGCTGGCGTACGCGCTCAACGACACTTCGGTTCGGGTGAGCGATGCGCAGATGTACGCCCTGCTTGATGGGCCGCGGGATGAGCTGGCGGCGGCGCTGCAGGACGGGCGGGAGCGGTTCGTTTCGGGGTTCCGGATCGAGGCCGATGGGCGGCGGCTGGAGTTGGTGCTGGTCGGGAGCCCTGATCTGGATGGGATCGATCGGTGGCGCCTGGAGGTTCCCTCGGAGCGGTTGCCGCTCAAGCTCGCCTTTGAGGCCGTGGCGAGCATTCCCGAGGGGGCGCGGCTCCTGACGGTGCGGGCGCCGGCGGTGCTGGGTGAGATGATCCTGGGCGTGAGCCGCACGGGGGTCGAGCCGATCTATATTCCTCTGGGGCCCGGGGAGACCTCGCCGGGGCTGGATCTGAGCATGATCTGGGAGGGGGCTCAGGCGAGATCTCGCCCCGGATCGTCGTCCCCGGCGCCCGCGCCCGAGCGGGGGGCGGCAGCGGAGGATTCGGTTGGAGCGGCGGGGATCGTCTGGCGCTATCTCGTGCTGGGGTATCGCCACATCATCCCCGAGGGGCACGACCATGAGTTGTTCATCCTGGGGCTGTTTTTGCTCAATATCAAGCTCCGGGATCTGCTCTGGCAGACCACGGCCTTCACCATCGCGCACACGACGACGCTGACGCTGGCGACCTTCGGGCTGGTTTCGGCGCCGGCGGGGGTTGTTGAGCCGCTGATCGCGCTGAGCATCGCGTTTCTCGCGATCGAGAACCTGTTCGCGCGCAAGGTGCACCCCTGGCGCCTGGCGATCGCGTTCTTCTTCGGGTTGGTGCACGGTCTGGGCTTCGCGTCGGGGCTGCGTGAGATCGGGATCCCGACCGCGCAGTTGATCTCCGCGCTTCTGGCGTTCAATGTGGGCGTCGAGGGCGGGCACCTGACCATCTTGGCGATCGCGTTCCTGACCATCGGCTGGTTCAAGGACAAGCCGTGGTATCGCGCCCGCGTCTCGATCCCGCTGTCGGTGGTGATCGCGGGCGTGGCGCTGGTGTGGTTTGTGCAGCGGGTGGGGTGAGGCGGGAGCGGTGGTTCGGCTGGGCGGCGGGGCGGGGGCTCGTGCGCGGCGGCCGCGGAGACGCGGGATGGGGGGAGGGGGGTCGCGTCGATTGTGGATGGGCGGGGTGGGCCGCTGGCGGGTGGGTTAGGGCGGAGGCGGATGGGATGGGGTTTGAAGAAGCGGTTGGGTTTGAGGGGGCTGGGTTTGAAAAGGTTGGGTTTGAGGGGGGGTGGGGTGTGGGCTCGTGATCGGGCTCGGGTTGGGGATCGGAATCAATCTCGAAATCGGGGTCGATCTCGAAAACGGGGTCGGGGTCGAACTCGGGGTCGGGATCAGGATCGGGTCCGGGACCGGGGTTGGGGCCGGGATGGGATGGGCCCTGGGGGATCGGGTCGGCGTTGATGACGCGGAGGATCTGGGCGGCGGCGAGGCGGATGGTCTCGGTGTGGGTCGGGGAGGTGGGGTGCTGGGCGGCGATGCCCTCGAGGATGCGGAGGGCGGCGGTGCGGCGGAGGGTTTCCGTGGCGACGGCGCGGGCATGTTCGATGGCCTGGAGCCGGGAGGCCGCGTGTTTGAAGGGGCGGGAGGCGACGACGGCCTCGAGCTGGTCGAAGCTGAGGTCGTGGGCGGAGCAGATCTCGACGGCGGTGAGGGTGCGGTCGATGAGGTCGAAGAAGAGGTCCGGGGTGAGTGCGGCGTGGTCCATGCCGCGAATGTAGGCGGTCGCGAGCGGGATTCAAGGGATTTGTTTGGAAGCGACAGGATTTTGCGCACGGATGCGGTCAGTAGCGTGCTGATTTGTGAAATGAGTTCTTTCTGGCGGCGAGCTGCGAGCGGACGAGGGCCGCGAGTTCGTCGATGGCGAGTTCGTGCCTCATGCAGATTTCGATGGCTGTGAGGCGGGGGTCGAGGAGGTCATGGAACAGTTCTGTGGTGAAGTGGTGTGCGTGTGTCATGCTGCGAATGTAGCGGGCGGGGGCGGAATTCAAGATGTTTGCTTGGTTTCGCACGGTTTTTGCGCACAAGGGTGGTGATGCGCGCGAGATTCGTGATCAACTGAGACTTGGGGGGCCGAAGCCCATGATCTCAGCCGCTGCCCAAAGCGGTCGCATCGCTTTGTCGGGGTTCGCGTAGAAGACACTTTCGCGAATCCTACAAAACTGCAGACCGGCGCGTTCAAGTTGCCGCTGACGGTGCATATCCTCGTTGAAGCGCTCCGGCCCGTGCCACTTGTCTCCATCGCATTCCACGGCCAATCGCCGGATGTTTCCATTCAGCTCTCCTTCGATCATCAAATCGACATGATAACCGGCCCATGCGAACTGCGGTAGAACGCGATAGCCGGCCTGGACAATCCGGCGTGCGACATCGATCTCAAACCAACTGTCGAACGGAGGCGGCTGCGATCCAGGCCGCCGTCCGGCAGCCGCCACACCTTCGATTTCTTCCATCGACACACCTGTTGACTTCTCAAAGGAACCGCGAGAGTCGTGAAAGAACGACAGGAGCTTTCGCCGCATGCATTGTGGGTTAAGGTCATTCATAGTCGCTGTATGAAACAGCCACATCTGATCTTGGGCACGGCTTGCGGCGACATTAAAGCGGCGTTTATCTTCCTCTTTTGTCAGCACGCCGATCCGCTCGTTGGGAGCAGCGACCATAGTCAGAAAAACAACATGCCGCTCATCGCCTTGGAAAGCATAAGCATCTCCGCAGACGATGCGCCGTCGCGCGATCTCCTCCGCCCCAAGGCGATCGAGTAACAAATTCTCGACATAGGCGGCTTGGGCAGACCCCTGTAGAGAAATGACGCCCATCGACTTTCCCTCATAACGCTCATCCGCACAGCAGTCAACCATCGCGTCCACAAGCGACTCTGCCTCCGGCTTGTTAATAGGCTGCGATTTCCCTTCGCGGTAACCCGACTCAATGAGTCGATATACTAGCGGATCAAGTCGAGGTGTGTCTTGGCGCAGCGCAATTAGCGGTCGGTCACGATAGCACAAGTCATTGCTAAACTTAATAATTTCCGGGACGCAGCGGAAGTGCTCTCGCAGAACTATGCTGTCGCCAAACCAGCGTTCGGCTAGATCATAGAGGCTCTTTCCCTTTCGGAAGCCGTCTTGATGATTGAGTTCAGGCAAATACTTGCGCATCAGAAAGTCCACATCGTCGCCGTCGACATAGCCCGCTGGCGGAGATATCTGCTGGTCATCACCAACAATAATTACTCGTTTCGCAAGATACATTAACAACAAAGCGTCGTGCGCGCACTGTGATGCTTCGTCCACAATAGCGACATCAAACATGCCGGGCCTTGCGGTAATGGATTCATAGAGCCGATGGAGCGGCATGACCCATGCGGGCACGGCTTCTCGGCAGGCCTCAAGGTGCTTGCGTGCATCTTTTCGATGTTTCTCGGCATGCTTGCCTGTCCCCTTGCCGACGCTTTTCACCGCCTGCCGCCAAGCCTTCAAGTGGCTAGCATGGAAGTCATTCATTGAGGTGAAACAAGCGGCCCACGCCTTCTCCGCTGCCAAGCTCTCAATCGTTTTCTGAATCGTCGCCGTAGTTTTCCTATAGTCGTCCTCGACGAGATCTGCATCGTCAGCGTCTACCAGCTTCTGAAGAGCGTCCCGAGCGCTCGCCCACCTCCATGCGTCTTCCAATGACTCTGAGCGTGTCTTCCACCGCGGGTCGGCGGGCGCGGTTCGCACTGCGGCGATGAGCTTAGGCATGAGGCGTGTGAGTAATTGCTCGAGTTCTTGTCGGCGTGACAAGGCTTCGGCTTGGCTCCACAGTTCTTCCAGTTTTGCTCGAATTGCCGCGTATTTCTGTTCATTCCGCGTCTCGATGATCGCTTCTAGATCCAAGTTGTACGGATGGGAATGACTGCCAGCGCAACACTGTACTACAGCAGAGATTTCCTCCCAAGCGGACTGAATGAGTGCCTGCTTTGCTCGCGCACCAGCAAAGCGGGCGCTCGCTATTAGCTCCTGGACCTGTGCCAACTCTGACCAACGCGGGGCAGGCGCGATAGCTGACTTCTGCACCTCGGCCTGCGCGGACCCGCGCAGTTCGAAGATCTCCAAGATTGATTGGAGAACTTCATGGTGTTCTTCGATCTCCGCAACCTGGTCGGCCATGCCGGACTGTTTGAGCGAGATCTTGTTTTCCCAGAGATTAACTAAGCGTCGCACAGCCAACTCAGTTTCAAGGCGCTCAATCAAGAGGGGTAAAGAAGATGCGTCTTCACATGGGCGACCACCAACTCGCGCGTGACGGAACTGCTTGACTGCCCGGCGGACAGCCGCCGGGCGCCTCTTGAAAGGCTTCCACTGGAGAAAACCACCGCACTCGATATGCCCAACCAGGCGATTGGCCTCGAATAGCAATGATTCTGTATCGAGTTCAGCCGGAGCATGCTGAATACTTGTCCGATCGGCCAGCCTTGCGCGATCGCGGAGCCCATCGATCAGATCAGCTGACCGCTCCAGCAGTTCGCGCCAAGGCGTCTCATGCTCCGCGAGAACATCTTTCAGTGCAGATTCAGCCCACTGAACCTGCCTCTGCAGCACCTGCTCGACCTTGGCGGCCAGCATCTCTGCCCGGCTGCCAAGTTGATCGATCGTATCCATGGAGAGACCTAGAATCTGCTCACCCCATTGGCCACGCTCGCAGTACCGTTCTTCCTCCGCCTTGGCATCACACTCCCGCCGGGCTAAGCGGCGAAACTCGTCGACCGACGGTAGCTCTTCACGCGAGGGGTGACGCAAAGCAATTTCGCCCTCTACATCCTGCGAAATTTGCTGATACAACTCGACGAGCTCATATAGCTTCGGACCTAGCCCAGCCTCCGGTGGCAGTTCCGAAGATGGCGTATCCATGAACCAGTCAAATTCAACGCGTTGTTCATCGAGCTGCCTTGCAATCGTTGCCATCGTACCGCGGTACATGCCATCGCCAAGTATATGCTCATAGCTCTCGCGCTCGCGAATGTGGCGCAGATTCCTACTGAGACGCGCCGCTTTCACGCGAAGTTCATCAAGCGTTTCCTCTAAGCGCCGAATTTGCTGGCAGCTAGTTTCTCTATCCCAACTCTCGCGTTTCGCGAGGATGCCATTCACGCTTCTCCCCAACGATTCCAACTCGTCTCGGCTCCTGCCCATCAAGCCAACACAAAGCGGCCGCAACTCTCCGGGCAACTTTCCGCTATTCTTCTCGTCGCCTACCAGGACCTGCAAAGCCCGAGGAGTTTGGGCCGTGACTAAGACGCGGTTTCCGGTGGCGAGCAAGTGGCATATCAGGTTTGCGATGGTGTGACTCTTGCCCGTGCCTGGAGGGCCCTGCACCAATACGCCGCGGGAGTGCTCCGCCCTTTCCACGATACGGACTTGCTGATCGTTGGTGGGTAACGGCATGTAGATAGCTTGCGGGATAGATTGTTGAGTCTTCCCATCGTACCCATTTGTGCTTGTCGTTCGCGTAGTCTCGACCGCCGTCTCCAGCAAGGGAGTCACCCGACCAGATTGTTCAATATCCGTTTGAATTTGATTAATCGTCTGGATCAAGCCTCGCGTTGACCGTTTGCGGAGGATCATCGCCGGCGCCGTATGCACACGGGGTACGGTTGACGAAGCCTTTGCTTTGGCGAAAGTTCCATCGAAAGAGCCATCTTCATGCAGCGACTGAGCAGCCGAGCGGAGTGCCCGCTCAATCGCATCTGAACCCCAAGGGGCATCTTCCGCGAGATCAACCAAGCCTTTCATCTCATCTTCAAGTTGAGCCGGTCGAGACGCAACCGGGATCATGTCGAGCTCCACGCGCAGCTTTGGACCCTCGCTTGATGGCCGCACGGTGAATTGGCCTCTATCGGAGTCGAGTTCTAGTTCAACATCAGCACATATGAGATGACGTCGAATTGGACCGTCCTTCTCGGTGTTCCAAACTAAGAGACCGAACCCGACAACGAGTTCATAGGATTCTCCGAGTCGCTGCTGCGTCTGGTGAATTTCGAACAGCTTACGATAAATCTCTTGACTGCGACGCCATTCTACACATGCGTCGACCCAAGGTCGCCATTCCGCTGCGAGGTAGCAATTCCAAGCATCCATGACCTCTGGATGATCTTCCAATTGCTGTTTGATAGCCCCAGACTCGTCTTTTCCAAACGGCAGCCCGTCTGGCAGGCCGTCTTCTTCGTTGGGGGACGAGTCGGGCGGTTGAACTTTTGAGGGACCCGGTGCGCTCTGTACCGGCACTTGGTCGTCATTTGTGATCCAAACCTCTGATGCTCTTATGTGTTCCCTTAGCGTCGGCTCCTGTTCCTCCTTTGTGTAGTCGCCATCGATCCACGGCAAGCAAATGTCAGGAGGAGGTGGCGCATCGGGCTTGGATTGCTTCGTAACTTCGATCCATACATCCGCTCCTTTGGGCCACAGCTCTCCAGGTCGGGGAGAATGGCAGCCGAGCGTGTCGATCAACTCGTCAAGCCAGAGCCGCGATTCATAGGAATTGATATCCCGGACTGGCCGCGCCCCTAGTTCAGCCATCTCCTTGAGAAAGCGGAGCAAGCCGAGCACCCGACGCACAGTCTCGGTTGGCAGACTATACTGCCCTTGTTGGGGTGGCGAGTCTCGCTCGGTTGGGGTTACTGCTCCATCTCGCGAAGCTTGTGATTCAGACTCTATCTCATACGACTGCTGCTCGCGATCACGCTTTGAACTACTAAACCATGCCATAGTCCGCATTGTACTCGAACTTGCCGCCAGGCGTGCGAGTTCCCAAAGACCAAACGCCCACACCTCACCGATGCCGGGCGTTCTTCAAGAGTGGGCGATGCCATTCGGACTCACGACATCCGCGTGGGCAACCTGAAGCCTTGTTCTGAAGCCGTCCGGCGTGAAGCCGGGGGAATGCTCGGCTCGTGGTCGGGTGCTGCTGACAGGGGCGTTCGGGGTGGATAGGGTTTGGTTGACCTGCGTGTTCTCTGCCGGGCTCGTGCCCGGGGGCGGATGCGCCGAACCGCAGGGTCGTCGCGTGGCCGCCGGTTGGGCGGGGTGTGCGGCGTTACCGCGGCGTCATGAAGGGAGCAGCACATGCTCACAGTCACGGACGAAGCCAAGGATTTTCTTATGGGGGTGATCGATCAGAACAGCCCTGAGGACAAGACGATTCGCCTGACGGCGAGTCCTGAGGGGCTCGGGCTTCGGAGCTTCAACGGCAAACGCCCGGCGCCTTCCGGCGCCGGGCGTCCTTTTATTCAAAGCGGGTGAACGGATTTGAACCGTCGACATTCACGTTGGCAACGTGACGCTCTACCACTGAGCTACACCCGCGTCTCTCGATTTTCGGCGGGGCGTGAGGACGCCTCGCGGGGATAAAGATATTCCTTGATCGGGCGTTGGTCAAACGGATTGGACGATCTACCTGGATTTGCATCCCGAAAAGGCCGGTTTTGGGCGTTGATCCGGCCCTCAGCGGGATGTTGTAAAGGTGACGGCGGCGGGCCCCCGGGCGCGGGTGATGGCTTCCACGACCTGTTCGGGGGTGTAGGCGCTGGAGACCCAGGGTGCGTCGAGTCCGGGGCCGTAGATCGCGAGGGTGGGGATTCCCGTGCGTCCCAGATCCCGCAGCGCCCGGTTGCCCTCGGGGTTGGCCCCGGTGAGATCGACCTTGAACATGACGGTATCGTCCATGGCGAACTGGGCCTTGACGGCGGCGGAGCCGAGAACGGTTTTCTCGAGGACCTTGCAGTTGATGCACCATTCTGCGGTGAAGTCCTGGATGACGACGAATCCCTCGTCGAGGGCCCGCTGCATCAGTTGTGGGCTGAAGTCGTTCCATGTCGTCGTGAGCAGGGTGCGCTGGGCGGCGGACTGGGCGAGGGCGGCCTGGCGCAGGGTGTACTCTTGACGGGCATCGCGGGTGAAGCGGTTGGCGACGAGGATGCCCGAGGCGGCGATGAGCAGGGCGATGAAGCCGAAGACGGCGCGGTTGGCGGGTTTGCGACTGATCTGGATGGTTTTGATCATGAGCCATGAACCGGCGGCGAGGGCGAAGATGGCGGCGATCCAGATGTGGAGGAGCCTGGCGAGGTAGGGCTTGGATGCGACGAGGGCGATGAGGCCTGAACCGATGAAGTAGGCGGCCGCGGCCAGCAGGAGCAGACCCATGATCTGCTTGACGAGTTCGCTGGCGGGGCCGGTGCGGGGAAGCTTGTTGACCATCTTGGGGAAGATGGAGAGGACGAGATAGGGCAGGGCCATGCCCACGCCCATGGAGACGAAGAGGATGATGACGAAGGCGGTTCCCTGGGTGATGGCGGCGGGCACCAGCGCCCCGGCGACGAAGCCGAAGCAGGGGAGGCCCAGAACGGCGGTCATGATGCCGAAGACGAATGAGCCCCAGGGGGAATCGGCCCTGGGGTTGACCCTGTAGAGTTTCTGAGGGAGGGTGATCTGGAACATGCCCATGAGGCCCAGACTCATGAGGGCGATGAGGACGCCGATGAGGGTGGTGAGCCACCAGATGCCAAAGATGCGGGAGGGATCGGTGAATCCCTGGAGGGCGAGCACGGGGATGGCCAGGGCGGCCCAGAAGGCGATGACGCCGAAGGCCATCCAGAAGCCGAGCATGACGGCTCGCGATCTGTCTTCACCGGCGTGCCGGCTGAGGGTCATAACCTTGATGGGGATGACGGGCAGGACGCAGGGGGTGAGGTTGAGAATCAGTCCCCCCGCGGCGCCGAGGAGGGCCAGAGCGATGAGGCCGACGATTCCGCCGCCGGGGAGAGGGATGCCGAAGAATGTGGCGGCGCTGGGGGCGGCGGACGGGCTGCTCTGGGTGGATGGCGGGGTCGGGACGGCGGCTTGGGCGGGGTCGTAGTCGGCGAAGACAGGGGGGAGGGGGGCGGACGCGTCGGCGCTGGCGACGATCTCGATGGATGCTTTGAGTTTCTCGGTCTGCGGCGGCAAGCAGATGGTGTCGTCACATGCCTGAAACCTGAGGGGGAGTTCGAGATCCATCGTCCCCAGCAGCGCGGCGTCATTGATGTGCACGGGGATATAGATTACGGCCTGGCCCGAGTACACCTGGTACTCGATGGGATCGCCGGTCATCATGAAGTCGACCCCCACCACCGAGGGCTTGGGCCACTGGACGGCGCCGAAGCTCAGCGCGTCGGTTTCGGGGAGTTCGAGGGTGGTGGCGACGGGGTAGAAGTCATCCTTCATTGCGTCGGGAACGACCGGCTCGTGGAGGTTGGTGTGGTAGTGCTCGGCGTGTTCGATGACGAGGGCGATCAAGAAATCCTGGCCCGGGGCGAGGGTTGACCGGGACAGCTCGATCCTCGCCGTCACGGGCGGGGCCTGGTCGTTCCCACTGGGGCGCGCGGCGGCGGGGGCATTGAAGGCGTCGCCGAACGAGGGCTGAGCGCTCGCGGGCAGGGCGATCAGGGCGAGCAGCAGCGAGCAGAACACGGCGGTGAGTCGGGGCATGCATGGATCTCGGGTGGGCCCGGGCGGTCATGAGGGAAAGAGACTGTATGTTCCCTGTGAACCGGGGCGGTGCGGTGTTTGTTTCAGAATACGCGATTGAGGGCTCGGAAGATCAAGAAGCGAGCGCCGCGGGACCGATAGTTTCCTCTGCCTCCCCGCCCGGCGGGGGTTTTGGTCTGCCCCGGCGCGGGGCGGCGCGATCGTATGGAGCCCACCGCCATGAGCACCCTGGACCAGAACGAGGTGGACGCCCTTCTGGCCGCGGTCGAAACGGGCGACGCGGGGCCCGCGGAAGCGCGGACGGCCAAGAAGATCTTCTCACGCCACCGGACCGATCTCGATACCGTCGAGATCCGCCAGTACGACTTCAAACGCCCCGAGCGCGTCTCCAAAGACCAGATGATGGCGCTCGAGACCCTCCACGAGGCGTTCGCGCGGAACTTCGGCGCTTCGCTCTCGGGGTTCCTTCGAACGATCGTCGAGGTGCGTGTCGCGGCGTGCGAGCAGATGACCTACGGCGAGTTCGTCTCGGGGCTGCCCAACCCCACCAGCTACAACCTGATCCAGCCCAACGCGCTCGAGGGGCAGATGTGCCTGGAGGTGTCGCCGCTGATCATCTATCCGATCATTGATCGCCTGCTGGGTGGGACCAACCAGGACCTGTTCATCCCCCAGCGTCCGATGACCGCCATCGAGCAGCGGCTGATCTCCAATGTGCTGCGCCGCGGGCTCGACGCTCTCTCCGAGGCGTGGGAGAGCGTCAAGCCGCTCAAGTTCGAGATTTTCGCGCACGAGTCGAACCCGCAGCTGGTCCAGATCGTCCCCCCCAACGAGGTGGTGATGGTGATCGGGCTTGAGGTGCGGATGGCGTCCCGGGCCGGGACGATGAACCTGTGCATCCCGTATAATGTGATCGAGCCGGTGATGGAGGAACTCAGCAGCCAGAGCTGGTTCGCCGTCAGCCGCAGCGAGCAGGACACCACGACCGAGCAGCGGATCTCGCGCAACCTGGATCAAACGGGCGTGGATGTGGCGGCGGTGCTGGCCGAGACGACCATCACCCTGCGGGACCTGAGCGAGATGAAGATCGGCGATCTCATCGTCACCTCGACCCCCGCCAAGGACCCGGCCCTGATCCTCGTGGGCAAGGAACCCAAGTTCAGGGCCTCGATCGGGCGGCACAAGGGCAACCGGGCCGTGCGGATCGAGCGCCCCGTCGCCCGGGGCGAGCGGTGCAGCTCCAGGGTTCCCCGCTGAGGGCGGCTCAAGCGGCGCGCCCGCGCCCGGATCGGGGCGAAAGAGGGATCACCTGGCTTCTGGCGTGTTTGGCTTCTGCGTGTTGATTCTGGGGCGGTCGGTGTTCTATAGTTATTCGGAGCGTTCGGGCGTGGCGCCCGAGCGAGGAGTATTCCGTATGCACACGGTCTGGCGTCATGACGGTTGAGCGGGTTTCGATGCTGATCGAAGCCGGCCCGCGAGGAAAGGATCGGACGATGCGTTGATACGCGTAGTCCATTCCGATCCGGCGGCTGGGGATCATCCCCTCACCGCGCAGACGCGCCAGACCGCGGCATGCAGTTGCTCGCGGTCGTTTGCGTTTTGCGTCTGTATGGCGGGGCGCGGCGGCCTTGACCCCGAGCACCGGCGACCGGCCATCAGGACATTCCGACATCCCGACAACACGACGCCCGGCGCAGACGGGCTGATAGAGACACGAACGGAGAAGTGCCTTGAACACCGCTGAGATGATGCGCATCCTTGACTCGATCGCCCGCGACCGCAATGTCGAGAAATCCCTGCTGATCTCGGACCTCGAGACGGCGATGGTCTCGGCCTGCCGCAAGTTCTTCGGGACGCTCGACGCCGAGGAGTTCCAGTGCCGGGTCGACCCCTTGACGGGCGAGATCGCGCTGTTCCGCTACGAGGAGCCGCTGGACATGGACCCGGGGGACTTCGGGCGCATCGCGGCGCAGACCTTCAAGCAGGTGATGATCCAGCGTTTCCGCGACGACGAGCGCCAGTCGCTGATGGAGGAGTACTCGGGTCGGGTGGGCACCCTGGTCACGGGCGTGGCCCAGCGGTACGACCGCGGCGCGCTGGTGGTGCAGCTCGACCGCGCCGAGGCGGTGATGCTCCGCAGCGAGCAGATCCCCGGCGAGCAGTTCATGCCCAACGACCGGGTCCGCGCCATGATTCTGGATGTCAAGGACCTGGGCTCGCAGGTCAAGATCTACCTCTCCCGCGGCCATCCCGACTTCATCAAGCGTCTCTTCGAGGTCGAGGTCCCCGAGGTCATGGAGCGGACCATCGAGATCAAGGCGATGTCTCGCGAGGCGGGGTACCGCACCAAGATGGCCGTGTCGTCGATCGATTCCAAGATCGACGCCGTGGGCGCCTGCGTGGGGATCCGCGGCTCGCGGATCAAGACCATCGTGGACGAGCTCAACGGCGAGAAGATCGACATCGTGCGCTGGAACGAGTCTTCGCAGATCCTCATCGCCAACGCGCTCAAGCCCGCCGAGGTCAACGAGATCTCGCTGTGCTTCGAGCTGGGGCGCGCCACCGTGGTGGTCCGCGACGACCAGCTCTCGCTGGCCATCGGCAAGCGGGGGCAGAATGTGCGTCTGGCGGCCCGCCTGACCGGGTGGGATGTGGACATCCTCACCCCCGAGGAGTTCACCAAGGGGCTGACCATCCTGTCCGAGACCCTCAAGCAGATCGAGGGGGTCACCGACGAGATGGTCGACCGCCTGGCGGCGCTGGGCATGATCTCGGTGTTCGACATCGAGGAGATCGGCCAGGAGGTCCTGATGACCGAGCTTGAGCTCGACGAGGAGAAGGCGGCGCACGCGGTCGAGTTGTGCTCGGCGCGGGCCAAGATCGTCGCCGAGGAGCAGGAGCGTGAGAAGGCCGAGGCCGCGGCCCGCAAGGCGCAGGAGGAGCGGGCGGCCGCGGCGATCCTCTCGGGCGCGGTGTCGGGCGACGACGCGAGCCCCGAGGTCGCCGCGGCGGCGATCCTGGGCGCCGCGGCCGCCGGCGCCGTGAAGAACGAGGATCACGAATCGGTCCCGGCCGCTCCCGATCGTGAATCGGAGAACCGGGCCGCGGACATCCTGGGCGGGGACGCATGATCCTCCCGCTGTTCTCCGTCGCCCGGGGGGCGGAGCCCACGCCAGGCAAGCATTGACAGACAGACCGATACGCGGACAGACACACAGCGCAACCACGCGGAGCATCAGTTGGCCAATAAACGAATCTTTGAAATCGCGAAAGAGCTGGGCATCAAGTCCAAGGCGATCGTGGAGAAATGCCACGCCGAGGGCATCCCCGTCGAGGTGATCAAGAACCACATGTCCACGGTGTCGATCGGTCTCGAGCAGACCATCCGTGAGTGGTTCGCCTCGGGTCAGGGCGGGGACTCGGCGCACACCGCGGTGGAGCATGCCGAGAAGGTCGATATCGAGAAGGTGCGTCAGAAGAGCAAGAAGAAGGCCGCCAGCAAGGCCGGCCAGGACGATTCGGGTGACGACGAGCAAGAGTCGGAGAGTTCGACCATCACCGCGATCGCCGAGCCGCCCGTCCGCGCGACCCGCGCTGTTCCGGCCCCGCCTGTCGCCGCCCCGGTGCGGGTGCCGGCGGGGCTCTCCAAGGAGCCGCCCAAGCGGGCCGAGCCCGAGAGGGCCGCCGCGTCCCCCGGCGGCGACACGGGGGATGAGAAGCGCGAGACGGATGGCCGGGCCAAGCAGCCGGCGCGTCTGGTGCGTCCGCCCGAGCCCGACATCAAGGGCCCGGAGCAGCCGCCGCGGATGAATGTGCCCACGCGTCCCAAGACCGTCACGCCCGCGGGCCCCCAGTTGGAGAAGAAGAGCCAGATCAAGCTCTCGGGCCCCAAGGTGGTTCGTGTGGAGGCGCCCGAGCAGGTCGAAGCGCCGCGCCGGCGTCCGCCCCGCACTGGCGGGGCGCCCGGCGGCGCGGGCGTAGGGGCCCCCTTTGAGGGCCGCCCGCCGCGGGGCGGCGGGGGCGCGGGCAACTCGCGTCGGCGCGGCGACAGCCGCCACGGCGGGGATGTGGGCGAGGGTCGCGGCTGGACCGCGGCCGACCTGGCGGAGCGCGAGGCGCGTCTGCAGCGCAGCGGCGGGTATCTCAAGCAGCGTCAGAACCAGATGCGTTCGAGCGCCAACGCGGGGCAGACCCCGGCCAAGATCGGCGGCAAGGTGACCATCGCGGCGCCGTTCTCGATCAAGGACCTCTCGGCGGCCACGGGCGTCAAGGGCGCCGACATTGTCAAGAAGCTCTTCATGCAGGGCGTGATGGCGACCATCAACTCGGCGATCGACTCGGAGAAGGCCCAGGAGATCATGATCGACTGGGACATCGAGCTGGAGGTCACCGAGGCCAAGACCGCCGAGCAGCAGGTGGCCGAGCAGTTCGCCGAGCGTGAGCGCAAGGACGAGCGGCCGCGCGGCCCGATCGTCACGATCCTGGGCCATGTGGACCACGGCAAGACCTCGCTCCTGGACCGGATCCGCAACGCCAATGTCGCCCAGGGCGAGGCGGGCGGGATCACCCAGGCGACCAGCGCCTTCCGGGTCCCGGTCACGACGGGCGACGACACCAAGTTCATCACCTTCATCGACACGCCGGGGCACGAGGCGTTCACGGCGATGCGGTCGCGTGGGGCCAATGTCACCGACATCGTGGTGCTGGTGGTCGCCGCCGACGACGGGGTGATGCCCCAGACGGTGGAGTCGATCTCGCACGCCAAGGCGGCGGGGGTGCCCATCATCGTGGCGCTCAACAAGATCGACAAGGAGCAGGCGACCGACAGCAACATCCAGCGGATCCTGGGCCAGCTTGCCGAGCACGGGCTCAACCCGACCGAGTGGGGCGGGGACACCGAGGTGGTGCGCACCAGCGCCACCAAGGGCGTCGGGATCCAGGATCTGCTGGAGCTGCTGGACCTGCAGGCGGAGGTGCTCGAGCTCAAGAGCGACTTCTCGGGCCCGGCCCAGGGCACGGTCATTGAGGCGCGTCCCGAGGGCGGGCGCGGCAATGTGGCCAACATCCTGGTTCAGGAGGGGCAGCTGAGCGTGGGCGACTTCATCGTCATGGGGCGCGCTTTCGGGCGGGTGCGGGACATCACCGACGATCGGGGCAACAAGCTCAAGAGCGTGCTGCCGCCGCTGCCGGTGCAGATCTCGGGCATCAACGAGCTCCCCGACGCGGGCGACAAGTTCTACTGCGTGGGCTCGATCAGGGAAGCGGAGAAGGCCGCCGACCAGCGTCGGGATCGCGAGCGTGAGGCGTCGCTCTCGCAGCCCAAGCTGACGCTCGACAACATGTTTTCGCAGATCGCCGACCGGGACCTCAAGGAGATCCTGGTGGTGCTCAAGGCCGATGTGCAGGGCTCTGTGGATGTGCTCAAGAGCGAGATCGAGAAGGTGGGCAACGAGGAGGTCAAGGTCCGCGTCATCCACCAGGCGGTTGGCGGGATCACCGAGAGCGACATCCTGCTGGCCGAGGCCTCCAAGGCGATCATCATCGGGTTCAATGTCATCGCCAACGCCAAGGGGCGCTCGCTGGCCGAGCAGAAGGGCGTGGAGATCCGCAACTACCAGGTGATCTACCACATCGTGGAGGACATGAAGAAGGCCGTCGAGGGCCTGCTCACCCCCGACATCCGCCAGGATGTGCTGGGCCACGCCGAGGTTCGCCAGGTGTTCAAGGTCTCCAAGGTCGGCGCCATCGCGGGCTGCTATGTCACCGACGGGGTGGTCGAGCGCGACGCGCTGGTGCGCGTGACCCGCAACGGGGTGGTCGTCGAGAACGATCGTCGCCTCGAGCAGCTCAAACGCTTCAAGGACGACGCCAAGGAGGTCCGCGCCAACATGGAGTGCGGCATGAAGATCGTCGGCTACGACGACATCAAGGAGGGCGATGTCATCGAGTGCTACAAGAAGACCGAGGTCAAGCGCACGCTCGACTGATCGGGTGCGCGGTTGGGATCGGGGCGTTGTTCAGAGGGGCTGTTCAGGCGGGTTGTGCGGACGGGATGTGTGGACGGTTGATTCGGGGATGCGGGAGCCGCGGTATGGTGGTGGGCGTCATGCGAGTCGTGCTTGCGATCGACTGGTCCCGCTCGCTCAAGGACAAGCGGCGGGTGGTCCGGTCGCTCCGCGACACCCTCCACCGCCACCACCTGGTGTCGGTGGCCGAGGTCGATGACCAGGACATCCTCAACCGGGCCCAGCTGGGGATCACGGTGGCGGGCAACGACGGGGCCACTATCGGATCGGTGCTCGATCGTGTGCTCGGGCGGATCCGCTCAACGCCCGATTGCGAAGTGATCGACACCCGGCGCGAGATCCTCCACGGATGGGTGGGAGCGCTGGGCGGGGCGCACGCCGGGGTCCGTAGCATTGATGATGAGGGGTTTGAGCAGGACATGATCGGCCGGGGGCTCGGGGAGATCGAGCGCCAGGGCGAGCCGGACCGTTCGGAGAGAACCGCTTGAGAAGAAGAAGCCTCCAGATCGCCTCCAACATCCAGCGCGAGCTGCAGAGCCGCCTGGCGCGTGGCCTGTCGGACCCTCGCATCAAGGGCCTGGTCACCGTCACGCGCGTCGAGCTCTCCGACGACCTCAAGCACGCCAAGGCGTTCGTGACGGTCATGCCCGAGGAGCACGCGCAAATCACCATGCACGGGCTGGTCTCGGCCACGGGCAAACTGCGCAAGGAGGTGATGGATCGCATCCACATCAAGGAGATGCCCACGCTGCGTTTCGTCTACGACGAGGGGCTCAAGGCCCAGATGCGGGTCATGGCCCTGCTGGCCAAGGACCGCGCCGAAAAGGGGGACGGCGGGGGCGAGGGCGCCGCGGACGAGCGCCAGAGCGAGCGGGGGGAGGATGCCGAGCGGTGAGCGGGCAGGACGAGGACATCCTGGGCCCGTTCATCGCCGAGATCGAGCCGGCGTACATCAATCGCGGCGGCGTGTCGTGCGCCGAGCTGCTGGGGGGCGGCGGCCTGGGCGCCGAGCCGCTCCTCGACGAGCTCGTGTTCTCCATGCTCATGTGGGAGTCGTCGATCGACAACGCCCTGAGGAGCGCCCAGCGGATCCGCGAGGAGCTGGTGGACCTCAACGAGCTGCGCGTGTGCACCTGCGACGAGCTGGCCGTCATCCTGGGATCGCGCACAGCGCGGGGCAAGGAGCGGGCGCACCGCCTGATCGGGATGCTGCACTCGATTTATGAGCGGGAGAACCGGCTCTCGCTGGCCTCGCTGCGCGAGATGAACAAGCGGGATGTGCAGGAATACCTCGTGGGGATCAGCGGGCTCCCGCCCTACGCCGTCGGTCGCTTGGTGCTGCTGGGGCTCGACTGGCACGCGTTCCCGATCGACGAGCGCCTCAACAGGCTCCTGATCGCCGGGGGGCTGTGCGACTCCGGGCTCGACCCCGCCCAGCAGACGCAGCGCCTCGAGCGGGTGGTCCGGGCCAGCGACGCCAAGAAGTACTACACGCTCATCGAGCACTGGTCCCAGTCGCAGCGTTCGCCCCGCGCCGGGGGGTCGGCCTCGCGCCGTTCACGCTCGCGTTCCGGAGCGTCCCGGGCCACCCCGAAAGGCTCGTCGTGACGCGGCCCGTCTCGTTCCTGCGCACGGCCCGTCCCCTGTGCCTGGCCGCGGTCATGACCGCGTCCTGCGCCGGGCTGATCTCGTGCGCCGGGTCCTGGGACGCGGGGCGCGTCGTGCGCGACGCTTCGGGGATCGAGGACCCCATCGCGACCCTTGAGACTCGCGCCCGGCTGCAGCTCGGGCGCCCGGCGCCGACGCCGGGCGGGGGCGTGCTGGCGCGGATCGTGCCCGACGCGGCGCCCGCGCTCACGCCCGGGAGCCCGCCCTACCAGCGCGCCATGACCGAGCCGGGCGACATCGAGTTGGGCGCCGTCGTCCCCGGCAAGGGCGCGGACGACGCGGAGGGCGTGGAGCCGGAGCAACGGGCCCAGGGCGTCAAGCTCTACGCCCGCGCCCGCGCCCTGCGCCAGGCGGGGCGCGCGGACGAGGCGATCGAGGTTCTGCGCCGGGCCGAGCGCGTGGACCCGGGTTCGCCGGCCGTGCAGCGAGAGCTGGGCGACGCGCTGATGGGCAAGGGCGATCAGGCGGGGGCGGTGAGCGCCTACGAGCGTGGGATCGAGCTGGGCGACCGCTCGGCGCGGGCGCTGGTGCATGCCGCGTCCCTGGCGGCGGCCCGCGGCGACCAGGATCGGATCATGGTCCTGACCACGCGGGCGCTGGACGACCCGGAGATCGACGCCTCCCCGATGGCGCGTTCGATCGCCATGACGCTGCTGGGCAACGCGCGGATCGACGCGGGGTATCTGCTCGCGGGGGCGAGCACGCTCGAAGAGGCGCTGCGTTCATTCGACTCGGGATCTCGCGACGGGCGCTGGCGACACGAGATCGTGCGGATTCTCAGCCAGCGGGTGTCGCTGTGGATCAAGGCGGGCGACGCGTGGGGCGCCATCGGCGATCACGAGCGGGCCCAGAGCGCCTACGCGCAGGCCGACGCGGACGGGGGCGACGCGCCCGTGGGGCTGGTGGGGCGGCGTCTGGCGGGGTTCCTGCGCCAAGGCCGGCCGTGCCGGGCGGCGCTGCTGCTGCTCGACCACATCCAGAACCGCGTGGGGGACCTGGGCCCCGAGGAGCGCGTCTGGGCCCACGAGCTCGCCCGCCTGCCCTCGGTGGGTGACCTGCTGGGCGACGCCATCGGTCAGCTCTCCGGTCGCGAGGGGCTCACGCCCTCGATCCGCCGGTCGTTGTTCGCGCTGCGCGTGGGGGCCTCGTCCACCGATCGCGCCCTGGCCCTGATCGGGGACGCGGGGCTCGACGCCGACACCCCGGCGGCCCTGGCGTCGGTGCTCGGGCGCATCGAGGACCCGGACGATTGCTACGAGGCGGCGGTCGGGTTGCTCAGGAGCAACCCGGGCATCGCCCAGTCCCTGGCCGGCGCGCTGGCGCGCACCGCTGTTTCTCCCGTCGGGCTGTTGCGGTCGCACCGCAAAGCGGCCGGCGAAGCCGCCGAGCTGCTCAACACGGCGATCGGGATCGACCTGGGACGCGCCGACCTGGTCGCCCACCTGGAGACGCTCGATACGGGGGCGCTGGCCGAGCGGTCGACGCCCTGGCTGGCGGCGCACGCGCAGGCGCTGGCGCTGACCGGGCGCTGGGAGCGGGCGCGCCAGCTGGCGGGCGAGCTGGAACGACGCGCGGGCGACACGCTGGGCGCCGACGACGACGCGGTGCGGCGGCTTGCCTCGACGCGCCTGGTGCTGCAGGAGCCGGGGGCCGCCTGGTCCCTGGCGCGGACGCTGGGCGACGACGCGGACGCGACGGTCCGGGACCTCGTGGTTGGCGCCCAGATCGCCCGGCTGCTGGGCGAGCGGGAGGCGGCGGTGTCCTACCTGGAGCGCGCCAGCGAGCACGACCCGTACGACGCGAACATCCTCGAGCAGCTCATGCTGCTGCGCGCGCCGGGCGTGGGCGTGGGCGGCGAGGGTGCGGACGACGGGAGGGAGCTGCAGGAGATCGTGCGCCGTCTGGGCGCCAACCGCCCCCGCTCATCGCTGTTCGGGCTGCTGCGGGCCAACGACCTGGCGCGCAACTCGATGGCCGGCCAGGCCGAGGCGTTGCTGCTGACGCTCAACGCGCAGCGCCCGGGCATGGAAATCGGATACGATCTGCTGCTGAGCATCTGGAAGACCCGACAGACCCAGGGCGACGAGGGAGCGCTGAGCCGGGGCGCCCGCTGGCTGGCCGACCGGCTCTCGGAGCACCCCAACTCCAACCAGACGGCCCTGACGCTGGCCAAGCTGCACTTCGAGCTTGAAGAGTATGAGAAGGCGCTCGGTGTCCTTGAACGCGCCTACGCCCGCACCGGCTCTTTCGAGCTGGCCCGGGCCGCCGAGCAGCTGCTCGGGGCGCAGCTCGATCGGCCCGGCGAGGCCCAGGAGCACCTGGCGGCCCGGCTCGGGGACCAACGCGGGGTCGATCCCACGATCGAGTACGCGGGGGCGCTGGCGCGCCGGGCGAGCGAGGAGGGCGACCGGCTCCTGCTGGGCGCGCTGGCCAACCTTCCCCCCGACATCACGCTCCTGCCCGCCCAGGTCGGCCAGCTCTCGCAGGTGGTGTACACGCTGGCCGACCAGAGCGAAGAGCGTGACAACGCCGAGACGCTGGGGCGCACCATCGGGGTCATCGAGTCCCGCACGGGCGTGCTGGACTTCAATCTGGCGCGGATCAAGCTGCTGCTGCTGGCCCAGCAGCCCCGGCCCGATCTGGACGAGCTGCTGGCCGTCACCATGGCCCACGCCGCCCAGATGGACACCGAGGAGCGCCGGCGTGCCCTGGAGGCCCTGCCGGCCCAGGCGCTCATCGGCGAGGGCCGCGCCCACGAGGCCATCGTGCTGGTGACGCTCATGGCCACCCGCGGCGGCGCGCTCGACGAGGGCTACATCGTGGAGCTCTACCGCATGCTGGGGGCTCTGGGCGTGAGCGCCGATGTCATCGGCGTGCTCGACACCCTGAGCGACAAGGGGCTCATGGCCCGGGCGATCGCCGTCACCACCGAGCGCCTTGGCACGCCCCGGAGGGCCAGCGAGAACCTGAGCCCCGATCAGCAGCGCGCGGACCTGGCCTACACCGCCGCGGCGATGGCCTCGGCCTTCAACCGCGAGGAGCAGGCCATGTCCTTCTACCAACTGGCGCTCTCATACGACCCCGACCACGCCTGGTCGAACAACGACTACGGGTACATGCTGGCCGAGAAGGGCGAGCGGCTGGACGAGGCGATCCGGATGCTCCGGCGGGCGGTCGACGCCGAGCCGGGCGAGGCGTCGATCGTCGATTCGCTGGCGTGGGCGCGGTACAAGACGGGCGTGTTCGAGGATGTCGTGGATCCCCAGAGCGGCGAGGTGCTCACCGAGGGGGCGGTGACGCTGCTGACCCGGGCCAACGAGCTCGACACGCGTCGCGACAACGCGACCATTGTGCAGCACCTGGGCGACGCCCTGTGGCGTGCTGGGCACGAGGACCGGGCCGTCGAGGCGTGGCTCAACGCCGAGAACATGCTGCGCGCGCGGATCCGGCTGCTGAGCACGGGCGGTGAGCAGAACCAGCGCGCCATCGCCGCCCTGAGCCAGTCGCTGCGCGAGATCCGTTACCGCATCCAGGACGCCGAGTCCACCGGCAAGCCCCGGGTGGCGCCCATCCTGGGCGAGCCCGAAACGCCCTGACGCCCCGCGCCGATCCGGAGCCGGGGGCTGAAAGTCCTGTCCGTCGAGCCAACAATCCCCTCCACACCCTTTCCCTTTCCCACATCACGGCGTTCGAGACGCCGGGCAGATTTCTCAGGAGACCACGCCATGGCCGGTCACAGCAAATGGGCGAACATCAAGCACCGCAAGGAGCGCCAGGACAAGAAGAAGGGCAAGGTCTGGTCCAAGTGCTCCAAGGCGATCATGGTCGCGGCCCGCGCCGGCGGGGGCGATCCCGAGACCAACCTGGCGCTGCGCTACGCGATCGACGAGGCGAAGTACGCCAACATGCCCAAGGACACCATCAAGCGCGCCATCGAGAAGGGCTCGGGCGAGCTGGGCGGGGCCGAGTTCCAGCAGCTGGTGTACGAGGGCTACGGCCCGGGGGGGACGGCGCTGATCATCGACGCGCTGACCGACAACAACACCCGCACCGTGGGCGAGGTGCGCTCGATCTTCAAGAAGAGCGGCGGGTCGATGGGCAACGCGGGGACCGTCGCGTTCATGTTCGCCACCAAGGGTCAGATCTACATCGACGCCAACAGGTTCGATGAAGAGCGGGTCATGGACGCGGCCCTCGAGGCCGGGGCCGAGGATATCCAGTCGCCCGAGGGCGAGAACGGCGACAAGGGCGTGTGGACGATCGTGACCGAGCCGACCGAGTTCCAGGCCGTCAAGGACGCGCTCGAGGCGGCGGGGCTGGAGATCATGGAGGCGGAGGTGACCCGCATCCCCGAGAACACGGTGGAGGTCGGCGGCGACGATGTGCGCAAGGTGATGAACCTGATCGACGCGCTGGAGGACAACGACGACATCCAGAAGGTGTACAGCAACGCGGAGTTTGATGAGGACGAGCTGGCGAAGCTGGGGTGACCCGGGGGGCCGACACGGGCATGCGGGGCTGGGCCACATTCGATGACAGCGGGGCCTACCGCTACACGCTGGGGCGGCGTTGGAAGCCCGGCGGGCGGCGGGTGTGCTTCTGCCTGCTCAACCCCTCCACCGCCGATGAGCGGGTGCTCGATCCGACGCTGACGCGCTGCCTGGGCTACGCCCGGCGTTGGGGGTTTCACGCGATGGATGTGACCAATGTGTTCGCGCTGCGGTCGACCGATCCCGCGGGGCTGCGCCTGGTCGGGGATCCGATCGGGACGGGGAACGACGCGGCCATCATCAGGCACGCCAAGCGGGCGGATCTGCTGGTGGCCGGCTGGGGCACGCACGCACGGCTGTGCGGTCGGCACGCGCGGGTGGTGGAGCTGCTGCGGGAAGTCTGCGAGCCCATGTGCCTGGGGGTGACCAAGCACGGGTTCCCCAAGCACCCGCTGTACCTGCGCGCCGATCTGGAGCCGGTGGCGTACCGATGAGCCGGGCGTGCAAAGAAATACCGCCTCCGGGTCGGGGGCGGCATAGGGGGCGTGGGGGGCGTGGGGGGCGTGAAAGCGGGGCCATGGGCGCTGGGGTCAGTCCCGCATCGAGGTGGCGGCCGTGGCGGTCTGGCCCTCGGTCTGGGACTTGAGCAGCACCAGGGCGGTCTCGACCTGCAGGTCGGTGCCTTCGGTCAGCAGGGTTTGGGGATCGGGGCGCTCGGTGTCGGCGATGATGTTCCCGTTCTCGTCGAGGGGGAGGACATCGGCGTCGCGCCGAAGCAGCAGTGCGTCGGCCTGCTGGCTGGGGAGCATGTCGACCTTCAGGTCCGGGTCGATGCCCCACTCGGTGGCCCCGGGGACCTTGTGGATCATGCGTGGCGAGTCGATGTGGTAGTAGTTGGTGGTCACCTTCATCGCGGCGCTGGCGCCCGGGAGCAGGTAGACATTCTGCACCGAGCCCTTGCCGAAGCTGCGGTTGCCCAGGACGAGCGCCTGGAGCTTGCCCTTGTGGGCCGCGGCCTGGATCGAGCCGCTGAGGATCTCGGAGGCGCTGGCGCTGCCCTCGTTGACCAGCACGACCACGGGGATATCGGACACCGAGACGCTCGGGGGCACGATGCGGGCCTCGTCGAGCGACTGGGTGATCCCCGAGGCGTCGACGGTCTTGACGATCATCCCGCTGGGGACGAAACGCGAGGCGAGCTGGACCGCCTGGTCGAGCAGCCCGCCGGGGTTGTAGCGCAGGTCGAGTATCAGGGCGCTGAGGCCCTGGTCCTTCATGGCCGACACGGCCCGATCGAACTCACGCGTCGAGCCGTCGGTGAACCCGGTCAGGCGCAGGTAGCCGATCCCCGCCTCCCGGTCGATGAAGTAGTTCCAGTCGGTGTCGCCGGGGCCGGTCTTGGCCCAGCCCTTGACGGTCGGCAGGTCGATCTTCTGGCGCACGATGGTGAACTGCTTCTCGACGGGCTCGCCGTCCTCGCCCTTGCGCTCCACAGTGATGCTGACCTGGGTGTTGGGCGGGCCGGTGATGATCTCGACGGCCTGGTCGAGCCCCAGGCCCACGGCGGTTGTCCCGTCGATCTTCTTGATGACATCGTCGGAGCGGATTCCGGCGCGCTGGGCGGGTGTGCCCTCGAGCGGGGTGACGATCTTGATGTTCTGGAACTCGTCGAGCTGGATCTGGACGCCGATGCCGATGAACTCGCCCTGGGTGGAGCGGCGGAAGCGGGCCAGCTCGTCGGGCCAGATGATGGCGGTGTAGTCGTCCAGGGCGCTCATCGCGCCGTTGCCGAACTCGTGGAGCAGGGCCTCCTCCATGATGCCCGCGTCGTCGCGGCCCGAGGCCAGGACGCTGTCGAGCACGCGGCGCAGGTCGTAGCCGCTGGCGGGGTGCTGCTTGTCGGCGATCTTCTCACGCTCGGACTCGATCACATCGAGGAACGCCTGCCGCTTGCGGGCGTTCTTGAGGTCGGGGAACACGACGGAGAGGTCGGTGGTGGTGGCCATGGTCTGAACGGCGTCCAGGCCCGAGAGGATGAGGTCGTTCATCGTCACGCCCTGTGGGTGCTTGCGGGTCTGGCGTCCCACATGCTGGTCGGCGGCCCGCTGGATGGCGGTGCGCACGGTGATCGAGTTGATCCCCGCCAGCTTCTCGTGGAAATCGTCGCCGAAGGCGTTGTAGGACGGGAGCGCGTCGAGCCCCTCGTCGAGGCGGCGCTGGTTGCGGATCTCCCACAGACGCTCGGGCGCGTACATGCGGATCATCGTGAGCCGGTCGGTCATGCGGTCGACATCGTCCTTGTAGTCCCCGTTGGGGTCGTAGATGGCGTTGAGGCGGTAGTACAGCTCCGAGGCGATCATCCAGTCGCCTCCGCTCTCGGCGGAGGCCGCGACTTTGTCCGAGACGCTGATCACGCGCTTGATGTCGGGGTCCCTGAAGAAGGTGTCGTCGTCGTCGTAGAGCATCTGCAGCTCGACGGCCTCGGCCAGCGCCTTGGAGAGCTCGATGCCGGACTTGGTCTGATCGTACTTGGCCATCTCGTCGGCCATGTCCTGGCGGGCTTTGGCGATCTGCTCCTGACGCGTGGACTCGCGTTTGACGATGTTGGTGTTGAGCAGCTCGATCGAATCGGCCAGATCCTTGTTGGCGCTGTCCCAGGCGTCGGGAGTCAGCAGGGTGTGCAGCGCGTCCGAGTCGCCGCGTCGGGCGGCGTCCCAGATCATGCCCGGCGTGGCGTGGACCGATTCGCCGCTGGCGACGCTCCCCGGCTGGGGGGTGATCGCTTCGCCGCCGGCGATCACGGTTCCTGAACAGAGGGTGAGCAGGGCGACGAGACCGATCGTTCCCCGCAGGCGGGTGATTTCCAGTGCGCGTCGCGTGGTGTGATGGGTCATGGTCGCTCCATAGATAGAAGGTCGTCGGCGTCGGTGCTCACGGGGGAGAGAGCCGCACAAGTGTACAGATTCGCAAACATCTTCGGCGGTTCCCACGCCGGTGGGTGAACATCCCGATCCAACTGGTGTGCGTCGTTCGGTATCGGGCGTGCGACAACCACCAGGCCGCACAGCACCCGATATGGGTTGTACGATTGAGCCGATAAAAAGTTTCCCCGCATGAAAAAGCGGTGAGATGGCCCCATGGGGGGGCTTGTTCGGGTCCAGGCCATCCGGCTCGATTCCTGCATCGCCGGGGTCAGATCGTTCCCGCCTCGCGCCAGGCCCGGGCGCCGAGTTCGGCGGCTCTGGCCCCATCGGGCAGATCGCGCACATCGAGCGTGACCCATGCCAGCCCCGAGACGATGAGGGCGCCGGCGTAGCCCCGAAGGTCCAGCTTTCCGCCATTGGCGCCCACGGCACAGCGCCCCATGGCGTTGGCGTCGCTTAGTCGGGCGCTGGCCAGGCGCGCGCCGGCGGCGGTGACGCTCATTCCCGGCGATCCGCCGTCCATCAGGGAGAAGACGGGGTCCACCCCCACGCCCACGCCCGCTGGGAGCACGCCCATGTCGTCGCGCAGGCGGTGGTCGGCCAGGGTCGCCCCCACGCGCTGGGCCGCGGCGCCCAGCGCCCGGAGCATGTCCTGCTCGGTCTCCTCCGCCATCACCACCGAGACGACCGCCCGGGAGCGCGAGCCCACCAGCGACGCCAGTTCCGAGGCCATCTCCAACGCCCGGGTTGTGGCCTCCAGGGCACGCTGGGCATGGACCGGGTGGGCGAAGTGCTCGGGCGGGATCCAGAGATCGAGCCCGGTCAGCTCCAGCTCATGCCGTCGCAACGAAGCGGCCAGATCGCGCCGGGCCGAACGCCCCAGTTCGCGCGGGCGCATGCCGGGGGCGGTCGCGTCCAGGGCGATTCCCCGCACCGCCAGCTCGCCGATGGCGTCGATGATCTCGCGGGGCGAGCGGGCCTTGGGATCGCGGTAGCCCGCCGCGGAAACCGAGATTTCGGGGAGCCCCAGCATCATGGATTTGTATGCCCGATGCCGGATTGGCGCACTACGATGAGGGCATGAGCCGCGTGTTTTTGTGCCGGGTCGCCCAGGTGGCGCATGTGTTGGCCCTGTCCGCCTGGATGGGGGCGGTGGCCATGTCGGGGGTGGTGGCGGCGATTGTTTTCCCGCTGATGAGGAAGCTTGAGCCCACGCTGGGCGCTTACCCCGACTACCGGGGAGATCACGCCCTGCTCGCCGGCGGGCGGGTCGCGTCGAGCGTGTTCTTCACCGTCGACATGATCCAGTTCGTCTGCGCCTGCCTGGCCTTGGGGACGCTCGTGCTGCTGGTCACGATGGGCTACTCGCTCAACACGCTGGGGCGGGTGTTTCGCGTGATCTTCCTGTGCATGACCCTGGCGCTGCTGAGCTACCACATCTTCTTCTTCATGCCCGGGCTTCAGGAGACGCTTGCGGGGTACTGGCACTTCGCCAAGCAGGGCGACACGGCCCGGGCCGATGCGTTCAAGGACCGGTTCCTTGAGTCGCACGCGATGGCCAGCCGCGTGCTGGGGGCGCTGACGCTGATGGTGCTTGTGAACATCGTGCTCAGCGTGTGGACGCTGACGGCGCCCGGGGGCTCCACGGGTCGTGGCGCAGGCGCGCCGTAGTATCCCAGGTGGCGTCCAAAGACACTCCCGCGCCGAAGACGGCGAGTCGTGGCACCGGGGCCAAAGACACTACTGCGCCGAAGAGGGCGAGTCGTGGCACCCAGAAAGACATACGCTCCATCATGCCTCCGACCGAACCCCATCCCAAGGGAAAGCACAACCCGCGCGGGCTGCGGGATCTTCCGTTCTCGCTGCCGCAGGTCACCGCCGCCGAGAAGCGTCGGGCCAGACGACTGGCCGCGGCGCTCGATGAGTATTACCCCGACGCGCACTGCGAGCTGGTCTATACCAGCCCGCACGAGCTGCTGATCGCGACGATTCTGAGCGCCCAGTCGACCGACGCGGGGGTCAACAAGGCCACGCCCGCGCTCTTCAAGAAGTTCAAGACGCCCGCGGACTACGCCGAGGCCACCGCCGAACAGATCGAGCCCTACATCAAGACGATCGGGCTTTACCGCGGCAAGGCCAGATCGATCCACGAGGCGATGACCCGCGTCGTCGAGGCATACGGCGGGGAGGTCCCCACCACCATGGAGGACCTGCTGACGCTGCGCGGCGTGGCGCGCAAGACGGCCAATGTGGTCCTGGGCAACGCCTTCGATATCCATGTGGGGATGCCGGTGGATACGCACATCCAGCGCCTGGCGTGGCGTCTTGGGCTGGTTGAGGAGCCCAAGATGGATCCCAAGCTCATCGAGAAGCGCCTGCTGGCGCTGTTCCCAAGGGGTCGGTGGTGCACCATCGGGCATCAGATCATCTTCCACGGCCGCCGGGCCTGCACGGCGAGGCCCAGCTGCACGCATGAGCACCCGGTGTGCGTGGAGTTCGGGGTCAACTGTAATAAGGCGCTGCCCAGGAAGTGAGCGTGCTCAATCGCCCGAGTCTTCCTCGTCGATCGGCTCGGGGTCGCTCACCGGCATTGGGAAGAGCACCCAGTCGCCTCGGATTGATTCGGGGTTGGCTTTGAGCTTGCTCTGCGCCTCATCCGCCGTGTACCACTCCGGCCAAGTACGCACGCGGATCTGCTTTTCATCGCCGAGTTCTCCGACTTCCTTACTCTCCCATCGGATCATCCCCCCATCATCCACCCGATCGTCACCGACCGAGTAGATCAGGGGTCCCGTATCGGTGAGTGTGTATTTGAGAGGATCACCGGTGAAGGCGTCGATGGGGTCGATCGTGAGCAGATCGTCGTCGATGGATTCGATTGAGTCGGGGAACGCGCCATGACGGAGCTGGTGGCGGTAGGCGGAGATGGCCAGACGCGTCCCGATCGCCTGCTGCTTGAACGCGCGCGCTCGTTGGGCCGCCGGATCGATCGCGGGCATGGCGATGTCGAGTATCAGAGCGCCCAACTTGTTCAGTGTTCCCCGTTCGCGTTTGAGCACCGACTGCATGGTCTCTGCCGACTCGTCCCAGGGAACACGCGTCAGCGGTTCGCCCTGCGCGAAGCAACGATGGTGCACATAGAGCATGCGCTGCGCCACTGCACCCAGATCTTTGATCGGCAGCGAACATGCGGGGCCGGAGAACTGATTGTTGGCGACCTTGCTCGCGGAAACCGAGCCCGTATCGTCACACATGCGGCGAATGGTGTCCTCGAACATCAGCGACTCGCCCGACCAGTTGAACACAAACCGAGACTGCGGCTTAAGCAACGCGTCGAGTTTGGCGAGTTGCTCTTCACTGAACGGGTCGAAGTGCGATTTGAGAGCCCAGTCGATGGTGCGCCGTGCTTGGCTCTGTATCGCGAGGTTCACCAGTTCGCCGATGAGCACCGGGAACTCCTGGGCGTACTCGCCCAGGCGTGGCGTGGCAGAAACAAACGCCATGAACCCTTCAGCATTCCCCGCTTCCAGCTCGTATGCCGCTCGGGAAATGAGTATCGTCGAAAAGGCGCGCAGTGTCCCGAGCCAAGTCAGCTGGGCATCCATGAGGCTGCTGCTGCCCGGGCCCGTCTGATACTGCGCGAACCGGTCCTCGATTCCGTGCTCCCTCATCTGTGCCGCCTCGTAGGGCTCCATCACCCCCAATAGCTCGCACCCGAGCCAGAGGCGGGTGGTGGCTTCGCGTACACGAGTGCTCAGATCATCGAACGCGTCGGTCGCGACCACCTCTCGCATCTTGCTCCACCGTTCGGCGTGCTCGGGAAGCGTGCCCGCATATTCGATATATTCGTGCCGTTGGATGATGTCTTCAAGATGGTCGTAATATGCATCAATGAGCCCCGGCCACGCCTTGTCCTCCTCCGGCACCGTGGCCAACCACGCGTTGTAGCTGGCCGCGGGGTTCCAGACCGTCGTCCCGTCCGCCCGCACGAACCAGGGCGACCAGTTTCCTCCCGTCGCCTTGTCCCAGTCGGGCGTCAGCTCGGCCAGCTCGGTCTGGGTCAGCGGCTTGGTGTACAAGAACTCGTAGTACGCCCAGGCCGCCCCGCCGCCCACAAGCAGCAGCACCAGCAGCACGATGATGAGGATGATCTTCTTCATGCGGACCTCATACGGAAAAAGCCCCGGCGGCTTGCCGGGGCTTCGTGATGAAACGATCCCGCTGCGATTCGAACGCAGAACCTTTGGCTTCGGAGGCCAACGCTCTATCCAGTTGAGCTACGGGACCCGAACTTCTCTTTGACCGCCGCGGGCCGGCCCACGGTGGTCAGCGATGAGTCTACGATCGCGCGACGCAAATGGCAATCCCCACCCCGCAACACACCCCCGCCGCCCGACCCGTCCCCACGCCACTGTGGGCGATCTTCGTGCTCACCTTTCTGGGCTCGTTGGGCACCGGCGCCATCACCAACGGGTTCTCATTCATCGCCACCGAGGGGCTGGGGTACGCCCGGCGGCTGAACCTGCTCATGGCCCTGGTGCTGGGGGTCACCTACATCGGTGGGGCGCTGGCCTCGGGCCCCATCGTCGCCCACCTGTCGCGCCCCGGCACGCGCCTGACGCCCAGGTGGCTGCTGGTGATCGTGCTGGTGGTCATCGGGACGGTGTGCCAGCTGCCGATCCTGGCCCAGCGCTTGGCCCCGGGGCTGCTGGAGGCGGCGCTGTGGACCCTGATCGCGGTGTTCAGCCCCATGACCGGGATCCTGTGGCCCGTGGTCGAGGGATACCTCTCGGGCGGGCGGCGCGACGCCGTGCTGCGCTCGGCGCTGGGCAAGTTCAACATTGTCTGGTCGGGGGCGCTGGTCGTCTCCTTCTGGGGCATGGCGCCGCTGCTCAAGGACCATCCGTTCGTCATTCTGTCGATCCTGGGGGTGACGCAGTTCATGATGTGCGTGCTGCTGTCCTGGTTTCCCGCTTACCCTCCGCGCCACCTCGACGAGGATTCGGCCCCGGTCCCGGCGGTGTATGTCTCGCTGCTGACGATCTTCCGCGTGCTGCTGATCGCGTCGTACATCGTGCTCTCGGCTCTCTCGCCGCTGCTGCCGATCGTCGAGGACAGACTGGGGGTCGATGTGCACTGGAAGACGCCGCTGGCCAGCGCGTGGCTCACGGCCCGCGTGCTGCTGTTCGTGGTCTTCGAGCGGTGGCACGGGTGGCACGGGCGCTGGTGGACGCCGTGGACGGGCATGGGACTGATGCTGCTGGGGTTCGCGGCGTGCATGTCCGCGCCGGTGTTCTCGGGCGTGTTCGAGGGCGCGGGGGTCGTTGTGCTCGTCGCCGGGCTGGGCGTCACCGGCATCGGGATCGCGATGACCTACTACGGCGCCCTCTACTACGCGATGGCCGTGGGCAACGCCCGATCCGGCCCGTACAGCGGGCGCCAGGTGGACGCCGGGGGCAAGCACGAGGCCATGATCGGCATGGGCTACACCCTGGGCCCGCTGTGCGGGCTGGCGGGGTTCGGGCTGGCCGGGCCTGGCCACGACGACGCGTTTCGGATCTGGGTTATTGTCCTCATCAGCGCCTGCGTGCTGGTCTCCACGATGCTCGGCTGGGCCCTGCTGCGGCGCCGGCGTCCCCCGGTGCTCGAACTGCCACTGGGGACCCCCTCGCCCCATTGAGCGCGGGATGGGTCGGTCGCCACGGACACTGTGTGCCGCTCGCAACGATCCCCCGGTGCTGGCCGCCGGCGGGAATCTTGACCATTGCGCATGGCGGGGATTGGGGATCGTTCCTATACTTATGGAACAAACTGACCGGCGGTCCTTGTTCGGTTGATATTGGTGTGTGCGCGCCCCGCTCACGGGGCTATCCGATGGCGCACCGTCTGATCAGCCGATGACCCCTCCTCATCCGGATCTCAGCAAGGATCACCCCGCCCATGACGCAGGCCCCAGCTTCAAGCGAGCACCCGACCATGAACACCGCGAAAGCCCATTCGCCCGCCGAACGCCCCGCCAGCCCCGGAGCTGGCCATGGCGACGCGCCCCGTGCCGTCAAGGCCGCCGATCTGCCCAAGGAGACCCTGCTCGGGTGGCTCCACGACATGCAGTTGATCAGGGAGTTTGAGAATCGCACGATGCAGGCCTACCAGCAGGCCAAGATCGGCGGCTTCTGCCACATCTACACCGGGCAGGAGGCCTGCGCGGTGGGCACGATCGCGTGCGTCAACGGCGACGACCCGGTCATCACCGCCTACCGCGACCACGGGCACGCGCTGGCGCGGGGCATGAGCCCCGAGGCGTGCATGGCCGAGATGTTCGGCAAGATCACCGGCTGCGCCAAGGGCAAGGGCGGGTCGATGCACATGTTCGATCGCAACAACTGGCTCTTCGGCGGGCACGGGATCGTCTCGGCCCAGACGCCCATGGGCGCGGGCCTGGCCTTCGCCACCAAGTACGAGCACGAGGTGCTCAAGAACGGCAAGAAGAAGGTCACGCTGTGCTATCTGGGCGACGGGGCGCTCGATCAGGGCGCGTTCCACGAGGCGCAGAACATGGCCTCGCTGTGGGGGCTGGCGGTGATCTACATCCTGGAGAACAACGGCTATTCGATGGGCACGGCCATCCACCGCCACACGGCCAACGCCGAGCATCTCACCGATCGGGCCAAGGGCTACGGGATCACCGCCAAGAAGATCGACGGCCTGGACATCATGAACATCTACGACGAGCTGCGTCCCATCGTCGATCAGTGCCGCGCCGACTCCCGCCCCGCGTTCATCGATCTCAAGACCTACCGCTACCAGGGGCACTCGATGAGCGACCCGCAGAAGTACCGGACCAAGGATGAAGTCGATCAGTACAAGGACCAGGACTCGATCGCCAAGCTGGTGAGCGATCTGATGGAGCGCGGCGTGTTGAGCGAGGACGACTGGAAGACGATGCAGAAGGAGATCCGCGAGGTCGTGCGGGCGGCGATCGACGCCGCCGAGGCGGCGCCGGTTCCCGATCCCGGCGAGCTGTTCACGGATGTGTACGCCAATCCTGAGAAGAACCTGTCGCCCACGGCGAGGTATTCGCATGGGGCGAAGAATCCGTTGATGTGAGGCGACCACACCGCCTTTGTTCCTGTCGCGAAATTGCACCATGAATCCCGCGCTAACCATCAATGAAGAGGAACTCACCGCCCTGTGCCTGCGGCACCATATCCGGGAGCTTTCGCTCTTCGGCTCGGTCCTGCGCGAGGACTTCGGGCCGGAGTCGGATGTGGATGTGCTGCTGGTGTTCGAGGAGGGGCATAGGCCGGGGATCGATGAGTACCTCGCGATGCAGGACGACTTTGAGGCGTTCTTCGGCCGAGAGGTGGATCTGGTGAATCTCAAGTACCTACGCAACCCCTTTCTTCGGCGCGAGATTCTCAAGACACGCAGGGTGGTCCATGCCGCGTAAGCATGACGACATTGTGCAGCTTGACGATATGCTTACTTTCGCCAAGGAAGTGGTCGGCTTCGTCGACGGCGTCTCGTGGGAAGAGTACGAGTCGGACACCAAGCTCAGACGCGCGGTTGAGCGATCGGTCGAACTCATCGGCGAAGCCGCTCGGCGCATCTCGCGGGATTTTGAGCGGAATCATCCCGAAATCCCATGGAACAAGATCATTGTGCAGCGCCACCGGATCGCCCATGAATACGATGCCCTCGACGACGGCATCATCTGGTCGGTCGCGAACAAGTATGTCCCCGACTTGATCATCCTGCTCGAACCGCTGCTTGCGAAATACAACCCGGATGGGGGCAACTCAAACTGACGAGAACACACCATGACACCATGCCCCTTGAATGACACCTTACCATGGAACCCCGCGTTGACCATCAATGAGCAAGAACTCGTCTCCCTGTGCCGGCGGCACAAGATCAAGGAGCTTTCGCTCTTCGGCTCGGTCCTGCGCGAGGACTTCGGGCCGGAGTCGGATGTGGTCGAGATCGAGATCCACCCCGATGTGGACAACCCCATGCCAGATCGAGAAATCAAAGAACCCTGACACCATGAACCCTCGCCTGAACATCACGAACGACCAGCTCGCGGCCTTCTGCAGCAAGTGGAAGATCTCCCGGGTCTGGCTGTTCGGCTCGGTTCTGCGCGAAGATTTCCGGCCCGGCTCGGACATTGATGTCATGGTCGAGTTCGCCGATGGTGCGATCTGGACCCTCTTTGACCTCTCGCAGATGAAGTTTGAACTTCAGGACCTGACCGGGCGGGAAGTCGATATGCTGACCCGGCGGGGCGTGGAGTCGAGCAGGAATGTATATCGCCGTAGTTCTATCCTCGGGTCCGCCGAGCAGGTATTCGCCGCATGAGTGGCTCTATCGTCCCCGAACTGCTTTCCGAGGTGGTCCACAACGCGGGCCGGATCGTCACGCTGATCGACCGTCACGGGCGTGCGCCCGATGAAGAGGCGCGCACGATCCGTTCCGCCATTCTCTGGCACTTCATCGTCATCGGAGAGGCCTCTACGCGTCTCGGCGTGGCGTTTCATGAGCAGCACGATACGATCCCGTGGCGGAGTATCATCGACCAGCGGAATGTGATCGGGCACGGATACGACGCCATCGACTGGGAGCTGCTCTTCGCACTCCGAAAAGAAGCCCTGCCCAACCTCATCGCGGAAGCGAATAAAGTTCTAAAGCTGTACCCTCCCCCCGCGGAGTAATGACCGGAGCCCCATCATGACCACACTCCCCATGATCGAGACCGAGATCCACCCCGCCGTGGACAACCCCGAGCTGCCCGAGTTCGTCGCTGAAAGCGATCTCCCCAGCCGCGAGGGCGAGCGGGTGATCCAGTTCCGCGAGGCGCTGCGCGAGGCCATGAGCGAGGAGATGCGCCGCGACGAGCGGGTGTTCCTGCTGGGCGAGGAGGTCGCCCAGTACAGCGGGGCCTACAAGGTCAGCCAGGGGATGCTCGAGGAGTTTGGCGAGGCGCGGATCATCGACACGCCCATCAGCGAGAACGGGTTCGCGGGGATGGCGATCGCCGCGGCGATGGCGGGGCTGAGGCCCATCGTCGAGTTCATGAGTTGGTCGTTCAGCTTCGTGGCCGCCGATCCGATCATGAACAACGCGCCCAAGATGCTGTACATGAGCGGGGGGCAGTTCGGCTGCCCCATCGTGTTCCGCGGCAACGACGGGGCGGGGGGGCAGCTGGCCTCGACCCATTCCTGGTGCGTCGAGGCGCTCTACGCCAATGTGCCCGGGCTCAAGATGGCCATCCCGAGCAACCCGTACGACGCCAAGGGCCTGCTCAAGACCGCCATCCTCGACCCGGACCCCGTGTTCTTCCTCGAGTCCGAGCGCATGCTGGGCGACAAGGCCCATGTGCCGGAGGAAGAGTACTACATCCCCTTCGGCCGCGCCCGTCTTGCTCGCGAGGGCGACGCGGTGACGCTGGTGAGCTTCGGTCGCCCGGTGAACTTCTGCCTTGAGGCCGCCGAGAAGCTCAGCGCCGACGGCATCGAGGTCGATGTGCTGGACATGCGGACCATCCGCCCGCTGGACATCGACTCGGTGATCGAGCGTGTGAAGATCACCAACAAGGTGCTGGTGGTGGATCAGTCGTGGCCCTTCGCCTCGATCGCCTCGGAGGTGGTGACGCAGATCTGCGAGCGGTGCTTCGACTGGCTCGACGCCCCGCCCCGACGCCTGAACACCGCCGATGTGCCCACGCCCTACGCCAAAGGGCTCGAGTACGACTACCTGCCCAACCCCGACCGGATCCGTGACGCGGTCCGGGCGATGGTGAACAGCCGGGCATGACGATGCTCACCGACCCCCAGCTCGCGCCCCGGGGCGTGCTCTTCGCGGTCGACGGCGGCGGGCGCGAGCTGCCCGACGCCTACGGCCCGCAGCCCAGCGGCGGGTGGCGCTGGCTGCACCTGGCGCAGACCAGCGACGAGGCGAGGGATTGGATCCTGAACCGCTCGGGCATCCCCCTGGCCGAGGCCAGGGCGCTGGTGGCCGAGCACGCGCGTCCGCGCTGCGTGCAGACCGAGCAGGGGCTGCTGTTCATCGGTCGCGGCGTTAATCTCGATCCCGAGAGCCTGCCCGAGGACATGAAGTCGATCCGTGTGTGGGTCGATCCTGGGCGCATCATCACGGTCGTCAAGCGGCGCATGCGTTCGGCCGAGGCCCTGGCGCAGCGGTTCACGACCGGCCAGGCGCCCCGCTCGCCAGCGGAGGTGCTCGTGCATCTCGTGGCGCGGATGACCGAGCGTCTGGCGCCCGTCGTGCAGGAGCTGGGCGAGCAGATCGACGAGATCCGCGACAGCGTGATCAACGAGGACATCCCCACCGCCGACATCTCCGAGCTCTCGCCCCTGCGCCTGCGGGCCATCGGGCTCCACCGCTACCTCATCCCGCTGTACGACGCGGCCGTCACGCTCAGCGCGGTGCGTCAGCTGACCGAGTCCAAGGGCGTCCGGGCCGAGGCGCAGCTGGCCCGCGACCAGCTGGGGCGCATCGTGGAGGAGCTGGCGGCCATCGAGTCGAGGGCGGCGGTGACGCGCGACGAGATCGTCTCCCAGCGGGCCGAACAGCTCAATCAGCGCGTCTATGTGCTCACCGTGCTCGCGGGGATCTGCCTGCCACTGAGCGTGCTCACGGGGATGATGGGCATGAATGTGGGGGGCGTGCCCCTGACCGGCAGCGGGCACGGCTTTCTGATCCTGAGCCTGGGCATGCTCGTCCTCTCGGCGGCCACACTTGGGGTTTTCCGCCTGATAAAATGGATCTAACGCAGTACAGAGCCGGGGGGCGCCATATCGACCCCGCTTGACCGACGAACGACCAGGAGACGCTTCCCATGCCCATCAACATCACCATGCCCCGCCTCTCGGACACCATGGAGCAAGGCACCGTCGTCAAGTGGCATGTCAAGCAGGGCGACCGGGTTTCCCCGGGCGATGTCATCGCCGACATCGAGACCGACAAGGCAACCATGGAGCTCGAGGCATTCGACGAGGGCACCGTCGCGTCGCTCTCGATCGAGGAGGGGCAGACGATCAATGTGGGCGAGACGATCGTCGTGCTGGCCGAGGAGGGCGAGTCGGCGGAGGACGCGGCGGGCTCGCTGAAATCGGGCGCCGGATCGGCCCCCGTGACCGAACAAAAGCAGGAGGAGGGCACCGACACGGTCGGGCGGGTCTCCGGCCCGTCGGCCGCCGCCGTCGCCGAGGCGCCAGCGCGTGATTCGCAAACCGGTCATGAGGATGGCTCCGATTCCACCGACCGCGTGTTCGCCTCGCCGCTGGCGCGCAAGATCGCCCAGGAGCACCACCTGGATCTGGGGCGCATCGAGGGCTCGGGCCCGTCGGGTCGGATCATCAAGAAGGATGTCGAGGCCGCGATCGGCGCCGGGGCGGCGGCGTCCGCCCCCGCTCAGGGCCAGCCCCATCGGCCGCAATCGGCGTCCGCGCCGATGCCCATGCCCGTCGTGGGCGCGACGCTCGAAAGCAAGACCGTGCCGCTCAACACGATGCGCGCGGTGATCGCCAAGCGTCTGGTCGAGTCCAAGACGACGATCCCCCACTACCAGGTCACCGTCAGCGCCCGCCTGGATTCGCTGCTGTCGCTGCGTGAGGAGCTCAACGAGCAGCTGAGCTCGCAGGGCGTGAAGCTCTCGGTCAACGACTTCCTCGTTCGCGCGTGCGCCCTGGCGATGCACCAGCACCCGTTCATCAACTCGAGCTGGAACCCCGGCTCTTCGGGTGGGGGGCCGGCCATCGACCTGCACGGGGAGGTGCACATCGGGGTGGCCGTGTCGCTGCCGCTGGAGCGAGGCGGCGGGCTGGTCGTGGCCACCATCAACAACGCGGACCAGGTGGGCCTGCGTCAGATCAGCGCCGAGACCAAGCGCCTGGCCCAAAAAGCCCGTGAGAAGGGCCTGAGCCCCGAGGAGCTCACCGGCTCGACCTTCACCATCTCCAACATGGGGATGCTCGGGGTCGATCACTTCACGGCGATCATCAACCCGCCCAACGCCGCGATCCTGGCCGTGGGAAGGGCGATCGAGAAGCCCTTCGTCGAATACGACGAGGACGGGACGCCCGAACTGGTGGTCGGCCACGAGATGTCGATGACGATGTCCAGCGACCACCGCATCATCGACGGGGCGATGGCCGCCGAGTATCTCAATACCGTGAAGCAGTTGCTTGAGTCCCCCGCGTCGCTGCTGGTATGAGCGTGCCCGAGCCAACGCCGACACGACGCGTCCTGCACCGATGGAGCAGCCCGGGGCTGCTTCTGGCGGGGGTGCTCCTGCTTCTTATGGGAGCGCTGATCGCCGCGTATCCCACCTACCGATTCGCCGATGACCTGATCATGGGCGTGACGCACCCGGTCGCCGAGTTCGACGCCGGGGAAACCCACGAGTTCCGCGACGACACGCCTTTTTCCCGCTATTACCTGGCCATGGAGGTCAACTCGCACCAGGACCCGCTGCCCCCCTTGCAGGTGCATCTCAACGCGCTGGGCGTTGAGGCGGGACAGGGGGGCGAGGAGATCGAGACCGAGCCGACCAACAGCTGGGCGTCGATCCTGGGACGAGAATACAAGCGGTTCCTGATCATCTCCCCGCCCGCGTCGGGCGAGTTCTCCATCAGCGTCGACGCCCCACCGGGCGAGGACTTCCTGCTGTACCGGGAGATCAATGATGTGTACGCCCACGCCCTCAAACGCGTCACGCCGTACTGGCTCGCGGCCCTGCTGCCCACGATGGCGGCGCTGGTGCTGCTTGGCATCCTGATCGTGCGCCTGGTCAACGCCACCAGCCGCGTGGATCTGAGACTGGGATGACGCCCATGGAGGACCCCTTCGGGCAAGACGAGCCGACCTATCTGATCGGGCCGGGCTCCGCGGACGACCCCGCGACCCTGCTTGAGGAGGCTCGCCAGCGTGTTCGTGATGAAGATCGAAAGAACCGGGAATCGTCCAAACTTGCCCGGCGCTTGCTCGTGGCCCTGCTGGCGATCGCGGTGCTCGGCACGGTGTTCTATCTGCTGATGCCGCGTTTCGGGCTGCGTCTGCCGCCGCTGGTCCCGGTCCTGTGCTTTATTTCAATTGCGGCCGGCGCATTACTGACTTTCCGTGAAGACGCGAGCGAAGATTGATGGCTCATGTTGTCGGATCCCGCGACATGCGGCGTCAGCGGGCGTTCATATTGAGATTTTTGGAATGAAATCCGGATTCGCGCCATTGAACGCCGTGCTCGATGTCTTACCTTGGGTCTTGGGGACACGCCCTCCTCCGACTGAACGGATCCCATTTGAACAAACTGTATGAAACGATCTATGTTAGCAGTCGCGCCACCGGGGTGACCGACCAGATCATCGTCGACGAGATCGTGCTCCCCGCGGGAGCCCGGAACCGGAGCCTGGACATCACCGGCTGCCTGTGGTTCAGCGATTCCCGCTTCCTCCAGATCCTCGAGGGGCCCGAGCAGGCGGTGAAAGCCGTCTTCGGCTCGATCCTCAGGGATCCCCGCCACAGGGACATCGTCACCCTCTCCTCCACGCCACTCACCGTGCGCACCTTCTCTCGCTGGAACATGCGCGCCCTGACGGGGAACGAGCGCTTCGGGATCGACGAGTTGGTGGCGCATTACGCCCCCGACGCCGCCCGCGAGCGCCGGGCGGGGATCAACACCTGTCAGCAGCCCGAGCCGCTTCTCTCGCAGATCCGCTCGCACCTGCTCCAGCTGGCGGGGGCGGATTCGACCTTCTAGACGGCCGATCGCTTGACGCCCACGCCGGGGGTCCAACAATCCCCGTCATGGAAGCCCCCTCCGCCGCCAGGCACCCCGAGTTCGTGATCGTGCTGCTGGGAGGTCTGGGGCTGGCGGCGTGCGCGGGGTACATCAACACCCTGCTGATCCTGCTGGGCGCCCCTCCGGTCACGCACATGACCGGGAGCATCTCGCGTATGAGCGCGGACCTGGGGCGGGGTGAGCTGGAGGACGCGCGATTCATCGCCATGCTCGTGCTCGCCTTCCTCTCTGGGGCGGCCCTCTCGGGGGTGATGATCGGCTCGTCGCACCTGCGCCTGGGGCGTCGCTACGGGCTGACCGTGCTGGTCGAGGCCGCGCTGCTGGTGGCGGCGGCGCTGGCGCTGCCGCGCTCGCTGCCCGCCGGGGCGATGCTCGCCGCCAGCGCCGCGGGGCTGCAGAACGCCATGGCGTCCTCGTACCGCGCGCTGATCATCCGCACGACGCATGTCACGGGCGTGCTCACCGACATCGGCTTCATGTTCGGGCAGCTCCTCGCCGGACACCAGATCGGCGGCTGGCGCTTCCTGCTGCTGGGGATGGTGCTGGTGGCCTTCCTGCTGGGGGGGGTGAGCGGGGCCGTGGCGTCAGCGATGCTGGGCGAGTCGGCCCTGTGGGTCCCCGCCGTGGGGCTGGCGCTGGGCGGGGGGACCTACTTCATCTGGCGCCGGTTCTTCATGGGAGCCGGGTCCGAGCGGGACGCGTGAATGCTCAGAGCCCCCGGACCAGCAGCAGCGTGAGCAGGATCACCAGCACACCCGCCAGGACGACCACGCCCAGGGCGATCAGGATCCGCTCGAGCCGGCTCAGGCGCGATCTGATCTCCCGGTCGTACTCCGGGTTGCGGGGTCGAAGCCGCACTTGGACGCTGAACACCATCTCGTATCCGCACTCGGGGCACACGATCGACAGGTCGTCTCGGAGCGGAACGCTCTTGAGGTCGTAGTCGCAGTGGGCGCAGGTGTAAGCTCCCTGCGCTCTGGCCTTTTCGATGATTGGACCAATCAGTTCGCTCATGCCTCAGTCTCACGCGGCGTCGCTTGCCCGGGATATCGAGCGCATGGCCACGATCACGCCGCAGCCGCCGAGAAAGACGCTCACGAGCCCCAGGAGGGCTCCGAACCCGAAGTAGATGTACATGATCGCGTCGAGGCCGGAACGGTTGCGGCTGCGCCAATCGGGGAAATCCATCTGGGCGATGGACTGGCGGGCCGAGTGGGCGAAGAGGAAACAGGCGTATGCGGCGCCCAAGGCGCCCAGACTCAGGACACCGAAACAGAGGGCGGTGAGCAGGGCCTGTCTGCGCGAGGCGCAGGGCGCGAGCAACGCCGCGAGCATCACGGGCGGTCCCATCGCTCACCCCTTCCGCGCGCGTCGGCGTTTGAGCTCGGCGTCGATGAACTCGTCGAGTTCGCCGCGGTCGAGCACATTGGTGGGGTTGGCCTCCACCCCGGTGCGGTGGTCCTTGACGCGGTTGTCGTAGAGCACATAGCTTCGGATCTGCGCGCCCCAGCCGCGGTGCTCAATCTTGCCGCCCGAGGCCTCGGTGATCTCGCGTTCGCGCTGCTCGTCGGCGAGCTGCTCGAGCTTGGCCTGCAGGATCGACAGGGCCTGCTTGCGGTTCTGGGGCATCTCCTTGTAGGTGCTGGAAACGACCTGGATCCCGGTGGGCTTGTGGGTGATCCGGACGGCCGTGGCGACCTTGTTCACATTCTGGCCGCCGGGGCCGCTGGATCGAGCGAAGACCACGATGTCCAGGTCGCGGTCGGGGATCTCGACGGCGACATCCTCGAACTCGGGCGTGACATCGACCGTGGCGAAGCTCGTCTGGCGTTTGCCCTGCGAGTTGAAGGGCGAGACCCGGGCCAGGCGGTGCGTGCCGCGCTCGCAGTTGAGCATCCCGAAGGCGAAGGGCCCCTTGATGTGCAGGGTGACATGGTCCAGACCCGCCTCCGAGCCGTGCGACTTGCTGACCTCCTCGATGTCCCAGCCCTGCTTCTCGCAGTAGTAGAGGTACATGCGGAAGAGCATCTCGCACCAGTCGTTGGCCTCGGTCCCTCCGTCGCCCGAGGATATGGTCAGGAAGCAGTCGCGGTGGTCGTGCTTGCCGCCGAGCAGGGACTGGACCTCGATCTTGTCCATCTGCTTGAGCAGGTTGTAGAGGCGCTCGTCGGCCTCGACGAGCAGCTCGTTGTCGCCCTCTTCACGCGACATCTCGTAGGCGAGCGAGGCGTTCTCGAACTCCTCGCTCACCTTCGAGATCGGGTCGGTCTGGGCCTTGATCAGCTTGAGCTGGGCGACGACTTCCCTGGCCTGCTCCTGGTCGTTCCAGAAGTCCATCGCGCCCATGCGCTCTTCGAGTTCTTTGAGTCTGATGCGTTTATTGTCGTAGTCAAAGAGAGTCACGGATCGTTACAATCCGCGCCTCTAGGTCGTTGATGATGGTCTGGTGTGCTTCCAGATGCATGACGGCTCCTGTCGCGGCTTGCGCTGGGGCGGGTCGCGGGTTTGAATCGCGTGTTTGGCTGGGGGTTCGATTGGTCACAACTCTAGCATCCCCTGGCCCCATCCGCCCGTAGAATAGGGCGAATGATCGACGCGATGCTGAACCGGATCCCGCTGGGCCTGCTGGCCCAGGCGGTCGCCCCGCCCCGCGAGGCGTATCGGCGGTGGTCGTCGCTGATGCTGATCCTGACCATCCTGGCGGTGATCGTGCTCACGGGGCTGGCGTTCCTGCTCGTCCGGCGGCGGGCTCGCCGACGGATGGAACAGCTCCCCAGGCATGCCCCGCTGCCCCATGTCAACGCTTGGGAGGAGGCGGGGCGTCGGTTCGCCGGCCCCGTCGTGGAGCCGGACGACGAGTGATCCCCGCGGCCCGCTTCAGGGGAGCGAGGCGGCCCATTCCTTGGCGCGAGGGTTGCCCAGCATCTGCGCCCGCTTGGCCCACTGGAGCGCCTGCTCGCGCTGCCCGGCGCGTTCGAGCCAGAGCGCCACCTCGAACACCAGCTTGGGATCGGCGGGGTGCTTGTCGGCGACATCGATCAGGCGCGAGGCCGCCTCGTCGGGTCTGCCCAGCATCCCGTAGCACTCGGCCAGCTGGTACCCGGTCTCGGGGTCCGCCAGCTGCTCCTGGGGAAGGGCCGTGAGCAGGTCGACCGCGCCCTGGGCGTCGCCCAGACGCTTGAGAACCCGCGATTCCTGCAGGACCCAGCCCAGCGCGTCGGGCTCGATGGCGCGGGCTTTTCGGATCTGCTCCAGGGCGATGGTCGCCTTGTTCTCCCGCATCGCGATCTCGCTGCGCATCGCGAATATCCTGGCGCTGTTGGGGGCCATCTTCCCCGCCAGGGCCAGGTTGATCTTGGCCGCGTCGAGGTGGTTGGTCTTCATCTGGACCGCGGCCAGGTACACGGGCGTGTCGGGGTTGGCCGGGTCGAGCCGCATCGCGGCGCTGTAGTGCGTCTCGGCCAGCTCGGGGCGTCCGAGCGTGTTGGCCAGCGTCCCGGCGGTGAACTCGGCCTTGGCCGACTCGGGCCCGATCTCGATGGCGGCGAGGTACTGGTCGTAGGCCTCGGAGTAACGCTCGCGCATCATGTACAGGTCGCCGAGCGACAGCCGCAGCTCCTGGTCGCTGGGGTACTGGGCCACCGATTTCTCGAGGATCGTCAGCGCCTGCTCGAACTGCTGGTTGCGGGCATACACCTGCACCGCCCCCAGGATCTCCTGGACCGATTCGGTCTGCGCCACCCCGCCGTTCGTCTGGCCCGGAGCATCGGCCCCCTCACGCGCGCGGGGCGTGGGTGTTTGCACGAGCGTCCAGATGGCGAACCCCGCCACCCCGGCGGCGGCCAGCGCGCCCATCCCCAGCGCCACGCCCAACGCGCGGGCGCTCCCGCGGCGAAGAGCCCATCGTCGGTGTGTCCCCGGGGCGCGAAACTCAGTCTTTGACGCGTCACGCATATGCAGAGGATATCGACCGCGCGTACACTGAGAAACCAAGGAATACGCCCAATTGGGCATGATCGGAACGGTCGGCACCCATCGGCAGGGAACGGACACCATGACCCAGCACGCAGCGCAGCAGCCCATGAGCAAGGCCTACACCCCCGCCGAGCACGAGGGGCGTATCTGGGCCAAGTGGGTCGGCGCCGACGCGTTCCACGCCGATCCCGGCCGGGTGCTCGACGGGGAGGCCCGCCCGTACTGCGTGCTTATTCCCCCACCCAATGTCACCGCCGCCCTGCACCTGGGACACGCGCTTAACAACACGATCCAGGACATCCTCGTCCGCGTCCACCGGATGAAGGGGTACGAGACGCTCTGGATGCCCGGCACCGACCACGCGGGGATCGCCACCCAGACGATGGTGGACAAGAAGCTCAGGGATGCGGGCGAACCGGGCATCGCTGAATACAAGCGCCAAGAACTCGCGGCAGAGCTCGATGCTCACGGAAAGGGGGGGCGTGAGCGGTTCATCGCCCATGTCCAGGGCTTCAAGGACGAGTTCGAGGCCCGCATCACCGACCAGCTCCAGAAGATGGGCTGCTCGTGCGACTGGACCCGCCAGCGCTTCACCATGGACGACATCTGCGCCAGGGCCGTACGCGAGGCGTTCTTCCGCCTGTTCAGGGACGGGCTGATCTATCGCGGCAAGCGGCTGGTCAACTGGGACCCGGTCACCCAGACGGCGCTGGCCGACGACGAGGTGGAGATGGAAGAGGTGGACGGGCACTTCTTTTACCTGCGCTACCCGCTGGTGCAGACCCACGACGACGACCCCACCGTCCCCGTCACCTGGGGCGAGCTGGCCACGCGCGGCCACCCCGAGGCCGCGCACCACCCCGAGGACGAGCAGGCGTGGGTGACCGTGGCCACCACGCGCCCCGAGACCTACATAGGCGACACGGCCGTGGCCGTCAACCCGGGTGATCCCCGCGCCGCGTCGGTGCGTGGGCTGCATGTCATGCTCCCCATCGTGGGTCGGATCGTCCCGATCATCGAGGACGACTATGTCGTGCTGCCCGTCAGGTACGGCGGCGAGCCGGGCGACGCGAAGGCCGAGATGTCGACCGGGTTCCTCAAGGTCACGCCGGCCCACGATCCCAACGACTACCTGATCGGGCAGCGCCACGGGCTGGAGATGATCAACATCATGGCCCCGGACGCGAGCATCAGCGACCGGCACGGCTGGGACCGCCAGGCACGGGGCGAGGGGGGACATCTCTTCGTGGGCAGGAGCCGCGAGGAAGCGCGGGAGCTGGTGGTCCGCGAGTTCGAGGCCCGCACGGTGGCCGAGGGATCGGAGGGCTCGCTGCTGGAGAAGAAGGTCCCCCACCGCCACAGCGTGGGGCACTCGTACCGCAGCCACGCCGCCATCGAGCCGTACCTGAGCGACCAGTGGTACTGCAGGGTGACGGACGATCGGCTGCGGGGCAATGCGCAGCGGGCGCTGGTTCCCGAGCAAAGGACCGAGGCCAGTTTGCAGGCATGGCCTGAGTCATTACCGAAAAGCGGTGGCACAGGCGTCTCGCCTGTGCAAACCTCATCCACGCTCAAGAAAGCGAAGCGCAATCTCCCCCACTGGGAGAAGGAAGGCAGCACCTATTTCGTCACATTCCGAGTCATCGAGGGTGAACTCACGAATGCTGAACGGAAAATCGTGCTTGATGCCTGCTTTCATTTTCACAGAGATCGACATCGCACCCGCATGGTGACTGTGATGCCGGATCATGTGCATCTCATTTTACAGCCGCTCCTGAAGGAAACGGGCGATTGGCATTCGCTCAGCCAGATCACGCACAGTATCAAGTCGTTCTCGTCGCATGCGATCAATAAGCATCGGGGAAGAACCGGTGCGGTGTGGCAGGATGAGTCATTTGACCGAATCATCCGCGATCAGGATGAGCTTGCTGAGAAAGCGAACTACATGCTCAACAACCCGCACAAAGCGGGGCTGGTGAGCGATCCTTGGGAGTATGAGTTTACAGCTTTGGAGCAACATGTGGAAGAGCACAGGCGGGACGCCTGTGCCACCGGCACAAGGACTACCGACGGCACGATGTCGTTCTCCCCCGCCCGCTACGCCAGGACCTACGAGACTTGGCACGACAACCTGCGCGACTGGTGCATCAGCCGCCAGCTCTGGTGGGGGCATCGGGTACCGGTGTGGAGCAAAGCCAAGATTAAACCTGCAGGCAAGTCTGATAGTTCCGAAGTTAAATGGTATCAAGAAGAGTTCTGGAGAGACAAAATTGAAGTTCAAGAGGACGGAGAAACGGAGTTTGTCTGTCTAAGCCCTAAAGCTGATGCAGAGGGAGCCATCGCTGATCTCGAACACGATGGCTATGTCCGTGACCCCGATGTCCTCGATACCTGGTTCTCCAGCGCCCTGTGGCCGCTGAGCACCATGGGCTGGCCCGACGCGGCGGCGGCGAGGGAGGGCTCGGGCATCGAAGACTTCGAGTCGCTGCTCCCCGCGTTCAACCCCACCAGCGTGCTGACGACGGCGCGGGAGATCATCACCCTGTGGGTCTCGCGGATGGTAATGTTCAACCGGTACTTCCTCTCAGGTGCCGGTGGCACAGGCCTCTGGCCTGTGCGATCTCAAGAGCACCATGAAGAGCACAGGCGAGACGCCTGTGCCACCGGTTCAATGACCGGCCCCGCCCCCTTCAAGGATGTCTTCATCCACGCCATGATCCAGGACGGCGAGGGACGCAAGATGTCCAAGTCGTTGGGCAACGGCGTGGACCCCTTGGACATCATCGACTCCCACGGCGCCGACGCGATGCGCTTCACGCTGTGCCAGATGACGACGCAGACGCAAGATGTGCGGATGCCTGTCGAGCGCGCCCCGGCGACGGGCGAGAACACCTCGCCCAAGTTCGACCTGGGGCGCAACCTGTGCAACAAGCTCTGGAACGCGGCCAAGTTCGCGCTGGGGATGTTCGACAAAGCGGGGCTCAGACCCGGCCTGCCCATCAACCCCGAAGAACTCACCCTCATCGACCGCTGGATGCTCTCGCGCGTCGCCGAAGCGACCAACAAAGTCAACTCGGCGCTGCGCGACTACATGTTCAAGGACTACGCCGACGCGATCTACGATTTGTTCTGGCGCGATTTCTGCGACTGGTATCTCGAGTCGATCAAGCCCACCATCGCGGGCGACCCCGAGCAGGCGGCGGTGCTCCGCGCCGTGTTCGACGCGATCCTGCGCCTCATGCACCCGGTCATGCCCTTCATCACCGAGGCGCTCTTCGAGCGCTTCGGGCCGCTGCCCATGCGCGAGATCGAGGGGTTCGGGTTCGAGGACACCAAGTCCAGCGCCACCCTCTGTCAGTCGGGCTGGCCCGTCCTTGGCGGCGACCTGCGCGACGAGGTGGCCGAGGAGGCGTACGAGCGGGTCCGGTCGCTGGCGACCACGATCCGCGAGGTCCGCGCCCAGGCGCAGGTCCCGCCCAGGCGGCGGATCGTCCTGCACGCCGGGGGCGCGCTGGCGGCGGACATCGCGCGGTGGTCCCCGCTGATCGAGACGCTGGCGGGGGTTGAGGCCGTCTCGGCCGAGGAGCCCCGCGGCCAGTCCGCCACATTCACCTTCGAGGGCAGCGAGTACCGCCTGTCGAACCTCGCCGACGCGCTCGACGCGGGCGCCGAGCGAGAGCGTCTCGAAAAGGAGCTGTCCACGATCGAGAAGAGCATCGCCGGGATTAGGGGGCGTCTGTCCAACCCCGGATACACCGACAAGGCCCCGGCGCACCTCGTGCAGCAGACGCGCGATCAGCTCGCTCAGCTTGAGAGGGACCACGCCGCGACCACCGCCGCGCTGGGGCGGCTGGGATGATGGCGCGGCTGGTGATCGCGTGGCTGCTGCTGGGTCTGGCCGGCTGCGGGGCCGCCCCGGTGCGCGATGCCGATGCCCCACCGCCGATCGCCGATGTCGGGCGCTTCGTCGCCGACAAGCGGGCTTGGAACTACCAGGGCGCGCCGGGGTGGGCGTACTACACCCCCAACGCGGTGATCCGAACGACCTCGCACGATCGCAAGATCCTCGAGCGCCTCCCGCCGTTCGTCGAGCTCTCGATCCTGCACTACCAGTCCGACCTGACGCGTCTGCCCCGGCCAGCCCAGAAGATCGAGACCTACTTCTTCGAGCAGCGATCGCAGTGGGAAGCGCTGACCACGGCGCTGATGCGCGATCGGGCTCCGATCTACCTGGCCATCGAGCGCGGGGGGTACTCGGCCAAGCAGATCGGGGTGTTCTACGACATCGGCCCCCGCGATTCGTTCGTGATCTGCGCCCACGAGGGCTGGCACCAGTACGCCCACTCCACCTTCGCCGATCCCCTGCCCGTGTGGCTCGACGAGGGGGCCGCCTGCGTGATGGAGGGATTCAGATGGGACGAGCAGTTCCCCGACCACCCCCGATTCTTGCCGTGGGCCAACATCGAACGCTTCGACCAGTTGCGTCAGGCGTACAACCACGGGACGCTGATGCCCGTGCACGCGCTTGTCACACTCCGCCCCCAGGACCTTATCGAGCGTCACGGTGACACGGGCAGCGCCAAGCCGGCGGCGCTGATCTACTACGCGCAGGTCTGGGCCCTGGTCCAGTTCCTGCGCGAGGGCGAGGGCGGGCGCTACCAGCCGGCCCTGCATGGGATGCTCCAAGACGCCGCGGCCGGGACGCTTCGCGACAAGCTCAGCGCCGCCGATCTCAGGGACTTCGCCTCCCGGCGCACGGGCGCGGGCGCGCTGCTGGTCTACCTGCCCGAGGGAACGACGCTGGGCCAGATCGATCGCGAGTACCAGCGTTTCATCGCCGAGATCGTGGGCGTGGGCGGGCGCGATCGGGTGGTCGCGGGGCGTTCGCCGCTGGAACGATGACGCCCGAGCGTTCCCGCGTCAGGCCCCGCCGGTCTCGTGGGCCTTCTCCGTCCCGAGGTCGGCGGGGACGCCGAGATAGGGCAGGACCCGCTCGACGATGCGCCGGACCACCGGCCCGGCCACCCAGGAGCCGTAATGATGGTTCTCGCGGACCCGCTCGGGCCCGATGTCGTCGATGACGACGAGGACCACGATGCGCGGGTTGTCGGCCGGCGCCCCGACGATGAAGCTCGAATAGTGCTGCTTCTCGTAATAGCCCCGGGTGCCGCTGGGGATGCGAAGCCCGGGCTCGGGGGGGACCATCGCGATCTGCGAGGTGCCGGACTTGCCGAACATCGAATACCGCGGCTCGGGCATGTCGGGGTACTGGCGGGCGGTGTTCTTGTCCATCCGCTGGGCGACCATGCGCATGGGGGCGATGACGCGGTGCGCCGCCTCGGGGGAGAACACGCGCTTGACGATGGTTTCATCGCCCGTCATCCCGCGCTTGGCCGGGTCGCCGTCGGCGGTGAGGCGGACCTCGGGCAGCGTGCCGGCCAGCTCGCCGCGGCGCGCGAACACCGAGAAGGCGCGCACCATCTGGATCGGGGTCACGGCCACCTCGTAGCCCATGCCCACAGAGGTCTGGGTGTATTTGGTCCAGTCGTCGGCGCTGGTGACGATCCCGGGTGATTCCCCGCCGAGCCCGACGCCGGTGGGGTCGCCGAAGCCCAGCGCCCTGATCGTGTTTCGCAGGTCCTCGTGGCTCAGTCGCGAGGTGGCCATGTACATCCCGATGTTCGAGGAGTACTTGATCACCGCGTCCCAGTTGTTGAGATCATCGTAGGTGTACACATCGGTGATGCGCCGCCCGTAATCGGTCAGGATCGACCGCTGCTTGATATCGAGCACCTCGTCGTCGGGCAGCAGCCCCTGGGTCTTGGCCAGGGTCCAGGCGAAGGGCTTGAAGGTGGATCCCGGCTCGTAGACATCCTGCAGGCAGCGGTTGTGCGCCAGCGCGGGTTCGATCCGGCGGTTGGGATCGTCGCGGAGCACCCTGTAGCGGGGCTGGTCGCTCACATCGGGCATGCGGGGACGCGCCTGGCCGCTGTCGGGGTCCCACCAGTCGACCTCGGCCAGGCCCGGGATCGGGCGCAGGATGTCGGTCATCGCCAGGATCTCGCCCGTGTGGGGATCCAGGACGATCGCCCTCCCCCCCGCCGCGTCGGCCTGCTCGACGCCCCAGCCGAGCTGCTCGCGCACGATCCTCTGGATCTCCAGGTCGATGCTCAGTCGCACATCCTTGCCCTTGTTCGGGTCGACCCAGGCCCCGCGTTCGACCCAGAGCGGTCGCCCGTTGGCGTCGCGGATGTAAGTCAGCGATCCGTCCACGCCGCGCAGTCGCTCATCGAAGAGCTTCTCGGCGCCAAGGATCCCCGTGCGCTGGGTCGCGTCGGTCGCGAAGCCCACCTTGCCCACGATGGGCCCGACCAGCCCGGGGCTGGTCTGCTCGCGGACGGGCTCGTGCTCGAGCGAGACCGCCGGCAGTCGTCCCGCCCGCTTGAGCTCGCGGATCCGCTGGGTCTGCTGCTGGTTGAGCACCTCGCTCAGGGGCAGGTAGCGAGACAGGGTCAGCGAGGGAGCCGCTTCGCCCGTCCCGCCCACGCTCAGGCTCGCCAGCGTGGCCCCGGGCGCTGATGTCGCGGGGGTCTCGGCGGCTGCGGTCCTGATCTCGTCGTTGCGGACCATGCGCTCGATGATCCGCTGGGCGATCTCGGGCGTGGGGGTCGCGAGCACCTGGCCCAGGGCCACGATCACCCGGTCCATCGCGGCCGGGTCCTGCTTCATCGCGTCGTGCAGGGCCTCTGGGTCGATCACCACCCGGTACCCCACCCGCGTGGTCGCCAGGACGCGCCCGCGCCGGTCGAGCAGGTCGCCCCGCTTCGAGTTGAGCGTCTGCGAGGTCGTGCGCGAGGCGATGAATGATTTGAGCTGGTCGCCGGGAGCGACCTGGAGCTGGACCACCCGCCCGATCACGATCGCCAGACCCACCAGTGTTCCGATGCGCAGCAGCCACGAGACCATGCTGCTGCGCGAGTCACCGGCCCCGCGGCTGGGGGTCGGGCTCATCAGCGCATCGCGTTCACCGGGCATCGTCATGGATGGCACTCCTTCGCCGGTTCAGTTTTCGACGAACACCACGCGTGAGCCGTCTTCGAGCATCCAGATGTGGTGCGAGCGTCCCTGCGGGTCGATCCAGACGCGCTCGCCCTGCGCGTTTGGCGCGGGCGCCGTTTCGCCCTGGGCGACGCGATCCTGCGCGGGTGCGAGAGCGGGTCCGGGCACGGGTTTGGGCTCGGGCTCGCGGGTGCCGGGCGTTTGGGCGCCCTGATCGACCATCGCCTCGATCGTCCGCGGCGCCAGTTCGATCCGCGCCGGGTTGTGGATCGCTGGGCGGTACGCCCCGGGGTCGGTGAGCATCGCGTGGACGCGGTCGGGCGTGCACGACTGGGAGATGAGCGTGCGCACCTCGCCCGCCTGCTCGCTCAGGCGGCGGATGCGGTGTCGCGCCTCGGCCATCTCGTGCACCGCCTGGAGACGGGACTGGCGCACCGACAGCATCCCCACGCCCGAGGAGCCCAGGACCAGGATGAGCACGACCAGCTTCAGGAACACGACGGATCCCCGCATTGGAACGGATGAGGGCGTTGAACGGATGAGGGGCGAAGAGGGCCTACGCCCGGTTACTTGGATGGGATCTTGAGCGTCATGCCCACGAAGATCTCGTTGGCGCTGTCGAGCCCGTTGAGGCGCACGATCTCCTCGGTCCGCCTGGAGGTGCCCAGCAGCCGCATCGAGATCTCGCCCAGCGTGTCGCCCGGGACGACGGTGTACGAGCGGGACACTCCCGTCTTGGCGGGTGTGAGGAAGGGCGCCGGGGACCCGGTGGCGGCCGAGGCGTCGGCGGGGAGTCTGAGCGTCATCCCGATCTTGAGGATCGCGTCGGGGCCGAGCTGATCGGCGTTGAGTTCATGGATCTCGCGCCAGCGCTCGCCATCATTGAGAAAACGACGCGCGATCCTGATGAGCGAGTCCCCCGCGACCACGGTGTAGCTCGCGTAACGGGGCGAGGGCAGCGTGCGAACCGTGTCCGCCTGCTGCTCACGGGCCCGGCTGGGCTGGGCGGCGGCGGGGAAATCGGTCTGTTCCACCCTCCTGCGGGCCTCCTCGAAGGCGCGGTCGATCAGCGAGCCGCCGTTGTCGGTGTCGCCGCCGATTGCGAGCTGCTGCTGCTCCTCGATCTGGCGCTGGCTGTTGCTGATAATCACTGGCGACTGGTCCAGGGGCCGCGGTTCCGGCTGCGACTGTTCAACCAGGGCCGCGTAGCGGGCGCTGGAGGGGGGGATGGCGTTGTTGATCCCCTGCTGCTCGCGTTGTCCCAGGTCCGTGATGGGCACGGCGATGCGACCCTCGTCGGGCTGGTTGGTGTCGAGGGCCATGGTGCTCACCTGTGAGAAGTGGTCGCTGACGAGCACCCCCACGACGAGCACGAGGACGAAACCGATGATGAGCGCGAGCTTGCTTTCTCTGGTCACAGCCGCTTCCTTGCCGGGTGAGAGGATCATGCGTCGCGCCCCCGCCGGTCCCTGGCGGGGGCGCGAGAAGACTTGTCTAACCGACCCGAGCGTGTGCCCACGCGCCGGCCGCTCTGCTTTCGCCGCGTCTCAGACGACCCGGCACACCCGCAGCTTGGCCGAACGGGCCCGCGGGTTTGTCCCCACCTCGGCGTCTCGCGCCTCGATCGGACCCTTGCCGATCGGCTCGGCCCAGCCCTGCGCGGCCCAGTGGCTCATCGCCCGCTTGACGGGGCGATCCTCGAGCGAGTGGAACGCGATGAACGCGATCCGCGCGCCCGGGTTGATCCAGCCCGGTGTTCCCTGCTGGCGTTTCCTGAGCGCGATCCCGATGACCCGGAGCAGCGATTCGAGGCTGCCCAGCTCATCGTTGACCGCGATGCGAAGCGCCTGGAAGGTCTTCGTCGCCGGATTGATCGAACCGCGTCCGCCGGGCGCCGCGCCGCGCACGATCTCGGCAAGCCGATCTGTCGTTGTAATCGGCTCAACCTCGCGGGCCGCAACAAGTTTTGACGCGATCCTCCGCGCCGATTTTTCCTCGCCATAACGCAGGATGATGCCCGCCAGATCCCGCTCGGGCAGCGTGTTGACCAGTTCGGCGGCGGTGATGGGCGACGACCGATCGAGGCGCATGTCCAGAGGCCCGGAAAACCGGAAGCTCAGCCCGCGCTCGGGATCGTCGACCTGCGTGCTGGCGAAGCCCAGATCGGCCAGGATCATGTCGGCGCCCAGACCCAGCCCCCGCACCTTGGCGGGCAGCTCGGCGAAGTTCCCCCGGATGGCGTGGACCCTGGCCGAATCCGGGTCTTCAGGGCGCAAGGCGTTGCGGACAAAGACCTTGGCCCGATCGAGGTTGTCCTGGTCGAGGTCATTGAGGATGATGGAGCCCTCGGGACCCAGGCGCCGGGCGACCAGGGCCGCGTGCCCACCGAGGCCCGCGGTGCAGTCGACGAGCGTCTGACCCGGCTGAGGGCTGAGCAGTTCAACCACCTCGTCGGCCAGGACCGGGATGTGGGTGAGTTCCTCGCCCATCGGGTGAGGATAGCCGAAGCCGGCGTCGCTATCCTGACCGCGTGGGACAACCGCCAGAGCAACTCGATCCGGGGATGGTGGTCACCAGCGCCAGCGACAGCGTGGACATCGACCAGATCCTGTACGGGCTCTCGATCCGGGGCGTGCGGGCATACGCCATCGGCAACGCCGATAAGCGGCTCACCGGCGAGTCGATGCCCGATCGGCCGGACCGCTCGCTGATCGTGCTCGAATCGGCGAGCGAACTGAAGCGGAAGATCGCCTTCGAGTCGGTCGGGGCGATCTGGGACGCGATCCTAGAGGAATACGAGCGGGCGGTCACCGGCGAGGGGCGCTGCGCCTTCTGCGGGTACGATGTCAACCGCCTGCCCGGCCCAATCACCTGTCCCGAGTGCGGGGTGAACCTTGACTCGATCAGCGCTCGCCGGGCGCTGCGGGAGCACGCCCCTTAATCGAGCGACGGATCGGGCTTGCCGGCTCAATCCACCGCGAGACGCTCGATGGTGAAGCTCGGCAGCGGGTTGTCGGCGCGGAATGTGCCCTTGGAGGAAGTGACCCCGTTCTGCTCGACCGGCTCCACCACGCTGGTGAAGGGCGGGGCGTAGGTCAGGCGGAAGATGGCCGTTTCGCCGGGCTGGGCCAGCCCGGCGTGGATCGCGGCGGCCGCGATCGAGTTGCGATGGGTGTAACGGCCGTCGGCGTAGAAGAGCTGGCCGCCGCGGTCGCGTTCGTTGATGGTGACGATGAACAGGGCCTCGTCGCCGGGTTGGGGATGGGTGAAGCGTTCCGGCTTGGCCGAGGCGCCCGCCCTGAGGGCGGCTAGGCGCACGGCGTGGATGGGGCTGGGCTCGGCGATGGCGTTCTCGGCCATGGGTTCGAGGATGAACCAGCTCTGGTTGCCGGGCCCGGGCGCGGTGGAGCCGGTCAGGCGGACGATTCCATCGGCCTCGACCGCGCACAGCATGATCTCAAACGGCTCGTAGTCTTGGCCGCCGCCCCTGTCGGGGTCGGGAGCGGGGGCGACCGAGCCCTTGAGGACCGGCATACCGTGATCGTCGGTGATCGACCCGGTGAAGATCGCCGGGGGAACCGCCCTCCACAGGTCGCCCTGGCCGTGGATCTCCGCGGTGACCCGACCGTCGCTTTCCATGGAAAAATGGAAGTTGGTCTGCTCATCACGAACGGTTGAGGTGTTGGTCTTGCGTGAGGTGTACGAGCGGCCGGAAAGGGCCTCGATCAGCCGTTCGCATTCCTCGGAGAGGAACTCCTCCGTGGCCGCCGTCAGGACGACCCGCCCGCCGCCCTGCCGGGTGCCCGTGAGCTGCCCCATGAATGTGGGCCTGGGCTTCAACCCGGCAAAGTCAAGCCGCCAGCGCTGGCTGGCGAAGGAGCCGAAATCGACGCTGTTTTCCATGACCGAGTTGGATTCGAGATTCGCCGAACCCTTGTCCATGCGCCCGGCGAGCGTGACGCCGCCTTGCTGGGCGATCATCCAGGCGGCGCCGGAGGCGGCGCCCTCGTCGTTCACCTGCACTTCCACCGAGACGGGCCAGCGGGTGATGTTGGTGGCGCCGAACTTTCGTTCGACGAAGCCGACAAATCGCTGGGGCGTGCTCAGCCCTTGTGTGAGATACTCGGCGATCGCGGCCCGCTCCGCCGAGACTTCCTGGGCGCTCATCAGGCTCTCTCGATCGAGCTTCACCGTGCCGTAGCTGATGAAATCGGCCCTGGCGTTGGGCCGCCAGAGTCCGTCGAGCACGCCGTCTGCGTCGGTGGTCTGCAGACGCCACTGCTCGCCCCAGGGCGTGACGACATACAGCGCGGCCCGGTCCAAGAGCATCTCGATGGCGGCCGTGCCCGGCTGGTCCACCCGGTTGCCGGAGGTCACGATGGCGTTGTACCCGTTGTCCTGCTCGTTGCGCTCGATCAGCAATCGCGCGGGCTCGGGGTCGGGCGTTCCGTTGACCACGCGCTGGCCTGTGAACACGCTGCGTCCGCCCAGGAACGCGCGCATGGTGTCTATTTCCTGTTTGACATGCGCGCGCTGGGCGTCGAGCTTGGCCAGCGTCGCCTTGTAGGCCTTGGAGTCGTTGCTGAGCGAGACCGGCCGCGGCGAGGGCCAGAGCGAGGTGAAGGTCGCCTCGCCCCCGATGGATTGGTTTTTCGGGTCGCCCGACATCGTGAGCCGGACCGTGCCGCGCACGCGGTCCTGACCCCGGGGCTCGGTGGGAGGAGCGACCTGGAACTGGATGTTGATTGTGTCCGAGCGCTGGCCTGCGGCCGAGGTTTCGGCCCGGAAGGGAAGCACGAGCACGGGGCTCAGCGCGTTTGTCTTTCCCTTGAACGAATCAAAGACCATCTCGCCGTCGAGCGAGCTGCCCGGGTCGGTGAAGCGCAGGGCCATCACCCAGGCATCGTCCCCGTCCCCGCTGGAGAGCACGACATCGCCCTTGAGCAGGGTGCTCTGCAGCGCGGTGATGCGCTGTTTCATCCGCTCGACCAGGACCGCCTCGCGGGCCGCGATGCCCTGGGTCAGGGTCTGGCCCTTGGGCAGGCGCTCGAAGCGCTGGACGCCCACGCGTGGCTGGCCGCTGGCCAGTTCGAGGGTGTCGCCCGAGAGGGTGGTGGTGTAGATCGTGGTCTGTCCCTGCGGGTTGACGAGACTGACGCGGCCGTCATCGAGCAGCGAATAGGTCAGCGTCAGCGTGCCTCCATTGGCGCTGGTGAGCATCGCCTGATCATCTTTGAGAAACTCCACGCCGGAGAGTTGGCCGTCGGATACCGCCATCCATGCGCCCACGAGCTGTTTGGGCTTGGAGACGGCGCTGCCTTCGAGTGGGATGGAGGTGTCGGCTTTGGCGGATGTGGGTTCGCTCTTGCCGCAGCCCGGGTTGACGAACAGGACGGCGGAAAGAAGCACGGACAGGGTCAGCATTCTCGCGATCATGACGCATGGCCTCCGGATGAAAGGTCGTTCAAGAAACAATCGCGAAGCATACACGCCGGAACCACCGTGATGGGTGGTTCGCTTCATACAAAAGCACCATTTTCAGGCAGCGCTCGCGGCTTTACCCGGGCCAGCCGTCGCGCAGGAACCGGCCGTCCTGGTGAAAGACCTCTCCGTCGGCGCTGATCTGGCCGCCCTCTCTCAGGTCGCACACCATGTCCCAGTGCAGGGCGGATTCGTTGAATGAGCCGGACTCGGGGTAGCCCATGCCGCAGGCGGCGTGGAAGGTGCCGCCGATTTTTTCGTCGAAGAGGGTGTTGCGGGTGAACTCCTTGATCGAGTAGTTGGTGCCAATGGCGATCTCGCCCATGGTGCGGGCGCCGGGGTCCTGGTCGAGCATGGCCAGCAGGAACGCCTCGTTCTTGCGGGCGCTGGCGTCGACCACGCGCCCGTTCTTGAACTCCAGTCGCACGCCCTCGACCTCGCGTCCGTTGTACACGGCGGGGAAGGTGAAGTTGACATGCCCGGTCGCGCCCTGCGGGCCGCAGAACACCTCGCCGTCGGGGAAGTTCTCTCCGCCCGAGCAGTTGATCCAGATGGATTTCCCGGGGTCGACATCGACGCGCAGGTCGGTGCCGTCGTGGTCCTCCCCGGCGGGCGCCCGGTAGTGGATCTCGCTCTTGGTCTGGAGGAAATCGCAGACGCGCTGCTGGCGCTCGTGGATCTCCTTCCATGCCGCGACGGGATCGGGCAGGTGCAGCAGCCCCGCGCTGAAGACGAAGTCCTCGTACTGCGTCAGCGACATCTCGGCGTCCTGTGCCGAGCCCTGGGTGGGGAACATGGTCCCGCACCAGCGCAGCTCCCCGGCGGCGGCTCGCTTGAGGGTCGTATTCATCCGGGGGGCAAAGGCCAGTCGCTGGCGGGCGATCTTCCCGGGATCGATGCGCGAGAGCGACCTGGTGTTCACATCGGCCCACAGCCCGATGCTCACATCGATCGTCTGGACCGAGTACATCTCGACGGGATTGAGAAAGTCGATCTGCTCCTCGCTGGCGTGGTCGAGAAACACATCGGCCAGCGTGCTGCTGCGCAGCTGCCAGAACGGGTGCCCCCCCGCTTTGAGCACGGCCTCGAAGACCGCCTCGACCATCGGCATGGCGACGGGGTCGGCGCCGATGGCCACCAGATCGCCCTTGCGGACGCGGGTTGAATAGCGAACAAGGACATCGGCGAGCTTGTCGAGGCGTGGATCGCGCATCTTCGAGAGACTCCGGTGTGTTCATGCGGCGTTCGGTGGGAAATTCGGACGCGGTGAACACGCGGGGACCCGGCCGCCATATTGTTGAAGAGTATACCCGCGCGCCACCGGCACGCGAGAGCCCAACCGCACCCAGAACGAACCGGAGTACCGATTCCATGAAACGCCCAACCCTGTTCCTGCTCACGGCCATGCTCGTGGGCGTCACCGTGATCGTGGCCGCGTTCGTCCCCAGCGCCACCGCGCGCAAGAGCGTGGGCGTCGAGGCGGGCGACATCGCCTTTGTCGATGTGTTCACCCTCATCGACCGGGCCCTGGTGGGCGAGGAGATGGCCAAGGCCCGCACCGACTTCAGCGACAAGTCAACCGCCACGCTCGACGGCCTGCAGCAGCAGATGCAGAGCATCCAGGCCCAGCTGACCAGCATGAAGCAGGACGACCCCAACGCGGGGGCCATCTACGGGCAGTATCAACAGCTTCAGAGCCAGATCCAGATGCAGAGCCAGCAGATCAATCAGGACTACCAGTCGCTGATCGCCAGCCAGATCTCCGAGGCGTACGCCGAGATCTATCAGGCCGCCAACGACATCGCCGCCGAGCAGGGCTACTCGTTCGTCTTCGCGACCCGCGCCGACGGCAAGCTGGTCCAGACGGACACCATCACCGGGATCACGCAGGAGATCCTGGCCCGCCCGCTGGTCACCCCGCCCAGCGGGGTCAACATCACCGAGCCGGTGCGCGTCAAGCTGGGATACCCGGAGGAATCGGCGGATGTGTACGACAACGCCGGCGGCGAGGGCCCCGATGCGACGCAGCCCGGCGGCCAGGAGGACGGCTCGGGCCTGCAGCCCGAGGGCGCGCCCGATGATCAGGTCAATAAGGGACAGGACGATAAGGGTCAGGGCGATAAGGGACAGGACGGCAAGGGGCAGGGCGACGAGCCCCGCGCCGACGAGGACTGAGCAGGATTGGCGATCCCAAGCCCGCCAGCGACAGCGGCGGGCTTTTTTCATGCGCCCGCAGCGCCAAGCAGCGGGCCGAGCTCTTCGAGCAGGGGGCCGATGTGCTTCTCGTAGTGGCGCCAGCGCTGCGTCGAGCTGGTGTACAGCGGCTGGCGGATCTGGGCCACGCTGGCGGTGTGGACCGATTTGCGGCTTTTGTGGAACTCCAGGCAGGCCGGGTCGAACCCGAGCCCGATGGAATCGAGCATCGCCCGGATCGAGGGTTCGGGGTTGGCCGTCGTCTGCTCGTAGACCGCCTCGTGCATCTCGATGCCCAGGGCGTTCCGCAGGTGCTCCATGATCCGGGTGTAGATGAGGTATTGTTGGCCGCACAGGCGCAGGTCCGAGGCGTAGAAGAGGCGCGGGCCGAAGCGCTGGAAGTAGATCGACAGGCAGGTGTCGATCGGGTCGCGCCGGCAGTGGATCACATGCGAGCCGGGGAGAATGCGCTCGATGAAGCCCAGAAAGTAATAGTTCTCGGGCATCTTGTCGCAGACGCGCCGGATTGAGGGCTTGGGGTAGGCGCGGCGCATCATCTCGGTGTACCGGCGCCCCGAGGCGTTGACATAGTCCTGATCGAAGGCGTCGAGCTCTCGGTTGCGGGCCATTGAATCGATCATGTCGCTCTCACCCACGCCGCCGGCGCTCGGGTGGGCGGCGAGGATCTGCTCGGTGAGCGTGGTGCCCGAGCGGGGCATGCCCACGATGAACACGGCCCGTGAGCCGTCGACATCCGAACGCGGGACCCGGGCGAACTTCTCGGGCGCCCAGCGCTCCAGACTCTTGCCGAGGTCCGCGGTGGCGCCCTCGGGGCTCATGGCGTTGCCCTTGTGGAAACAGTCGAAGGCCTCGTCGTACTCGCCGACCGAATCGAGCAGGTGCCCCTGCACGAAGAGCAGATCCTGGCGGACCGAGCGATCGAGCCCGGGGGCGCCCAGCGCCTTGCGGATGCGGTCGATCGCCTCGCCCTGGCGTTTGAGCTCGCGGCAGAGCTGCCCGAAGATGCTCAGGAGCGCCGGGTCCTCGCGGGCGTCGAGGGCCTTGCGGACCAGCTCGTAGGCCTCGGGGGCCCCGGCGTGGGACTGGAGAAGCCGGGCCTTGACCATCACGGCGCGGGGGTAGTTTGGCGCCAGGCGCAGGGCGGCGTCGGCGGCCTGATGGGCCTTGCGCATCTCGTCGGCGCGCCGCAGCGCCGAGGCCAGGTCGCACTGGATGTCCGGGTTGCCCGGCTCGAGCCGGGCCGCGAAGCTCAGATGCCGGATCGCGTCGCGGCGTTGATCGATCATCATCAACGCGTTGCCCAGCATGCGCAGCACGGCGGTGTCACGCGGGTTCTGCTTGTTGACCTCGAGCAGCAGTGCGATGGCCCGGTCGAACTCGCCCGCCTCAATGAGGCGCCTGCAGTTGACGACGGACTTCTGGTAGGCCGTCTGGATCGGGAAACCGGGTGTGCTGCTGAAGCTGGACATGGGTGCTCACGCTCCGTGCTCGGCCCCGGGGGCCCGCGTCCGCGCCAGAGGGCCCAGGGCGTCGAACAGCGGGCCCAGGTGCTTCTCATAGTTGCGCCAGCGCTGCGTGCTCGACTGGTAGATCGGGCTGCGGACCTGCACGCTGCTGGCCGTGCCCACATGCTGGCGCGACTCGTGGAAGCGGAGGCAGTCCTCGTGGAAATCGAGCCCGATGTGCCCGATCAGCCGGCGGGCGCCGGGCTCGAAGTCCGCCACCAGTTCCTCGTAGCGGCTGGGCAGGAACGACAGGTCCAGCACCTCCCGCCAGTAGTCCATGATGCGCGTGTGGGCCCGGTGCTGCTCGCCGAGCTGCCTCAGGTCGCGCGAGTAGCTCACATTGCTGCCGAAGTTCTGGAAGTAGGCGCTCAGGCACACATCGATCGGGTCGCGCAGGCACTGGATGACCCGGGCGCCGGGGAACATCCTGCTGATGAGCCCCAGCGTGCGCTCGGCGCCCATGTGCTTGTCCGCCACCCGCGCCGCCTCCGTGCCCACCCGCTGGTCGAGCATCGCGAGATACTCGTGCGCGTAGGACTCGGTGTCCGCGCCGGTCAGCGAGGGGGGCGACTTGCGGGCGAGCAGGTGCGCCGCCAGGGGGCACTCGCCCACGCTCTCGACCGCGGGGTGGGCCTGGAGGACCTGCTCGGTGAGCGTCGTGCCCGAGCGGGGCATGCCCACGATGAAGACCGGGCGCTGTGAGCCGGTGTCCGCGGGGGGAAGCGCGTCGAGCAGGTCGCGCGACCAAGTCGCGATCACCGTGTCGGCGTGGAGCACCTTGCCCTGGATGTGCCCGCCGTTGCCGGCGGTGAAGGAGGCGAAGGCGCGGTCGTACTCGCCCAGCGCGTCGTAGCAGTGGCCCAGCTCGAAGCGGGCCGATCGCTTGTGCCGGTCGAGCGCGCCCTCGTGCTCCAGCAGGCGGTTGAGGGCGTCGATCGCGTCGGCGTACCGCTTCTCCGCCCGCGCGAGCTTGGCGTGGGCCATGAGGATCAGCGCGTGCGGGCGCTCGATGTCCCCGGCCCGGTCGAGCGTCTCGCGGGCCAGCTCGGGGCGGCCCGAGTTGATGTACCCCATCGCCTTGGCGTGCAGGCAGGCCCCGTGCGTAGGGTCCCAGGCCAGGGCCTTGTCGAGCGCGCCGTGCATGTCCTCGACGCGTCCCTGCTCCATGTACGCGTGCGAGAGGGCCAGCAGCGTGTCGGGGTGGTTGGGACGGCGCCTGATGCTCCGTTCGAGCAGCTCGGCGGCCTCGTCGGCGTGGCCCATCACGATGTGGACCTGCGCCAGGCGGCCCATGATGTCGGGGTTGTCCTTATCGAAATCGAGCGATTTGGTGAGCATGGTGCGCGCGATGCCGTAGTTCTCGGCCTTGATCGCCTCGTTCCCCTTCTGGAAGTACATCCGGGCTTTCTGAGGGTTCCTGGCCATTGTCGCGCGCGTCGCTCCTGTCCGTCCTGATGCCCCGGCCGGTGATCCTGGGCAAAGCGGGCGCCGGGGCGCCAGCAAGCGGTATCGTAGTCGGCTCGGGCCCGGTTTCCCGCATAGAATCACCGTCCGGGGGATACGCCCGGCTTGGCCGCCATCCACTCGGCGCCATGCACCCGGCAGAGAGGGAGTCGCGAGTGAATCCGATCTTCGATGAACGCCGCTACCTGATCCCATTCCGAACGGGGCTGCTGCCCCAGATCTTCTGCGACACGCTGGTGCTGGGTTCGGGCGTCGCGGGGCTGCGCAGCGCCATCGGGGCCGCCCACGGCGGCCATGTCATCGTCTGCGCCAAGGAGTCGCTGAGTCTGACCAACACTGCCTGGGCCCAGGGGGGGATCGCGGCGGTGCTCGACACCCCCGCCGACGACCGCGACAGCATCGAGTCGCACATCAGCGACACCATGACCGCCGGGGCCGGGCTGTGCGACCCCGACGCGGTGCGCCTGGTCATCGAGCACGGGCCGGCGAGGATCAACGAGATCATGGACTGGGGCATGCGCTTCGACCGCGACGAGCGTGGTCGCCTGCTTGTCGGGCGCGAGGGGGGGCACAGCGCCTCGCGCATCTATCACAGCGGGGGCGACGCCACGGGCGCCGAGCTGCAGCGCACCCTCGTCGGGCGCGCCCGGGCGCATGAGAACATCCGCCTCTTCGATCACTGCTTCGTGATCGACCTGCTGACCACCGCCAACACGCCCGGTTCGCCGGTCGTTGGCGCGATCACCTGGCACCCCAGGTACGATCTCCAGGTCATCTGGGCGAGGACCACCGTCCTGGCCATGGGCGGGGCGGGGCAGGTCTTCCGCGAGACGAGCAACCCCCGCGTGGCCACCGCCGACGGGATCGCCATGGCCTACCGCGCCGGGGCCGAGCTGGCGGACATGGAGTTCGTGCAGTTCCATCCCACCACGCTCTATATCCCGGGCGCGGCGCGGGCGCTGATCTCCGAGGCGGTCCGGGGCGAGGGGGCCCACCTGCTCGACCACGCGGGGCAGCGGTTCATGCCGGTGATCCACGACCTGGCCGAGCTGGCCCCGCGCGATGTCGTCGCGCGCGCCATCGTGCGCCAGATCGCCCTGCAGGGGGGCAAGCATGTCTGGCTCGACTGCCGGCACATCGAGCACTTCCCCGCCCGCTTCCCCGGGATCCACGCCTCGCTCGCCTCGTTCGGGCTCGATCCCGCACGCGATCTGATCCCCGTGCATCCCGCGGCCCATTACACCATCGGCGGCGTCCGCACCGACCTGCGGGCCCGCACCAGCGTCCCCAATCTGCTGGCGGTGGGCGAGGTCTCGTGCACGGGGCTCCACGGCGCCAACCGCCTGGCGTCCAACTCGCTGCTCGAGGGGCTGGTCATGGGCGCCATCGCCGGCGAGCAGGCCGCCGCCCGCTCCGACAGCACCCCCGTCTCGCCCGGCTCGATCGTCTCGGCGATCAAGGACTCCAACCACGCCGAGCTGGATCTCGACGATGTGCGCTCCTCGCTGCGCTCGACGATGTGGATCAACGCGGGGGTGGAGCGCACGCACACGCGCCTCGACGACGCGTGCGACATGCTCGACTTCTGGGGGCGGTACACGCTCGACAAGGTCTTCGAGACCCCCAGCGGCTGGGAGGTGCAGAACATGCTCACCGTGGGGGCGCTGATCGCCCGCGCGGCGCTGAGCCGCCCCGATTCGATCGGGACCCACACGCTGATCGGTCAACCCCAGCGCGGGCAGGACCAGCCCCACCGCCTCGGGCACGCGATCTGGGTACGGGGGTCAGGCGAGCCCGAGCACGCGCTCCGGCTGGACGGCGAAAACCCGGCCGGCGCGGACGACGCCCGCGCCATCACCGAACCGCGGCTCGATCCCCGCGTATCGAAGAAGGCATGAGCCGACCCCGGGCCCACATCCTCGCACTGTTGGCCTTGGGCCCGCCGCTGGCGATGCTCCCCGGCGGGTGCCGGTACGAGCGCATCGTTTCTCAGTCGAGCGTGCTCTCGGGGCTCGAGGGCTCGCAATCGGCGATCCCCGCCAAGAAGCCCTCGCGGAGGCTGCCCGACTTCCTCCGAACCCCCGAAGAGGGGATCCGCGTCGAGCACGAGGACGGGAGCATCACCCTCTACACCAAGTCCGTGCGCCAGCTGATGTCCCAGATCTCCACGACGATCGCCAAGGGGGAAAAGGACCTGTTTCTTGAGCAGGTGCTCTCCGAGCGGACGAAGAACGAGTTTTATGAGCGCGGGCTCGATCCGGGGCTGGCCTTCGACGAGCTCAAGAGCCACGAGCGTGACATCGGCAGGCTGTTCCGCTTCATGCCCATGGGCGAATACACCCCGGGGTTGTACCTCAAAACGATCGGGCGCAACACCTTTCGCCTCCGGCTGCCCCGCGCCACCAACGAGTCGCTGTACTGGATCGGCCTCGATGTGGTCTTTGAGCAGCGCAACTACCGGCTCCGGTGGTTTCTCCCCAACACCTGAGTCCCGTGCTGGCGGGGACCGCCCTCCCGATCGCTCCGCGGCGCTACGCTTTGGCATGACCACCACCCCGACCGATCGGACCTCCCCCGCCCCCTCCCCGGCCAGCGCGTTCGATGCTCCGCGCCAGCGCATGCGCGAGATCGGTGAACTCGACGCCGCCACCCTGTGCGCCCGCATGCGCATGGGGCTTGAGCACTTCGACCCGCGGGTGGTGCAGCTCGATCCCGAGCAGGTATCCCGGGCCTGGCTGGAGAGCGCCGGGGTCGGGGCGTGGCCCGTCCGCGTGCTCATCGGGCACCTGGCCGACGCGGAGGTGGTGATGGCGCACCGGATCCGGCTCATCCTCGCCCAGGACCACCCCACCCTGACGCTCTGGGACGAGCACGCCTTCATCGACGCCGGGCTCTACGGCTGCGTCGAGGGAGGCAACCTGCTCCCGCCCATGGGCGGGGACCTGGCGATGATCCACACCACGCGTTCCTGGCTCTGCGCCCTGCTCATGCAGCTCGACGACGCGCAATGGGCGCGTCAGGGACTGCACCCCGAGAAGGGCCCGATCAGCGTTCGCGAGATCGCCAACCATGACTGCTGGCACCTCGAGCACCACGCGTGGTTCCTCAACGCCAAGATCGAGAAGCTGCTCGGACCCGCCCCCGAGCCCCAGGCGTGCGATGAGGGCGGTTGCGGCAGCCCCGGCTGCGCCTGCCACTGAGAACCGATGGCACCGGCCTACGCCCCCCTATGCCTCGGCCCTATGCCTCGGCCCTATGCCTCGGCCAGGCCGAGCAGGTCGCGGATCTGCCGCGTGTAGTTCCGATACCGCTCGGGGTGTGATCCTGGCCCGGTATCGAACCGGGGAATGCTGGTGATCGAGCCCTTGCTGGCGTCAAGCCCGATTTCGTTCGCCACACGGGCCGCGGCTCTGGCGGGATTGGCGATGAGGTCCTGGTACTGGACCTCGACGATGTTGGCGCCGATGGGCTCGGCCCCGAGCGTCCTGACCCAGTGGTCGAGCATGCGGTTGCTGTCGGCGACGAACCCCGCGCAGCTGAGCAGGTCGCCGGCGTAGGGGTGGTTGCCGATCATGGCGTCGCAGAAGCAGGCCAGGGCCGATTCGAGCGGGTCACGCCGGCACATGACGATGTTGATCCCCGGGAGCATCACCGCCGCCGCCCCGGCCAGGGGGATGTTGAGCGGGTGGGTGTCGATGGCTCTTTTGCCCAAGGCGCCCATGCCCATGATCTGCTCGGCGTAGGCGCGGCCGCCCTCGCGCAGCTGCCCGCCCCGCAGCTTGTGCGCCTCCATCGGCACCGGGCGCAGCACGCCCTGCTTGGCGCCCAGGTGGCGCACGCACACCGAGGAGAGCGTCTCGAGCGGGCCGAGCACCGTGGCGTCTTCGAACTGGGCGAGCATGTCCGCCAGCTGGGCCACGCCCGAGTGCGGCGCGCCCAGCACCAGCACGAAGCCCTGGCCAGATTCCTCGGGGGTGATGAGCTTGCCCAGGTGCTCGGACGACCAGTCGGCGATGAGCCTGGTGGTCATCGTGGTGTAGTGGCGCGGGTCGTACTTGTCGCGTCGCAGCTTGGCGGCTCTGCGGAACGCTTTGAATGCGTCGTCTTCGCGTCCGAGCCGGTCGTTGATGGCGCCGATGGTGCGGAGCAGATCGCCCAGATCCAGCGCTCCGTGACCGGGCACGGACGCCTGCTCCTCGAGTTCCTTGACCACCGCCGCCCGGCCGGCGTCGCTCGCCGCGTCCCACTCCAGCAGGATCCCGCCCTTGGCCAGGACCAGGGGCATGGGATCGAGCTTGTTTTTTCGGGCCTCATCGATCAGGGCCAGCGCCTCGGGGCTCCGGCCCCGATGTGCGAGCAGCTCGGCCTTGGCGGCCACGGCGTCGGCGCGTTCGGGGTCCCATCGCAGCGCGGTCTCGATCGCCTCCTCGGCGGCGGCATCATCCTGGATCGCCATCGACGAGCGACCGATCTGCACGCTCAGGCGGATCAGCTGGTCGACGATGCGCGGGCGCGCGGGGTTCTCCTCGTCTCCCTCGAGCGCTTCCTCGGTGAGCTGGGCCGCGCGGATCAAGTCGCCCAGCGCCTGGGCGTGGATGCCCATCCGCGCCAGCACCAGCCCGTGCAGGGCCAGGACGGGCGGGTCGTCGGGGAAGTGGCTCCGCAGCTTGCCCGCGCGCCGGGCGGCCTCGAACACATCGCCCACGCGCATGAGGCGGTGGGCCTCCTCGAAGAACTGCTTGGGCGTGGGCTGCTGCTGCGGTGCTGGCTGCATGAATCGCTCCCGGGTGGGATGGTGGTGAGAATCGGCGGGACCATTCTACGCCGGGGTGGCTGGGGCTGGATCGGTCAATCGCCCGGCTCGATCGCGTCGCCCAGGCCGTCGAGCAGCGGTCCCAGGTGCTTGGCGTAGCGCTGGTAGCGCTCGGTCGACGACTTGTAGATCGGCTGGCGCACCTGGTCGTTGCTGAGCGTGACCGCCACGCGGCCCGACTTGTGGAAGTCGAGGCAGGCGGGGTCGAACGGGAGCCCGATGAAATCGAGCAGTTCGCGGGTGCGCCGCTCCTGATCGGCGACCATGCCCTCGTAGCCGTTGTCGAAGATGGGCATGGCGACCTCGGGGCCCGAGAGCAGGCGGCGGTAGTGGCTCATGACCCTGGTGTAGTTGCGGTAATATCGTCCGCAGTTGTAGAGGTCGAAGCTGTAGCCGTGACCGGTGTTGAGCAGCTGGAAATAGCACGAGAGGCAGTTGTCCCGCGGGTCGCGGCGGCAGTGGATGATCCGCGCGTCGGGGAGCGCCAGGGCGATCATGCCCAGGTAGTGGTAGTTGAGCGGGGCCTTGTCGACGATGACCTCGACCGACTCATCGCCGGCCAGGGCCGCGGTTTCCTCGCGGTACGAGCGGGCGGCCTGCGCCAGCGTGGCGGGGTCGTACTCGTCGGGGCCCGTGGCGTAGGGGTTGTCGGGGCTCCTGGCCAGCCCGCGGAAGAGTTCGGAGATCAGGCCCAGCTCTCCCGCGCCGTAGGCGCGGGGGTGGGCGTCGATGATCTGCTCGGTGAGCGTGGTGCCCGAGCGGGGCATGCCGACGATGAAGACCGGGCGGGCGCCGAAGGGTTCGGGCCGCTCCGGGGCGCGGGCGAATCGCTCGGGCGTCCATGAGCGGGTGATGCATTCGAGCGTCGCGTCCAATCGCTGCTCGATGAAATCGGGCTCGATCAGCGCGTTGCTCTTGTGGAACGCCTCCATCGCCTCGTCGTAGCGCTTGGCCCTGTCCAGCAGGTGCCCCAGCGCGTTGTAGGCCTGGTGGCGCTGGGCGTCGGTTCCCGGGTGCTCTTCGTCATCGAGCAGCTTCGTGAGCCACTCGATCGCCTCGTCACGCCGGTCTGTGCGGAGCACGGCGCGCCCGAAGACCGCCGCCATCGACAGGGCCTCGATGCCTCTTTCCCGCAGCATATCGATGTACGCGATCGCCTCGTCGTGCCGGTCGTTCATCACCAGCAGATGGGTGTAGGACCCGATCAGGATGGGGTTGTCTGGCTGGTTGTCCAGCTCTTGACGCACCAGCTCGATCGCCTCAGCCAGCGCGCCCGACTGGGTGAGCCCGTCGGAGAGCTGGGAGATGATGGCGACGCGGTGGGGCTTGTGGGTGATGTGGCGGAGCGCGCGTTTGGCGATGCGGACCCCGTCGTCGCAGCGCTGGAACCGCAGCAGGGCCCCGACATACAGCGCCACCACCGGCGGGTGGTGCGGGACCTGCTTGTAGAGCACCTCGCTCGCCCGGACCGCGGCGCGATAAGAACCCTGGTCGTAGAGCGCCTTGGCCTGCTCGTACGCGTCCTTGGCGCTCAGCATGGGCATGCAAACATCCTCCTCACCGGTCCCGGATATCGACCGCGCCGGGGGATAATCTTATGCGTATGCGACAGATCACGCTCATTTCCACCGGCGGCACGATCGAGAAAACCTACGACGAACACGCCGGGACGCTGGCCAACCGCTCCTCGATCGTGCTGGAGATGCTGCGACTGCTGCGCCTTGAGGACACCAGCATCAACACCCTGCAGCTGATGCAGAAGGACTCGCTGGACCTGACCGACGCCGATCGAACCCGCATCGCCGGGGCCGTCGAACTGCTCATGGGCACGCCGGACCAGCCCACGGACTGCGGCGGGATCGTGATCCTCCATGGCACCGACACCCTGTGCACCACCGGGGACTACCTGCGGTCGCAGATCCCCAGCCCCAAGATCCCCATCATCCTTACCGGCGCGATGCGCCCCTTCGAGATGAAACGCTCCGACGCGCTCCAGAACCTCAACGAGGCGATCTTCGCGACGGGGATCCTAGAGCCGGGCGTGTGGGTCGTGGCCCACGGGCGGGCGCTCAAGTTCCCTGGCCCCGTCAAGGACCGCCAGCGCGGGACCTTTGTCAAGGCGAATTAAAGTCGTGTGTGGGTGCTGGTGTGGGTGCCCTGCTTACGCGCGGCTTAAGCAGGTCTTCGAATACCACCGACACCCGATCCTGCTTAAACCCGGTGAAGACACCGGGTGTTAAACAGGGCACCCCACGAGGGCGCAAGCAAGTGCCATGCTTACGCGCGGCTAAAGCAGGTTCACGAATACCAATCACATGCGATCCTGCTTTAACCCGGTGAAGACACCGGGTGATAAGCAGGGCACCCACAGATAATCAGTCATCCGATCTCGCACAGCTCCTCGACGCTCGGGCACGAGCACACGAGGTTGCGGTCGCCGAACGGGTTGTCCACGCGTCCCACGGGCGACCAGAACTTGAAACGGCGCAGGTGCTCGGCGGGGTAGGCGGCGACATCGCGCGAGTAGGGATGGGTCCACTCATCGGCAGCGATGGCGGCGATCGAGTGCGGGGCGTTCTTGAGCGGGTTGTCGTCCCGGGGCAACTCGCCGCGTTCGATCAGGGCGATCTCCTTGCGGATCGTGATCAGCGCGTCGCAGAAGCGGTCGAGTTCTTCCTTGGATTCCGACTCGGTCGGCTCGATCATCAGCGTGCCAGGGACGGGCCAGCTCATGGTGGGGGCGTGGAAGCCGAAGTCGATCAGGCGCTTGGCGATGTCGTCGATCTCGATGCCCGCGCTCTTCTTGAACGGTCGGCAGTCGATCACAAACTCATGGGCCACACGCCCCTTGCTGCCTCTGAAAAGCACCTGGTAGTGGTCCTTGAGGCGCTCGGCCATGTAGTTGGCGCTCAGAATCGCCGCCTCGCTGGCCTTCTTGAGCCCCGGGGGGCCCATGAGCGCGATGTAGACCCACGAGATGGGCAGGATGCTCGGCGAGCCTTCGGGCGCGGCGCTGACCGGGCCCACGGCGTGGTCGCCGGCCGTGGCAGGGTTGCGGACGGGATGGCCCGGCAGGAACGGGCGGAGCTTGCCGTTGACCCCGATGGGGCCCATGCCCGGCCCGCCGCCGCCGTGGGGGATGCAGAAGGTTTTGTGCAGGTTCAGGTGGCACACATCGGCGCCGTAGTCGCCGGGGCGGCACAGCCCCACCTGGGCGTTCATGTTCGCCCCGTCGAGGTAGACCAGCCCGCCGAACTCGTGGACGGTGTCGATCATGGCGCGGATGTTGTCGTCGAACACGCCGCAGGTCGAGGGGTAGGTGATCATGGCGCACGCCAGCTCTTGAGCGTGCTTCTGGGCCTTGTCGCGCAGGTCGTCGATCATGATCGCGCCGTTGGCGTTGGTCCTGATCCCCACGACCCTCATCCCCGCCACGATCGCCGAGGCGGGGTTGGTGCCGTGGGCGCTCTCGGGGATGAGGCAGATGTTCCGCTGCTTCTGGTTCTGGTGTTCGTGGTAGGCCTTGATGGTCAGCAGCCCCGTGAACTCGCCCTGGCTGCCGGCGTTGGGCATGAGCGAGACGGCCTCGAAGCCGGTGATCTCCGCCAGCCAGCGTTCGAGCTGGTCGAAGAGCACGGCGTACCCCTCCCACTGCTCGCGCGGAGCGAAGGGGTGCATGTGGGCGAACTCGGGCCAGGTGACCGGGAGCATCTCGCTGGTGGCGTTGAGTTTCATGGTGCACGACCCCAGCGGGATCATGCTGTGCGTCAGCGAGAGATCGCGCGACTGGAGCTGCGAGATATAGCGCAGCATCTCGGTCTCGCTGCGGTGCGAGTTGAAGACCGCGTGGGTCATGAAGAGGGTGTCGCGCCGGAAGGGCTGGGCGATGTCGAGCGTCGCCCGCATGGCCAGCTCGTTGAGGTCCTCCTGGCCCGTGCCGCCGAAGGCTTCCAGCAGATCGTGCAGCAGACCTCCGTCGCAGGTCTCGTCGAGGGTGACGCCCACGCTGCCGTCCCCGAAGTCGCGCAGGTTGATGCGCCGGGCGCGGGCGGCGCCCAGCACCGATTCGGCGTCGCCGTGGACCTTGACGCGCAGGGTGTCGAAGACCAGGCCCTCTTCGATCTCGTGCCCCAGCGCCAGCAGCCCCACGCGGAGCGTCTGCGTCTGGGCGTGCACGCGCCTGGCGATGCGGGCCAGGCCCTGAGGACCGTGGTACACGCCGTACATCGAGGCCATGACCGCCAGCAGGACCTGGGCGGTGCAGATGTTGCTGGTGGCGCGGTCGCGCTTGATGTGCTGCTCGCGGGTCTGGATCGCCAGGCGCAGGGCGGGGTGGCCGTGGGCGTCGCGCGAGACGCCCACGATGCGTCCGGGCATCTTGCGCACATGCTCCTCGGTGGTGGACATGAACCCGGCGTGCGGGCCGCCGAAACCCATGGGCACGCCGAAGCGCTGCGAGCTGCCCACGCAGATGTCGGCCCCCCATCGGCCGGGGGCGCGCAGCAGCGTCAGCGCCAGCAGATCGGCGGCCGCGACCACCATCATCCCGTTCTCGTGCGCCCCCTTGGCGATCGACTCGTAGCACTCGATGCGTCCGTCGGTGGTCGGGTACTGCACCAGCACGCCCGCGGCGTCTGGGTTGGTCAGATCGAACGAGCCGACCGCGCCGACTCTGATCGTCAGCCCGATCGCCTCGCCTCGGGTCCGGACCACCGCGATGGTCTGCGGGTGGCAGTCGTCGGCCACATAGAAGGTGTGGCGGTCGCCCTTGGTGATCGAGGCCACCATCGACACCGCCTCGGCGGCGGCGGTCGCCTCGTCGAGCAGCGACGAGCTGGCCAGCGGCAGACCCGTGAGGTCCGCGATCATGGTCTGGAAGTTCAGCAGCGCCTCGAGCCGTCCCTGGGCCGTCTCGGGCTGGTAGGGCGTGTACTGCGTGTACCAGCCGGGGTTCTCCATCACATTGCGCAGCACCACCGCCGGGGTGATCGTCCCGACATAGCCCATCCCGATGCACGAGCGGAACAGCTTGTTCTTCTCGGCGATCTTGCGCAGATCGTGCCAGAGCGTGTACTCGGTGCGCGCGGCGGGGAGATCGAGGGCCCGATCGAGATGGATGTCGCCCGGGACGACCTGGGCGATGAACTCGTCCATGCTCGTGGCCCCCACCGTGGAGAGCATCTCCTGCAGGTCGTGGTCGCGTGGGCCGATGTGGCGCGTGGAGAACAAGGCCTGCGCTTCGATGTCGGCGGGGGTGATGGGCGAATAGGGCGACTGGGTGTGTGCCATGAGCGGACGGCCTTGGGTGGGTGTGGTGGTCATCGGCGGCGGGTTCCTGTCGGGAACAGGGTGCGGGAGGGAGAATCGCGGAGCAATCATAGCGCCGGGACGAAAAAATCGAGCCCGCTTCCGCCCGCGCCGGGAGCGAAAAATGCTTTCGTCAGTCGTACTTGAGGACCGAATGAACCGCGCCCAGGGCTCCGAGCTTGTCGCGCCCGTGGAGGAACGAGAGCTCGATGAGCACCGTGATCCCGGCGATCTGCGCCCCCGATTTGCCCACCAGCTCGCAGCTGGCCCGCATGGTCCCGCCGGTGGCCAAGAGGTCGTCGACCAGCAGCACCTTCTGGCCCTTCATCAGCGCGTCGGCATGGAGTTCCAGCCGGTCGGCGCCGTACTCCAGGTCGTAATCGACCCCGTGCACTTCCCGCGGCAGCTTGCCGGGCTTGCGGACCGGCACGAACCCCGCCGAGAGGGCCTGGGCGATGGCGATCCCGAAGATAAACCCCCGGCTCTCGGCGCCGATGACCAGGTCGATCCCCTTGCCTCGATAGGGGTTGGCCATCAGCTCCACCGCCAGCGCCAGGGCGCCGGGATCAGCCAGCAGGGGGGTGAAGTCCTTGAACACGACCCCGGGTCTGGGAAAATCGGGCACATCTCGGATCAGCATCGCCAGTTTATCGACCGCTTCGGTGGTTCGCATGGGGGGATGATACTCCCAGCGCCCACGCGAGCAACGATCACCATGATGGTCCCGTATGATGAGAGAAGAAGCGTGCCCGCACAAGGAGTCCAACCATGCGCCCCCTCGGAACAACCCTCATGCTGCTTACGCCCCTGGCCGTTGCGACGCTCTGGGGGTGCGTCGGCACGAGCGAGGAGCTTGAGCCGCGCCCCGATACGCGTCCGATGGTGGGCCAGATCCGTCAGGCGCACGAGGACTGGGCCTGGATCGCGGCCCAGCAGTGGTACCTGAGTTCGATCGAGGGGCTCGGCCCCATCGAGGATACGGAACTCCGCATCAGTTTCAAGGAGCACACCTGGCTTGAGGGTGATGCGGGCTGCAACCGCTTCACCGCCAGCTATACGAGGCGTGGGGATTCCGGGCTCAAGGTCACCGAGGTCATGTCCACGAAGGTCTTCTGCGCCCGGCCCGAGGGGATCATGCAGCAGGAGGCGCGATTCCTGCATCTCCTGCAGTCGGTGAACGCCTACCACGCGGAGCCGGACCGGCTCGATCTGTATGTCAACGACTCGGTCGTGCTGTCGTTCGCCATCCGGGCCGGGGAGGACTAATCACGCCTGGTCACACGAGCTGCCGCTGAGCGGCCAAATGACAGCCGAGTGCATTGACTCAAGGGCATCCGGCGGCATATAGCTGCAAGAACAATGAGATGTCGAAGAAGTTCCAAGCCGCGTCATTATTCATGTCAGCGCTAGGATCTTGAGAGTTATACAGGCTCAGAAACATTGAGACATCAAAAAAATTCAAGAAACCATCCCCGTTGTAATCAGGAATACAACTAGCGCCCACATATCGGCATGAGTTGATGTATGTTCTCCAGCCGGTTGAGTCTTGGTATTCTCCGGTGACCCAGAAGGTCGTGTCGTCATCCGGATCTATGGCGATATCAAAGTAATCCCCCCAGCGGCCACCCATAGCGATATTGGACGCCGATCCGGTGATAATCGGAATCGGTGCGGACATCATACCCGCCGTGTCGCTTGCGGCCCGACCGTTGATTTGAATGCTCGCGTATTCTGTGGGACTTACCCGTCCCGAAACAACAACGACATTGTCTTGCGCATCTGAATAGATGGCCGGGAACATGTAGTTCTCGCTGCTGGTTCCCTCTATATCGCCCACCTCTACGAGCGAGGGGTTCGTCCCCGAGTTGGGCCAGTTGTTGGTATTGATGTGGTACCATCGACTCACGCCATGGGTCGTCGAACCGGAACTCTTACCAATCTGTTGGGTAGTGTAGAGATCGGTGCCGCGACATTGAAGGTTATAAAATCGAACATCCGAGAATGTTTGGTAGTTTCCTGAGCTACCCATCGACCCTAGAGATATGCCTGCTACCTGAGGGACGCTCACCGAAACATGCTGAAGCGTAGGTGTCGTGAGTGGGTTATTGATGGTCCAGATTCTGACATCATTTGCGGTTGTTCCAGTGCCTGATATGGTGTAATCCGCGAAGTAGCATCTTTGCGGCGAGCTACCAAACATCTGGCCCGCTTGCATCAGGAATGAAGATGACGAGCCCCCAAATGGTGCGGTAAGCTGAGAGGGCGTAGTCGTAGATCCATTCTTGACATCATCCTTATCAAGGACGATGAACCGCGAGCCTCCAAACGGGCTTGGGGTTCCGCTTAGATAATCGAGAGTACCCGAAACATAATATGCATTCGAATCAAAGCCAAGGGCTGGGTAATCAAGCCAGAAGAGTGTCGAGCCGGGTGCGGGATTGATGTCAATACGATATGTATGCCAAGTCCCGTTGGGATCATTGTCGTCCGAAATAGCAAAGTTTAGATAAGCTGCAGAGTAGTCGCTATAGGGTTCCGTCGCGGTGACAATGAAGCGATTGATTTCATGATCAAAGATGCATCTGGGATCAAACACCTTGTGCACTGCATTTTGAAAAAAACTTGGACTTCCCGTGGGGCCGAGTTCTGCAGAAAAAGTCTGGGCATGGGCGCCGTCCTTGTCATAGAAAGCAATCGCATAATTCACGACCTGCACAATATGTCCCGGACCCACGGCGATGTTAGGGTCAGGGGGGACTCGATCAGAAAACTCGGGTTCGGCTGTTCCATTGGCGGTTTGTGCGAGTCCATCGAAGCCCTCGATAGCATCTACCGTGAAGTCCCCGATCTCATAATCGATCTTTCCAACTGGGAAAGCGCTATTCTCGCCTGCTTGAGCACGATGAGGCTGCGGTCTGTCTCCGTTGAACATTGATTCGAACTCTTCGAACTCTACTTCCTCATTCTCGAGTTCTGCTTCTGAAAACTCTCGACTCTCGCCCCAAGCTTTCGAGACAATCTGATCATCAGGCCAGTTCTCTGTGTTGATATCCACACACTGAACGGTCTCACGATAGAGAGGCTTCAGTGTTGTATCCGAAACCGATTCAGCATCTGATGCATGACGAGGCGTGTATTCGGATAAAACTCGCGAACTGCTGAGGCGACCGGGACCTGCGGTGCGCCAGAATGGCTCTGATGAATGGCTCGTGCATGCTCCAAGGAGGGTGAATAAGGTCCAAGTAGTGGTGGCACGAATCCAAGGGCAGTGCCGAGAATTTAATTTCTGCATGATGATCTCCGTAAGCGAACTGGGCCAAGTCACCTATAGGATAACATATGCTGCCTACATCCCCATCTAAAGAGAATGATTTTTGAAAATATTTATCCTGGATGTGGAGTGCCGAGACGATGTTTCTCGAGGCGGCGGCTCAGGAGCAGCCTTGGTTGAATGAGGAGAGTAACCGGAGACATCGAATAAGTTGAAGACCCTGTTCATGTTCTCCGCGATCCTTACCCTCTTGACCAAAATGAAAAACCCCCGACCGTTTCCGGGCGGGGGCTTTGGTTTGAGTCAGTTGTTGTTCAACTGATCGGTCGGTTCGCGGCGATCAGCGGCGGCGGCGACCGGCGGCCAGACCACCGAGGCCCAGCAGGGCCAGAGCGGAGGGCGCGGGGACGACCGAGACTGAGGCGCCGTTAAGCGTCAGGGTGCTGCCGGCCTGCGAGTCGTCGTACAGGGCGCCGGTGTTGATATCGACGGTCTGCAGGGTGAAGGGCTGCGAGGAGCCGAGCGCGAAGTCGATCACGCCGGTGCCGGTGGCGGCCAGGGTGACCGTGAAGGTCCCGATCACGCCGCCGACCTCAGAGCCCGCACCGGGGACATCGAACGGGGGCACATTGGGGATGACCAGCTGGCCGAAGATGACCTGGTTGTAGTTGCCCGAGCCGGCATAGCCGCCGTCGGTGGGGAACTGATCCCAGCTGGCGTTGTCCCAGCTCATGTCGGCGATCAGCGCGCTGTCGGAAGACAGCGTGAAGGCGCCACCGAGCATGTGGGTCCCGACATCGGCGTCGCCGATGACATCGAAGGTGAAGACGGCGCCTTCGGCGACGGTGGCGGGTGCGCCGACCAGCGACAGGGTGAAGTTCTGGGCCGAGGCCGCGCCTGCGATGCCAGCGACTGCGATAAGGGCGATTGCGTTCTTCATTTGGGAGTTCTCCTCACTATGGGTTATTGATTCGTGTAAACCGTTGACCTGTTGAAACGAACAACTCGTTCGTGACCCGGGCGAAAAATACACCAAGCTCAGGGGGTTGCCAGTTGTTTGCCAAAAATGATTTCGAGAATTTTGGCTCGCAATCCCACCCCTCGCCCCCCGGGCGCCCTTGAGGCGTCAAGCGTTGACTCCCGCCGGGCTCATCGCGTGACGACCGATAATCACGGGCTGTTCCGGGCTCTGCAGAGGAAGCTCGAACTCCAACGGCCTCGGGTTGGGATGAGCCCTCGGAAACAGTCATGACTTGTTTTCGGACGCGATGAATCGAGTCTCTCGTTCAGAAGAGGCATTTGAAAGGTGCAAAAAAACAGCCCCGATCGGTTTCCCGATCGGGGTGCTTTGTGCGGTGCACTCGGTTGATGATCAATGGATCGGCATCGCGGCGATCAGCGGCGACGACGACCAGCGACGAGACCACCGAGGCCGAGCAACGCCATCGCCGACGGAGCGGGGACGAGGTTGACCGAAGCGCCGTTGAGGAACAGGTTGCCGTTCACGCTCTGGAAAGTCTCACCCGTGTTGATATCAACGACTTCGAGGGTGAAGGGGCTGGCGCTGTCCAGGCTCAGGTCGAGGGTCCCGAAGGAGCCGCCAGCGACCGTGATCTGGAAGGTGCCCAGCGAACCACCGAGTTCCGAGCCGGGGGCGGGAACATCGAAGGGGGGAACATTGGGGATGACCAGCTGGCCGAAGATGACCTGGTTGTAGTTCCCGTTGCCGGCATAGCCGCCATCGGTGGGGAACGACGACCATGAGGGGTTGGTCCACTGCATGTCGGTCACGAACGCGCTGTCCGAGTTCAGGTAGTACGAGCCGCCCAGGAAGTGGGTGCCGACGCTGGCGTCGCCCATGATGTCGACGGTGAAGGTGACATCGCCCGCGGTCGTGTCGATATCCATGGGGGCGCCGGTGATGCTCAGGGTGAAGTCCTGGGCTGCAGCCGCCGAAGCGAGGCCTGCAAGCGCCACGAGAGCAAGTGTACTCTTCATTTCTCTATCTCCTCAGTGTTGAACAACTTCGGAATGTGCCCGAAGAACATTTCACGGAACAAACATTCCTGACCCGTGGCCATGCTAATCCTTCCATCTTCCCGATGCAAGGTCATTCTCCGCCTCTTTCTGCGATTTTTTCCGATTCGGGGATTCCAGACCCAAATATAACCCGATCGTGACGCGGGGGGGCGGCGAAACCCACCGTAACCGGCCCGGGGCTGGCCGGGTTCAGCTCTCCGCGGGCGAACGAACCCACCACTCGATCGAGAAGGGCCAGGCATGACGCTCATCCCCGCGGTGGTGCTCGGCGTGCGCCAGACGCCAGCGATCCAGATCCAGACCCTGGAACAGCGTGTCGCCCCGGATCCGCGTGTGGACGAGCGTCCGGACCACCAGGTCCACCCGGTCCATGACCTGCTCATAGATGGTCCCGCCGCCAGCGATCCAGATCGGCGGCTCAAGCCCGGAAGCCCGTCCCGTGTCGATCGCCCCTTCAAGATTCCGAACAACCTTCACGCTCGGCGTGTCCGTGAGCGGCATGGACCCCGAAACCACGATATTGAGCCGGTCCGGAAGGGGGGCATCGAGCGATTCGAAGGTCTTTCGCCCCATGATGACCGCACAGCCGCGGGTCGATCGCATGAAATGCCTCAGGTCGGTCGGCAGGCGCCAGGGAAGATCGCCCTCGCGCCCGATGACCCCGTTCTCGCTGCAGGCGACGATGATGGCCAGCTGGTGGCGGGCGTTGAACGCGCGGGGATCGAACTCGTCGGCCTGGGGCATGGGCAAGGGTATGCCCAGTGGCTTGTGCCCGGTCAGTCGTGCCTGGGACGCATGTCGGCCAGGATCCAGTCGCTGTCGGGGCCTTGCGGGGCGAGTTGCTTGGGATTGCCTTGCGCGTCGCGCTCCATGCGTGGCTTGCCGTTCGTCCAGGTGATCTGCACTGGATACCGCAATCGCGGAAACAGCCGCTCATTGGGCGCCGGGTCCGGCTCGGTCCCGCCGTCGTCGTCGCCGTCGCTGCCCACGCTGTAGAGCACATAGCCGCCCCCGTCGTCGTGGGCATACTTGACCGGCTGCCCAGGGTCCATGATGTCTTGGGGAACTGCGGGCAGGTAGTCCGGCACAAGCTCAACGAGCGATGCGGGGAGGCGGTCGTGGTCCATCCGGAAGAGTTCTAGAGACAGCATCACCCCGGTCGCATCCCCGAGTTGCCGGTTTTGGAAGTTCCTCTCCACGGCATTGGTGAACGATGGTGACATCAGATCCGACATGGAAAACCGGATCTCCGAGTCGTGGACGCGCTGATCGAGATGAGCATCGAGCAGGGCGAGGCGCCCGACCGAACCCGGCCCCTCGTCCATGACGCGCTCCAGTTCGCGGAGGAAGGCCTCATGGCGGCGCCGCTCCGTGTTCCGGTCGTTTGACACGGCCAGCACGAGCGGACGGGCCGCGGCCCGGAGCGTTCTCTTCTCGAACCGCACCTCGCCCAGATTAGATGAGCCCCTTGTCATGAACTGCTCGGTCGTTTCGAGCCCCTCGGCGGTTAGGCGCCCGTTGCCGTGTCCGTTATCGGTATACACCCGCTGGAGCATGTCGCGGAACATGACGCGCTCCGATTCAAGATCCAGGCCCCAATCCCGGTTGAGCGCCGCATTGGCGTGGGCCAGCGCGATGAGCTGATCGCGGGTGAACGCCCCGGGTTCGTTCAAGAGCAGCTCGCTGAGTTTCACTCCCACCATGTCCTGGATCGCCATCCCCACGAGGCGCGAGATCATGAAGGGCTGCTGATCGCACTGGCGTGCGAGCCCCAGGCACGCGACCAGATCGTCCGCGGCCCGCTGTGAATGGTCATCGATCACCGCCAGGCGGGCGTCGAACACCAGCACTTGCGCGAGCCGACGCGACCAGCCGAGGTTCGGCAGCATGATTCCGATCAGCGCGTGCTCGATATAATCGTCTTGATGTGCCTCAACGATGCCGACCGTCCAGCTCTTGTCCTTGGCTTCAACTGATTCCATTTCGTACCCGATCGGCAGACCCACAACCGGAAGACGGGCGGCTTCCCGCAGACGGGCGAGCTGAGGGCCGAAGGCGCGCACGGCGTCGGCGATTTCATCGAAATCGGGATGGGCGGGATCGGTATCGGGGAACAGGTACATGCCCGTCGATCGATTTGGACGGTCCGTATCGGTGATCCGCTCGGTCTGGGCGTTCCTCAGGGCGTTGGAGATATGGTCCCACTCATTCCCGGCTTCGGCGAGCACGGTCCAGGATTTCTGGTCCTCGCGGTACGCCCCATTGCGGGCCTGGTACGGGGCGAGGTAGTTCTTCTTGATGCTGGGTTCTCCAGCGTAGAACCGCATCGCCAGCACGCCGTACCCAACGATCAGCAGCAGAACCGTGGCCGCGAAGAATCGGCGGGTGAAGCGCAACATCCGCCAGGGAAGCGGGCGTTTGCGTTTCATTGAGCGGCGCAGAAGGCGCGCCACGACCCGTGGCTGGCCGAAGGTTTCGATGATCTCCTCGACGCAGCGATCGGCCCCCAGCGCGTCATGGGCATGGGCGATGAGCTCGAGGGCCACCTGCTCGCGCTCACTCGACCAGAGCCGGGTTCGGGCGATGGTGTCGCGGATGAGTCCCTCGATCGGAGCGGGCAGGCCCGCTTCTTTCAGGCGAGCCCCGGCGGGGCGGTTCGAGCGACCGATCCCTCGCAGCCACCGCCAGAGCCTCAGCAGGGGCGAGTATCGCACCGACCACGACCATGCGGTTGAGAGTGCGCCGCTCATGCCGGGGCCCCCCCGAGCACGCCGATGCCCGTCATCGCCTCGGTGAGCCGGGCCCAGGCCGCCATGTCCGCCCTGAGCTTCTTCCTGCCCTTGCCGGTCAGGCTGTAGTACTTGCGTTCCCGCCCGTTGTCGCCCGAGCGCCAGTTGGCCTCGATGAGCCCCTTGGCCTCGAGGTTGTAGAGCATGGGATAGAGCGTGGACTGGCCCATGGCCAGCACGCCGTCGGTCTGTCGGGAGAGCGCCTCGACGAGCTCGTAGCCGTACATCTCCCGGCCCGAGAGCAGCTTGAGCACGGCCGTGGGCCCGGCGCCGCGCATGAGTTCGCGTTCGAGTTTCATGGCACAACCTCCCCTCCCGGCACGGCGAGTGCTGGGCTTCGCATACTAGGTGCCGCATAGCATACGGGTGAGTTGCATCCGCTCGCAAGATTCCGCACATTATCGGGGGAGTAGTTTCACCGTGCTGGTTGCATGCAGCTTCCCCCGCCGCGTGTGCAGGGTCACCGTATCGCCCGGCTTGTATTCCCCAAGCACGCGGATCAGCTCGAAGAGGTCCCGGGTCGGGTGGTCGTTGATGGCGGTGATGACCGAGCCCAGACGCAGCCCGGTGCGCGTGCGGGCGCTGCCGGGCAGGTCCTTGACGACCACGCCGTCGCCCGAGCCATTCTCGATACCGATGCCCAGGGTGGCGGTCAGATCGGCGCCGGTTTCGGGGACACTCGCCAGCTCGCCCACCCAGCGCCGGTAGTCCTGTTCGAGCGCGTCGGGTTCGAGCCCGAGCACGGCCAGCATTGAGGCGTAGCCGGTCCGGTCCTCGTGGTAGTGGGCGCAGTAACGGGCGTAGAACACATCGAGCTTGCCGCGATCGAGCAGATAGAGCATCACGGTGCGGGCCTGGGCGTACTGCGCCAGCGGGCGCTTGGCGGTGAACGACTCCATCTCGATCCGGGTCAACTCCTCGATGGTGGGCAGGCGGCGGACATCGAGCAGGCGTTTGACGATGTTGGTGCGCCAGGACGCCACCGGGACGGGCTGGCCGCCCTTGAGGTCGTAGTCCTCGACCAGCGAGGCCAGCCCCTCCTGGACCCACGGGGCGTGGGCTTGGCCCAGGCGGTTCATGTCGCGCCAGTGCAGGACATGGATGAACTCGTGGCGCAGCGTCGCGCCCAGGTCCTGGGCCACCAGGCGGCGCTGCTGGTGCTCGTACGCCCCGCCGACGCTGGCGATCGAGCCCTGCACGCCGGGGCCGAAGACCGTCACGGCCCAGCTCAGGAACCCGGGTCGATCGGGCAGCACGACCATGACCCAGGGCAGGTCGTCGAGCGGTTTGTCCCCGAGCCCCGTGAACACCTCACCGATCGCCCAGTCGCCGAGCATGGTGATTTCTTCGAGCGCCTGGTCTGTCGCGACGGCGTCGTGGGCCGAGAGCAGCTCGATATGAAGATCCGCGTCGGTGCGCGCTTCGAGTTTCTTGCGGATCAGCGGGCGGACGGTCTTGAGATCGGCCTGGCGCCGGGACTCGATCAGCTCGCCCCACCGGTCCATGATCTGGATGAAGAAGCCGGATTCGCGCAGGTTAACCAGGTCCGGGTCGCGCAGGAGCTGCGCCTTGTCGCTGAAGCCCAGCGTCAGGGCGGTGCTCATTGCGTCGATGGCCGCCTCGGTGTCGCCGCGCATCGAGAGGGCGGCGGCGAGGTTGTAATGGCCCACGAACGACTCCGGACGAAGCTCGATCAGGTCGCGGAAGATCTCCTCGGCCCGCTCGTACTCGCCGGCCCCCATCGCCGCGATGCCCCGGGATTCGAGCTCGCCGGGGCCGGGCTCGGCCAGCGCGGTCGAAACCGATACCAGCAGCAGCATGGCGGTCGCGATGGAAAGCGGGATCTTCATGCGGTCTCATTGGCGGCCGGGGGCGCGGCGTTGCGTTGGATCAGCAGGTTCAGGGCTCGGGGGTACGCCTCGCATTCAAGCGCGAAGACCCGGGCCGCCAGCTTCTCGGGGGTGTCGTCGGGGCGGACGGGGCAGCGGAGCTGCAGGATCGTCGATCCCGTGTCGTACCGCTCATCGGCGAAGTGGACCGTGCAGCCCGATTCGAGCACCCGGCCCTCCCTGGCCGACTCAAGCACCGCCCGGTGGACGGCTTGCCCGTGCATGCCCCTGCCGCCGAAATCGGGCAGCAGGGCGGGGTGGATGTTAATCACCCGACCCCGCAGGCGCTCGGTGATGGGGACCAGGCGCAGGTAACCGGCCAGCACGACCAGGTCGATGCCGTGCTTCTCGCAGATCGAATCGAGCCATTTCGCGTCCATCGCCCCGGTGTGGACATGAGTCTCGATCGCCGCGTCCCGCGCTTTGCGCGCCCCCGGGCACTCCTTCGAGGCGATCACGACCTCGATGGTCGCGGGCAGCGTCCCGTCCTCGATCCGTGCGCGGAGGTTGTCGAGCGTGCGTCCCGAGCCCGAGAGCAGCACCGCCAGTCGCGCGGGGGTGTGGAATCTGGGCGTGCGGTCTTCGCTCACGCCCGCTCCTCGTCGGATGCTCGCCGGACGGGAGCGTCGCGGAAGGGGAAGGGCTTGCCGTCGCGCATCCCCACCAGGGTCAGACTGGCGCTGGTGACATGCACCACCTCGTGGGTCTTGAACCGCTCGGCCTCGACCTCGACCTGCACATCCAGGCTGGTGGTGCCCAGGCGGGTGGTGCGGGTGATGAATGTGACGATGTCGCCCACCTGCACGGGGGCGTGGAACACGACCTTGCCGATGGCGGCGGTCACCCAGTCCAGGTCGCCGTGCCTCCGCGCCTCGACGAACCCGGCCTGGTCGATGTAGCTGAGGATGATGCCGCCGAAGATCGTGCCGTAGGGGTTGGTCTCCTTGGGCATGGTGACGATGCGCATCGCCACGACCCTCTCCTCGATGGGCGGGGTCTTCTGGGCGCTCTTGTCGGTCTCGGCCATCGGTTCTTCCTTCCGCCTTAGCGCATCTCGTGCTTGAGATCGGCGTAGACGCACGGGGGCACATACCGCTCAACCACCGGCTCCCAGCCGTCGGGGCCGATCATGCCCTTGACGAAGCTCGAGGAGATCTCGCACAGCTCGCGAGGGGGCATGAGAAACACCGTGGTCAGGTTGGGGTTGAGATCGCTGTTGACATAGCGCATCCCCCGCTCGTACTGGTAGTCGGCCTCGTTGCGGATCCCGCGGATCACGAAGCGCGCCTCGGCGCGGGCGGCGTAGTGGGCGAGGAACTCGTTCTCGAGGCTGGCGACCTCGACATTCCCGTATGGGGCGCAGATCTCGCCCAGCCAGCCGATGCGCTGGTCCAGCTCGTAGGTGTAGCCCTTCTCGGGGTTGCGCGCGGCGGCGACGACCACCCGATCGAAGAGGCGCGCGCCCTGCTCGATCATCCAGACATGCCCGTTGGTCGGGGGGTCGAAGCTCCCGGCGTAGACCGCGGTTTCGCTCATGGAGGGGGTTCCCATCTGGTTCGATCGGGCGTGGTCTGGTCGGCTCACACCGGCTGCCTGGTGACCGCCTCGACGGCGCTGATGAAGACGCCCAGCCCCGGCGAGTGGGATCGGCGCGCTTCGGGTGGCAGCCGGGTCCAGTATGGATGACGACGCCAGTCGAGCTGGCGCTCGGGGTGGGGCATGAGCCCGAAGATGCGCCCCGAGGGATCGCAGATGCCGGCGATGCGGTCGGCAGACCCGTTGATGTCGTGGTCGTAGCGCAGAGCGATCTGGTTGTTGGCCCTGAGCTTCCCGAGCGTCGCTTGGTCCCTGGTGACGAACCGGCCCTCGCCGTGGCCGATGGTCATGACCAGCGCCGGCTCGCTGTTGTCCGCTTTCGCCCGCTCGACCAGGTCCCGCGTCCAGATGCAGGGCGAATCGGGGTTGGGGACCAGCGCCACGCAGTCGTCGATGAACCGCCCGCCCAAGTTCTCGCACATGGCCACCGACTGGGCGAGGTCGCCGTCAAAGCCCGGGAGCAGCCCGATCTGCACCAGGACCTGGAACCCGTTGCAGATCCCGATCATGGGCACGCCGCGATCGGCGGCCGTGCGCAGCTCGGGCAGCAGCTTCTCACGCGTGTGCAGGGCCATGATGCGTCCCGAGGCGACATCGTCGCCGTAAGAGAACCCGCCGGGGAACCCGATCAGGTCGTAGCGGGCGATACGCGAGGGATCGGCGATCAGGCGGTCGAGATGCAGCAGATCGACGCTCGCGCCGGCGAGCTCAAACGCCCGGCACAGCTCGACTTCGGAGTTGATCCCGGCGGTGCGGATCACCAGTGCGTTGGGGCTGCTCATGGGCAACTGTAGCTCCCAAGTCGTCCCCGCGGGCGGGATGAACGCCCGCCCGCGGGTCTATGATTGGGCTCGTGCGGCCACACCGCCGGGCCGGGGACACATCCCTCACCATCCATTCCACGATCATGCGTCGTGTCATCCAGGGGGCGTCGATATGCCTGCAGTCCATGCGTTCCAAGCCGTGCAGTACCACGAGGGCCGCGGCGATGTCAGCACCCTGATCGCCCCGCCGTATGATGTGCTCGACCTGGCCCAGAAACAGGCGATGCTCAGGGCCAACCCGGACAACATCGTGGGCGTCGATCTGCCCCATGTCCCCGCCAAGGAGCTCGGTCCCGGCGAGGCCTACCTGGCGGCCGGAGAAGCCTATCGCTCGATGCTCGGATCGGGGCGCCTCACGCGGCGCGATACCCCCGCCATGTTCGCCTATCGGCAGAGCTACACCTTCCACGGGCAGCGGTACCAGCGGTGCGGGATGGTGGCGACGCTCGACACGGTCGCCTTCGGCAACCGGGAGGGCGGGGGTGTTCTGGCCCACGAGCAGACCTTCGGCGGCCCCAAGGAGGACCGCATGGCCCTGATGCGGGCCACGCGAGCCCAGACCTCACCGATCTTCGGGCTCCATCCCGACGAGGACGGCGAAGCGGTGAAGATTCTCCACCGCGTCATGGACAGCCGCCAGCCGGACATGACCGCCGACATGGGCGACGGGGTCAGACACGAGGTCTGGACGATCGAGGACGACGCGACGATCTCGGCGTATCAGCGGGCCCTGGCGGGTGAGGATGTCTTCGTCGCCGACGGGCACCACCGCTACAACACGGCCCTCAACTACCTTGAATCGCTGGGCGATGTCCCCCCCGATCACCCGGCGCGGCGCACCATGTTCGTGCTGGTGTCAATGTCCGATCCCGGTCTGGCGATCGGCCCGACCCACCGCGTGCTGAGGGGGATGCAGGACTACAGCATCGAGAAGTTCATCGAGTCGGCCCAGGGGCTGCTCCATGTCGAGGCGATCGACAACGACCCACGCAGGTTCGAGCCGCAGATGGCGACGCTGGCCGAGCGCGAGCACACCAACGCGTTCGGGATCTACGACTACGCCACGGGGCTCTGTTTCGGGGCGTGGCCGGCGGTCAATGACCCCCTCGACGAGCGCTTCCCCGACAAATCCCAGGCGTGGCGCACCCTCGATGTGGCGCTGATCCAGCATCTGATTGTGGAAGAGATCTGCCAGCCCGAACTCAACAGGGGCGAGCCGGTCAAGTGGGCGTTCCCGCACTCGATCGAGGAGGTCCTGGAGATCGGCAAGGGCAAGGAGACGGGGTCCTCGATCTCCGGGGGGGGCAAGGCGCAGCTCGCGGTCATCGTGCGCCCGACGCCCCTGGACGCCGTGCGGGATATCTCCCGCGCGGGCGAGCTGATGCCGCAGAAGTCGACTTTTTTCTATCCCAAGCTGGCGACGGGGCTCTGGCTCAACCCGCTGGTATAACTTGGGTCGGTGGCACAGGCGTCTCGCCTGTGCTTTTTTCATGCATGAGCACAGGCGAGACGCCTGTGCCACCATGAGCTGGATATTGATCAGAAATCGAGATTCGCCGCGGTGGGGTCGTAGACCCAGCCGCGTTTTTCATCGTCGTTGAAGTAGGGCGTTCCGCCCGGATGCATGACCCACATGCGCGCGCCCGCCGAGCGGAGCTTGGCGAGCTGGTTGCGCCCGATCCTCGCGTGCAGGATCACGACCTTGCCCTCGTAGGTGCGCTCGAGGACCTGCGCCCGGTTCTCGATGGTGTGGATCGTCTTGGAGTCGGAGAGCGGGACGGTGATGTCCAGTTCCTCGATCTCCCCGATCGAGAACGCCTTGACCCGCTCGATCAGTTCGGCCTGGCCCAGTGGCCGCTGCTGGCTATCGGGGTCCCCCGCCAGCGCGCACAGCGGGATGGCGCCCACCGCGCGCGACTGCCAGTACAGGATATCCTGCTCGTCGACCGTCTCGCGGTCCGCCTTGTTGAGCAGCACCAGCAGGTCGGGGCGCTCGTAGCGCCTGATGTCGCCGGCCCCGTCGCGCTGGGCGCGCTGGGCCTCCTTGAGCTCGCGGTCCTCGACCTCTTTGAACAGTTCGTCGAGTGTTTCCATCACCGTCTCGTAATGCAGCTCGGCGCTGGGGTCGGAGACATCGAGCATCACCAGCAGCAGGTCGGCGTGCGTCGCCTCCTCGAGCGTGGCGCGGAACGAGGCGACCAGGTGGTGCGGCAGGTCGCGGACGAACCCGACCGTGTCGCTGAGCATCGTCATGTGCCCCCCGCCCAGGTCCCACTCGCGCGTGCGGGTCATGAGCGTGGCGAACACCCGGTCGTCGGCGTAGGCCCCGCCCTGCGTGAGCGTGTTGAACAGCGTGCTCTTGCCCGCGTTGGTGTATCCCACCAGCCCCACGGTGTAATAGTCGTTGTTGCGTTTCTCGACCGCGCGCCGCTTGCGGGCCTGGATCTCGGTCAGCTCGCGGCTCAGCTGCGTCTTGCGCCGCTGGACCAGTCTTCGGTCGATCTCGAGCTGCTGCTCGCCGGGGCCGCGCGTCCCCACGCCGCCGATCCCGCCCGAGCCCACGATCCGCTCCAGGTGGCTCCACATGGCGCGCAGGCGCGGGTAGGTGTACTCGAGCTGGGCGATCTCGACCTGCAGCTTGGCCTCGTGGGTGGTGGCCCGCGAGGCGAAGATGTCCAGGATCAGCTCGGACCGATCGAGCACCTTGCGCTCGGTGACCTCCTCGATCTTGGCGATCTGCTTGGGCGCGAGGTCGTGGTCGAAGATGATGGTGCTCGCGCCGACCGCCTCGCACAGGTCGCGCAGCTCCTCGACCTTGCCCCTGCCCATGTAGGTCCCCGCTTCGGGGCGGTCCTTGTGCTGCTCGATCTCCCCCACCACCACCGCGCCCGCCTGGCGGGCCAGCTCGCTCAGCTCGCCGAAGGGGTCGCTCTGGTTGTAGCGTGAATCGGGCAGGCGCACCGCCGCCAGCACGGTCCGCTCGGCCTGCACCTTGATGTTCTGACGCTCTTTGGGTTCGGGCATAGACCCTCAGTGTACACCACGGCGAGGCGAAATCACGCCTTGAGCGGACGCATCGAGCGATTGTGGCGCTCCCGGTTGAGCCCCGCCAATGCGGGGGGGTGCTCGGCGATCAGGCGCAGGAGCTGTGTCGGGGAGCATCCCAGCCGGGCCGACGCCCTGCGCATGTCGTAGTCGCAGGCGTCGAGCACATCGAGCGCCTCGGCCAGCAGCGCCGGGAAATCGGCGTGGCGCGTGGCGCAGGCGATCTTCCCGTTCCGGCAGCGCGAGCGCCAGAGCTCGGATCGGATCTCGCCGCTGGGCACCCAGACGCGCACCTGGACGGCCAGCGCCAGGCGCAGCCGGCGAAGCGCCATGCTCTGGTTCTCCTTGGCCAGACGCCGCTCGCCGGCCTGGGCCTCCACGCCCGTGGGCTGGTGGGTGATGGTCACATGCGTCTGCACCTTGTTGCGGTGCTGCCCCCCGGGGCCCGAGGCGCGCCCGCGGGTGAGCGTGCACTGGGCCATCAGCTCGTCGGCGTTGAGCGCGGCGGGGTGGGTGGGGCGCTCGGCGGGACGATCGAGTTGGTCGAGAAAGCTGAGGTCCATGGTCGCTCACGCTGTTGGGATCATCCACGATCCGCGCCCGTGAGGGAGCGGTCTTGGGAATGGAAGATACCACTCCCTCTCGGTCGCGGCTCGTTCAGCACGCGGTGGTGGGGACAGCGGCCAGGTGCAGGTCGTCGCGCTGACCCGATGCGTACAGCCGATCGCCCAGCCCCGCGATCATCGCGGCGTTGTCCACGCAGTACGCCATGGCGGGGATGACCAGCTCCAGCCCGTGCTCGTGGCCAAGGCGGCGCATCTCGGAGCGCACCAGCGTGTTGGCGCTGACCCCCCCCCCGACGATCAGGGATCGGCAGTCGCCCATGTGCTCCAGCGCCCGTCCGATCTTGATCGTCAGCGCCCGCACCGCGGCCCGCTGGAAACTGGCGGCGATGTCCCGAACCCGCTCGGGGGTCAGCTCGGGCGCCTCGGGCGCGGGCAGAGGGTCTCTCCCGGACAACGCGGGGGGCGCGGGGCGGCCCCTGGCCTCGTAGAGCACCGCCGTTTTGAGCCCCGAGTAGCTGAAGTCGAGCGAATCCCCGCCCAGGCGTGAAACGGGGAAGCGGAACGCGCGATCGTCGGCGCCGTCGCTGGCCGCGAGACGGTCGATCTTTGGCCCGCCGGGGTGCCCCAGCCCCAGGATGGCGGCGACCTTATCGAAGGCCTCGCCAATCGCGTCGTCGATGGTGGCGCCGATGCGTTTGACGCGCAGCGCCGAATCCATGCGATAGAGCGAGGTATGGCCGCCGCTGATGACCACGCCCAACGCGGGGTAGGCGGGCTCGTCGCGTTCGAGCATCCCCGCGTAGAGGTGCGCGTGCACATGGTCGACCCCAACCAGCGGCGAGCCCAGCGACCACGCGAGCGCCTTGGCGGCGCTGAGCCCCACCAGCAGCGAGCCGATCAGCCCCGGACGGTGCCCCACGGCGACCAGTTCGATCTCGGACTGCCCGATCCCGGCTCTGGCGATCGCGCCGCGCAGGACCGGGATGATGTGCCGCTCGTGGGCACGCGAGGCGATCTCGGGGACGACGCCCCCGTACTCCTCGTGCAGGTCGTATTGGCTGGCCACCACGCTCGACAAGACCTCTCGCCCGTCGCGCACGACGCTGGCGGCCGTCTCGTCGCACGACGATTCGATCCCCAGCACGATCACGGCGTATCGGCCCCGCCCGTGGAGCTTGTCTGAGATTTGGCTCCGGGCTTGGCGGGCGATGGATCGGCTTTTTTCTCCACATCCGCGTCGACGAGCCAGCGCTCGAGCCCGTTGCCGGTGATCCTGAGGGTGGTCACGACACGCCCTTCCTTGTCGCGGATGACCATCTCGCCGCCCGCCAGATCCGTCTCGTCGTCCCAGAAGTCGCGGGGGTTCTCGTCCACGCGCTGCTCGGGGACGCCGCCCTCGGCCGCCTGGGCGCGCTTGTCGAGGCGGGCCAGCTCACGAAGCAGGCGCTCTTCCTGGTTGCGGATCGTGTTGAGCTCGGCCAGGGCCACATCGCTGGGCTGGTTGCTGTCGATGCCCACGGGCTCGAACTCGCCCGTGGCGACTCGGTGCTGCATCACCCGCACCGCCGCGGTAAGCTGGGGGTCCTTGAGGCTCGCCAGCACCGCGTCGGTGTCGTGCAGATCGACCTGTTCGTCCTCATCGTTATGCGCAATGACCTCCTGGTCACGGCGGGCCACGAGCATGTCGCCCAGCTGCTCGTTGGTCACCGGGACATAGTACCCCGGGGTCGGGTCCACCCCCCAGACCTTCGAGTCATCGCGCCGGTGCAGCAGACGCCCAGAGGGGAGGTAGTAGTACTGCTCGGTGATCTTGAGCACACCCGCCCCGCTCTCGAGCGGACGCACGGTCTGCACCGAGCCCTTGCCGAAGGTCCGGGTCCCGATGATGATCGCTCGGTCGTGGTCGGAGAGCGCGCCCGAGAGCACCTCCGAAGCGCTGGCGCTCTGGCCGTTAACCAGCACAATCAGCGGCAGGTCGGTGATGGTCCCCTCGGCGTGGGCGGTGTCGACATGCTCGGGGAACACGCGACCCTTGGTCGAGACGATCGTCCCCTCCTCGATGAACATGTCCGCGATCGCCACGGCCTCGTCGAGCAGACCCCCCGGGTTGAATCGCAGGTCCAGGATCAGGCCGCCGAGTTCACCCCCCGCCTCGGCGCGCGAGTCGGCGATCGCCTTGGCGACCTCCTCGGCGGCCTTGGGCGTGAACTGGGTCAGACGCAGGTACGCGATCTTGCTCTGCGGGTCGATCACATGGTCCCACCGCCCGTCGCCGCCCTCGCGCATGAAGCCCTTGACGGCCTGGACCTTGATGTGGCCTCGCACGATCTCGATATCGAGGCGCTCGGCCCCGCGCTCGACCGTGATGGTCACCTTGGTGTTGGGCTGGCCGGTGAGCTTGTCGATGCAGTCGTCGATGGTGAGCCCCTCGGTCGATTGGCCGTCGATCGCCACCACGCGGTCCTCGGCCATGACCCCGGCCTTCCAGGCGGGCGACCCGTCCAGCGGCGAGGAGATGGTCAGCCATCCGTCGCGCATCATCACCTCGGCCCCGATCCCCACATACTCGCCTGTGAGGTCCTTGGAGAAACGCTGGGTGTCCTGACGGGGGATGAAGGTGGTGTACGGGTCGTTGAGCTCCTCGATCATCCCCTCGATCGCTCCGCGCTGGAGCTGCTCGGGGTCCGGCTCTTCGACATAGAGGCCGTTGATCAGCGTGTCAACATCCACGATCGGGTCAAAGAACCCGTACTGGTCCTTGGGTGTGCGCACGGCGCTGGTGGCCACGGCGATGGTCGATCCGACGACCGCGATCCCCAGGATCCCGATCAGCGGCAGGGTGGTTTTCTGGTTCATATCGCTTCCTACGGCGCTCCGCGGCGCCCGCCTGGTGCACTCTGGGCAGGGCGTCTGCCGTCCGTCAGACACCGGCATGAGTCTATACCGCCCGAGCCGGCCCCGGGTTCACCGCCGCCCCCCCGCCTCACCCGGGCGGGGGGAGCGAGCCCACCAGCAGGTCGATGTAATGCTCCGGGTCCGCGCCCCCCTCGATCGCGGAGACCACCCGCCCGGCGCGGAGCAGCATCGTGGTGGGGTAGGCCCGGACCCCCAGCGACGCGATCTCGTCGCGGTTGGTCCCTTCCTCCAGATACACCGGCACGGTGTGCTCGCCGATCCAGGCCGCGACCTGGGGGTCGGTCAGGGTTCCACGCTTGAGCTTCTGGCACGGGGCGCACCAGTCGGCGGTGGCCAGCACCAGCACGGGCTTGCCCGTCTGGGCCGAAATCTCGTTCGCCTGATCGAGCGTGTAGCCCTTGGCGAAGAGATCGGGCGTCGGGGCTGGGCCGCGGATGATGCTGACCAGACCGGGCAGCGACAGCCCGAGCAGCAGCAGGACCATCACGATCGTCACGGGGGATCTGAGCTTCATGCATCACCTTCCTGTCCTGCGGCTGCCAGAACCCGCCCCGGGTCGGCCTTATTCCCCGTCCGGGTCCGATCACCAGTCCTCCAGCTCGCCCACCAGCGGCTCGACGAGGTCCTTGCGCGTCACAATCCCGATCTCGCGTCCGTTGTGGCGCACGATGCCCATGCGCGAACCCACGCGGCTGAGCCCGGCGAGCCCCTGTTCGACGGGCACGCCCGCCTCGATAAAACTGGGCTCGCTCATCACCGCCGTGACCCGTCGGGCGCCGTCGCGGGCCTCGGGATGCACATACAGATCGATCCCGTGCACCACCCCCACCACCTGCCCTTTGGAGGAGAGCACGGGGTATCGGGAATAGGGATGGGCGCGGACATAGTCTCGGGCGCGTTCGATGGTCCATGTCGAGCGGAGGGTCGCCGCGCGCCGGATCGGGACCATCTCGGCGCGGACCGTGGCGTGCTCGAGCTGCAGGGCGCGGTCGATCAGGGTGACCTGGGCCTCGCTCATCGCGCCCGATCCGAACTTGAGCAGCTCGGCGATGCGTTCGCGCGAGTCGGCCAGCGATCCCAGCGACCCGATGCCGATCAGACGCGAGGCGCCGCGGGCCACCGCCGTCAGCACGGGCACCACGGGGATCACGGTCATCGACAGGCGCAGCACCCGCAGCGGGATCGCGAACCGCTCCATGAGCACATCGGCGTTGGCCCGGAAGACCTCCTTGGGCGCCGACTCGGCCAGCACCAGCAGCACCGGGGTCAGCACCACGATCTGGATCAGGATCATCTCCAGATCCGAGAGCCCGATCGTGGCCACGAGGGTGGTCAGCGCCAGGGTAGCGGCGTAGTTGAAGATGTTGTTCCAGACCAGCAGGGCCGTCAGTGTGGGCGCGGGACGATCGAGCTGCGACTGCAGGATCCTGGCGGCCAGGCGTCCCTTGGCTCCCGCGCCGTGGACGCGCACCAGCACCCGGTTGACGGTGTACAGCCCCACCTCCAGCCCCGAGCACAGCGCCGAGCCGCACAGGCCCACGAGCACCACCAGGCACCAGAGGGTGAACGCGCCCGGGCTCATGGCAGCCCCCCGTCCCGGGCGTCGGGCTCGCTCTGGGGCGCCAGGATCTCGACCTCCACGCGGTCGATCGCCCGCCCGTGCATGCTCAGCACGCGCAGCCGGATGTCCCCGATCCGCGCCTCGTCGCCGGGCTCGGGGATGCGGTCGAGCAGGACCATGATCAGCCCGCCCAGGGTGTTGACGCGCCGGGCATGGGCCACCAGCGAGGGATCGGAGAACATGATCGCCCATTCTCTGATCGCCAGGCGCCCGGGGACGATCCAGCGTCCCACGCCGGTCATCTCCACCTCGCTGGCGGGGTCTTCCTGGGGGTCATCGAGCCCCTCGATGAGCTCCTTGGCGATATCGCTGAGGGTGATGATCCCCGACACCCCGCCGTGCTCATCGACGCACACGGCCACGCTGCGTCCCGAGCGGCGCAGCTGCTCCATGAGCGTGTCGATGCGGCTCTGCTCGGGCACATACAGCACGGGCTCGAGCGTGCCGCCGATCCCGCGTCCCTCGAACACGCGGCGCGCATCCACCACGCCCAGCACGGGCGAGTCGATCCCGTCGGCGCACACCAGCATCCGCGTGCGTCCGGTCCGGCGGCAGACCTCGGCCAACTCCTCGCGTGAGATCTCGGGAGAGATGGTGGTCATGTCCACGCGGGGGGTCATGACCTGCTCGACGCGCAGGCGCCCCATCTCCACGATCGAGGTCAGCAGCTGCTGCTCGCCGCGGTCGATCACGCCCTCGCCCGCGCTCATGGCGATCAGCGATCCGAGTTGCTCGGGCGTGACATGCCCGGCGCCGGCCGCGCTGGGGCGCCCCGGGGCCGCCAGTCGCGAGAGCGGGGAGATCACCCATCCGTCCAGGAAGCGCAGCAGCGGCTCGATGAACTTTCGGATCAGCAGGTGCGCCGGCGCTCCCACTCGAAGGAACAGCAGGGCCGCCCCCGAGGCCAGGAGCTTGGCGAAGACCTCGCCGAGCAGGATGACCACCGCCAACGAGACCAGCGAGATCACCACACGCGCCAGGTCGGATTCGGCGTGGAGCGTGAGCACGCTGGTGACGATGAAGTAGGCGACATTCATCATCATGTTCAGCAGCAGCACCTGCATCAGCAGCTCGCGCGGCCTGGCCAGCAGGGATTCGAGGACCCGCGAGAGCCGGGGGTTGGACCGCTTGAGCTGGGCGCGCTGGGCGCCGGTGATGCCGAAGAACGCCGTCTCCGACGCCGAGGCGAAGGCCGAGCCCGCCAGCAGCACCGCCATCACGATGTACAGGGGCGTGTCGGCGGGGTTCATAAGGGATCCGTTCTCGGCGCCGGGTGGCCGGCGTGCCCAGCATGACCATCACCCATCATCTGAACCCCGCTCGGGCGGGCCATCATCGGGATCGAGCTGCTCAATGAGGCGCTCGATGTAGCGCCACGCGTTGAGCTGGACCCTGATTTCTCCCAGCGATTCGGGCTCGGGCGCGTCGGGGAGCGAGGTGAACAGTTCCGCGACCCGGTCACGATTGGCCGTTCGCTGGAGGCGCGCCCATTGCTCCCACTGGTCCCTCGCCTCGTCGCCGCCCGCCTCGATCTGCTCCTCGATTTCCTGGCGGCGCGCCATGATGTCCATCAGGAACCCCTCGGGCAGGGCCTTGAGCGTCGATGCGTCCGGCCCGCCCAGCAGCTCCAGCAGCGCCACGGCCCGCGCCTCGTCATTGAGGAGGGTCGCCCTGGCGAGGTTGAGCGCCGCCGCGTCGTGCTCGCGTTGGCCACCCGCATCCGGGTGGGCTTGCGCGAGGCGAGCGAGGTAGGCGCGCTCGACCGCGGCGCGATCGACCCGGTAACGGGGCTCGATCCCCAGCAGGGCGAACGGGTTGTCATGGGATGTCGCGGCCACGGCGGGCAAGTGTATGCAACCGCTCGGCTCGGGCGCCGGATAGGGCTTGAACGCCAAATTGCGTTTGTCGTTTGACGCGGAGCCCGAAATCGCAGACGATGGAGTGTCCCGGCGCAAGACCGGGCGGGAAAGGACCCGAAAGGCGCGGCGAGCATGACCAAACACATCGGGATCGTTGGTGTGAGCCCCGAGGGGGCCTCGCTGTGCTACCAGCAGCTCTTCCGCCACGCGGCGGTCATGCTCGAGCCCCACCAGCATCCCACCGCGAGCCTGCACAACATCCCGCTGGCGCGGTATGTCGACGCCGTGCGGGGCGACGACTGGCTCCAGGTGGCCAACCTGCTGCGGGACTCGGCCGAGCGGCTCGCCTCGATCGGCGCCGAGTTCTGCTTCACCCCCGACAACGCGGTCCAGCACGCCGTGCAGCTGGCCGAGACCAACTCGCCCATCCCCTGGCTCAAGATGACCAACGCGGTGGCCGACCGCATCGAGCAGGACAAGCGCCAGACCGTGGGGGTGATCGGGACCCGCTATGTCACGCTGGGCTCTGCGTACCAGACCGATCTGGGCATGCGCGGGATCAAGCTGGTGCGTCCCAGCGATGAGGACGCCGCCGAGCTCGACGGCATCATCTTCAACGAGCTTGTCTACGGCATCATCGAGGAGGAATCCCGCGAGGCGATGATGCGGGTGATCGTGCGCCTCAGCGACAAGGGATGCGAGGGGATCATCATTGGCAGCAGCGAAGCGCCGCTGCTGATCACCGCCGAGTTGTGCGATGTCCCTCTGTACAACGCCTCGGACATCATGGCCGAGCAGGCGCTGCGGTACGCGATGATGGACGAGACGACGAGCGCATGAACGCCCCGACCGCCTCTCGCATCCGTCGCCGATAATCGGGCTCGACCCAGAGGTTGTTGTGCCCGCCGCCCTCGATGGCGACCCTCCGCCCACGCGGGGCGGCGCTGGCGATGCGCTCGGCGTCGGCGGCGGGGCAGACCGGGTCGTCGCCGCCGTGGATGACCAGCACGGGCACGCCGATCCGGGCCGCGATCCGCGCCCGATCGAACCCGCGCCACCGCGGGCCCACACCGAAGACGATTCCCAAGAGCGCGATCGCGGGCCGCAGGTTGAATCTGAAGGGGATGCCCTTGAGCCGGATGACATTGCGCGCCGGGGTCTGGGGGAGCGCGTAGGGCGCTTCGCAGACCACGCCCAGGATCGGGCGCCGCCCCCCGATCGCGTCGGCCAGCGCCAGCGAGATCCCGGCGCCCATCGACCAGCCGAACAGCACCAGCGCCGTGCCCGGTTCCACCAGCTCCGCGAGCACGCGCAGCGCGTCGAGGTGCTCGTCGGCGCCCAGGCGCGTGACCCCTCCCGAATCGCCGTGTCCCGGCAGGTCCCAGACGATGACGCGGGCGGCGTTGGCCGCCACGGGTTGGATGCGCTTGAGTGCCCCCTGCCGGCTCGAGCCCCAGCCGTGAGTCATGAGCACGGTGGGGCCTCGGGGGTCTCGCCCCGGGATATCCCAGACGCGCAGCGGGTGACGCGAGCCGGTGACGGTGCGTTCCTCGAACGACAGGGGCTCGTCGAGCTCGCGGGGGTCTCCCGCGAGGTTGCGCGCGATGGCCGAGGCGTAGGTCTGGCGGTGCGGGTGCGTCAGCCCCCACATGGTGTGGGCGATCAGCGCCAGCAGATACAGCGCGAGCCCGACGCCCAGCAGCTGGGCCAGCCCGATCAGCGGCGGCATGGTTCAGGCCTCATACGCGTCCCATGCATCAGACCCCGAAGATCGTGCGCACATCGTTGAAGGTGACATACAGGAACATCGTCCCGATCAGCAGCAGCCCGGCCATGGTCGCGACATTCTGGACCACCACCGGCACCGGCCGCCCCCGGATCCCCTCGTAGAGCAGCATCAGGAACTGCCCGCCGTCGACGATGGGCAGGGGCAGGAAGTTGATCACCGCCAGGTTGATCGAGATCAGCGCCATGAAGAACAGCACCCAGATGAATCCCTGCGTGGCGATCTGGGTCCCCAGATGCGCGATGCCCACGGGGCCTTTGAGCTGGTCCACCCCCACCGAGCCCTGGAACAGGCGCAGGAAGGTCAGGTAGGTCTGCACCATCACGCGCCGCGATTCGACGAAGCCCCGCTCGATGGCGGCCAGCGGGCCCGGCGACTTGTCGAGGATCTGCTCGTACTGGAACAGTGAGACGAACGCGTCGGCTTGCGGGAGCGTCCATCCCAGGGAGCGCATCCGCTCGATGTCGGCGCGGGTGAGCGTCCATTGGACGCTGGCCGTGGGAACCGATCCGTCGGGCTGGGTGGGCAGGGGCAGCCCGAGCGTGACGGGAACGGAAAAAGTCTGCTCGCCCTGCTCGTAGGCCCCGGCCGCCGCGTCGGCGATGGCGCGGGGGATATCGCGGAGCGTGGTGATCGCCCGCCCGCCGATCGCGGTGATCCGGGAGCCGGGGTACTCGATGAGCGAGGCCGCGGGCCGGGGCGTGGCCGGCTGCTTCTGGCCCTCGGCTCCGCGCGGGGCGATGGGGGCGGGCATCGAGACGAAGTTGTCCAGCCCCGTGGTCGTGCCCGGGAGGAACCCAATGGTCCCGTTGGGCTCGACCTTGACCCCGAGCTTCACCTTGGACAGCTCGCCCGATGCATCGCGGCGCAGAACGATCAGATCCAGCGCCTGGCCCGCCGAGGCGTGGATCAGCTCGATGCCCTCGGGCAGTGAGGGGAAATCCCTCGGGCCCAGGCGCGCGAAGATATCCCCGGGCATCAGTCCCTGCTTGGTATCCTGGGGTAGCGCGTCGGGGCGGACCATCATCACGCCCGTGAGCCCCAGGGCATGGTTGATCTCCAGCTCGGTCTCGCCGTCCCGCAGCACCCCGGTCTGAAGCTCGGGGACGGGGTTGATGGTGATGGGCAGCGTCCTGTCGCCCCGCTCGATCTGGACGGTGATGGGTCGCCCGTCCGACGCCTGGGCCAGGTCGAGCAGGTCGAACGGGGACCCCAGCGCCACGCCATCGGCGGACACGAACCTGTCCTCCGGCTCCACGCCCTGCAGCCCCACGCTGCGGGTGAACAGATCGAACCGGCGGCGCTGCTCGTCGTTCTTGACCCCGAGGAGGGTGGTGCTCATGGGCAGACCGACGCCGATATCGAGCAGCCCGGTGACTTTGCTCTTGACGGGCACGGCGGAGAACCCGATGGGTCCCTCGACGCCCGGGCGCTCGACGGTGAGCGTGATGGGCTGGCCCGCGCGCGACATGGCGATCTCGGGCATGATGTGCTCGAAGGAGTACATCTTCTTGCCGTCGATGTGGGTGATCAGGTCGCCGCGTTGGAGTCCCGGTTCGAGCCCCTCTTCGAGTCCTGATTCGTTTCCGTTGTGGCCGATCGGCATCGCGGACGCGGCGGGGCTCCCCGGCGCGACCATCCCCACCCGCGCGGGGAAGACCCGCAGCCCCACCATGAAGACGATGATGAACAGGATCGCCGCGGAGATGATGTTCATGACGACGCCGGCGCTGATGACGACCATGCGCTTGGGGACCGGGCAGTTCTGATAGGAATCGGCCTCGTCGGAGGTCGCGTCGGGGTTGAGGTCCTCCTGGCCGAGCATCTTGACATAGCCCCCCAAGGGGAGCATGCTCAGACGATATTCGGTGGGGCTGACGCCGTGATAGGTTTTCCGTTCACCCTCAACGGTTGTGGCGCCTGCGGCTTGGGCATACAGAAGCTTGCGATACTCCTGCTCGGTCGATCCCCTGCGGAATCCCATCCCCTTGCGATATGAGCAGAGCACCTGCCCGAACCCGATCGAGAACGCCAGCACCCTGATCCCGGCCCATTTGGCGGCCAGGAAATGCCCGAGTTCATGGATGAAGATGATGAACCCGAACCCCGCGGCGATCACGAGGAAGTTGAAGAAGGCGCCCAAAGGGCCGGGCAGGTCGAACATGAGGGGCTCCCGGGGTCTGAGTTCAGCGCAAACCCTGCGAAATGGCTGCACAAGAGTGTATCGACCCGATCCCGCCCAGGTCTGCCGCTCGCATCAACAACCGCACGCCCAAGATGACCCTGGGCGTGCGTGCGAGGAGCAATGGCTCGGTGGTCGGCATGGGGCGAGGGGTGTGATCAGTACTTGACCCCGCAGCCGTAGGCCTTGGTCTCGGGGGTGGTGACGGGCTCGCCCGCCAGCACCTCGTTGAGCGCCTCACGGACATAGTTCTCATCTCCGGGCTTGTCGGCCTTGGGGCGGTTGTCGATCGCGCCGTGGTACACCAGCACGCCGTCGGTGTTGATCACATACATCTCGGGGGTGTGCTTGGCGCCGTAGGCCATCCCCACCTCGCCCGACCCGTCGAGCAGGATCGGGGTGGTGATGCCCCACTCCTGGGCGATCTGCTTGTTGACCTCGACGCCGGTGCTGGGGTGCCCCTCGCGGCCCGAGTTGATGCGGAGCCACACGACCCGGTCTTTCACCTCGTCCTGGATCTTGATCATGGTTTTGGTGTCGTCGCGGTAGTGCTTCTTGACGAACGGGCAGTCGGGGCTGAACCACTCGAGCACGACCACCTTTCCCTTGGCCGTGTACTCGGAGAGCGTGTGCTCCTCGCCGTTGAAATCGGTGAGGGTGAAGTCGGGCGCGGGCTGGCCGAGCACCGCCGGCTTGGCCTCATCAAACCGGGCCCGATCGCCGGCGCCGGCGCCCAGCATCACCGAGCCCATCCCCGCGGCGGCGACCGACGAGAGCAGCATCGAAAGTTTCCTGGAACGAGTCCGCGTGGTCATGGTTGATTTCCTTGTGATCGGGTCGCTCAATCAGCCCTTGGGGGCCTTGAGGTCGATGTCGTAGTCGGTCACGCCCGCGGGCGTGTGCACGCGCACGCGCCCGGCGAGGACTTTGTCTTCTGATTCGGTGAAGCGGATCTCGAGCCGGTCGCCCTGGGCGATGCTGTCCACGATGGGGTGGGCCAGCTCGGTGCACTCGGTGGAGGGGAAGAACTCGATGCGGGTGGCCCCCCGGAACATCAGGGCCGCGGCTTTGGCGATCCACTGCACGCGGACGGCGCTGCTTTGGGGATCGAACGGTTCGGGGCCCTTGTCATAGACCTCATGGATCGACGCGTACGAGGCCGACCGGGATGTCCGGCCGCCCTCGGCGATGACCGTGAGCGTGGCGGTCGTGCCCGCCTTGCCCGGGAGGCAGACCTCATCGCAGACAAGGAAGTCGGCGTCGATGCTGAACACAACAACCCCGTCCACCGGGAAATCCTGGTGCACCTCGAAGGGGACCAGCACGGTCTGCGTGCCCTCGTAGATGTTGTCGAGGATGTCGCCCTTCTGCAGATGCCGGGTGGGGGTGGGCCAGATCGGATCCAGGAGGGAGACGGACTCGGGGGCGTCGATCCCCAGCGAGATCCCGTAGCCGGTTTCCGAGACGCCCGGCCAGTAGGTGTGCCAGCCGTCCTCGACCTCGATGGTGATGGCCAGCAGCCCCGTGTCGCCCGGGTGCAGGGCGGAAAAATCGGTCGTCGCCCGGATCGACACATGCTCTCGGCCATCCGTCGGCTGATGCTCCGCACCCTGTGCGCCCAGCGACCCACCCGCCGCCGTCATCGCGGCCGTGCTGACCAGCGTCTTGAATTTGCGTGCTCGGGACATGCCTGGTTCCTGGTTGGCGGGTGTGCTTCCTCCCGACCGATGAATCCTACTGGGGCTCGCGGCCCGTGGTTCGCTCGTGGCGCCCAGCCGGGAGGCGATTTCCGGCCCGAGGACGCTCTGGAAAACGCCGCGACGCATAGACTTATTGTGAGTTATGAGGAAAAAAGATGCATCAGAGCCCGCTGCGCCGACCCGTCATCCTGCCTTTGAGCGTCCTGGCGCTGTGCGTGTTCCTGACGGGATGCGCCAAATCGAACATTTCGGACCGGAAGATCGACTTTGTCGACCTGACCCGGGCCGTCGAACTGTTTGAGAAGCAGAAGAGCGCCGATGACACCGCCCTGTTCATCGACGCGCGCAGGCCCGAGCGCTACGCCCAGGGGCACATCCCCGGCGCCAGGAACCTGCGCACCCCCGACATCGAGGTGCGCTACGGCACCGACCCGGCCCTCGAGCGGTACAAGAACCTGGTGATCTATGGCGAGAACCCGGGCGCCGCCACCACCCACGCGCTGGCCAAGCGGATGATCGAGGCGGGCTACAACGGGTTCGTCAACAAGCGCGTCAAGGTCTTCCTGGGCGGCTGGCATGAATGGGAGAGCACGGGGCTGCCGATCGTCGTTGAGACACCCGCCGAGCCCGAGGGCGACAACGCCGCGTCGCAATGAGCCCGGTGATCGCATGACCCGCACCCCTTCACAGTTTGAGCTCCCCCGATCCCCCACCGCCGACGCGGTCATGGTCGATCGGCGCGCCGCGTCGTTCACCACGCGCTCGATCAAGAAGGCGTCCAAGCAGGCCGCGCTGGAGCTGGCGGTGTCGATGATCGACCTGACCACACTTGAGGGCAGCGACTCGCCTGAGAAGGTTCGCAGCCTGTGCGCCAAGGCCCAGCGCCCCTGGGAGCGCGACGAGGAGATTCTGGGGCATCGCCTGGGTCATGTCGCGGCGGTGTGCGTCTACCCGTCGATGACGCCCTACGCCAAGGAGCGGCTGGCCGGCAGCGGGGTCAAGGTCGCGTCGGTGGCGACAGGGTTCCCCTCGGGACAGTACCCGCTTGAGATCCGGGTGCGGGATGTCGAGCGGGCGGTAAAGGACGGGGCCGACGAGATCGATATGGTGATCAACCGCGGGGCTTTTTTGTCCGGCCGGTACAGCGTCGTCGCCGACGAGATCCGGGCCGTCGTCGGGGCCTGCGGCCCGGCGCACCTGAAGGTCATCCTCGAAACGGGCGAGCTGGCCAGTTACGACCAGGTCCGGCGCGCATCCGATATCGCGATCGCGTGCATCCGCGAGGGCGACTTCATCAAGACCTCCACGGGCAAGGTCTCGCCCGCGGCGACGATGCCCGTCACGCTGGTGATGCTCGAAGCGATCCGGGATGTTTACAAACAGACCGGCAAGAAGATCGGCATGAAACCCGCCGGCGGGATCCGCACCGGCAAGCAGGCCTGGCACTACCTGTGCATGGTCAACGAGACGCTGGGCGAGGGCTGGCTGAGCCCGGAGTGGTTCCGCTTCGGGGCCAGCTCGCTGCTCAACGATGTGCTTCGGAGCATGCAGAAGCTGGCGACGGGCGAGTACTCGGCGAGTTATGATTTTTCTGAGGCGTGAACCTCTATCACCCCAGCGGGGTGAAGGCATGGAGCCACGGGTGAAGCGCAGCGAAACCCGTGGATCTGCGTACCCAACGGAATCCCGCCTCGGAGAGGCGTAAGAACCCGAACCAGCCCTCCTTCGCCCCTTCGGGGCGAGATCCCGGCTCCACCCACTGTGTCCACGAGCTTGCTGCGTGGCGCTCGTGGCGACAACCCCTCGCCCCTTCGGGCGGCACGGCCCGCGCCTGATCACGCCGCCCGGTCGTGCTGATCGGCGAAGCGCAGGTCGTACTTGGCCCGCTGCTCCCCGTCACGCAGCACCGCGTACGCCTTATGGATCTCCTCGAAGCGTTGGGCCGCCAGGGGCGAGTCGTTGGCGTCGGGGTGCCATTGGCGGGTCTGGGATTTGAAGGCGGCCTTGAGCTGCTCGTCGCTGGCGTAGCGGGTCACGCCCAGGACCTTGTAGAGATCCGTGTTCTGGATCCGCACGCTGCTCGAACCGGAATCCTTGAGCTTGCCGTGGACGGCCAGGCGCACGATCGAGTCGCGCAGGCCCTGGTCGAGTCGCACGAACTCGACGCCCACCTCGCAGCGCTTGGAGAAGGCGCAGCCCTTCTTGACCCACTTGACGCTGCCGGTGACGGTGATCGTGTCGCGCTTGTCGCTGAAGGTGTACGACTGGACATCGCCCACCTGCGGCAGGTGGTGCTTGTCGACGATCATGCGCATGCCCGAACCGGTGATGTCGGCGACCTTGCCCGACGAGCACTCAAGATCGGGGGTGTGCAGACGCGATTCACACCGGGCGTGGAGCCCCGCGTCTTCATGGGCGGGGGGCGCGGGGGAGGGCGTCTGATCGGGGGCGTGCTCGCTCATATCGCAATTAGCGGCCCGATCGCGCCGTGACTTTCGGGCAATCACCCAAGAAAACGCCCACCCGCTCGGGATAGGACGGCTCGGATCCGCGTCGCCTGTTAGAATGCGGCATGAGCATCCTGAGCCAATCGGAGCACGCACCACCCGAGGGGTCCCAGAATCGGGGCGACCCGGGGCGTTCGCACCCCGACGCCCCGCCCCGGCTGGATCTGCGAGCCGCCCGAGGGGGGGGGCTGTTCGAGTACGCCCCCGCGCCAGAGGCGGTCCGCCCCGAGATTGCGGATGTTTATGGCTTGTTTATTGACGGCGGCTTCGTCGAGCCCGAATCAGGGGATCACTTTCCCAGCATCAATCCCGCCACCGAGGAGACCCTCTCGATGGTGGCCCGGGCGTCGGGGGCGGATGTCGACCGAGCGGTGCGGGCGGCGCGGGGGGCCCTGCCCGCGTGGTCGGCTCTGAGCGGCAGGGACCGGGGCAAGTTCCTCTACCGCATCGCGCGGCGCATGCAGGAGCGGGCGCGCGAGCTGGCGGTGCTCGAGACGCTCGACGGAGGCAAGCCGATCAAGGAGTCGCGGGATGTGGATGTGCCGCTGGCGTGCGCGCATTTCTTGTACCATGCGGGGTGGGCCGACAAGCTCAAGTACGCCCTTCCGGGACGCGATCCCAAGCCCGTGGGCGTGTGCGGGCAGATCATCCCCTGGAACTTTCCGCTGATGATGCTCGCGTGGAAGATCGCCCCCGCCCTGGCGTGCGGGAACACGGTGGTGCTCAAGCCCGCCGAGACGACCTCGCTCACGGCGCTGCGCTTCGCCGAGATCTGCGCCGAGGTGGGCCTGCCGGCGGGGGTGGTCAACATCGTCACCGGCGCGGGGGAGACCGGGCGGGCGATCGTCGAGCACGCGGATGTCGACAAGATCGCCTTCACGGGTTCAACGAGCGTGGGCAAGCAGATCGCCCGGACGGTGGCGCCGACCAGCAAGCGTCTGACGCTGGAGCTGGGCGGCAAGAGCGCCAACATCATCTTCGAGGACGCCTCGCTGGACCAGGCGATCGAGGGCATCATCGAGGGGATCTATTTCAACCAGGGCCATGTGTGCTGCGCCGGCTCCCGTCTGTTCGTGCAGGAATCGGTTCTCGGCGCCGTGATCGACAAGCTCGGCGACCGGATGGCGTCGCTGCGCGTGGGCGACCCGTTGGACAAGAACACCGATGTGGGGGCGATCAACTCGAAGGAGCAGCTGGCGACGATTGAGAAGTATCTCAAGACGGGCGAGGGCGAGGGCGCCACAAGGCATGATGTGGTGGGTTCGACGCTCCCCGGGAAAGGGTACTGGTGCAAGCCGTGCTTCTTTTCGGGGGTGCAGCCGAGCCACACGATCGCGCGCGAGGAGATCTTCGGCCCGGTGCTGGCGGTGATGAGCTTCCGGACCCCCGAGGAGGCGATCAGGCGCGCGAACAACTCGCCCTACGGGCTGGCCGCGGGGGTGTGGACGGACAAGGGATCCAAGATCTTCGATGTGGCTCGTCGGCTCGACGCGGGGATCGTCTGGCTCAACACCTATAACCGGTTCGACCCCACCAGCCCCTTCGGCGGGTACAAGGAGTCGGGGTTCGGTCGCGAGGGCGGGCGGCACGGGCTGATGGCCTATTGCAAGTGAACGACACACGCCCAGCGAACGGGCAGGAGCACGCGTTTATGGAAGCACGAGCCGGGAGCGACACCTTCGACATCCGGGACCTGACCCCCGACGACAAGCCGTGGGTGCAGCGGGTGCTGTTGCAGTACTGGGGCTCGACGGTGCAGATCACCAAGGGGCGGAAGTACCAGGCCGACGAGCTGCCCGGGGTCGTGGCGGTGCGCGACGGGAACGAGGTGGGACTGCTGACCTACCACCTCGAAGGCAAGGGCTGCGAGATCATCACCCACAACTCGATGGCCGGTCACGGCGGGATCGGCTCGTGCCTGCTCGACGCCGTGCGTTCCAAGGCGCGCGAGCACGACTGCGAGCGCCTCTGGCTCATCACCACCAACGATAACACCCCGGCGCTGCGGTTCTATCAGCGTCGTGAGTTCGACATCATCGCCCTCTACCACGACGCCGTGACCCACGCGCGGACGCTCAAGCCCGAGATCCCCAACATCGGCTTCGACGGCATCCCCATCAGGCACGAGATCGAGATGGAGTACAAGCTGTGAGCGCACGCCTCCCCGTCATCAAGACCTACAAGCTGGCCATCGGCGGCCGGTTCCCCCGCAGCGAATCCGGGCGTTCGACGCCGGTCCACGATGCGTCGCGGAACCTGGTGGCCCATGTGTGCCGGGCTTCACGCAAGGATGTGCGCGACGCCGTCGAAGCCGCGGCCAAAGCGCAGCCCGCCTGGGGCGAGGCGACGGCGTTCCTGCGCTCGCAGGTGCTGTACCGCCTGGCGGAGATGATGGAGGGCAAACGCGACGAACTGGCCCGCGCCGTCGGCGGCCATGGCGACCGCGAGGCCGACGCGTCGATCGACCGCGTGGTGCACTACGCCGGGTGGTGCGACAAGTACGCCCAGGTCATGGGCGGCTCCAACCCCGTCGCCGGCCCCTATCACAACTTCACCGTCCCCTTCCCCGTGGGCGTGGTCGGGGTGATCGCGCCCGACTCGCCGTGCCTGCTGGGGCTGGTGTCGCTCGTCGCCCCGGTGATGGCGATGGGCAACGCGTGCGTGGTGCTGGCCAGCGAGACCAACCCGGTCCCGGCGCTGGTGCTGGCCGAGGCGATCGCGACCAGCGACCTGCCCGGCGGGGTGGTCAACACGCTCTCGGGGTTCCGAGAGGAGCTGGCCGAGCATTTCAGCTCGCACCGGGGAATCATCGCGATCCACGGCGCGGGTGTGACTGACGGGCACAGAACCCTGCTCCGCCAGGGCGCGGCGGACAACCTCAAGCGCGTCTGCGTGCGCGAGGAGACCGATTTCTTCGATGAATCGGCGTGCGAGGGGCCGGACTGGCTCGATCCGTTCGTCGAGTTCAAGACGATCTGGCACCCCAGCGCGGTCTGAGTTAATCAGCGGGCGCCCACCGCCGGCCCGGTCTTGAGCGACTCGTCCATCACCAGGCGCGGCTGCTCCCTGCGTTCGGTCTCGCGCCAGCGGATCTCCAGCGAGCCGTCGAAGAGCTTGGCGATGGACTGCAGCTGACGCTCGATCGCTTCGCGCGCCTGCTTCTCGTATCGGTCGTCATTCTTCTCGAACAGCGCGGACGCCTGCGTCTGGGCCGTGCGCATCAGCTCGCTCTGGCGCTCGGCGTTCATGTTGATCACATCGACCAGCCCCAGGACCCGTCCCTGCTGGATGTCGTAGGGCTCGACATCCATCAGGCGCAGCGAGCCGATGATCGGGGGGAGCGTGACGCGGTAGCGTCCCCCGCCCAGATCGTGGACATCCCGCTCGTCGAGCGAGCCCAGTTCGACGGCGTACTGCTTCTCGAACTGGAAGATCATGGCGATCTTGGCCTGGGAGAGCAGGATCGGCGGGAGCCAGTTGAACCCCTTGGTGGCGGTGGCGATCTCCTTGGCGTGCACCTCGAGCCCCACCAGCTTGCCCACGGCCCGGACCCGCTCGGTGAGCATGCGCAGGGAAATGGTGTCGATCCCCCCGCCCTTGCGCCCGCGTCTGAGGATGGTCACGAGGTAGAAGATGACCCCGGCGCCGATGATGGCGGCGAAGGACAGCGCCACGATAAGGAGGAAGAACTCGTTCACACACAATCATTGGTCGCGTGGGGCGGTGTTTTTCACCACTCGCCGGGCGCCGGGGAGAATCGGGCTCAGGAGGCGGATTTGCCCGTGTTCCCGCCCAGCGGGTCGGGGACGGCGACCTCGTATGAGCGGATCAGGAAGTGCCCGCCGACCGAGAACAGGATGCCCAGCACCAGCCCCACGAGCATGACCAGCACCATCTTCATGGGGTTCATCTCGCCGTCGGCGCTGGCCACGCTGGGCCCGCCGGCGAACCGGACCCACGCGAGCGTGGCGACGACGGGGAGCAGGAAGGCCGCGGCCCGAAGCATCAGCCCCCACGAGCGCGCGTTGCGCCGGTACACATCGAGCGTGGCGAGCATCGCCAGCAGGACGATCATCCCCGCATCGAAGAACATGGTGCGGTAGACCCAGACCAGGGTCCGCGGGTGGGTTCCCCCCGTCTTGTTGCGGGCGTCGAGGTAGAGCCCGAAGATGACCGAGAGCAGGATCGTCCCCGCCAGGCAGGCGATGGCCAGGGGCAGCGCGCCGCCCACCCGCACCACGCGCAGGCACACCAGCGCGGTCATGACCGCGCCCAGCAGCACGATCAGCTCGTACCCGAACAGGCCCCATGCGAACCCCCCGAAGCGTCCCAGCGACATCCAGAGCCAGGGGAGCGTGGAGAGCGCGATCAGCACGCACAGGAGCGTCGTCGCGTAGCGGATCGCGGCGGGAGACTCGCATGCGGGGGTGGTCGGCTGGTTCATGGGGCCTCGTGTGTTGGCGTGATGCCGGGCCAGATCGGCTCGGGGCCGGGAGAGCGATGAACGATATCCCGCCCAAGGCGGGGTTTCGCGGGGGAACCCGCCCCCGCGTCCGCGCAGAATCTGCGCACGGGCGGAAAAGGAAACGAAGCCCTTGCGCGACGGGCGTGCGACCGCGCCGCCGCCCGCGTCGTGTGCGTGGAATTCGCGCGGTCCCGGTCCAGAAGCCAGGCGCGGCCGCCCGATATGGATGGTATGCGAACCCGGCGCACAGGCGCGGATCGCGGAGCGAGCCCCGGAGGGATCGGGAATCCCCGCTGAAGGGTTCGGTCAGGAGTCTGGACATGGGCGGCATCACCACCGGCGTGGGCATCTTCTCGGGGATCGACTCGGCATCGCTGATCGACCAGCTGATCAACGCGTCGTCGCGTCCGCTGGTGCTGGCGCAGTCGCGCGTGATCCAGCTCAACGCGCAGCAGGCCGCGTACCTGGACATCAACACCCGGCTCAGCGCGTTCAAGGCGGCGGCGGCCAGCTTCCGTCTCGACAAGGTCTTCTCGGGGCACACCGTCGTCTCCAACAACGAGAGCGTGCTCACCGCCGCGGCGGGCGTCGACGCCGTCCCGGGAAGTTACAACTTCATCGTCGACCGCTTGGTCTCGACCCAGCAGATGCTCACGCGCGGGTTCGCCAACCTCGACGAGACCCCCGTGGGGCTTGATTCGCTCACCTTCGAGTCGGTGCAGGCGCGCCTCGACGCCGACACCGATCTGGCCAACCTCAACAACGGCGACGGGATCACCCGCGGCAAGATCAAGGTCAACGGCGTCGAGGTCGATCTCTCCCGCGTGGGGACGGTGCAGGAGGTCCTCGACGCGATCGGCGAGGTGGACGGCGTCAGCGCCCGCGTGGAGAACGACAAGTTCGTCATCGAGGGGGTGAGCACCATCACCGAGGAGCCGGGCGCGGGGATCCTGGCCTCGCTCGGGCTCGATCCCGCCGGCATCTCGGGGACGACCCTGACGGGGACCGGCGTGTATTCGCTCAGCGCCGGCACGCCGCTGGCGGCGCTCAACGACGGGCGAGGGGTGGAGGTCCGCGACGCCTCGGGCGTGGGGGTCAGCGACTTCAGCATCACCATCGACAGCGACGGCAATGGGATCATCGACGAGAACGACACGAAGGTCGATGTCCGCATCGGCGAGATCGAGGGCCCGCTGTTCGATGACGAGGGCGAGCCGATCCTCGACGATGAGGGCGAGCAGAAGACCGGGGTGACCGACGGCGCGGTGTCCAGCGTGGGCGGGGTGGTCGAACGCATCAACAGCGCTCTGAGCGACGCCGGGTTCGGCGAGTTCGCCGCGTCGATCAACACCTCATCGGGCGGGATCGACATCACCGACTCGCTGGGGCGCGCCTTCGACATCGAGAACTACAGCTCATCCTCGCGCACGATCACCGCCGCCGACGACCTGGGGATCAGCGGCAGCTACACCGGTGGGACCGCCAGCGGGAGGCGCGTTCTCGCCGGGCTCAACACCAAGCTGGTCTCGGGCCTCAACGGGGGGCGCGGGCTCGACGGGGCCGACGGGCTGCTCAACATCACCACCCGCGACGGGACGATCTTCAGCGGCATCGACCTCTCGGGGCTCGCCGACATCAACGACATCATCAACACGATCAACAGCGCCACCGGCGGCAAGGTCACCGCCTCGGTCAACGCCAAGGGCACGGGGATCAAGGTCACCGACAACTCCACCACCGTCACGGGCGACCTGGTCATCTCGGGCACCACCGGTCAGGACACCGCCGCGGCGCTGGGGATCGACGGCTCCTTCTCGGACGGCGAGGCCGACGGGAGCAACCTGCAGCTGGCCTACATCAGCCAGGCGACCGCGCTCAAGGACCTCAACAACGGGCAGGGCATCGGCACGGGCACCTTCGAGATCGTCGATTCGTTCGGCAAACGCGCCGAGATCCGGGTCAGCAGCACCACCAAGACCGTGGGCGATCTGATCAAGGAGATCAACGGGGCGGGGCTCGGCCTCACCGCGCGCATCAACGACACGGGCGACGGCATCGTGATCACCGAGAACGACCCCGACGACGAGGGCTCCCAGCCCATCGCCATCACCGACATCTCCGGCTCGGTGGCCGAGAAGCTCCACATCGCCGGCAAGGCCCCGGAGGACGGGGCGGACAACTTCATCGACGGGTCGTTCGAGCGGGTGGTCGAGTTCGAGCCCGACGCCACGCTCGAGGATGTCCGCAACGCCATCGACGCGGCCAATGTGGGCGTCTCGGCCTCGATCATCAACACGGGCAACGGGACGGCCCCGTTCCGGCTCAACCTCACCAGCGAACGAACGGGCGAGGACGGGCGGTTCCTGATCGATTCGGGCGCCTTCGAACTGGGTCTGACCACGCTCGACCAGGGGAACGACGCGCGGGTGTTCTTCGGCTCGGGCGACCCGGCCACGGGCGTCCTGCTGACCAGCTCGGTCAACCAGCTCGACGGCGTGGTGCAGGGCGTGACCATCGACCTCAAGAGCGCCTCGGACGACCCGGTCGAGCTGAGCGTGAGCAGCGACAGCGCGGCGATCGAATCCAAGGTCAAGGATTTCGTCGCCGCGTTCAACAAGGTTGTCGAGGCCATCGACTCGCGCACCCGCTACAACGCGGAGACCGAGGAGAAGGGCGTGCTGCTGGGCGACGGCACGCTGCTGAACCTGCGCAACTCGATGTTCTCGATGCTGCGCCACGCCAACGAGGGCTTCACCGACTCGTTCAACACGCTCAGCGAGGTGGGGATCACGGTGGGCGAGGGCAGCAAGCTCGTGTTCAACGCCGAGAAGTTCCGCGACGCCTACGCCGCCGACCCCGGCGCCGTCGAGGCGCTCTTCACCCAGCGCGAGCAGGCCCCCCCCGACGACGACCCCAACACGATCGACGAGGTGTCGTTCACCCGGCTGAGCGTGCTCGGGCAGTTCGAGAACTTCGCCGAAAGCTATGTGGCCTCGATCGGGGGCGTGCTCCAGAACCGGACCAACGCGCTCGACGCCCAGATCAAGCTCCAGGAGGACCGCATCGCCTCGATCCAGGCGGGGCTCGACAACAAGCGCCATGTCCTCGAACGCCAGTTCCTGGCGATGGAGCAGGCGATCGGGCAGCTGCAGTCTCAGGGGTCGTCCCTCTCGCAACTTGCGGCCCTGGGATGAGAAATCGCTTCAGTGACCCGGCCCACGGACCGATACCCATCGCGTGATGAATGAAGCCACCTCCGCCAACGCGTACCTCCGCACCCGGGTCATGACCGCCTCGCCCGAGGAGCTGCGTCTGCTGCTGCTCGACGGGGCCCTGAAGTTCGCCCGCCAGGCGAGGACGGGGCTCGGGACGCGCGACCACGAGATGACCTTCAATGGTTTCTGCCAGTGCCGCGACATCGTGCTTGAGCTGCTGAGCACGATCAAGGACGAGCACGCGCCCCAGATCGCCCGATCGGTGCGAGACCTCTACAACTTCATGTACGGCGAGCTGGTCAAGGCCAGCATCGACAAGGACATCGCCCGTCTCGACGCGGTCATCGGGCTGCTCGAGTACGACCGGGAGACCTGGGTGATGACCATGGAGCGCGTCGCCCAGGATCGCGAGGCCGGGCTGCTTCCCGTCCAGGCGACCGGCCAGCGCCAGCCCATCAGCTTCCAGGCCTGACGGGCGGATCTCCCCGATACGATCACGATCAGATCGGCTCGCTGAGCCCCGCGACCAGGTGATCCATCACGAAGCGCACCTGCACATTGGTGTCGAGTTCCTCTTTGGCTCGCTGCACGCAGTCGATCGCGTGCAGCGAACGCGCCATCCGGCGCGGGTCGGTCAGCCCGGCACGCGCCCGCTGGGCAATGAGCGCGAACATCTGGTCGGCGCCCCTTCGGTTGGCCGCCTCCTTGGACCGGTTCTCACCCAGCTTGTCGCCCTGCTTGACCCAGCCCTGGGCCCAAGACTCGATCAGATCGCTCATGACCGTCCCCATCGCCGGCGGGTGCACGCCGCGCTCGGCCTGGGCGTACATGGGATCCAGTCGCGTGTGCCAGTCATGCAGGTCGCTCTCGATGGCGCTCTCGAAGCGCCCCGGCGAGCCGGCGGCGTACCGCATCAGCCAGTGGCGCGCCTCGTCGCTCACCTCAAACGACCGGTCCCTGGCCCAGACCCGCATCGCGTCGTCGTCGAGCGGGGTGAAGGCCACCCGCTGGCAGCGGGAGCGGATCGTGTGCAGCAGGCGGTCCTCGCTGGAGGTCACGAGGATGATCACCGTCCCGGGCGCCGGCTCCTCGAGCGTTTTGAGGATCGCGTTCTGCACGGGCGCGTTGGTGGGCGATCGGTCCAGCAGCTCGGCCTCGTCGACGATAAAGACCTTGGACGCGATCGAGTCGTTGCGGATCGATGGCGCAAGGGATGCGGGGACGATCAGGTGCTCCTCCACCACCGCCTTGGGGATGGTGGCGAGCTTGGCGTCGCGGATCTTGCTGTTGTCGTGGTACCGGGCCAGCTCCTTCCTGACCACATGCAGGTCGGGATGCGAGCCCGCGCGGATCAGCCCCTGCACCGGGCTCCGCGGGTCGGGGCCGATGCGGCCGCCCGGCCCGGGGACCGAGGTGGGATCGAGCAGGGTCGCGGCGAAGTTGACGGCCGTGGTGAACTTGCCCACCCCCTCGGGGCCGTGGAAGATCCAGGCGTGATGGACCCGGTTGGACCGCATCGCCTGCTGGACGATCTCGATCGCCCGCCCCTGCCCCAGCACGCTTTCCAGCCCTCTGGGCGGGTCGTAGAGGCGCAGCTCGGGCCCGGTGTTGACCGGGGCCTTCTTGCTGACCTTCTTCCTGGTCGTCTTCTTCCTGGGGGCGGTCTCTTTGGCCATGCTTGGCATGAGGATATGCCGCCCCGGCGATCGGGTCAGGCCCCGCGTCGCCCGCGGGCCGCTCCCAGCAGTCCCAGCGCCAGCACGGGCAGAGTCGAGGGCGCGGGGACGACCGAGTTGATCCAGGGCGTGTAATCCCTCACGCGGGTGAAGCCGTTGCTGTCGCCGTAGTCGCTGTTGGGGCTGCCGTCGGTCGAGTTGACGAACGAGCTGACCCCGGCCAGTCGCCAGCCCATCGCGGTGTTGATGAACAGCCCCCCGCCCGAGTCGCCCGGGGCGATGGAGTACTCCCAGTCCAGCGGCTCAGCGTCGCCGTAGTTCGAGTCGCTTGGATTGAGCGGGTTGTCGAAGTCGGTCAGCAGGATCCGGGGATCCCAGCCGCGGAATGTGCCCAGCACATCGAGCACATTGTTTCCTGCCCGCAGCGTGCCCTCGGTGCCGGTCTGCGACCCCGTCAGCCCCGTGCCGGTGCGCCCGTAGCCCACGCTCGTGCCCACCATGCCCAGCTCGTCGCTTCCGGTGTAGATCAGGGCGGGCTCGATGTTGGAGATGCGGTTGCTCAGGTGCAGCAGCGCCAGGTCCCCGCCGGCGAGGAAATCATTGCGGGCCCAGTCGGGGTGGATGACCACCTGATCGACGATGCCGAAGGCGCTGCCGGTGACATACGAGGCGCCGGTGACCCCGGCGTCCACGCAGTGGGCGGCGGTGAGCACCCACTGGTCGGCGATCAGCGTGCCCGAGCAGCTCGTCGAGCCGCCGCCGACGAAGCTGATGGCCAGGGCCCCCACCGCGGAGAACTGGGCCTGCTGCCCGAACTGGCGGTAGAGCGCGTCGTCGCGGTCGTGGCGTATGGTGCCCGCATGGGCCAGCGAACCGCCGACGGCGAGCAAAATCAAGACGGCGGGGGCGGTGCGCATCGGGAACTCCTCGGCTCTGAGCATGTCCACAACCGAGCGCCCCGATTGGCTCGGGGGCTCACCCTCCAAATAGACCCCGCAACCCCCGGCCCCGCCAGCAAAGCGGTGGGCTTTGTGCGTTTTCGGACCTCCACCACCGGCGCAGCACGCACCTCCCCCGCTACGATTCGGGCGGACTCGTCGAAAACCAGCGACCCAGGACTGAACAGAAACGGAACACGCGCATGTCGTCAGCTTCCCCATCATCGCAGCACACCACCACCGACCCGGCCCTGTCGGCCGCGGCGGTGCGGCGCGCGTTCATCCGGTTCTTCGAGGAACGGGGGCATACCTTCGTGCCCTCCTCGACGACCTGCCCCATGAACGATCCCTCGCTGCGCGACACCTTCGCCAACGCGGGGATGAACCAGTTCAAGCCCATCTTCCAGGGGACGCTGCCGCCCGATTCCCCGCTGCGGGGGCTCAAAAGAGCGGTCAACAGCCAGAAGTGCATCCGGGCCGGGGGCAAGCACAACGACCTGGACGATGTGGGCAAGGACACCTACCACCACACCTTCTTCGAGATGCTGGGCAACTGGTCGTTCGGGGATTACTTCAAGGAGGAGGCCATCGGGTGGTCCTTCGATCTGCTCACCCGGGTCTGGGGGATCGATCCCGATCGGCTGTACGCGACCTATTTCGAGGGGAATCCCGCGCAGGACCTGCCGGCGGACCTGGAGACGAAGGAGATCTGGAAGAAGTATCTCCCGGAGGACCATATTCTGCCGGGCGATATGAAGGACAACTTCTGGGAGATGGGCGACACGGGGCCATGCGGGCCATGCAGCGAGATCCACTTTGACCGGATTGGTGGCCGCAACGCCTCGGACCTGGTGAACCGGGACGACCCGGATGTGCTGGAGATATGGAACAATGTGTTCATCCAGTTCGATCGCGTCGAGGGGGGCACGCTCAACGCGCTTCCCGATAAGCATGTCGATACGGGGATGGGGCTTGAGCGGATCGTGTCGGTGCTGCAGGGCAAGCGAAGCAACTACGACACCGATGTGTTCATGCCCATCTTCAACGCGATCCGCGAGCTGACCGGGGCGCGGGCGTATTCGGGCAGGGTTGGGGCCGACGACACCGACGGCGTGGACGAGGCGTACCGCGTGATCGCGGACCATATCCGCACGCTGGTGATCGCCATCACCGACGGGCAGTTGCCGGGCAATGAGAGCCGGGGGTATGTGCTGCGGCGCATTCTGCGGAGGGCTGTTCGCTACGGGCGCCAGAAGCTCAACGCGCCCGAAGGCTTCTTCGCGACCCTGGTCCCCACGGTGGTCGCGTCGCTGGGCGACGCCTTCCCCGAGCTGCGCGAGAACCCGACGCGCGTGCAGGCGGTGATCGCGGAAGAGGAGGAGAGCTTTGGGAAGACGCTGGATCGCGGGATTGGCATGTTCAATCAGATTGCCGCTGAAATTATTGCTCCCAAGGTTCCAATTGGCTCACCCGATTTTGATCGCTACCAAAGAGTTGATATACCTCGGAGTCAACCAATTCCCGGAGACGATACTGTCTTTGAAATCATCTATTCCCGTAAGGGAAAACCGGATATGCGTCGTAGCATACCACTTGGTATTGCCCGTGATGTTGCGATAGAAAACAAGCTCATGCTTAGCGGCGATGACGCCTTCAAGCTCTACGACACCTACGGCTTCCCTGTCGATCTCACGCGGATCATGGCCGAGGAACGCGGGTTGACGGTCGATCTTCTCGGCTTCGAGCGGGCGATGGAGGAGGCCAAGGAGCGCTCGCGCCAGGGCGGGCGCAAGGACGAGGGCGGGACGAGGATCGAGCTGCGGGCCGAGCAGATCGCCAAGCTCAACCACCTGCATGTCAAGCCCACCAACGATGAGGCCAAGTTCGACGGGCGCGACATCAAGGGGACGATCAAGGCCATCTGGAACGGGAAGAACTTCGACGAGCACGCCGACAACACCACCGCGGGCATGAAACCGGTGGGGATCATCCTCGACAAGACCAGCTTCTACAGCGAGATGGGCGGGCAGGTCGCCGACCTGGGCGAGCTGCACCTGCTGGGCGGGAGCGCCAACTTCAGGGTCGAGGACACGCAGAGCTTCGGCGGCTATGTCGTGCACATCGGTCGCGTCACCCGCGGTAAGCTGCGCGTTGGCGACGGCGTCATGTGCCACATCAACACCCAGCGCCGCGCCAAGGTCGCCAGCAACCACACGATGACCCATGTGCTCAACTTCGCCCTGCGCCAGGTGCTGGGCGACGCGGTCGACCAGCGCGGGTCGCTGGTCAGCGACGAGAAGCTCAGGTTCGACTTCACCCACACCCAGCCGGTGAGCGCCGAGGAGATCGAGCGGGTCGAGGCGATTGTGAACCACCAGATCGAGCAGGACCTGACGGTGTACGCCCAGCCCGCGCCCCTGGACGCCGCTCAGTCGATCCGCGGCCTGCGGGCCGTGTTCGGCGAGGCCTACCCCGACCCCGTGCGGGTGGTTTCAATCGGGATCGAGGTCGAGCAGCTGCTGGGCAACCCGGAGAACGAGGCTTGGACCGCCGCCTCGATCGAGTTTTGCGGCGGCACGCACCTGGAGACCGCTTCGCAAGCCCGGCGTTTCGCGCTCCTGAGCGAAGAGGGCATCGCCAAGGGGATCCGGCGGATCACGGCCATCACGGGCGACGAGGCGCTCGCCGCCCACGCCGAGGGTGACGAGCTTGAGCAGCGGGCCGATGCGCTGGGCTCGCTGCCCAGCGACCAACTGGCGTCACGCCACGCCGAGCTGATCCGGCTCGTCGACGAGCGGACGATCCCCGCGCCGCGCAAGAACGCGCTGCGGGCGCGACTGGCGGGCGTGCAGAAACAGCTCAGGGAGCTGGGCAAGGCCGCGGCGGCCGAGAAGGCGAAAGAGGCCCAGGCGCTGGCGACGGGGATCGCCCGGGAAGCCGCGGGCTCGGGCGAGCGGATCGTGATCGCCGTGCTGGAGCTGGGCGCCGATCGCGGAGCGCTCGAAGCGGCGCTAGGGACCATCGCCGGCGCGTGCCCGGGCAAGGCGGTGATGCTGCTGAGCCCCGATCAGGACGCGGGACGCGTCTCGGTCATGGCCAGCGTGCCTGCGAATCTGGTGGGCGAGGGGCTCAGGGCGGGCGACTGGGTCCGGGAGGTCGCCGGCGTCATGGGCGGCAAGGGCGGGGGACGCCCCGACAGCGCCCAGGGCTCGGGGTCCGATCCGGGCAAGCTTCACGAGGCCACGGCCCACGGGCGCGCTTTCGCGCTGGGGAAAATCTCCTGACGCCCGGGTCCCCGGTCCCGGGTAGGATGTGCCCCATGCCCAGTGACAAGAACCAACAGCACGCCGACCGCGTCCGCCAGGCCAAGGCCTGGGGGATCGCGCTCGATCCGGTCTACGGCCTGATCGGCATGGGGCTGATCGGGTACATCATCGACTCGCTCGCCGGCACGGGCTACCGCTGGACGATCATCCTGGCGATCGTGGGCCTGATCGTGGGATTCTATCGCTTCATCCGCGAGGCGTCGAGCCTGAACCGCGAGCAGAGCCGGTCATCGCACAGGACCGACGGCAATCCCGACACCTGAGGCGTCTCCCGGCTCAATCCACCCACTGACACGGGGTTTCCTGTGCGCCCGCAACTTGTCAAGAAAGGGTGCAAAACTGTCCCTTTCTGACTCGCCGTTGCGGTGGGTGCTTCCTATCCTTACCGCCCGGCCTCGGGGTCTATCGGAGACCCGACGCATCCCCCGCCCGCGATCAGTGCAGCCCCGTCCCAGCGACCCATGATCACGCATCACACCGAAAACGAGCTGCGCCTGCCGACGATGCGGATCGCTTTGATCTCGCTGGCCGCCTGCGCCGCGGTCGCCGTCATTGGAGGGCTGCTCGGCGGTTCAATGAACGACGGGCTGCTCACGCTGATGGCGACGGTCCCGGGCGTGCTGATCCCGATCGCGATGCTGAGTCTGATGCCCGCCAGGGCGGCGGGCGCGTGGGGCGTGCCGGTCTTGGGCGGCACCGTGATCCGGGCCCTGGTTGTGCTGACGATCGGCCTGGCGGTCTTCGTGCTGCTCGGCCCGGCCAGATACGCCTTCTTCCTGACACTGCTGGCGGCCCTGATGATCGCGCTGATCGTCGATGTGGCCTCTTTGCTCATGCTCATCTCGAAGCACCCGAGGGCGATGATCGTCGCGGGTGAATCGGAGGGTCTCTGCTGATGCCGTACCTCACGCTCGCCGCCGCCAACCCGGTCTCGCATGTGGTGGACCACCCCTGGTACATCGTCGACGGCTGGTGGGTGTGGACCGCCGCCCAGACGAACATGGTGATCTCGCTGCTGATCCTGCTCTTCGTGGGCGGGTTCGTGGCCAAGTCCGTGTCGACGGGCGACGAGTCGCAGGGGCACCACCGCTGGGTCACGCGTTCGCGATTCGCCCACATGGTCGAGGTGATCTGCGGCTACCTGCGCGAGGGCACGGTGCGTCCGCTGCTCCAGGAGCGGACCAACCGGTTCATGCCTTTCCTGTGGACGGTGTTCTTCTTCATCCTGGTCAACAACCTGCTGGGGCTGCTGCCGCTGCTGGACCTGCACAACATCATCGTGGGCCGGATCTCGCCCGAGGCGGTCGAGAAGCACCGCGCATTCGTCGGTGGCACCGCGACCCAGAGCATCTATGTGACCGGAGCGCTGTCGGTGGTGGCGGCGGTGGTCATCAACCTCGCCGGGGTGCGCGAGCTGGGGCTGGGGGGCTATGTCAGGCACCTCACCGCCGGGGCGCCCGTGCTGGTGTGGCCGATCCTCATCCCCATCGAGATCCTGGGCACGATCGTCAAGCCCGTGGCGCTGGCGATCCGCCTGTTCGCCAACATGACCGCCGGGCACATCCTGGTGGCGGTGCTTCTTGACTTCGCCTCGACGGGGTTTGTCAACCGCGACCTGATCGGGATCCCGGTGGGGCTGGTTTCGAGCCTGGCGGTGGTGGCGATCTATTTCCTCGAGCTGTTCGTCGCCTTCCTGCAGGCGTTCGTGTTCATGTTCCTGACGACCGTGTTCATCTCGCTGCTGGCGCATCATGGTGAGCACGATCACGAGACCGCGCATGACCTCGCCGAAGCGGGTATCGCGTGATTGACTGAGTGTTGGGCCTGGGGCACCGCGGGGAGGCGCCCAAGGCCATTGCGATCCGAGTGGATCGACAGTGGATGCTCCCCGCATCACCGTGGTTCGGGCCGAATGACAAAGAATCGGTCCCCTGAAAGGAATCTCGTATGAAGCTCATCAAGAAGATCGCTCTGGCAACCGGCGCTGTTGCCCTCATGGCCCCCGCGATGGCGTTCGCCCAGGACGGCTCCCTCAACGCCGAGGCCGCCGCCGCGGGCATGGGCCTGATCGGCAAGGGCCTGGCCGCGATGGGCGCGGGCCTGGCGGTCATCGGCGGCGCCGTGGGCATCGGCCTGGTCGGCAAGGGCGCGGTCGAGGCCATCGCCCGCCAGCCCGAGGCCTCGGGCACCATCGGCACGAACATGATCCTCGCCGCCGCGCTGATCGAGGGCGTGACCCTCTTCGCCATCGTCGTGGGCCTGCTCGTCACCTTCGCCTGATCGGGACCGGGCGGCGATGAGCCGCGGGCCATGCCGGCGCGAGCCGCACAAACCAACCCGACGCGGGGCTGAGACACGCCCCCCGCGGGATTCACCAGGCCAACCCCGGGTGCTTCCACGCCCCGAGTTCACGCACGGAGACCTCCCATGACGCGTTTCACACTTCTGACCATGCTCACGCTCTGCGTTCTCGCGTTCTCCCCGGTGGTCCTCGCGGCCCGGGCCCAGGACCCGGAGGCGGTGGGCTCGATGCTCGCCGAGGATGCTGACCACGGCGAGCACGAGGGCGGCGTCTCGGTCATCGCCGGCCCCAAGGAGGGGCTCATCCCCGGCGTCACGGCGATCGTCATCTTCGTGGTCGCTTTCGGGCTGCTGAGCACCATGGTCTGGCCCAAGATCGTCCAGGGGCTCGACGAGCGCAACGAGAAGATCGTGGGCGAGATCGCCGCCGCCGAGGCCGCACGCAAGCAGGCCAGGGAGGCGCTCGACGAGTACGAGAAGAACTTGGCCGCGGCCCGCGCCGAGTCGCAAAAGATGCTCGAGGAGACCCGGGCGCAGCAGGGCCAGCTCGCCGCCCAGCTCAAGGCCAGCGCCGACAAGGAGCTGGGCGAGATGCGCGAGAAGGCGCTGAGCGAGATCGAGGCCGCCAAGAAGCAGGCCCTGGGCGAGATCTACACCGAGTCGGTGAACCTGGCCAGCGTGATGGCGGGCAAGATCCTCCAGCGCCAGGTCACCCCCGACGACCAGCAGCGCCTGATGGACGAGTCAATCGCCGAGATGAAGTCGGTCAGCTGATCGAGTCACGCCCACTCCCCCACCGCGACCCCCCATCCGCTGGACCCGCATCGGAGCCACCCATGCCCCTGATCGAAGCCCAACCCGACGCCCTGGCCAAGGTGTACGCCAAGAGCCTCTTCGAGCTCGCCCAGCAGAGCGGCGGCCAGTCCAACGCCGAGGCCGTTCTGGGGGAACTGGAAGACATCATCGAGCTCGCCCGCCAGGACCGGGGCTTCAACGAGTTGCTGGCCTCGCGTCTGATCGACGCCAAGAAGCGCGACGCCTCGCTGAACCGGATGTTCTCGGGCAAGGTTTCCCCGCTGACGCTCAACTTCCTCCGCCATCTCAACCGCAAGGGTCGCCTTGCGAACCTGTCGCAGATCGCCAACGCCATGGACGAGATGGTCCAGGGCCAGTTCGGGCGCATCGAGGTGGATGTCTACACCGCGGCCCCGATCGGGGCCGGCGAGCTCGAGTCGATCCGCTCGCGTCTGAGCGCTTCGCTCGGCAAGGATGTCATCATGCACCCCTACACCGACGCATCAATGCTCGGGGGGATCAAGCTGCGGATGGGCGACCAGCTCATCGACGCCTCGATCCAGGCCGAGCTGCGCAAGATGCGCGACGCCCTGCTCAGCCGCGGCGGGGCCGCGGTGCGGGGGCGCTCGGGCGAGATCCTGGGGGGCTGACCGCGGCCCCTTGGCGCGCCCGCATCACCGCCCGCGGGCCGCGTCGGGCCCGCTTTTTCAAGCCCCGAGCGCGTGCCGGTTGCATACGATTGGCGACCCGAGCCCGAAAGGAAGCGTGCATGCCCAAGCAGTCGATCCAGAACACCGATGTCGCCGGCAGGAGGGTGCTGATCCGCGTGGACTTCAATGTCCCGCTCAAGGACGGCGCCATCACCGATGACCGGCGCATCGTGGCCGCGCTGCCGACGATCAGGTCGGTCATCGAGCGGGGTGGGCGGGCGATCCTGATGTCGCACCTGGGACGCCCCGAGGGCAAGGGCTACGAGGCGGCCTACTCGCTCAAGCCCGTCGCCGAGCGCCTCTCGCAGCTGCTGGGACGCCCAGTCGCGTTCCCGGCCCGGAGCGTCAAGGACCCGGCGGTCCCGGGCGCCATCGCCTCGATGCGCGACGGCGATGTGCTGCTGCTCGAGAACCTGCGATTCCACGGGTGCGAGAAGCGCAACGATCCGGACTTCGCCGCCCTGCTCGCGTCCTTCGCCGATGTGTATGTCAACGACGCGTTCGGCACATGCCACCGCAAGGACGCGTCGATGGTGGGCGTGCCCCTGGCGATGGGCGTCAGGCCGCGCGTCGCGGGGCTGCTGGTGGAGAAGGAGATCGCTTACCTCTCCGAGGCCCTGGCCAACCCGGAGCACGATTTCACCGTCATCCTCGGCGGCGCCAAGGTGAGCGACAAGCTGCCGGCGATCGAGCACCTGCTGCCCCGCGCCGACCATATCCTCATCGGAGGAGCGATGGCCTACACCTTCCTCACGGCGCTGGGGCACTCGGTGGGCGACTCTCGCGTGGAAGATGACATGCTCGGCGACGCCAAGCGGATCATCGACATGGCCGCCGAGCACAGGACGGACATGCACCTGCCCGAGGACCACATCTGCTCGACCCGCTTTGCCGAGCAATCGGGCGACATCGAAGTCTTCGACGACCAGATCCGGCCCGGGTTCATGGGCCTGGACATCGGCCCCAAGACCGCGGCCCGGTATTCCGAGATCATCAAGAAGTCGAAGACCATCGTCTGGAACGGGCCCATGGGCGTTTTCGAGTGGGCGCCGTTCCGGATGGGCACGCGGCTCATCGCCGAGGCGGTGGCCGACGCGACCGACGCGGGTGCGAGTTCGATCGTTGGCGGGGGCGATTCGGCGGCGGCCGCCGAGCTCTTCGGCGTCGCGGGTCGGCTGAGCCATGTCTCCACCGGCGGCGGCGCCAGTCTGGAGATGCTCGAGGGCCGGAAGTTCAGGGCGGTGGAGCTCCTCAACGACGCATGAACACGCCCTCACGATTCGGGATCACCCCAGGACGCGTCCTCGCCAAGGAGTACCGCGTCGATCGGCTCCTTGGCGCGGGCTACGAGGGGGAGGTCTACCTCGTCACCGAGCGCCTGACAAGCGCGTCACGCGCGGCCAAGCTCTTCTTCCCTGAACGCAACGAGAAGGACAAGGCGGCGATGCACTACGCGCGCAAGCTCGAGCGCCTGCGCGGCTGCGACATCGTGACCCAGTACCACCACACCCAGTCGCTGCGCCTGCGTGGGCAGGACATCACGATGCTCGTCTCCGAGTTCGTCGAGGGGTTCCTGTTGTGCGACCTGGTCGAGGCGTACCCGGGCAATCGCATGCAGCCCTTCGAGGCCATGTGCGTGCTCCGCTCGATCGCCGCGGGCCTGGCCCGGGTGCACGAGCTCAAGGAGTACCACGGGGACATCCACTCGGGGAACATCCTTGTGCGGCGCCGGGGCGTGCATTACGATGTCAAGCTCGTGGACATGTACGACCACGGCCGCGCCACCAAGGCGCACATCGTCGACGACATGTGCAATGTGATTCGGGTGTTCTACGATCTGCTGGGGGGGCAGAAGTACTACGCCAGGCAGCCCCAGATCGTCAAGACGATCTGCTGCGGGCTCAAGCGCACCCTCATCGAGCAGCGCTACCCCACCGCGTTGCGCCTGTGCCGCTACCTCGACAGCGTGCAGTGGTGAGCGGCCGCGGGCCCTGATTCTCCCGGGGGCAATTTATTTCTTTTCACCACCGCTTCATGGGCGTGTCATCTGCGCGGACGAATATACCCGCATGAACACGACGGGCATGGCCTGTCGTCCGCCGCACCAAGGGAGCACGCCATGAGCAAGGTTATTACCGCCGTCTTCGAGAGCAACGACAACGCAGCGGGGGCCTTGGAGAGCCTCATCGCCAGCGGGTTCGACAGCTCCGACATCAGCCTGGTCGCCTCCGAGGAGTTCGACCGCGAGAGCTTCGGGGTCGAGACGCACTCGCGCCTGGCCGACGGCGCCGCCATCGGCGCGGGAGTGGGCGGGGCGACGGGAGCGATCGTGGCGGGGATGACCGCCGTGGGCGCTGTCGCCACCGGCGGCCTGGGGCTGATCGCCGCCGGACCCATCGTGGCGGCGCTGGCCGGCGCCGGCGCCGGGGCCGCGGGCGGGTCGGTGATCGGCGGGCTCGTGGGCGCCGCCGTCCCCGAGCACGAGATCAAGCACTACAACGACGCGCTCAAGAAAGGGCATGTGCTCGTGGGCGTGCACTACGAGAACCACGACCAGCGTGACCGCGCCAAGGACATCTTCAAGCAGTTCGACGCCGACAAAATCGCACACGCTTGACCGGGGAACCGACGGGGAAGCGGGGACCACCAACACCAAACAAGGAGCACGCCATGCCTGAGAAACTCGAAACACTGGAAAAGGTCTACATCTCCCAGCTCAAGGATATCTACAGCGCCGAGAACCAGTTGATCAACGCCCTGCCCAAGATGGCCAAGGCGGCGACCCACGAGCGCCTGCGCGCCGCGTTCACGGACCACCTCGAAGAGACCCGGGGGCATGTCGGTCGGCTCGAGGAGATCTTCGAGGACCTTGGCAAGAACCCGGCGGGCAAGTCCTGCAAGGCCATGGAGGGGCTGGTGGCCGAGGGCGAGGAGATCATCGAGGAGGACGGCGACCCCGCCGCGCTCGACGCGGCGCTGATCTGCGCCGCCCAGAAGGTCGAGCACTACGAGATCGCGACCTACGGCACCCTCCGCGAGTACGCGCGCATCCTTGGCCACGAACAGGCCCAGCGGCTGCTCACCGCGACCCTGGAGGAGGAGCGGGGCGCCGATACCAAGCTGACGGAGTTGGCGGAGCAATCGATCAATCAGCAGGCCATGCAGACCCGGTAAACGGTTCACCATAACCCGCGCCCGCCGCACAGGCTCCGCGGCGGGCGCTCGGCTCTGAGCACCCACGGTTGAGGGACCGTGGGTGCTCTGCTTTTTGCCACGGCGCCGGCTTGGTCGGTCGTCAGTTTAGAGGGCGGACGGTTCTCGAGAACAGAGTAGTCGAAGCAAAGAGACTATGGGCAAGGCGTGTTGTATGCCTGGATAAAGGAGGATACATCAAAGAAGTTACTCACGCCATCGCCGTTGAAATCGCCCGCCGGATCGTGCTGGGTGAAGAGGTCCAGGAACGCGGAGACATCGAAGAAATCCCGCGTTCCGTCGCCGCTAAAATCGGCTCGGAGACAGGCGAGTTGCTGATAGAGCAACCCGCTGAGGAAGATGGATCCGCTCTGTGAAGGGTGGACTCCCGAGCCCTGATATCCCGGATCCAGCGAGACCATGGACGCTCCGACCAGCGTTTGCAGATCGATATGTCCCCAGCCACGCCGTGAAGCAATCTCTTCCAGAGCCTGGTTCATCGCGTTGAAACGCGGGCTCGGATAAGTTCCCACCAGAAGCGGAGGGGTGCACAGCACCACCGTGGGCGCGTGCGGGGCCCCGGACGCCAGCGAAGCCTCGATGGCCCGGTCCCCGATCGCCTCGATCCGCTCGCCCCAGGCGGGCAATAGGCTCCCGTTCCACTCATTTCGCTGTTCTGCCCGAGCCAGATCAGCACCGTGTTGAAGGCCCGGGGAGCCTGCTCAAAGTAGTCATCCAGAATCTCCGGGGAGAGATACTGGGCATGATCTCCTGCCGTGGACCCTCCCACCGAGATGCTGTCGATATAAAAGCCACGGTCCGCATCGGCCAGACCCTGCTTGAATAAGAGGTGCCCGCACCACGCGAGTGAACGCCCCAGGTTCGTCATCATCACTGGTATCGAGGTCCCCCGCGAACATCACACCGATCCTGCTGGTTTGCGGCTGGTGAAAGACCACATCGATATGCCGCATCCCCAGCGTTGCCTGATCGATCTCGACATCGGTCTGCACACCGCGCTCGAAGTCATACACCTGGTCCCCAGCGCTCCCGTCCCGGTCGATGAGCGGGAACACGGAGAAGCGTTCGATCATCGTGCCTCCGGGAGCGGTGTAGAAGGGCGTGCGGACGACCAGCGTAGAATCGAGTGCCCACCCGTCCGCGCGTGGCAGGATCCCGCCGAGATTGGTGTAACCTATGGCCGCGAATCGCGAATAGCTGAACAGGTGCCCTCCGGGAAGGAGGGTAAACTCGTTCCTGATCCCCGGCGGGGCATAAGCGGTGGATCCAACAGGGAACTCTTCGGTCCGTTGGGCGATGTGATTGTCCACCATCTGCGAGGTCGTCCCGCCCACAAAGCTCACATAATGATTCACCCCGGTGTTGCCTGTCGATCCCGATGTACGGAACCCGCAGACCTCGATCTCGTCGGGAAGGGCCTGGATCAGCCCCTCATAGTATGGCACGAAAGCCCCGGCGCCCTCGGAGTTATTCGTTGAGTCACCGATGATCAGCACCGAGGCGCGGGAGGCATAGAGATCACGGGCGAACCAGGCGTTCACGGACCCGACAGAAGCACCGCCCATCGCAAGCGAGGCGATACAAAGCGTGGGGATACATCCCGCTATAGGCATTGCGTAAAGGGGTTTCATGCCCACACTATACCTCCTCTCCCGATTCCTCCAAGCCACTTTCAATCAATCGAGATTATCGGCGGTCGAAGAGCTTCTCCAGCTCCTCGATCGTCAGGCGCACCGTCGTGGGGCGGCCGTGGGGGCAGGATCCCGAGCGTTCGGTCTGCTCGCGCAGGCGCATGACCGCGGCCAGCTCTTCTTCGCTGAGGGCGTCGCCCGCCTTGATGGCCGCCTTGCAGGCCATCATGTCCAGCACCTCGTGGAGCGCCTCCTCCGAACCGGGGACGAAGCCCTGCTGGTCGATCTTCTCGAACAGCTCGCGCAGGAAGGGCTCGGGTTCGACATTTCGTGACAGCAGGAAACTGGGCACCGCGCTGATTCCCACCGAGCGAGGCCCCATCGGGCCCGCTTGCACGCCGATGCGTTCGAGCAGGGGTTCGAGCCGGTCGAAGACATCGACGACCGAGCCGGGCACATCAAGCACGATGGGCATCAGCAGCGCCTGCCGCTCGAGGGCTCCGTGGCCGGTGATCCGGGCGATGAGGCGGTTGAACATCACCCGCTCGTGCAGCGCGTGCTGGTCGATGATCAGCACCCCACGCTCGTCCTGGGAAATCAAATAGCTTGAGTGCACCTGCAGCACCTGGCTGACCCGCTGCACCCGCGGGAGCTGGGCCTCGCCCGCAGACCCCGGGTCGGGCTCGGGCCCGCGGCGTTCGAGCACCTCGCGCAGGCGCCGGCGCATCTCGATCCCCGACGGCTCGGTCGGCTCCCGCGATTCTCGCTCCGTGCCCTGGATGAGCTCGACGAGGTCTTCGACCTGCGCCTCGATGCTCCTGCCGCCGGGCGTGAAAGGATCACCGGCCCCGAAGGCCTGGCCCAGCCCCGGCAGACGCTGCGTGAGCGTGGGCGTGACATCGGCGCGCCCCAGCGCGTCGCGCACGCCGTGGTAGATCGCCCGGTGCACCATCGACTGGTCGCGGAAGCGGACCTCGAGCTTGGCGGGATGGACATTGACATCGACGGCGGTGGGCGACATCTCGATCATCAGCACCGCCGTGGGATGACGCCCCGGCTCGATCAGCCCGCGGTAGGCCTCGCGGATCGCGTGGCTGACCGTCTTGTCGCGGATGGTCCGTCCGTTCAGAAACACATGCTGTGCCTTGCTGGTGGCGCGGGCGATGGCGGGCAGCCCCACCAGGCCCCACACCAGGATCCCGCGGCTGTCGTCGAACCGATCGACGGCGACCTCGATCAGCTGCGCCTCCAGCTCCTGCCCCAGCAGCTCGATGGCCCGCTGGCGCGGGGTCTGGTTGATCGGGAGATCGAGCCTCACCCTCCCGTCGCAGACGCATCGGACCCCCACCGCCGGGTTGGCCATGGCCAGGTCCCGCAGCCACTCGAGGCAGCGGGTCTGCTCGGTCGTGCTGGCGCGCAGGAACTTGCGCCGGGCGGGGGTGTTGAAGAACAGGTTCCGAACCTCGATGGTCGTGCCCACGGGGCACCCCGCGGGCACGGGCTCGCACATGCGATCGCCCTCGGCGGCGATCTCGCGCCCCTCCTCATGGCCGACGGCGCGCGACCGGATCAGCACCCGCGCGACGGACGCGATCGAGGCCAGCGCCTCGCCGCGGAAGCCCATGGTCGCGATGCGGTCCAGGTCCTCGGCCAGCTCGATTTTGCTCGTCGCGTGGGGGGTCAGGGCCAGGGTCATCTGCTCGGGAGCGATGCCGTGCCCGTCATCGCCGATCCGGATCAGCTCCACCCCGCCCTGTTCGAGCTCCACGACGATGCGGGTCGCCCCCGCGTCGATCGAGTTCTCGACCAGCTCCTTGAGCACCGACGCGGGACGCTCGATCACCTCGCCGGCGGCGATCTGGTTCACAAGCAGGGGGGGGAGACGCCGGATCTGCGTCGTTTTCTCGGTCTGTGGAGGGGAGGCGGGCATTGGGAGATCGTACACCGGCGCCGTGAGCGGATGTCGCCGATCCTGGGGCAAACTTGGTCGGCGTGGATGCACGATCCGCGCGATTCCAGACCATACCATCGTGCATGACCGATTCCATCTTTTCCAAGATCATCCGAGGCGAGGTCCCGTCCCACAAGGTGTACGAGGACGATTTCGTCATCGCGATCCTCGATACCGGGCCCCTCTCCGAGGGGCACACGCTGGTGATCCCCAAGGAACCGGCCGAGACGATCGACCAGCTCTCCGACGAGCACGCCGCGGCGGTGGGACGGGTGCTGCCGCGGATCTGCCGCGCGGTGATGAAGGTCACCGGGGCCCGGGCCTACAACATCCTGCAGAACAACGGCGCCGACGCCCATCAAGCCGTCGGGCATGTCCATTTCCACATCATCCCCCGCTTCAAGGACCGCGGCGAGAATGTGCGGGGCAAGCCCGACAAGCACAACGGGCCGGGGCTGGGGCTGCATTGGAACCCGGGGACCCTCACGCCCGACGAGGCGCGGGAACTGGGCAAGCACATCAAGCGCCTGCTCTGAACCCGCCCTCAACACCCCTCTGGCCCCTGTACAGACGCCTCGGCCCGCACATGGGTGGTTTGGGCGATGGGCAGTGTGTGTCTTCCCGCGCCCGTTTCGATGGTGATGCCCGAGAGTGGGTCGATGTGCTCCACGATGCCGCGCCGGAACGCGTTGTCGTGCAGGAAGGAACGCGGGGTGCCCACCATCGCGTCGTGAAGGCTGTAGTAGCTCCTGATCGCGCCGCGGTCGCAGGCTGCGAACCACTGGCTTATGTGCTCGACCAGGCGGCAGGCCAGGTCGAGTCTCGTCACCGACGCGCCCAGCTCCCAGAGCGATACCGACCGCCGCACCCCGGTCGGGGCGCAGTTGATCCCGATTCCGATGAGCGCGAGGCCCATCTTCTGCTCGATCAGGGTTCCCGCGAGCTTGCGCTCGCCGCCCTCGTCACGGATGATGATGTCGTTGGGCCACTTGATCAGCGGTTTCAGCGGCGGGGGCGTGAGGGCGCTGAGGGCCTCGTGCAGCGCGCACGCCACGCAGGCGGCCAGCATGGGCGCGTCCTTGGCGCCGGGATCGATGACGAAGGTGCACGGGAGCGTGCACCCGTCCCCGTCGTGCCAGGGGCGCCCGTGCGAACCGCGGCCGTGCGTCTGGCGCGAGGCGACCAGCAGCAGGCCGGGACGGCCTCGGGCGAAGGAGAGGGCCGCGTCCATGGTGCAGGGGGTGGATTCGACGACCACCGCTCGCCGTACGCAGCAGTCGGGGGTGTTGGCGATGATCGTGTCGATCCGACCCGCCCAGCCCGAGATGTCTTCATGCCTCATCGCGTCCATCGACCCCACGAGCTTCCTGACTCTCTGACCCACCCCGCAAGCCCGGGCGGTCAGTCGGCGTCGAGGCCCAGGTCCAGACTCACCGCCCGGTGAGTCAGGCCCCCGATGCTGATCCGGTCCACGCCGGTGCGGGCGATGTCGGCCACGGTCCCCTCGTCGATCCCTCCCGAGGCCTCGAGCAGCACGGGGCTGTCGCTGGCATCGCGCATCGCCACCGCGCGGGCGAGCCGGTCGGGGTCCATGTTATCGAGCAGCACGAGGTCCACAACGCCGCCGGGAGCACCGAGCACGGATCGGAGCTGGTCGAGACTGTCCACCTCGACCTGCACGAACCAGAGCCGCGCGCCCCGCTCCCGGAGCGTGTACGCAACATCCGTCAGCGCAGTTGCAATCTCATCGGGATTCATTCCCGCCAGATGGTTGTCCTTGACGAGCACCGCGTCGAAGAGCCCCATCCGATGGGTGTTTCCCCGGCCGCAGCGCACGGCGTATTTCTCGAAAGCACGCAGGCCCGGGGTGGTCTTGCGCGTGTCGCAGATCTTGGCACCCGTGCCCTCAACGAGCCCGACGAAACGATCGGTTCGCGTCGCGATCCCGCTCATGCGCGCGAGCAGGTTGAGCATGGTGCGTTCGAGCCGGACGAGGGCCCGGGCGTCGCCCCGCAGGTCGGCCAGCACGGCGCCCGGCTCGATCGGCTCGCCGTCCCTGAGATGCAGGCGGTGCTCCACCTCTTCTGGACGAGAAAAGACCTCGATCAGATCAGGCATGAACGCCAGCCCCGCCGCGATCCCGGTGTCTCGCGAGCGCAGGCGCACCGAGCGGCGTTCACCGGGCCCGAACATCAGCTCGCCCGTCCAGTCCCGTCCCGGGTTCCCCAGGTCCTCGTCGCGGGCCAGTTCCAGCAGACGCCGGGGAAGCCCTGTATCACGAAGGCTTTGCGCGAAGCCCGCCAGCGTCAGGTCGTTGAGATCGGGCGGCGTCGCGCGTGCGGGGGTCGGTTCCATGCCTGATGGTACTCCCCACCGGCGGCGGGCCCTACGATTGGGCGCGGACGAATCATCGCAGGACGAAAGGACATGTGCATGGGTCTTCTCGACGGCAAGGTCGGTCTGGTCGTGGGCATCGCCAACGACCGCTCCTACGCGTGGCACATCGCCCACGCGCTCCACGAGCACGGGGCCACGATGGCCTACGCCCATATCCCGGGCGAGAAGAACGCCCGGCGCACGGGCAAGGCCGCCGAGAAGATCCACGCCGATCCCACGCTCTACGAGTGCGAGGCAGGCAGCGACGAGTCGCTCGACCGGCTCTTCGAGTCGTACGCGAAAGACCACGATCGCCTGGATTTCCTCGTCCACTCGATCGCCTTCGCCGACCGCCAGTGGCTCCAGCCGGGCATGTTCGCCAGCACCCCGCGCCGGGCGTACCTCGACGCGATCGACATCAGCGCTTACTCGCTCTCAGCGATGGCGGGGCGGGCCCGCGAGCAGATGGCCCGCGGCGGGGGCGGTTCGATCATGGCCATGTCGTACTACGGCAGCGAGAAGGTCGTCCCGGGCTACAACATCATGGGAGTGGCCAAGGCGTGCCTCGAATCCACCGCCCGCTACCTCGCCTTCGAGCTGGGCGAGCACAACATCCGGGTCAACACCATCTCCGGCGGGTTCCTGCGCACGCTGGCTAGCTCGGCCGTGGGCGGGACCGACAAGATGGACGACGCAGCCAGGGAGAAGGCCCCGCTGCGCCGGGGGGTCGAGGGGGCCGATGTGGGCAAAACCGCGGTCTACCTGGCCAGCGACCTCTCCTCGGGGGTCACCGGCGAGAACATCTATGTGGACTGCGGGATCAACACGATCGGGGCGTGAACCGGTGTAACCGGCACAGCAACCCTTTCAATTCCCAAACAATTTTCAGCTTTGCGCCCCGATCCGCTGGCCGCGCATGAGGGGTATTACCGATACTCAGTGCATGACCGGCGCGATCAACAACCTGGCCTCCAGCCTCGCGGGGGCGCCCGTGTCGTCGGCGGCATCTTCCAAGGCCAAGGCCGCCGAATCGTTCGAGAAGACCTTCAGACGCAAACGGGTCAAGGACGAGTACAACGCGCAGGTCGAGCAGACCGAGCTGATGGACTCGGTGCGGTCGCTGGCCGACGCCGACCAGGAGGCGGCCCGAGAGGACCGCCAGGAGCAGCAGATCGGGTATCCCCCCTACCGGCGCCACCCGTTCGAGCACCCGGCTCGGCTCGACCTCAACGCCTGAGCACGGGCACGCGAGCGATCGGGTCGCGTTTTCGATGGCTCATGCGGGAATCCGCTCAGCGTCCCCAAAAGAACTGCTTGATCGCGTGCATGGTCGCGCTGCGTCCCACGGCGCCGATGGCCTCGGTCAGCGGGATGCCCTTGGGGCAGACCTTCACGCAGTTCTGGGCGTTGCCGCAGTCGTCGATGCCGCCCCGCATGGCCATCACATCCATCCGCTCGGGCTTGAGATCCTTGCCGGTGGGATGCTCGTTGAAGTACTGGACCTGGGAAAAGATCTGCGCGCCCACGAAGCTCGAATCCCACTTCTGCTCGTCCTCGACCTTGTGGAACTGGGGGCACGCGTCCAGGCAGCAGCCGCAGGTCATGCACTCGGAGAGCGCGTACCGCAGCTGCTGGTGGTCGTGCGATTCCTTGGGCCCTGGCCCCAGGCTGTAGGTGCCGTCGATCGGGACCCAGCCCCTGATGCGTTCGAGGTTCTTGAACATGCGGGCGCGGTCGACCCAGAGGTCGCGTACGACGGGGAACTTGCTCATGGGCTCGAGGGTCATCTCGTCGCCCTCGAGCGGGGCGTACTCGTCGATCAGGCACGAGCAGGACTGGCGCACGCGCCCGTTGATGACCATGGTGCAGGCGCCGCAGACCTCCTCCAGGCAGTTGGAGTCCCACACGACGGGGGTGGTCTTCGTGCCGTCCGTGGTGACGGGGTTGGCGGCGATGAGCTTGAGCGAGGAGATGACATTGGCCCCCTGCTCGACGGGGACCCTGAACGCCTCCCACCGGCTCGGCTTGCCCGGCCCGTCGCAGCGCTTAATCTTGAAGACCACGCTGCGTCCCGCCACCGCCTTCTTGCGGTTGGCGCGGCGCATGTCCGCGTCGTAGGCGTGTGCTTCTGCTCCACTCATGTCGTGCTTCCTTTGGGGGCTGTCGCGTCGTCCTTCAACTCTCTTCCCGGGTCGGCCTCACGAGGCGTTGGCGGCCTCTTTGGGCGGGATCTGCTCGCTCTGGGGCTCGCTGGGGGTCTTGCCGTAGTTGCGGGGTCGCAGCTTGACCAGCCCCGCCCTCACTTCGACGAAATCGATGTCGCTCTTGCCCGTTTGTGGGTTGTATCTGGCGACCGAGGTCTTCCAGAAGCGCTCGTCGTCGCGCTCGGGGAAGTCGGTGCGGTAGTGCGAGCCGCGTGATTCCTCGCGCAGCAGCCCGGCCTTGGCGATCGCCTCGGCCAGGATGATCATGTCGCCCACGCTGCGGGTGAAGCTCAGCGACTGGTTGGTCCACATCGACCCGTCGCCCAGCTCGACGCGCGAGAAGCGCTCGCGCAGCTCGTCGAGCTTGGCCAGGCACTTTTCGAGCCGGGGCCCGGTCTTGACCACCGTGGAGGCCGCGTTCATCTCTTCACCCAGCTCGTAGGCGATCTGGTACGGGTTCACCGACCTGTCGCCCGTGGCGTTGCCCGTTGTCGCCAGCAGCTTGTCGTGCTTGTCCTGTTCGGTCTTGGCCGCCGCGTCGAAGACCGACTGGGGCAGCCCGGCCGCGGGCGTCCGGACCCCGTCGCGGACATAGTTCATCACCGAGACCCCGTTGCACAGCCCGTCGAAGATGCAGCTGAGCAGGGCGTTGGCCCCCAGGCGCGTCGCGCCGTGGTAGGCGAAGTTGACCTCGCCGAAGGCGTAGAGCCCGGTGATGTTGGTCATCGCGTTGTTGTGGGCGCCGATGGTCAGCCCGTGCCCGGGCTCGGCGCCCACGGGGATCGGGTGGCCCGGCTTGTGCTCGCCGCGGGGCGCCTCGGGGCGATAGTCGCCCGGGGTGTAGGTGGTCCAGAGCCCGCCCATCGTGTAATGCACGGCGGGGAAGATGCGCATGGGGGTGAAGCGCGGGTCGTCGCCGACGAACTTCTCGTAGATGTCCATGATCCCGCCGAGCTTCTCGGTGAGGTAGTCGGGATCCTTGTGGGTCAGGTCGAGGTAGACCTGGTTGGCGCCGTTGATCCCCATGCCGTCGTTGACGCAGACATCGAAGATCTCACGCGTGGCGATGTCGCGGGGCACGAGGTTGCCGTACTTGGGATACCGCTCTTCGAGGATGTAATACCGTTCGTTCTCGGGGATCTGGTTGGGCGGTCGGTTGTCGCCCTTCCTGGCCGGGACCCAGACGCGCCCCCCCTCGCCGCGGGCCGATTCGGACATCAGCCGGCATTTATCGGCGCCGGGGATCGCGGTCGGATGGACCTGGATCATCTCGGCGTTGCCGTACCACGCGCCCGCCTGATAGCAGCGGGAGGCGGCCCCGCCGGTGCAGATGACCGAGTTGGTGGACTTGCCGAAGATCAGCCCGCACCCGCCGGTGGCCATGACCACGGCGTCGGCTCGGAAGGCGCGGATCTGCATGGTCCGCATGTCCTGGGCGACGATCCCGACGCAGCGCTTGGCGCCGACCTCCCCCGCCCCCTCGGACGCGAAGGCGTCCGATGCAATCTCGGACGCGGAGGCGGCCGACTCAATCCCGGACGCGGAGGCGGCCGAATCAACCGTGATGGGATAGAGGAACTCCCAAAACTCCATCTTGTTGATCCGTCCCTCCGACGCATAGCGACGGGTCTGCTCGTCGAGCGCGTACAGGAGCTGCTGGCCGGTGGTCGCGCCGGCGAAGTGGGTGCGCTTGAAGAGCGAGCCGCCGAAGAGGCGCAGGTCGCGGTAGCCCTCGTGGGTGCGGTTGAAGGGCACCCCCATGCGGTCGAGCAGGTCGATGATCCGCGGCGCCCAGTTGGCCATCTCGAGCACCGGGTGCTGGTCGTTGAGGAAATCGCCGCCGATAAGCGTCTCGTCGAAGTGCTGATACTCGCTGTAGCCCTGCTGGCGCGCCACCTCGTTGCAGGCGTTGATCCCGCCCTGGGCGCACACGCTGTGGGAGCGCTTGACGGGGACCATCGAGAACAGGTCGACCGGGATTCCCGCCTCGGCGATCCGGATGCTGGCGGCGAGCCCGGCGAGCCCCCCGCCGACGACTATCACTCGTTTTTCATCGGCCATGCGTGTCTTCTTCTGCTGCGCGTCTTGTGCGACGCATGAGGGTGTGGTGCGGTCCCCGGGTTCCGGATCGGTTCAGCCCCCGGCGCCGTCCGTGCCCAGGGCGGCGGTCTCGATCGGCGCGCCGTGGGTCTGGAGCGGGGCCGGGGAGTCGCCGGCCGCGGCGTGGGGCAGCTCGCCGCCCTCGATGCCCCGGATCCCCTGGTAATCGGCGGTGGCGAATCCGATCAACGCCGCCCAGCCCATGAGCATGAGCAGGGCGCCGATGCCCGCGCAGACATAGCCCCACCGCTTCTGGGCCGGACGCGACACGGTCAGCCCCCAGGTGATGGCCGCGGTCCAGAGCCCGTTGGCGAAGTGGAACACCAACGCCGTGATGCCCACGAAGTAAAAGATGGACACCGCAAGGCCCCAGCCGGTGTACCCCTCGACCCCGCCGTGGAGCGCCGCGGCCAGCGTCGAGGAGGCGAACTCGTGCGACCATTGCGTGCCGCCGGGGACCAGCCAGGTCCATCCCCACCGGAGCGTGGCGACATGGTAGAAGATGAAGGCGATCCCGAAGTAGCCGGTGAGGCGCTGGAGCGTGTAGCGGAAGTTGCCCCCGTAGCGGTAGTGGGATGTGTTGCTCTTGCCCGTCGTGGCGTAGTAGACGCCCAGGATCGCGTGGAACGCGATCGAGACCCAGAGCGTGATCTCGATGATCAGCAGCATGGGCAGGTTGTTGATGAAGGTGACCTCGTGCTGGAAGGTCTGGATCCCGCGATCGAACCATCCCTCGGCGTTGACGCGTCCGTTGAACCCGCCCCAGGCGACGGTGGAGTTGGTCGCCAGATGCCCGATCAGGAACACCCCGATGGGGATGATGCCGCTGAGCGAGTGGAGGCGTCGGAGCAGGAAGTGCGGGGTGTGCAAGATTCCAGCCTGTTCGTCGGTCACCTGTGGACTCCGGTTCTGTGTCTCGTGCCCGGGTCGCCCGATCGGCGAGCCGGGGAAATGGCTGAGCGACGCGCTCGCGAGGTGTGTTTCCTATCGGTCAATGGGGAGTGCGGGGAAGAACAACTCCCGAGTGGGTGGCTCACCGCCCCAGATCGAGCCCGCCGCCCATCCCGGGCCCGGGCACGGGTCCCGCGGCGCCGCCCTGCTCGGTCATCTGCTGGAGCGTGCCGTCGGCGGCGGCCTTTTCGACATACCGGGCGACCTCGACGAACTGCATCCGCAGCTCGCTGAGGGTGGCGTCGATCATCTCCTGCTCCTCCTGGGTCAGGTTGCCCTTGGTCTTCTCGGCGACCACCCCCAGCAGGTCGATGTTGAGCTTGGCCACCTCGAGCGAGACCATCGAGCGCCCCGACTGATCGGGGATCGCGCCCAGGTACATCAGGGCTTGCGTGGCGAACAGGCTGATGAGCTCGCGAAAGCCCAACTTCTCGGGCAGGCCCCCGGGGCCCGCCGCGTCGCCTTGGGCGGCCTTCTGCTTCTCGGCGGCGGCGAGCTTCTCTTTCTCGGCTCTGGCCGACGACTTCCAGTCGTCGTCCACGATGATTTTGGGGGTCTCTGGGTCGGACATGTCCGCCTCCGTTCGGTTAGAATGCATCTTAGCGCATCGCAGCCAGAAAGAACACGAGATGATCCCGAATCAAAGCCGACAATCGTGCAGGTTCACCGCGTCCAACGCGTCCATGGCGCCGCTCTTGGCCACGCTCCTGTCGATCGGGCTGGCGCTGGGCGTGTCGCTGGGCGGATCGGGCTGCCATGTCGTCAAGGGGAATGCCCCCAGGACCATCAGGCCCACGCGGGTGACGCTGGGGGACTTTGTGGATCCTCAAGCGCCCGATGCCCGGCTCGGCGCCCAGCCGGATGACGCGCCGGATGCCGATCCGCGATCCAGCCCTCCCGCCCCCAGCACGGTGCCTCCCTCCTCCGACACCGTCCCGCCGCCGTCCCCGTCCCAAGCCCAGCCCAGGGACGAGGGCATCACAATCACCTCCCGGGGCGAGCAGGCGCGGGCGGTGGAGATCCCCAACCCCTCGCCGCCCGCGGGTTCCGCCGATATCCAGGCATCGGGCCCGCGGACGCTGCAGCTGCTCGACGCCAAGATCGGCGATGTCAACGGCAAGCCCATCTTCACCAACTCGTTCTTCGCCCCCATCGAGGACCGCCTGATCGCGGAGGCGGGGCGGCTCTCACTGAATAACTGGCGCTCCAGCGCGGGCAAGATCATCGCCTCTCGCCTCGACGGGATCATCGCCGACGAACTGCTCCGCGCCGAGGCGCTCGCGGCGCTGACCCCCAGCCAGCGGGTGGGGCTCCAGGCGTTCCTGAGCAACTTCCGCAACAACCTGCTCTCGGAGAACCTGGGCAGCTCGCAGCTGGCCACGCGCCGGATCCAGGAGCAGCAGGGGCTGACCCTCGACCAGGCGCTCAAGCAGAAGGAGGTCGACACGCTGGTGCAGCTGACGCTGATCAAGGAGATCAACCGGCGGGTGAATGTCTCGTGGCGCGACATCAAGCAACGCTATGAGCGCGATATCGACCAGTTCTCCCCGCCCCCCACCGCCGTGCTGCGGGTGATCCGGGCGTTCAAGGACAACACCGACGCAATCGAGCAGATCACCCGTCGGCTCGACGCGGGCGAGGACTTCGCGGTGATCGCCGCGGGGCCGCTGAACAACTACAACTCCGACGCCCAAGGCCTGCACGAGGTGCTGATCCAGGGCGACTACGAGCACACCCATTTCTTCGGGCCCGACGAGCTCAACGCCGCCACCCGGGGTCTGAGCGTTGGCGAGCGGGCCGGTCCCATCGAGCTTGGCTCAAGCGTGTACTGGATCAAACTCGTCGAGATGCGCCAGGACTCGACCTCGCTCTACGACGCGCAGCTCAAGATTCAGCGCGACCTGACCTACGAGCGCCGCGAGGAGGCGAAGGACCAGTATTTCCAGCGTCTCCAGGAGCGGGCCCGGGTCTCGACGCGCGACGAGGTGCTCATGCGCCTCTTCGAGATCGCCGAACAGCGCTACGCCCCGGGGCAGTGACGGCTGGCCGTGTCGCTCCTCTTCAAACCGGGCTCGGTCTGGCGCCGCGGGGAGCGGGCCGCGGAGCGGCACATGAAGCGCCGCGGCTGCCGGGTCATCGCGCGCAACCTGCGCCTTGCCATGGGCGAGATCGACCTGCTGTGCGTCGAGAAATCGTCGGGGACGCTGGTCATCGTCGAGGTCAAGGCCCGCGAGTACCTCGACGGCTCGCGGGTCGGCATCGACCCCAGCGCCAGCGTCACCCGCAGGAAGCAGGCCAAGCTGCGCATGCTGGCTCGGGCGCTCCAGCAGCGACCGCGGTACGCGCGATGCCCCATCCGGATCGATGTCGTCAGCGTGCGGTTCGCGCCGGGAAGACGCCGCCCCGTGTCCATCGGCTACTTCCCCGCGGCCGTGGGAGATCGCTGAGGCCTCAGACGCCGGGGCTCTGCGCAAAGGGGCTGGGAGGGCGGAGCGAGCCGCGGAAGCGGGCCTCGAGCTTGGCCTCCTCGAACGCCACGCGATCGATCGTGGTCGGGATGATCACCGAGAACATCGATCCCGAGCCCAGCTGCGACTCGAGCTGGATCTCGCCCTGGAGCAGCCGGGTCAGTTCGAGCACGATCGCAAGCCCCAGCCCCGTCCCGGTGTGGGATCGTGTGTGCGAGGAATCGACCTGCTGGAACTTGTCGAAGATGCGCTTCTGGTCCTGGTTGGCGATGCCCTCGCCGTTGTCGATGACCGAGATGCGGACGCGGCTGACCCCCGAGCGGTTGTCGCGGATGGGCTCGGCGCGGAGGATGATCTCGCCCTGGCTCCCGTCGTTGCCGGTGAACTTGACGGCGTTGGACAGCAGGTTGAAGACGATCTGCTGGAACTTCTTGGCGTCGGTCTCGATCAGCGGCAGGTCCTGTGACACATCGAGGCGCACATCGATGCCCTTCTTGCGCGCCAGCGGGTGGATCAGCCCCACCAGGGCCTGGCAGTTGTCCGCCAGGTTGATGGGCGCGACATTGAGCTCGACCCGCCCGGCCTCGATCTTGGCCATCTCCAGCAGCGACTCGATCATCTCCAGCAGCGTGCGCCCGGCGCTGACGATGTTGACTAGGTAGCGCTCGCGCTTGTTGAGCTCGCCCGATTCCTGGTTGATGTCGCGCCCCGGGCCGGGCAAGGGCTGGGTGTCGTCCTCGGCGCTCAAGGCGATCTCCTTGCGGGCGATTTCGAGCAGCAGCTCGGCGAAGCCGATGATGGCGTTGAGCGGCGTGCGCAGCTCGTGGGAGACGCTGGCGAGGAACTCGCCCTTGAGCCGGGCCGACTCGAACAACGCCGTGTTGGCCTCGGAGAGCTCGCTGAGCTTGATGTCCATCGCCTTGTTGGCGTCGCGCAGCTGGTCCCGCTGGCGCGCCAGCTCGGCGAGCATCAGGTTCAGGGTCTCGCCGAGCTCCTCGAACTCGTCGCCCGTGTCGATCTGGCAGCGGGTGTCCAGGTTCCCGTCGCGCACGCGCTCGGCGGTCTTCTGGAGCTGCTCGACCGGGGACAGGATCAGGCGGTTGATGATCGTGGCGTACACCACCAGCGCCACCGCGAGCACCACCGAGCCCGCCGCGAGCACATACAGCAGGTTCACCACCAGCAGCCACCCCGCGCCGTCGGCGCGGTGCTCGAGCAGCACCACGCGGGTGATCTGCCCGTCGCCGTCGCGCGTGGCGCGGGCGTAGCGGTAGATCCGGTTCCAGCCCGACCAGTCGGCGTCGAAATACTCGACCCGGGTCGTGGAGCGGTCGAACTTCTGCATGGCCAGCGCCAGGAACCGGTCCTCGCTCATACCCGCGTCGATCTGGTTGCGCGTCAGCGGGCGGATCGTCGCGCCCGCGGCGGTCATCTCCTCGTCGGGCCAGCCGCCCCGCTCCTGGAATCCGGACCAGGTCGCGTAGACCGAGCGAGCCAGCTCCATCTCCCCGGCCCCGACCAGCCCGTTCATCCGCAGCAGCGGGAGCGAGAGGGCGATGGTGATGATCAGCGCCGACGCTCCGCCGAACAGAAGCAGGCATTTCGTCGCCAGCGACAGTTCGCCGAACCAGTCCCGGATGTCGTCGATCGTCGTCACGCCTGCGAGTCTATCCCAAGTCGCCCCTTGGGGTTGGGCGTCCACGCCCGGTGGCGTACACTACTGGCTCATGAGCCAGAAATCCGTCTATCTCGAAACCTTCGGCTGCCAGATGAACGAGCTCGACTCCGAGCTGGTCGCCGGATCCCTGAACGCCCTGGGATACCGCTTCACCGCCGACGCGGACCACGCCGATGTGGTGCTCTACAACACCTGCTCGGTGCGCGAGCGCGCCGAGCAGAAGGTCTGGTCGCGCCTGGGCGAGATGAGCCTGGCCAAGAACGAGAAGCCCGGGCTGGTCGTGGGCGTGCTGGGCTGCATGGCCGAGCGCGACGGGGCCGATCTGATGAACCGCATGCCCGTGGTCGATCTCATGTGCGGCCCGGCCGAGCTCGACAAGCTGCCCGGGCTGCTCGACAACGCCCTGCGCACCAAGGCCTCGCTGGCCGTGGACGACCCCGAGCTGGCCAAGCGGAGATCCGCCAAGCAGGTGGCGCTCCAGGGGAGCAGCTCGCGCCGCTCCTCGACGCTGGCGGCCGCGGGCGACTCGCTCGAAGCGCTTGATCTGGGACGCATGGTCTCGCCCATCGACAGCGACGGGCGGCGCAGCGCGTATGTCCGCATCACCCGCGGCTGCAACAAGTTCTGCACCTACTGCGTCGTCCCCCACACCCGGGGCGCCGAGATCCACCGCCCCCCGGCGCACATCATCGACGAGATCAAGATGCTGGCCGACGCGGGCGTCATCGAGGTCACGCTCCTGGGCCAGACCGTCAACCATTACCGCTTCGAGCACGATTCGGCGATCGAGATGAACGGAGTCACCCAGCCGCAGAAGGGGCGGACCTACAAGGGCTCGCACCACCGCGACGCCTTCGCGGGGGCCAGCACCACCACCTTCGCCGATCTCTTATACCGCATCCACGAGGAGGTCCCCGCGATCCAGCGCCTGCGCTTCGTCACCAGCTACCCACGCGACTTCGGCGATGATGTGCTGGAGGTCATCCGCGACTGCCCGCGGATCTGCCGTTACATCCATGTCCCGGCCCAGACCGGGTCGAACCGGTTGCTCAGGATGATGAACCGCGGGTACGCCATCGAGGAATATTACGAGTTCATCGACCGCGTCCGCGAGCATCTGCACCAGCCGCAGATCGGGCGTCCGGTCATGCTCTCGGGCGACATTATTGTGGGCTTCCCCACCGAGACCGACGCCGACCACGAGCTGACCAAGCGGATGCTCGAACGCAGCCGATACAAGAACTGCTTCATTTTCAAATACTCACCCCGCCCCGGCACCGCCGCCCACGACAAGCTCCCCGACGACATCCCCGACGCGGTCAAGCGCGCCCGCAACAACGAGCTGCTCGGGATGCAGACGCGGATCTCCGATTCGATCGCCCGCGAGCAGGTCGGCGGCGAGTTCGATGTCTTCGTCGAGGGGTACTCGCGGCGCGAGCACAAGAAACGCGGCACCGACACCAAGCCCGGCTCGGGGATGGTCGGGATCACGGTCAACGGCTCGGCGACCAAAGCCCCCGTGGCGGTGCTCGACGAGGACCCGCGGGGCGAGAGCGTCCAGCTCTCAGGGCGGACCGACGGCGACCTCATCGTATTCTTGGATGTCCCCGTCGACGCCCCGACCAGACCCATCGAGCACATCGGGCGGATCGTGCGCACCAGGATCATTGCCGCGGATCGGCTGAATCTGACGGGCGAGCTGGCGTAAAACAGCGCGGGCTCGACGCCGCGAGCCGGGATGCCCCCTCACCGGCGCACGCTCGTGAGCTGTGGTTGATCTACTCCGCGTGCCCGCGTAACCACGCCGCCAGATCCGGGTCGGCGTAGGCCGCGTCCCATGAGTTGTGGTCGGCGCCCTCGACTTCGGTGTACCTGACATCGCCCCCCTGTTTCTTGATCGCCCCGGACAGCGAACGCGACTCGGCCACGGGGACAACGCTGTCGATCGAGCCGTGGAAGATCCAGACGGGCAGCGTGCCGAGCTTCTCGGCGGTGGCGACGACGGCCGGGTCGTCCGGGGTCGCGCCCCGCTCCCCGAGGCGCTGGCCGTTGGTATCGGTGCGGCGCTCGGTATAGGCGCAGACCGGGGCGGCGGCGGTGAACATCCCGGGATGGCGGGACGCGAAGACGATGGTTCCGTGCCCGCCCTGGCTGAGGCCGGTGATGGCGAGGCGCTTGGGGTCGATCGAACCCTCGCGGGCGGCCAGGCGGAGCATCTCCATGACGGCCGGCTCGTGGTCCTCCCACTCGCTGTTGAACACCGGCTTCTGAGGCACGATGAAGCGGTCGGGGCTCTTGACCACCGCTGGGGGCAGCCCGACGCTGAGTTGCTTGCGCCCGTCGGTCCCGCACTGGCCGTAGCCGTGGAGAAAGAGGATCGCCGGCCCGCCGAGCGCAGCGCCCGGTGGGATCATGATCGACCAGGCGTAGGTGCGGCCGTGCATGGTGAGGTGGCGGTCGATGATCTGCATGGGCTGGGTGACGATGCGTTTGTCGCTGGTGTTTCCCGAGGTGGCGCAGCCCGTGAGGAGGGCGAGCAGGAGCGCAAGCAGCGCCAGGCGTGTGGTGATCATGCCCATGGTATACCATGGGGTCGCATGGCGGAGCAGAGCGGGCAAACGGGGGGCGAGACGCGGATCGCGATGTGGTCGGGGCCTCGGAACATCTCGACGGCGTTGATGCGGAGCTGGGGATCGCGGGCGGATTGTTTCGTGAGCGACGAGCCGCTGTACGCGCACTACCTGAACACACTCGATCAGGCCAAGCGGCGTGAACACCCGGTCTGGGAGGAGGTCATGCGATCTCAACCGACGGACTGGCGCGAGGTGGCGGCGCGTCTTACCGGGCCCATCCCGGCCGGCGAGCGGGTGTGGTATCAGAAGCACATGGCCCATCACCTGACGCCCGAGTGCGGTCGGGACTGGATCGCCAAGCTGACAAACTGTTTCCTGATCCGGGACCCGGCGGCGATGATCACGAGCTTTATCAAGGTGATCGATGATCCGACGGCGCGGGATCTGGGTCTGCCCCAGCAGGTCGAGTTGTTCGAGTGGGTGCGGCGCGAATCTGGCCGGACACCGGCGGTGATCGATTCGCGTGATGTGCTGCTCGATCCGGGGCCGATGCTCAGGCGGTTGTGCGGGCGGGTGGGCGTAGAGTTTGATCCGGCGATGCTGTCATGGAAACCGGGAGCGCGGGACGGGGACGGGGTGTGGGGGCCCCGCTGGTACGCGAGCGTGTACCAATCGACCGGCTTTGAGGCGTATGCGGAGAAGCACGAGCGGGTCCCCGCTCGCTTGCGTGGGGTGCTCGATGAATGCAACGCGCTCTACGGGGTGCTTGCGGCGCACAAGATCGGACTGGAGTCAACATAAAGATGCTGCAAACCTTCAACGAGAAGAACAGAGACCTCAAGATCAACATCAACGGCGAGCTGGTCCACCGCGACCGGGCCGGGATCTCGCCCTTCGATTCGCTCGTGCAGGGAGGGGATGGCGTGTGGGAGGGGCTGCGGGTCTACGACGGGCGGATCTTCAGGCTCGATGAGCATCTGGATCGCCTGCGGCGCAGCGCCAAGGCGCTGGCCTTCACGCGGATACCCTCGCGCGACGAGCTGGTCGAGCAGATACGCACAACGCTGGCCGCCAACGGCATGCGCGACGGGGTGCATATCCGGCTCACGCTGAGCCGCGGAGTCAAAGTCACCTCCGGCATGGACCCGCGGCTCAACCGATCCGGCCCGACGCTGATCGTGCTGGCCGAGCACAAGCCGCCGGTGTACCGCGACGCCGAGGGGTCGCACGGGTTGAATCTGTGCACGAGCAGCATCCGGCGCTTTCCGCCCGACTGCCTGGACCCCAACATCCATCACAACAATCTCATCCAGTCGATCATGGCCAAGGTGGAGGCGAACGCGAACGGTGCGGACGACGCGCTGATGCTCGACCGGCGCGGGTTCCTGGCCGAGGCCAACGCCACGCATGTGTTCATCGTCGCGCCGCTGCACCCCGGCGGGAAGCCCGTCGTGCAGACCCCCACCACCACCGCCTGTCCCGAGGGCATCACGCGCCGGACGATCATCGGCCTCTGCGCCGAGCACGGCATCCCCTGTGTCGAGCGGGACATCTCGATGACGCATGTGTACAACGCCGACGAATGCTTCACGACCGGGACGATGGGCGAGCTGGCATGGGTGGGGAGGATCGACGGGCGGATGATCGGGGACGGGAGAATGGGGACGGTGACCCGGCGGCTGAGCGGGCTGTTCTTGGAGCTCACGAAACGCGAGGGCGTGGCGGTGGTGTGAAGTCTTATTTCTCTTCCGAGCTGTTCTCATCGCGTTTCGCTTGCGCCTCGACGATGATCGCCACCGCCTCGTCGGGGTCGTCCGTGACATGGATCAGGTCCATATCGTCGGGCGAGATCGTCCCGACCCCGATGAGCGATTTGTTGACGAACTCGCTCATGGGACGCCAGAAGTCTCGTCCCATGATGATAATGGGGAACTTCTCGATCTTGCCGGTCTGGATCAGCACGGCGGTCTCGAAGACCTCGTCGAGGGTGCCGAAGCCGCCGGGCATGACGATGAAGGCGTCGGAGTATTTGACGAGCATCACCTTGCGCACGAAGAAGTACTTGAAATCGACGAAACGGTCGAGATACGGGTTGGGGTGCTGCTCCATGGGCAGCTCGATGTTGCATCCCAGCGAGAGCCCGCCCGCGTCGCGGGCGCCGCGGTTGGCGGCCTCCATGATGCCCGGGCCGCCCCCGGTCATGACCCCGAAGCCAGCCTCGGCCAGCTTTCGCCCGACCTCGCGGGTGAGCTTGTAATATTCGTGGTCCTCGTCGAAGCGGGCCGAGCCGAAGACGGTGACGCAGGGGCCGATGAAGTGGAGTTTGCGGAAGCCGCGGATGAACTCGATGAAGATGCGGATGGTGGTGTAGAGCTCCTGGCGGCGCAGTCGTGGGCCCTTGAGCAGATGGTGCTCGGACCCCTTGGGCGGCTCCTTGCCCCATTTCTTCTGCTGCTGGCTCGTCTGCTGGGATGTGGATTTGGTTTCCTTGAGCTTTTCGTCCATCAGGGATGAGTCTAGGCGGGGCCGCGCCCTGTCTGAGCGCCCCGGCGGGGGCCGGGCGAGTACCATTGCCCGTGGGGGAACCTTCAAGCCCAGCCGGAGAAGGAGCGACATGAGCACCGCCTGGACCATCTCCAACCGCCACGATCTCGGGATCCTGGGCGACACCCACGCCCCCGAGCAATCGCCCCCCATCGCCTGCGTGCTGCTGCTGCACGGGTTCAAGGGCTACAAGGACTACGGGTTCATCCCGGTGCTGGCCGAGGACCTGCGCGAGCACGGGATGCTGGTGCACCGCTTCAACTTCTCGACCTCGGGGATGACCAACGACACGGCGACCTTCGCGCGTCCGGATCTGTTCGAGCGCGACACCTGGACGCGCCAGGTCGATGATGTGCGCCGCGTGGCCCGCGCGATCGAGAAGGGCGAGATCGCCGGCGGGGGGCTCCCGCTGTTTCTCGTCGGGCACTCCCGCGGCGGAGCCACGGCGCTGCTGGCCGCCGGGCGCCATCACGAGCAGCTCGATCTGACGGGGATCGTCACGATCAACGCGGTGTCCCGATGCAACTCCATGACGCCCGAGGAGCGGGACCTGATGCTCGGACGGGGATACACCACGACCAAGAGCTCAAGGACCGGACAGGAGCTCCGCGTGGACGCCCAATGGCTCAGGGAGCAGCTCGGGCATCCCCAAGACCACGATGTGCTGCTGCAGGCGGGGCACGCGGGGGTCCCGGTGTGTGTGCTCCAGGGGGACCGCGACGATTCGGTGGAGCTGGACCAGGGCCGGGCCATCGCCCGGGCCGCCCACACGGCGATGATCACCATCGAGGGGGGCGACCATGTCCTGAACATGCCCAACCCCAGCACCCTGAACACGGCGCGTTCGGTACAACTGCTCAAGGCGGAGGACACAATCACCCGATTTATCACCAAACACGCCGGTCTGCCCGCGGGTTGACCGGCCGCTCGGCGAAGGGGACAATGACCAGCATGCAGTCTTCCACCCGCTTCATCCCGTTGTGCGTTGCGGCGCTGGGTGTGCTGGCCACCGGGGCCGGGGCGCAGCAGGCGATGCGGCTGGCGGACGACCAGGGATTCGAGATCCCCTCGATCCTGCTCGAACGGCGCGTGGACCGGCCCGACCAGTCGCCGCCGGGGCTGGAGACGGTGACCCTTGAGGAGCTGGGCCAGTGGCGGGCGGCGGGCGTCGACCCGTCCTGGATCTCCCGGCGCGTGGAACTGCCCGAGTTCGATCCCTCGCTGCGGCGCCTGACGCAGAACGACCATCCCATCTACATCGAGTCCCGGGCGACGCATTACACCGACCCCCGCGGGTTCGAGCTGAGCGACTCGCTCCGCTTCTCCGTGGGACGCACCACGGAGCTGCGCGACGGCAACATCTCGGGCAGCCAGGGCGCTATCGGGGGCGTGGGGGACGACCATCTCCCCAGCGTGGCCCAGTCCGAGGGCGAGTACGACATCTACGACCTGTCGCTCGAGTGGGACGCGATGACGGCGGGGCCCGTGACGCTCTCGCTGCTCTCGGGGATCAAGGCCATCGACGCGAACATCGGCAAGCGGGTCTCCAAGGGCGACGGGATCGAGATCGACTCGGAGCACCGGGTCGCGGCCCTGCCCATGGTGGGCTCGGGGGTGCGCTGGAAGATCAGCAACGACCTGTCGTTCTCGGGCGCGGCCCTCACGCACGCGATCGAGTCGGGCGACACGCTCATCGACCTCAACGCCTCGACCGACCTGCGGATCTCGACCAATGTCGCCTTCGTCGCCGGCTACCGGATCATCCGATCGACCTTCGATGTGGGGGCGGTCAACACGGAGCTGCGCCAGGAGGGGCTCTTCGCCCGCCTGGAGATCAAGTTTTAAGAAGCCAGGGGCCACAAGCCATCAGGCATCGGGCATCGGGTTCAGCACGATCAGGCCATCAGCTCGGCCAGGATGTCCAGGCCCTGGGCGAGCTTGTCGCGCCGGGTGGCGAAGCTGATGCGAAAGTGGGTGTCGCGGGTTGAGAACGCGCCGCCGGGGATCACCAGCAGCTGGCGCTCGATGGCCCGTTCGACGAACCGGGTCCCGGTGAGCCCGAGGCGCTGGGGGACCTTGATGAACGCGTAGAACGCCCCGCCTGGGATCGCGATCTCGGTGTGGGGCGAGAGCTTCTCCAGCACGAGGTCGCGCCGAGATTGGTACTCGCTGACGAGCGCGCCCATGCCGGTCTCGAAGCACGCCTCGACGCCCGCCTGCAGGGGCGCGGGGGCGCAGACGAAGGTGTACTGCTGGAGCTTGGCCATCTGCTCGATCACCGCGCGGGGGCCGGCGGCGTACCCCAGGCGCCAGCCGGTGCAGGCGTAGGTCTTCCCGAAGCCCCGGATCAGCAGCACATCGTCCTCCCCGCCGCCCCCCGCGCCGGTCATGCGGGCGGGGCTGGGGCAGCGCGGGATCGAGGGGTCCCGCGCGCACGCGTCGGTGGTGGCGTCGTCGAACGCGAACTCGTCGTAGATCTCGTCGCTGATGAGCAGCACGCCCCGCGCCCTGCACAGTTCCCGCAGCCGGGCGCACTCGTCGCGCCCGAGCACGACGCCCGCGGGGTTGCTGGGGGTGTTGAGCAGCACGAACTTGGTCCTGTCGGTGATCCTGGCGGCCACGCGCTCGGCGGTGAGGCGGAAGTCGGGATAGGTGTCCACCGGGACGGCGGTGGCGCCGCAGAGCGTGGCGAGGTGGGGGTAGGCGACGAAGTAGGGATCGGGGATGATGCACTCGTCGCCTGGGTTAAGCAGCGCCATGAACGCGAGCATCAGCGCGCCCGAGGTACCCGAGGTGATGAACGAGACGGGGCCGTCGTGCCCGGGCGTGTTGACGGTCCGTGCGTCCCAGCCCAGGTCCTTGCCGAGCCAGGCGTTCACCCTCGCCAGCAGCGAGGGGAGCCCCTGGGTGAGGGTGTAGCCGTTGATGTCGTGCTCGATGGCGCTGATGGCGGCCTGCTTGATGGGCGCGGGGACGGGGAAGTCGGGCTGCCCGATCGAGAGGTTGATCGGGTCGTCGAGCGTGGAGGCCAGGGCGAAGATACGCCGGATCCCCGAGGCGTCGATCCCGTGGGCGCGATCGGAGACGAGTGAACCGAGCTCGAAGCCGTCGATCTGTGACATCGCGTGCATCTCCTGTGCGCCCGCGTGAGCGCAAGCCGGCGGGCAAAAAACAACGCCGCGCGATCACGACCACGCAGCGCCCTGTTTCTTTGCCGGGGATCTCTCGCGTGACGCGGGGCTTACTTCTCTTTGACCTTGGTCTTGGGCAGCCCCATCGCGTTGTCCCTCTTGGGATCGAAGCGGCCGTCCTCCTTGAGGGCGGCGATGCGCTCGGCCCGCTTCATCACATTGCGGATGGTGGTCAGGTTGCCTTCGGTCTTGAGTGAGGAATCGATGCTCATGTCGTGCTCCGGTCGTGGTCCCGGGGCTCTTCGCCCGGGGCGCTGTCTCTCTTATGGCTCGTACTTCTCCCAGAGCGTCTGGGAGAAATCGGACCCGCCGCGTCGCTCCCGCTGCCAGCGGGCGCCGAGGTTGGCGATCATCTGCTGATGGTCGCGGCGCTGGGCGCTCATGCTGCTCCACTGGTTGCCGGGGATCGCAAGCCCGAGTGAATACAGCGTATAGCGGGAGGGATTGTTGGCGCTCGCCCTTCCCGAGTCCAGCTTGGGCACGCCGATGATCGTCACCCCGTTGGCCTTCATGAAGGAGATGGCGTCGGCGGCCTGCTCGGCGGGGAGGGTGGCCAGCATGAGGTAGTTCATGCCCGCCTCGCGGGGATCGCGGGTGAGGAACCCCTCGGGGGTCATGATCGCGCTCCCCGGACGGGCGCTCGCAGCGGTGTTGTCCGGGGCCGATGTGGGCGGGCTGGTCTGGGTGCTGGTCTGGGGGCTGGTCTGGGCCCGGGCCTGGTCGTCGCGGGGGGGCTGGCTGGAGCGGCTGTCCGGCGCCGTGTTGGCCTGTCTGGGACTGACGATCGGCTGGTCGCCCATAAAGCGGGACATTTCGTCCTTGCCGTCGCCGAAGCCGATCTTGTATCCCCCGGCCCAGGCGGCGACGATCAGCACCAGCGCCACCGCGATGAGGGTATAGAACCGGGTGGTGCTGAGCACGATCCCGCTGTCGGTCTGGACCTCCTCGTCGAGCATCGCGGCCGCGGATCGCTCGGCCCGCGAGACGCCCCCCGAGCTGTCCCACGCGGTCTGTCGCGGCGCGGGCGGCGCGACGCCGGGCTGCGGCTTGGGAGGCGGTTGGTCTTCCTCGGGAGAAGCCTTGTGAGCGGGGGCCGGCGTCTGCGGCCGCGGCTTGGGCGCATCGGGTCGCTGCCCACGCTCGCGCATGAGATCGAACAACGGCGGCCCTGATCGGCGATCGCTCATGGCGGATCATATCCCTTGAAAACCGGTGCGAAGTGACGCGGGGCAACATACTTCAGCGAACCGACGCCGCTATACTGGCTCCGGTATGGCCATACATGACGACGACATCATCACCATCACCACGCCCGCGATGAGCGCTTCCGAGGCGGTGTACATCCCGGCCATCATCAAGGGATTCGGCACCACCTTCAGGCACTTCTTCACCTCATTCGGGCAGGGGCACACCAGCCGCACGCTCCAGTACCCCGAGCAGCGCCGCGAGGACTACCCGCCCGAGCAGGGCGGGCTCGAGCGGTCCAACTTTCGCGGCGTGCACCGGCTCAACCGCGACGGAGCGGGACGAGTCAAGTGCGTCGCCTGCATGATGTGCCCCACGATCTGCCCGGCCAACTGCATCCACATCGTGGCCGCCGAGTCGCCCTGGGACGACCGGGAGAAGTACCCCGCCAAGTTCGAGATCGACGAGCTGCGCTGCATCTTCTGCGGGATGTGCGAAGAGGCCTGCCCCGTGGACGCGATCGAGCTGACCCCGATGTACGACATCGTGGGCGAGTCGCGCCAGGAGATGATCTACGACAAGAACAAGCTGCTGCACATCTACGATCTGACGATCGAACAGAAACCGATGTGAACGCGATACCTCTGGGCCGGGCCGGCGATCGGGGCGGCTCGCTCGTCGTCATATCCCACCCCCTGCGACCCTTGCAATCGATCATTGTAATCGACGGGCGCAATCGACCGGCGCAAAGTCAACAGGCCGAGCCACGAGGGCTCGGCCTGTCTCTTGAACCTGTTGATACCTGAAGGGTGATGGCTGTCGCGAGGCGGATCAGCGCCGACGCCGGGTGGCCACCATACCGCCCATGCCCAGGAGCGCCACAGCGCCGGGTGCGGGGGTGATGGTGAACCCGATGGTCATTTTGTACGCGAAGCTCTGCTGGTGTCCCAGCCCGTCGGCCAGTTCATCGCTGTCGACGGACGAGGAGTTCACATCGCCGAAGCCCGAGAGGCCGACATAATAGGTGCCGGCGCTGAGCGAATCGAGCTGGATCGCGGGCATGGTCCCGATCCCAGAGTCGTCGTCGAAAGCGAGGACATCGGTGCCGGAAACGATCTGCATCACACCGTCGCCGCCGCTGCTCAGCGAGAAGGCGGCGAACACCGAGAGCGACGCGGTGTCGTTCAGGGTGAATGAGTACCAGTCGACATCGCTGTCACCGATGGCGCCATCGATGATCACGCTGCCCCCGGGCTCAAAGAACCCCCCCACTCCGTTGGCCGTGGCCAGCGTGTTGTTGCTCTCAACTTCGGAGAACAACCCCGCCTGGGCGGACCCGGCGAGCAACGCCGAAACTGCAATGATTGCCTTTTTCATCTCTTCCCTCCAAAGGAACTCTACTCATCCCCACAGAACCACATTTGACCCAACTGGTTCTCTCTCGTGCAGGATGGATGTGCCGGGATCATAATGCAATTCCCCCACGCACCGCGCATGAATTCCCGGTTGACCACTAAATTTGAAGAAATTGTGTGGACCCTCTCCCCGAGATTCTTGAAATTGGGGCCCTCGCCCAACCCCTCGGCCCCCGATTAGGGGTCTACATTGCCTCAGTTCCGCTCTTTGTGAGCGAACTTCCTGCCCTCATACAACATCCCCAGCCGGGTCGGTGACCCGGCTGGGGGATGGATTTGATTGCGAATCGGCGGCCGGTCAGCGGCGGCGGCGAGTCATCATCACTCCACCGAAGCCGAAGAGGGCCAGGGCCCCGGGTGCGGGGACGATGGTGAAACCGATGTTGAGCTTGTAGGCGAAGCTCTCGCTGTGGCCCAGGCCGTCGGCGAACTCGTCGGAATCGACGGATGAGCTGTCAACATCCCCGAAGCCCGAGAAAGCGATGTAGTAGGTTCCCGCCGCAAGGCTCTCCATCTGCAGCGCGGGCATGAGCCCCACGCCCGAGTCATCGTCAAAGCCGATCACATCCCCACCGGAGGAGACGAGCTGCATCAGCCCGTCGCCGTTGCCGCTGGTGAAGGCCGCGAAGAATGACAGGGAAGCGGTATCGGTGAGCGAGAAGCTGTACCAATCGACATCACCCTCTGTCAGGACGCCATCGACCGCCGCCGACCCGCCCGGGACGCCATAGGCGCCCAGATCGTTGGCGAGGGCGAGGGTGTTGTTGTTCTCGGACTCGCTGAAGAACCCGCCAGCGTTCGCCGCGGTCGCCCATGCGGCAAGGCCGGTGCAGATCAGTGCGTATTTCATGTCTTCTCTCCTGAGAGATGATGTCGGGACGGGTGACTCGTCATGAACATGCCTCAGATTTGAGAAATGCCCAATGAAGTTGAGAAATTGTTACCAGATTCAGGGTTCCCCGAAGAAAATGATCCTCAGGGCTCCGGGCCGCGCATGTCGGCCGTTGGGGTCCGAAAACCCTGTGAATTCCACCCGGATAGGTGGCCCGGACACGGAACCCGTGGCATGCTGAGGATCGTCCGGCCACACCGATCCAGCGCCCAGACCCGGGCGCCGAACGATATGCCCGGAGACATGCCAACCATCCCCCGGGCGTCCGTTGGGCCTGCGTGAGCCCCAACTCGAACGCACACATCCGTTGCGTGTGACGAATCAGAGAGAGGCCGCCTGGTGGTGCAAGCAACCGGCGGCCTCTTTCCATGTTTGCCTGAGCAGATCGGTGTCCACACGGCGTTCAGCGCCGGACCAGACCCCGCAGCGAATCGGCGAAGGCGAGGGCCGCGTCATGGACCGCGCTGCGCCACGAGGCGCTGCTCCCCGGTTCTGGGTAGAGCACGGATCGCGAGGCGTTGACGATGACGCCCAGCTTGCCCGGGCTCAGGGCCTGGTTTCGCAAAAGCGGACGGACATCATCGACACTCCCGCCCTGGGTCCCCATGCCTGGCACCAGCAGCATCTGGTGGGGCATGATCTTGCGAAGCGTGGCCCCCTCTTCGCGGGACTTGGTCGCCCCCACCACCGCCCCGATAGCGCTCAGACCCGATTCGCCCCGCAGCGAATCGCCCATGGTCGCGATCATGGCTCCGACGGCGTGCGCCACGCGGAGGTTCCCGTCGAGCTTGCGCATCTGGATCAGGTCCGAGTCCGGGTTGCTGGTCCGCGCCAGCGCGAAGACGCCCAGGCCCGCCTTGAGGAAGGGCTCGATGCTCGATGGTCCCATGTAGGGAGAGACGGTGATGAAGTGGGCCCCCATGTCTGACGCCCCCTTGGCGTAGTGCTCGGCCGACGACCCGATGTCGGCGCGCTTGGCGTCGAGGATCACCATCAAACCCAGCTGTCGGGCTCGCGAGACCACCTTTTCCAGGATCGCGTACCCCCCGGAGCCGTACCGCTCGAAGCAGGCGCTCTGCGGCTTGACGACCGGGACCACATTGGCCAGCGATTCGAGCACGCCCAGACAAAAGGCCTCGATGGATTCGAGCTCGCCCTCCAGACGCAGGCTGCGCGGGAGCTTGTCGAAGACCGGGTCGATCCCCACGCAGGCGGGAACCCCGAACCGGTCGATGGCGTCGACGAGCTTGTCGATCGCGTGGGGCGCGGTGATCCCGGGCTGGTCATGGGATGGTGGGGTCATGTGCGGGTCTCCCGTGCGTGTGCGCACTACACTTTAGCCGGAATGAAGCAGACCCACACGCCGACCCATCTGGATCTCAAGAAGGACACCGCCCTGACCATCGCCTGGGAGGATGGGCGGGTTTCGGTGTACCCGATCGCTCACCTCCGGCGCCTCTCGCCCAGCGCGGACATGCGCGAGCTGCGCAAGTCGATGAAGAGCAACCCCCTGACGATCCTGCCATCGGGAGGGGGGGGCGGGAGCATCACGGCCGTCGGCGCGGAGATGGTGGGCAACTACGCGATCCGGATCAGCTTCAGCGACGGGCACGCGACGGGGATCTACACCTGGGACTACCTGCGGGAGATCGACCCGGCGGTGAATCCCCAGGGGCGGGTCGCATCCGACGGCGCCCCGGCGCACGCCAATCCGCTCGGGCTGCCGGGTCGGTGATCCCCGATGCCCGCGCCCTCCTCACAACGAGTCGCGCCGGATCGGGTGGGCCTGGCCACCGCGGTGGCGGATCTGGCGGGCGTGCGGAGCGACCACGCGCAGAAGCTGGAGTCCCTGGGCGTGCGATATGTCGGGCAACTGCTCACGCACCTCCCCCACCGCCACGAGTGGGTGCGGGCGCAGTCGGGGCTGGGCGAGCTGGAGGCCGGGGTCATCGGCTCGGGGGTCGGGGAGATCACCGCGACGAAGATCTCGGGGTTCGGACGCAAGGCGCGCTTCCAGGCCGTGCTTCACGACGGGGAGGGGCGCCTGGACCTGGTGTTCTTCAATCAGTCGTTTCTGGCCAAGAAGCTGCATGTCGGGATGCGTTTGCGGGTGCAGGGCAAGCCGACCCGCTTCGGGCCCGGGCTGCAGATGGCCAACCCGCAGTACACGATCCTTGAATACGAAGCGGATCCCGAATCGGTCGGGGAGGACGAGTACCGCCCCGTGTACCCCGCCACCGAGGGGCTCAGCAGCGAGCAGATCGCGGCGATCGTCAGGCCCGTGCTCATGCCGGCGGTGGCGCTGCTCGGGGACCACCTGAGCGAGGCGTACCGGGCTGAGCGGGCGCTGCCCAGTCTGGCCGAGGCGTACCGGATGATGCACGCGCCAAAGACCGAGGAGGAGGTCGGGCGGGCGCGCCGGCGTTTGGCCTACGACGAGCTGCTCTTGATGCAGCTGGGGGTGCACATGAAACGCGCGCACCTGCGGCGGACCCTGCGCGCCCCGGCGCTGCCCAGGACGCCCGGGATCGACGAGCGGATCCGGGCGCGGATGCCCTTCGCCCTCACCCCGGCCCAGCAGCGGGTGGTGGACGAGATCTCCCGCGATGTCGCGCTGACCACCCCCACCAACCGCCTGGTGCAGGGCGATGTGGGCTCGGGAAAAACCGTGGTCGCGCTGGACGCGATGCTTCTGGCCATCGCCCACGGGCATCAGGCGGCCCTGATGGCGCCCACCGAGCTGCTGGCCGAGCAGCACTACCTGTCGATGACCGAGATGCTCGGGGGGTCGAGCGTGCGGGTCGAGCTGCTGACCGGGTCGCTGCCGGCTGCCGATCGGGCGTCGGCGCTGGCGCGGATCGCGGCGGGGGAGGCCGACCTGGTCATCGGGACGCACGCGCTGGTCTCGGATTCGGTGTCGTTCCATTCGCTGGCCATCGCGGTGATCGACGAGCAGCACCGCTTCGGCGTCGAGCAGCGGGCCAGGCTGCGGGTCAAGGGGGGAAAGGAACATGAATCGGAGACGCCCCATGTCCTCGTGATGACCGCGACCCCGATCCCGCGCACGATCGGGCTGACGATCTTCGGCGATCTGGACATCTCGACGATCGACGCGCTCCCGTCGGGGCGCACGCCGGTGGTCACCAAGCATGTCACCCCCGACAAACGCCGGACGGTCTACCGCTGGGTCGGCGAGAAACTCAGGCAGGGGGACCAGGCGTTCATCGTGGTCCCCGCCATCGAGGGCGGCGGCGGCCGGGCGGGCGTCACCGACCTGCGCTCGCTTCACAAGCAGCTCGCGGGCGGGGAGCTGCACGGGCTGCGCCTGGCGGCCCTGCACGGGCGGCTCAAACGCGACACGCGCGAGCAGGTGATGCACCGCTTCCGGGCGGGCAAGATCGACGCGTTGATCGCCACGACGGTGATCGAGGTCGGGGTCGATGTCCCCAACGCGACGGTGATCGTGATCGAGGACGCCGACCGTTTCGGGCTGGCCCAGCTCCACCAGCTCCGCGGGCGCGTGGGACGCGGCGAGAAGCCCGGCGTGTGCGTGCTGATCGGGAGCCCCCGGACCGAGGAGGGGATCGCACGCCTGCGGGCCATGGTCGAGACCGGCTCGGGGTTCGTGCTGGCCGAGAAGGACCTGGAGATCCGCGGGGCGGGCGATGTGTTCGGGACGCGCCAGAGCGGGATGTCGCCTTTCCGGGTCGCCAACCCCATGAGAGACACGCAGCTGCTGCAGATGGCCCGGCGCGACGCGGCCCAATGGATCGCCGAATCGCCCGAGCTCGACCGTGACGGCGACGCGCTCGCCCGGCGCCGCCTGCTCAAGGCGCACGGGCAGTGGCTGGGGCTGGGGGATGTGGGCTGAGACGCCCGGGACACGATCAGGCCGGACGCCGGGCGCTCGGGTCCCGCCTGTCTTGGTCGTCCTGCACACACGAGCAGGGGACCTCGATACACGCGCGGGCGCTCTTGCCCGGGATCGAACCGAGCGGGCGACTGGGAGATGGTGCTCTCACGGGTGAGAATCGGGACCCGCACCCCCTCATCCGTTCGGCCACGGTTTGGCCCGGCGCTAGGATCCGCCATGAGCTTCAAGAACTCAGCCGCGACGATGTTCCACGAGATGGCCCAGATGATCGAGCTTCTCGACGGCGACCGCTTCCGGGTCAACTCGTACGCCAAGGCGGCGCGGGCGCTGCGAGACGCGACACAGGACCTGGAAAAGCTGGCCGACGCGGGCGATGTCCGGGGCCTGATGGAGGTCGAGGGGATCGGCAAGGGCACCGCGGCCAAGCTGGTGGAGCTGTCGCAGAAGGGGACGATCGGGGAGTACGACGAGCTTCACGCCAAGATCCCGGCGGGGCTGATGGAGCTGCTGGCGATCCCCGGGCTGGGGCCCAAGACCATCCGGGTCATGTGGCGGGACAAGGGGGTGGAATCGATCGATGACCTCAAGGAGATCATCAGCGACGGGCGTATCCTGGAGCTGCCTCGGATGGGGCGCAAGACGGCCGACAACATACGCGAGTCGATCGAGTTCCTGGCGACCAGCGGCTCGCGCCTGCACATCGGCATCGCCCAGGGCGTTGCGGAACGGTTCGTGGAGATGATGGGCAAGGCCGGGGGGACCACCCGGTGCGCGTACGCGGGGTCGCTGCGCCGGGGGATGGAGACGATCGGTGATATCGACATCCTCATCGCCACGAGCGACCCCGATGCGGCGCGCGAGGCGTTCACCAGCGCGCCGGGGGTGCTCAAGGTGCTGGCCAGGGGCGAGACCAAGTCGTCGATCCGCGTGGCGATCAACGACGAGTCGAGCCGATGGGGGGCCGAGGACAACACGGCGGTGCAGGTGGACCTGCGCATCGTCGATGAATCGTGCTGGGGCGCGGCGCTGATGTACTTCACGGGGTCCAAGGAGCACAATGTGCGCCTGCGCGAGCGGGCGATCAGGCAGGGGCTGACGCTCAACGAGTACGGGCTGTTCCCCGACGACGGGACGGGCGAGGCGGCGCCGCAGAAGCGGGGCGTGGCGCCCGTCGCGTGCCGGAGCGAGGAGGCGATCTATCAGAAGCTCGGCCTCCCGTATCTCCCCCCCACCGTCCGCGAGGACCGCGGCGAGCTGGAGCTGACGCAGACGCCGCGCCTGATCGAGATCGGGGACATCGGGGCGGAGTTGCACTCGCACACGACGGCCTCGGACGGCAAGATGTCGATCGAGGAGTCGGCGGCCATCGCCAAGAGCCGCGGGTTCCACACGCTGGCGATCACCGACCACTCGCAGTCGTCGGCCGTCGCCGGCGGGCTCAAGCCCGAGCGGGTGTACACGCACATCAAGGCGATCCGTGAGGCGGACAAGAAGATCAAGGGGATCACCGTCCTGGCCGGCAGCGAGGTGGACATCCTCGCCGACGGCTCGCTCGACTACGACGACGACCTGCTGGCGGCGCTCGATATCGTGGTCGCCTCGCCCCACGCGGGGCTGCGCGCCAAGCCCAGGCAGGCGACGAAAAGACTCCTCAGGGCGATCGAGCACCCGATGGTGCACATCATCGGGCACCCCACCGGGCGCCTGATCGAGCGGCGGCCCGGCCTGGACCCGGACATGAACGAGATCATCGCCGCGGCGCTGGAGCACGATGTGGCGCTGGAGATCAACGCCCACTGGATGCGCCTGGACCTGCGCGACACGCATGTTCGCGCGGCCGTGGAGGAAGGGTGCAAGCTTGCGATCGACTGCGATGTGCATCATCCCAGCGACTACGACAACCTGCGCTTCGGGGTGCTCACGGGCCAGCGGGGCTGGTTGACTCCCGAGCAGTGCATCAATACTTGGGGCAAGGACAAGCTGCACAAGTGGCTCAGGTCGAAGCGCTGACGCCTACAATCGTGCGGCTGCGGTCACGGCCCTGAACATCGAGATCTTCTGCCCATCGCACAGGCGGGACGCCTGTGCCACCGGCTCAGGGAGCTTTGTATGTTCGATCGAGTCTCAGACAGTTTCAATGGCGTCTTCCGAAAACTCAGCGGCAACGCGACGATCAGCGAGTCCAATGTCCGCGAGGCGATGGACGAGGTGCGCAACGCGCTGCTCGGTGCCGATGTCCACTACGAGGTGGCCGAGGGCTTCTGCAAGAAGGTGCTTGAGGACGCACGCGGGGCGCAGGTCACCAAGTCGCTCAAGCCCGGGCAGGAGATGATCGGCATCGTCCACCGGCGTCTGGTCGAGCTGCTGGGGGGCGACCCCGACGCCGAGCGGGAGGGGCGGCCCCAGCCAAGCCCGCCTGGGATCATGAAGCTCTCGCCCGGGCCCACCATCGTCATGATGTGCGGGCTGCAGGGCTCGGGCAAGACCACGACCTGCGGCAAGCTGGCGGGGATGCTCAAGAAGCAGGGCCGCTCGGTGATGCTGTGCGCTGCGGACCTGCAGCGCCCGGCCGCGGTCGAGCAGCTCGGGACGGTGGCGCGCCAGGCCAACGAGGAGCTGGCGGGCGGGTCGCAGGTGCATTTCTACGCCGAGCCCGACAAGACGGCGGAGTACGGGAAGGCCGTGGGCGTGGCGGTGAAGGTCTGCCAGAACGCGCTCAAGGAGGCCAAGGCCCGGGGCGTGGATGTGCTGATCCTCGATACGGCGGGGCGGCTGCATGTCAACGACGAGCTGATGGGCGAGCTCAAATCGGTGCGTTCGATGCTGAGCCCCCAGCACATCTTCCTGGTCGTGGACGCGATGACCGGGCAGGACGCGGTCAACAGCGCCAAGGCGTTCCATCAGCAGCTCGGGGTCGACGGGGTGATCCTGACCAAGTTCGACAGCGACACGCGCGGCGGGGCGGCCCTGTCGGTCAAGCAGGTGACCGGGGCGCCGATCCGCTACATCGGCGTGGGCGAGAAGCTCGACGCGATCGAGCCGTTCCATCCCGAGCGGATGGCCGGGCGGATCCTGGGCATGGGCGATGTCGTGTCGCTGGTGGAGAAGGCCCAGCAGGAGGTCAGCGAGGACGAGGCGGCCGCCATGGAGGCCAAGATGGCCAGGGGCGAGCTGGACATGGACGATTTTCTCAAACAGATGAAGATGATGCGGCGCATGGGCTCGATGAAGTCGCTGCTGGGCATGCTCCCGGGCGTGGGCTCGGCGCTCAAGGGCATCGACCTCGACGAGGGGCAGCTCGACCGCACCGAGGCGATGATCCAGTCGATGACCGGGCCCGAACGCAAGCGTCCCGACATCATCCGCCACTCGCGCAAGGCCCGGATCGCTCGCGGCTCGGGGACCGACCCCAACCAGGTGGGGCAGCTGGCCAAGCAGTTCACGATGCTGGCCAAGCTCATGAAGCAGATGGGCTCGATGGGCGCGGGTGGGAAGATGGCCGCGGCTAAGGCGATGAGCGGGGCGCTGGGCGGGGGCGGGATGCCGGGCATGGGCGGGGCGGGGATCCCCGGCTTCTCGATGAAGAAATCGACCAAGTCGGGGTCACGGGGGATGAAGAGTCGCAAGAAGAGGCGGTAAGAGGGCAATGGGCTATGGACAATAGCGAATAGGTTGGGTGCCACTACTCGCCGTCTTCGGCGCAGTAATGTCTTCTAAATATTTCCAAGAGCACTACTGCGCCGAAGACGGCGAGTAGTGGCACCCGGTCATGATAAGAGGTCAATGCATGCCTTTATCGACTTTGGGGTTTGATGCGGATCGGGTAGCGCTGATCGGAGACGAGCTGTTCGAGTTGCAGGAGCCGTTCGTCGCCAAGCCTCGCAAGGCGGGGGCTTGGTCGCGCAAGCAGATTCTGGGGCATCTGATCGACAGCGCGGGCGTGAATCTTCGGCGGATTGTTGAGGCGCAGATTTCGGGCTCGCTGGTGTTCACCGGGTATGACCAAGAGCGGTGGGTCGAGCTGCAGGGGTATCAGGGCGCGCAGTGGGAGGAGCTGGTCACGCTGTGGGTGGCGCTGAACATGCACCTGTGCACGATCGTGGAGCGGATTCCCGTGTCGGTGCTCGATGAGGCGCATGAGAAGCACAGCTACGGATCGACGGCGTTCCGCCCGCTGGCCAGCGGTCGGCCCGGAACGCTTGGGTATCTGATCGAGGACTACTTCGCGCATCTGAAGTATCACTTGGATCAGATCCTCGGCCCGGACAAGAGCTCATGATCGTTATTCGATCGGCAGCGGGTCGTCGGCGCGTCCCTCGGCCCAGTCCTTGAAGCGTGGCCAGAAGATCTCCTGGATGAGGATCTTGACGCAGGCGGCGATGGGGATGGCGATCAGCAGCCCGAAGACGCCGAAGAGCGCCCCGCCAGCGAGGGAGGCGAAGAGGATGGTCGGGGTGTCCATCCCCGTGCTCTTGCCCTGGATCAGCGGCGTCCAGACATAATCGTCCAGGGCCTGGCCGACGAAATAGACCGCGGTGGGGGCGATGAGGATCCACCACCACTGGCCCCGAAAGTCGTTGTGCCCCTGCAGGGCCAGGAGGGTCATGGAGATGGGCAGCCCGATCAGCGCCAGGTAGGGCACGATCGAGAGGACGGCGACCGCCGGCCCCAGCAGGAAGGCGCCTGGGACGCCGATGAGGAAGTAGCCGATCGAGAACACGACGCCCTGGATGAAGGCGATGGTGATGCGCCCGCGGATGAAGCCCGAGATCACCTGGTCGAACCGGACGAGCAGTTCGATGACACGGGCCCGGTTCTTGTCGGGCAGGAGCTTGACGCCGAAACGCTGGAGCTGGACCCATTCGGTGGAGGTGAAGAAGAAGAAGAACACGGTGACGAAGACCATGAAGGCGAGCCCGAAGACCGCGCCGATCAGCTTGAGGGCGCGGTTGACGACATCCACGCTGATGCTGGCGGTGGCCTTGGCGATCTGCTCGCTGTTGGTGGAGATCCATTGGATGCCCGCGTCGAGCGCCTCGCCCAGCGAGGAGTTGGGGTCCGATTCGGAGTCCTTGATCTCGTCGTAGACCCAGAGCCACGCCTCGGGCACCGGCTTCTGGAACCGCCCGTCAGGGCCGTCGGGGACATAGCTCCCCGTGAGCTTGGTCCGGGCGGTGTCGGGATCCGGGTCCTTGATCGCGGACTGGACGCGATCGACATAACTCACCGTGTCCGTCGCGAAGCTGATCAGCTGCCCCACGGCGTAGGCGCTCCCCGCGGCGACCGGGATGATCACGAACAGGACCACGCAGGTGATGATGGTGACCACCGAGACCCGGCGTGAGGCCCCGAAACGGCGCATGAGCCAGACGATCACAGGCTCGAACAGGTACGCCAGCAGGATCGCCAGCAGCAGCGGCACCGTCACCACCGAGGTCAGCTTGCCGATGATGATCAGGGCGAAGATCCCCAGCCCCAGCAGCACATCGCGCACCGGCTGCATGTGCCACAGGTGCATGTGCGACCAGGCCGGCTCGCGCGCGGGGTCACGCTCGGTGAGGCGGTTGGGGTGCTCGCTCGGATCGCTGTTCATGCCGAAAGCATATCCGAAAACAGGGAATTGCGTCGGGAGCGAGGGGCGTGCAACGCATCAGCTGCGCACGGGTCGAGGGCCCCGGGCCGGATCGTTGAACACATCCTCGAAGTCGTAAACGCCCTCGAAGTCCTCGATGGTGTCCTCTTCGGTCGTGCGCATGAGCCCGGACTCGACCATCGCGAAGATGATGTTCCCGAAGTCGCGCGTCTCGTGGATGCCCCACTTGTTGAGGACCGAACGCGCCAGCAGCCCGTAGCGGTCGATGGCGAAGTCCCGCAGCCCGATGCACAGCTCGTGCCCCGAGACATGGCGCGACTCGTCGCCCAGGCCCAACTCCAGCAGCGTCTCGTCGCTGGCGTTGCCGTGGACCATCTCGACGGTGTGGGCCAGCCCGTCGCGGATGAAGGCGAAGCAGAGCGGGGAATAGCCGCCGGCCTTGTCCATGATCTCCTTGAGATCGATCTGTACTTCGTGGGTGCTCATGATGGTGCTCGATACCGCTCCGTCGGGTCATGATATGCCCGGAAACACATGGAATCGTTGGGCGATTGGGGAAGTTCCGCGCTCCTGACCCGTTCTCCTTCGGGGATCGGTCCGCCCCGCCTTGACCTTTTCGCACGGGGGGTCACCCTGGATGCACGATTCTCACCCATCTCAGGGGTTTGTCCACCCAGGCGTGAGACGAACCGATCCCGATCCTGGATGTTCGCCGGACCTCGGCGTCGCCCACTTCAATCCCGCCCGTGATGGTCAGTCGGGCAGAGCGCGGCAGATCGACTCCGTCGAGGGCCTTGTCGATGCGCAGCGCCTGGCAGAGCTTGGCGGGGCCGTCGCAAAGCCGGGCGTCTGGCAGTGGTGTCTTTCGGTTTTCGCGGCGTCGGTTTTCACGCATGGCCTCGACCCCCATGGTGGGCTGGATCGCCCGGACCAGCACCGCCGCCGGGTGGCCCTCCTCCAGGCACGCGACATTGAAGCAATGGTGCATGCCGTAGGTGAAGTAGACATACGCCGTCCCCGGCGGGCCCCACATGGACTCGTTGCGTGGGCTGCGATGCCCGCCCCTGGCGTGGGAAGCGAGGTCCTCGGGGCCGAGATAGGCCTCGGTCTCGGTGATGATCCCGGCCAGGTCGGTTCCGTCGGGCAGGGTGCGGCGCAGAACGCAGCCGATCAGGGCGCGGGCGATCGTGGCCGCGTCGCGGGCGTACCAGTCGCGGCTGAGCGGGGCGGTCTGAGGCATCATGTCATCCTAGAATGGCGCGACCGATGCCGGTCACGGGAGAAGCGACATGGAACAGCGATTTCACCCCGAGAAGCTTTCAGGGAAGCCCTACAAGGCGCTGTACGCGATGGAGATGAGTCTCCAGGAATGCTCGATCGAGCTGCCCCTGCGCGAGCTGGTCAAGCTGCGCGCCTCGCAGCTCAACGGCTGCGCCTTCTGCATCGACATGCACTGGAAGGACGCGAGGGCCGAGGGCGAGAGCGAGCAGCGCCTCTACGGCCTGAGCGCCTGGGAGGAGAGCCCCTACTACACCGACCGCGAGCGAGCGGCGTTGCGCTGGACCGAGGCGGTCACGGACCTGCACCCCGGGCATGTGTGCGACGAGGTGTACGAAGCGGTCCGCGAAGAACTCAGCGATCAGGAGATCAGCGACCTGACCTGCGTGATCGTGACCATCAACGCCTGGAACCGGCTGGCCATCGCCAGCCGCACCACGGCGGGGGCCTACCAGCCCGCGGGGGCTCACGCGTAGGCGTGCAGCCCCGGCAGCAGCAGGTTGACCCCGAAGTAGGTCCAGAGCATCACGATGAACCCGGCGACGCTGAGCCACGCGGTGGTCAGGCCGCGGTTTTTGAGCCCCGTGAAGCGGACATGGATCACGATGAGGTAGACGATCCAGGTCACCAGGGCCCAGGTCTCCTTGGGGTCGAAGGCCCACCAGCGCCCCCATGAGTGGTCGGCCCACCACGCGCCCAGCAGGATGCCCACGCCCAGCGTCCAGAAGGCGAGCTGCAGGATCGTCATGGTCGCGGTGTCGAGGTCCTTGAGCGTGCGATGAAGCCCCATCTGCTGGCCGTCGTCCAGATGCCCCAGGGCGCCGGCGGCCATCGCGGGCCCGCCGCCGGCGGCGGCGGGCTGCCTGGCGAAGAACCGGGCGCTGTAGTGTGTGCCCAGGTAGAACAGACTCACAATGAAGCCCAGGGTGATCAGGCCGTAGCTGGTGAGCACGGTGGTGACATGGTACTTGAGGAGGACCGAGGTGTTGAGGATCGCCGCCTCGCGCTCGATGTTCTGGCCGGGGATCCCGGTGGTGGTGGCGGTGATGAGGATGAGGAAGCCGGTTCCCGCGGCGGCGGCGCCGAAGAGCCACTGCCGGCGCAGGAGCATGAGCCCCGTGCCCACCAGGGCGGCGAAGAAGGAGAGCCCGGTCATGGACTCGAACTGGTTCTGGATGGCGAAGCGCTGGGCGATGATGGATCGCAGCGTGAACCCGAAGCCGTGGAACGCCAGGGCGACAAAGAGCAGCCCCACGCCCATCGCCGCCAGCCATCTGCGTCCGGTCCCGAAGGCCAGGATCAGTGAGATCAGCGAGAGCAGGTAGAGCCACAGCCCCCACTCGAAGGCGTGGACCTTGTTGTAGAGCGATTCGAGCCCGGGGTTGGCGGCCGCCTGAGTCTGGGGGTTGATCCGGGCCAGGGCGTCGGCAAGCTCGCCCGCGGCGGCGTTGACCGCGGGCGCGTCGCCGGAGCGCCAGGCGGTGGCGAGCTTCATCGCCGCCACGCGCGACGGGGCGTCGGCGGGAAGCGCGCCCAGGTGGATCCATGGCTGGTCGAGGCTGGCGGGGGCGACGACCTCGAGATTGTCGACCGAACGCATGAACAGCCCGCTGGCGCTGTCGAGGCGGTTGACCGCGTTGCGGAACGGCTCGGAGTCGTCGTTGTGGGCCAGTGCCTCGTTGATGTACTGGTCGACCATGCGCGGCGAGACCATCCCGGTCTTGAGCCAGCCCTCCTCGTTGAAGGGCGCGCCGGCCTTCTCGGCGTCCAGGCGAGCCAGTTCCAGGATCTGACGGCGCAGCGGCAGGTAGTTGATCCCGATCAGCGGCCGGTCGAGGTAGTACACCGGGTCGATCATGATGTCCAGCAGGGTGAACATCGGGTCGTAGCGGATCTTCTCGATGGATTTCGTCGAGCCGTCGGGGTTGGCCTCGACGATCAGGTCGAAGTGCTTGTTCTTGCCCGTCATGCGCGAGACGGTCTCGTCCGCGAGGGTGGAGAGGATCTTGACGCGCCCGTTGTGGAACACGACGACCTCGCTCAGCGGGGAGAGATCGAGCGCGCGGGCGAACTCCGCCTTCTGGCGCGTGGTCATGGTGCTGGGGACGGGCGCGCCGAAGGGGTTCTCGATCTGATCGGAGACCTCGGTGACCAGGTGCGTCTCGGGGTGGGCGTTGCCGTCGGGCGCCTGGGGCTGGGCGGGAGCGCGCGAGGCCCACGCGGCCAGGAGGGTTGCGGCAAGGGCGAGGAGCGTGGGGTTCATGTTGCGGCCTCCTTGATCGGCGGGCGCGCGGCGCGGTGTCGCGCGGGGGTGGTGATGCCCTCGTCGTCCCGCGCCCACGGGTCGGTGGCGGCGGCGGGACGGGCGTGCAGGGCGGCCAGACGGAGCTTCTCGCGCCGGACGAGGTAGGGCTTGAAGTAGAAGGCCCAGGGGATCCCCACCGACATGAAGATTGCTCCCAGCGCGATGATATGGATCCCCGGGTTGTTGCCCACGCCCAAGATGGTGAAGTTGGCCTTTGGACGGTCCAGCAGCCCCTGGTCGACGAGCTTCTGGGACTGCATCCAGCCGCTGCGGTCCCAGCTGGACTGGGAGAGCTTGAACTGGTCCGGGTTCATCCCCGCGCGCAGGCGCACCAGCGCGTTGGCCAGCCACGGGCGGTCGGGGTCCCAGTGGTACGGGGCGCGAAGAGGATTGTTGAGCTTGACGACATGGTCGAAGGGCTCGAAATCGGGGCGCGGGCCGGCGTAGAAGGGATTGGGCGAGACGCGGACGACCGACTGGTAGTCGCGCGGCGCGCCGCGGTGGTCGTAGGCGATCATCTGGAAGTCCACCAGCGACAGCTCGAAGCCGGGCAGGGCGCGCTGGTAGCGCCCGAAGGCGAGCATGAGGTTGCGCCCGTCGGGGAGCGTGACCTTGGCGCGTTTGTCGGTCTGGAGCGTGACGAACTGTGAGAAGGGCAGCCACACGACCCGGGACCACGCGCCGCGCTGGTCGGTCGCCGGCGTGGAGATCTCGATGGCGACGAGCGCGTTGGTGTAGTGCCCGATCGCGGACTTGTCCTGCTGGGCGTACGGGGTGGGGATCGGGCGTTTGAACCGACGCGCGTGGTCCCAGGCGTCGGCGACATGCAGGTCCAGGCGGTCGTTCTTGGCGTTGGGGATGACATCGAGCAGCCACTCGTCGTCGAGCGCGTCGATCACGCGGACCTCGCCCGTGGGCTGGCGGATGATGGCTCGCGTGCGTGGGCCGTCGTCGCCGGGGTGCTCGTCGAGGTAGATCTGCAGCTTGGTGGCGTCGAGGTAGGACACGCGGACCGCGGGGTCCGCGTCGGTGCGCACCGGGCGGCCATCCGGGCCGGGCGTGAGGTCCTGGTTGAGCTCGGGGTAGCGGTGGAACACCCAGCGGGTGAAGTCGCGCGCGGGCTGGTCGCCCGTGGCCGCCCTGGTCAGGCGCACGATCGCCACGGAACTCGTCGCGTGCTCGTAGCCGGGGGTGATGATGGGGAACGGCGGCTCGGGCGCGAGGTCCTCGACCCCGAGCGTCCAGCCCGAGTCGCCCAGCGGGAGCCGGGTCCCCTCGCGGACCGGCACGGCGACCCGGTAGCTGCTGCCGGGCACCTCGATGACCAGCGCGTTCTGGAAGGGAGCGCCCAGATCGGTCGTGAGGTCGTCCCAGCGCTGGTCGCTCATGGCGCGGGTGTACTCGATGGCCATGAGATCGTTGCCGCGGATCCGGTTGGCGGGCTCGCCCAGCAGGAAGGGGAACTTGAAGATGGGATCGCCCGGGGGGAGCTGGCCGGGGGTGGCGCCGCGGGTGAAGTGCAGGTTGATCAGGCGGTACGGGTTGGTGGGTGCGCTGGGGGACGCGTCGGCTTTGTACCACTCGTCATCGAGCTCGGCGTAGGGCGAGAAGCCCACCACGCGGAAATGGATATCAGGATCGATCAGCGTCGCGCCGCCGGTGGGCAGGGGCTGGTCGAGGGTGCGTCCCGCGTCGTTGTCGATGATCTCGCGTCCCATCTCGCGAGAGAGGGTCGTGGCGCCGGGGGGAATGCCGGCGTCCAGCGCGTAAGCGTTGAAGCGGGGAAGACGGCGCAGGGGCAGCTGGGCGAACTGGGGCTGGGCGGCCGGGGAACGCGCCTGGGCGACATAGAGCGCCACATCCTGGCGATCGTAGAACGCGATCTGCGCGGGGCCGGGCATGCCGTTCTGACCCGCGGGCAGCAGCGTGTCGCCCTCGAGCTTGAAGCGCTGGTAGAAGACGGAGCCCAGGGCGATGGTGACGATCCCGGTGTGGACCATGAGCACGCCCAGGTTCTTGAAGCAGAACTCGATGCGCCGGATGGTGGCCACGATGAGGTTGATGACGAAGAGCACCAGCACCACGCGCAGGGGCCACCACGCGTAGAACTGGGTCTCGGTCATCTCCAGCCCCGGGAGGCGGTAGAGGGTGGTGGACTGGTAGCGCTCGACGAACCCGCGAAAGAGCATGAACCCGGAGCCGTCGCTGGAGTAGCGGAGATGCGGCCAGATCGCGTACGCCCAGAGCAGGCCCATCGCGCCGGCGAGGACGATGGTCGTGGCGAAGAGCGTGAGGAAGCGCGCCGGGGCCGAGCGCCGGATCATCACGCGCCGACCGATCGAGAGCGCCGGAAGGATCGGGACCGCCAGCAGCGCGATGAACAGGGCCGCGTCGATTAGCAGCGAGGGGATGCGCGCCAAGAGCCCGATGGGGACCGAGGCGAGCACCGCGAAGAGGGCGACGATCAGCAGCAGCACCACGGCCGTGGGGATGGAGCTGAACACGCGCAGGACGATGCGGACCGGGGCGAGCGGACCGGTGAGGTGCTCGTTCTCCCACGCCTTATTGCGCTGCCATTTTTTGCTCATGCCGATACAACTCAGACCTGCGGGTGCGTCGACCGCATCATACGCGCCGCGCCCGCAACGGGCTCATTTTTCCCGAAGAAACAGCCACAATGGGGCATCATTGCCGCGCATCGCGCCGTCCCACGGATCGCACGCCCCGGGACCGATGGCGATGGCGAGAATCCCCCACGGTGTGGACCCGGGAGCGATGGTGAACGCGCGTTCCTCCAAGCCGAGAGCGCGGGCGCCGGCGACCGTGCCCATGGCCAGCAGGGTGCCGGCGTCGGTCGCGTCCCGGGAGTGGAGCAGACGCATCTCGTCGAGCACGCTGATGCGCCCGGGGGTGTCGAGATTGATGATCGAGTCGGTGCCCAGGCAAACATTGATCCCCGCCGCGAGCATGTCGCGGTAGCGGTGCGGGCCGAAATGCATCTCGGCGCCGAAGTACCGCGAAGCGCGCGGGCAGTAGGACACGCTCGAAGCCGTCGCCGCCAGCAGGTCGATCTCCCGATCTCCGGCGTCGTTCACATGGGCCAGCAGCATCGGATGCTCGCCCAGCAGCGGCGCCAGGTGCTCGATGGGATGTTTCCCGTGGCCGATATGGTCGAGCACCGAGTCGTCCCAGACCATGAAGCGTTCGAGCATGTCGCGCTGGGGCCCGGCGCCGTCGGCGATGAACTCACGCTCCTCGGGGGTCTCGGCCAGGTGGGTGCTTAGGGGGATGCCCCGCGCCGCGGCGGCGCCGGCGGCCCAGCGATAGACGCCCAGATCGACGGTGTTGGGCGCGTGGGGCTGGAGCCCGAGGGTCACGCCCGAGCCGCGCAGCTCCTCTCGGGCATGGGGAAAACGATCGTGCAGGTAGTCATTGAGTCTCTTGATCGTGGGCGCGGCGGACCTGCCGATGCCGAAGAACTCCAGGCAGGATACCCCGATCAGGGGTGAGGCCGCCAGCGCCAGCGCTGGGGCGTCGGTGAGGCGGCCGGCGGGCGCGCCGGCGATGTCCCCCACCGCCGCGCTCCCGCCGGCGATCGATCGGGCGACGCCCAGGCGCACGCTGTCGATGATCTCTTCCTCATCGGTCGCGCGCCCGGCGCGGACCATCTCGACCCAGCCAACGAAGCCCTCGCCCGGCTCGTGCTGTCGCGGGCCCAGGTGCGTGAGATCCAGGTGGGTATGGGCGTTGACCAGTGCGGGGATCAGGATCCGGTCGTGGAGCGTGAGTTCGGGCGTCTGCTCGGGCAGGCCCATGGCTTCGATCTCGCGCGCCGGGGCGGCGGCGAGCACGGTGAAGCCCTTTTCGCGTCGGCGCAGCACGATGGACGCGTGCTCGATCACCCCCGAGACGGCGTCGGCGATGGCGGCGGCGTTGACCCGGATCACGCGCCCCGGCCGGTGGGCATCGGGGTGTTGGGCGTTGGGGCCGCGACCGCTCAGATCGTCGCCCAAGAGCGGATCGATGGGCCAGCGGGGCTGGGGCTCGTCACGATTCATGCGTGCTGATCGTATGTGCCGATCCTGCTGGGCGGGCGCGGCGCCGGATCATGAATAAAGCGGGAACGGGCCTTCTTATCGGTCGTCGGCGGCGATACCATTTCGCGCCCCTGGCCGCCACCACGCACCGGGGCGGTCCATCACGCACCACCCGTCCGCACGCCTGACCAGGAGCAGCAGACCATGAGCATGAATCTTCTCAAAGCACGGGGGCGCACGATCGCCCTGACCACCGTTCTCGTCGCGATCGCCGGGCTGGGCGCGGGCTGCGTCAGCCAGCAGGAATACGACCGGCTCTACGAGACCAACCAGTCCCTGCGGAGCCAGAACCAGGATCTGCAGAACCGGCTGGGAACGATCGAATCGACCAACAGCCAGCTCCAGGGCTCGGCGGGCGACGCCCAGAGCGTGATCGGCAAGCTCCGCAGCGAGAACGGGACCCTGCGCGACCAGCTCGCCAAATCGCAGGCCGCCTTCGGGGACCTCGAGGACCGCATGAACTCGATGTCGATCGTGCAACTCGACCCCGCCACCGACCAGGCCCTCACCGATCTGGCCGCCCAGTACCCCGACATGATCGTGTACGACCCGGACCAGGGGATGCTCCGCTTCGTCTCCGACCTCACCTTCGCCTCGGGCAGCGACGAGGTGCAGTCGTCGGCGGCCGAGTCGCTTGGCACACTGGCGCGGGTGCTCCGGGAGGGGGCGGCCAGCCGGTACGACCTGCGCATCGTGGGCCACACCGACGACGAGAAGCCCAGCGCCGCCACGCAGCGCCGCTACCCGACCAATATGCACCTCTCGGCCTACCGGGCCATCGCGGTGCGCAATGTCCTGGGCAACGCGGGGATCGACTGGAGCCGCATGAATGTGACGGGCTGGGGCGAGTACCGCCCGCTGGTGGCCAACAACAAGGGCAAGGGCACGGCGCAGAACCGGCGCGTGGAGATCTACCTCGTGCCCTCGACGCGCAACGCCGACCTGCCCGTGGCCGGGGCCTCGCCCGCCCCCGCCTCCCAGTCGGTCCCGACCGACACGCGTCCCAAGATCGATCCCACCAAGTAAGCGCGAGCCGTTCAAGAACGAACAGCAGCCGCGTGCGTAGACACGCGGCTTTTTCGTACGCCGGAGGCGGCCCGGAACAGAGGGCTCAGTACGCGTTCTCTTCGGTGGCCCGCGGGGGGGCGATGGCGAAGAAGAAGGAGACCACCAGCAGCAGGAACCCCGCCGCCGCCGCGGGGAGGGTCCAGCCCGCGTTGAGCAGGGCCTGCTTCTCGAGGGTGATGGCGGGGGGGCGGTTGGTGACCTTGAGCGCGGCCCCGTACTCCCAGGTGTACTCGGCGATCTCGTCGTCGGCCCGCTTGGGCTCGGGGTCTCCCTTGAGATCGGCGTTCACGCGCCGGCGCAGGAAGCTGCCGCCCGACTCGGGCCAGCGTTTGATCTCGTGCTCGATCGTCCCGTCGCGCTTGAGCTCATAGAAATCAAACCGCCAGCGGTCGCGCTCGACATCCCCGCTGGACCAGTTGTGCTCGCGCTCGATCGAATCGAAACGCGGCTCCTTGATCGGCTCGATCCCGAAGGGGGTGCGCGTGACGATGCCCAGGCGTGGCCGGATCTCGTCGCTGGCGATCCCGTTCTCGAACTGCGCGAGGGTCATCCCCGAGCGGTCGGCGAAGAAGACCATGGCGAACCATTCGCGCTGGCGGTCGAAGAGCGTGGGCAGCGGGTGCTTGGGCGGGATGACGACATCGAGCATCAGTTCGTGCTCGCCGTAGGTGATGCGCAGGGCCGGCTCGCCGTCGCCCTCGTCGGCGACCTCCTCGATGCGGACGGGGCGCCCGGCGAAGGTGAAGTCGGTGCTGGCGACCTCGATGTAGGCGAAGAGCGGGTGCTTGACCTGACGGTAGTAGTCGCCGATGCGCTGGGCGAGGTTGTAGCCGGCGACCACGACGAGGACCAGCGAGGCCGCAACCATCGCCCACCAGATTCCCCGGTGCTCCCTGCGCGGTCGCGCGCCCCCCCGGGCGGCGTTCTTGCCTTTATTCGGCATGCTCGGTGACTTCCGGGGCGACATGGTCCGTGCCGGGCATCGGCCCGTGGTGGCCGGTGCTGGGAGCGACATCGGAGAACAGGCCGGGGGTCCGCCCGTGGCGCGGACGCGAGGCGTTGGCGGTGGAGACATGCTCGTGGTGTGCGTAGCCCAGGGTCTCGTAGTAGTTGTGCTCGTCGAGCAGGTCGCGGTGCGTGGCGTGGCCGGCGTAGAACTCGGTCCAGAACTCGGCCTCGTCGAGGGCGGGGTTGTCTCGGTATTCCTGGAGCCCGGGGTGCTTCTTGTTGCCCACCAGGCGCGCCTCGTAGATCAGCCCGGCGCCGTGGGTGTTGACATGGGGGCTGAGCTTGACGGCCAAGTTCTGGTCGGCGGGGGCCTGGTCCAGCCCGTACCCCGTGCCGCCGGGGATGATCTCGCCGGCCTTGTGCTCGTCGATGAGGTCGCGCGAGCCCAGGTCGATCATCGAGAAGGTGAGGAACAGCCCCACGCCCAGCAGGCAGAAGAGCATGACGAAGGAGTTGAGCGCCTTGTCGTAGCGCAGCTGCATGAAGAAGGCGGCGACGAGCAGGCCCTTGATGACGGCGATGCCCATCGCGCCGGCGATGTTGACCCATAGGGGCAGGTCGATCTCGAAGGCGACCTCGATCCAGGCCTCGAGGTTGTAGAACGCGACGGTCAGGGCCGTGAAGAACAGCAGGGCCCCCAGCACGATCACCTGCATGCGCCAGTTGGCGACGAAGTGCGCGTCGGAGTCGTGCCCGGGGTGTTCCCCGTGCGGGTCGGCCTGGTCCCATCCGGCGGTGGTCGCGGCGGCGGTGTTGGTGTCTGGGTTCATGGCGAGCTCTCGGGTGGTTGCTGGGAGAACGGGATCGGGCGGGCGTCAGTGGATCAGGTACAGCAGGGGGAAGAGGAAGATCCAGACCAGGTCGACCAGGTGCCAGTAGAGCGCGGCGTTCTCGACCAGCGTGTACTGGCCCGGGCCGTAGGCCTGGTAACGCCTGGCCCTGTAGTACACGATGCTGAAGATCGCCGCTCCGATAAGGACATGCACGGCGTGGATCCCGGTGCCGATGTAATAGAGCGACCACCACAGCGGCTCGTGCGGATCGTGGGCGAAGGGGTAGGAGAAGAAGGTGCCCGGCGCCTTGCCGTCGCCGAGCTTGACGCGGTACTCGAACCAGAGCTTGATCGCGACGAAGAGCAGGGCGCACACGATGGTGATGATGATGTTCAGGCGCAGCCAGAACTGCTTGTCGAGCTGGGCGCAGCGTACGGCGTTGGCGGCGGTGTACGAGGAGACCAGCAGGACCGCGGTGTTGATGGCGCCCCATTGCCACTGAAGATAGTGCGAGCCGTTGGCCCAGGCCTCGGGGTAGAGCATGCGGAACACCGCGTAGCCGCAGAAGATCCCCGAGAACAGCAGCACCTCGGTGGTGAGGAAGAGCCACATGCCGAACTTGGCGGCGTCGAACTCCTCGTCGCCCGTGCGCCAGTGGTGCCCGTAGGCGCGGTTGCGCCAGTGCTTTGGGCTCCGCAGGATCGAGGCCGGGACTTGCGAGATGTCGGAATCGGTCATGGTGCTCATGGATCAGCCCTTTGTCGAGCTCTGCTCCGCGGGAGAGAGGCGGCCGGGTCGGGAGGGGTCGAAGGATCGCCGGCGTTTCAGTGCCGCTTGCGCGCGTCCTCGTGGAGGGGATAGTCGCTGGGATCCCAGTGCGGGGGCACGGTGCTCTCGAAGTCGTACGGGCCGTGCTTGATGATGGGTTCGTGGTGGAAGTTGTGCTCGATGGGCGGCGATTCGGCCTCCCACTCGAGGGTGAGCCCGCCCCAGGGGTTGGCGGGGGCCTTCTCGCCGGCGACCAGGGAGACGACGAACACGCACAGGTGCACGAGCATGCCCAGGCCCAGGATCCAGGACCCGTAGGTCGAGATCTCGTGGAGGGTCTGGAACTGGTCGACATAGTTGGCGTAGCGGCGCGGCATGCCCTGGGTGCCCAGGAAGAACTGGGTGAAGAAGGTGACATTGAACCCGACGAAGACCAGGGCCATGCCCACCAGGGCGCCCTTCTCGTTGTACATCTTGCCGAACATCTTGGGCCACCAGTGGTGCAGCCCGCCCAGGAACGCGATGACCGTGCCGCCCATCATCACATAATGGAAGTGGGCGACGACGAAATAGGAATCGTGCAGGTGCAGGTCGGTGGCCAGGGTCGCCAGGGGCAGCCCGGTGAGCCCGCCGATGGAGAAGGTGAAGAGGAACATCAGCCCGTAGCACATGGGCGTGTTGAGCACGATCGAGCCCTTGTAGAGCGTGGCGATCCAGTTGAAGACCTTGATGGCCGTGGGGATGGCCACGAGGAAGGTGAGCCCCGAGAACAGGATGGCGGCCAGCTCGCCCATGGCGGTGAAGATGTGATGCCCCCAGACGAGGAACGACACGCCGGCGATCCCCAGCGAGGAGAAGGCGATGGCGCGGTATCCGAAGATGTGCTTGCGGGCGTGGACGGCCAGCAGCTCGGAGATGATGCCGAAGCCCGGCAGGATCATCACATAGACCACGGGGTGCGAGTAGAACCAGAAGAAGTGCTGGTAGAGGACGGGGTCGCCGCCCATGGCCGGGTCGAAGATGCCGATGTTCATCAGGCGTTCGAAGAGCAGCAGAAGCAGGGTGATGCCGATCACGGGGGTGGCCAGCACCTGGATGATGGCGGTGGCGTAGATCGACCAGATGAAGAGGGGCATGTCGAACCAGCCCATGCCCGGGGCGCGCAGCTTGTGCACGGTGACGATGAAGTTGAGCCCCGTGAGGATCGAGGAGAAGCCCAGGATGAAGGCCGCGGTGACCATGAGCACCACGCGCCAATGGTCGGCGTCGGTCGTGGTCGAATAAGGCGTGTAGAAGGTCCATCCCGTGTCCACGCCCCCCAGCAGGATCGAGCAGATCCCGAAGATGGCGCCGAAGAGGTAGATGTACCAGCTGAGCAGGTTCAGGCGCGGGAAGGCCACATCCTTGGCCCCGAGCATGATGGGCAGCAGGAAGTTGCCCAGCGAGGCGGGGATCGAGGGGACAATGAACATGAACACCATCACCGCCCCGTGGAGGGTGAAGACGCGGTTGTAGACCTGGGTCCCCGAGAGGTCGTTGGCCAGGCCGATGCCGTTGAGCAGCTCCTTGATGCTCTCGCCGGTGGTGACCACCTCGATCTGCCCGGTCGTGGCGTTGAGCACCTCCTGGGTTCGGATCGGGTCGAGCAGGTCGTAGCGCACCAGCAGCGCGGCGACGCCGCCGATGAAGAACATGGTGAGCACCGCGAAGAGGTACATGATCCCGATCTTCTTGTGGTCGACGGTGGTGGCCCACTGCCAGGTCCGCGCGAAGACGCCGGGGGGACCGCTGAGATAGGAGCCCTCGTCGTGGTGGCCGGCGTGCGCGTCAAGCGTACTCATGATTCACTCCCGGCGGTTTCTTCCGCCTGGCTGCCCGCGTCTGGTGCTGATCCCTCGTCGCCGCCCTCCGACTCGCCCGCGCCCGGGCCCCGGTCCGAGAGACTCTGGATGAAGGCGATGACATGGTCGATGTCGTCGTCCGAGAGCTGGCCCTGATAGCTGGCCATCTGGGGCGGGTATCCCGCGACGATCTTGGCCTGAGGGTCGAGGATCGACTCACGATAATAGTTCGCGTCCCGCATGACGGTCGAGCCGTCCTCGAGCGTGACGGGGTAGCCGTACCCGAACTGGCGCCCGTCGAGCGCCGACGCGTTCCAGGGCGGCCCCACGAGCCGCGTTCCGGCGGTCGTGTGGCAGGCCGAGCAGACCTGGCTGAAGATCTTCTCGCCCTCCTCGATGGGTGTGCCCTTGACGCCCCACTCCTCCATCTTCTGGTCGTAGACGGCCCGGGGGACAACGCGGAGCGTGGCGGCCATGCGTGAGTGCTCGTCACCGCAGTACTCGGCGCAGAAGATCCACATGTCCCGCCCGGGCATGGTCTCGCCGGTGTCCTGGTGGACATAGGTGTCGGCGGGGGTGAGCCTGGGGGTGTGGAACCCGTACCCGGTGTAGCGGTTTGGAACGACATCCATCTTGGTGCGGAACTCGGGGATCCAGAAGGCGTGGATGACATCGATCGACTGCATGCGCAGCTTCACATCGGTGTCCTCGGGGATGTAGAAGACGGGGTACTTCTTGCCGGTGATGGGCCCGCCGCTGGTCGGGTCCTCGGGCTCGCGGTAGGAGAGATACTGCATCTCGGGCGAGGTGGCCCCGTTGGGGTAGGTGGCGATCCAGGCCCACTTCTGGGCCTTGATGCGCAGCTCCATGGCGTCGTCGGGCGAGACGAGCTTGCGGGTGTAGCCCTGGAAGCCCAGCACGAACATCACCAGCATGCTCGAGGAGGGGACGACGGTCCAGAAGATCTCGAGCAGCGTATTGTGGTGGGGGCTGGGCTTGGGCGCCACGCCCTCGCGCCGGCGGTAGCGGATGGTGAAGATCACCATCAGCGTCATCAGCACGACGAAGAAGAAGACCGAGAACCAGAAGATCATCATGAACAGACCGTCGGACCACGCCGCGGCCTCGGAGGCCGGCAGGCGGTCGCCGAAGATGATCCGTTCAATGAACCCTGGTCCTGCGAGCGCGAGTGTTGGCATCATCATGACACATGCCCTGTATTGGCTCCGGCGAGCGCGCCGGAAGAGGTTTTCGATGACTTGTCGGGGGTGGTTCGCTGGGGATCGGCCGCGTCGGGCGACTCGTCCCGCACGCGTGCGTTGTACAGGCGCCGGCGGACACGCTCGCCCATGAACAGCATGGTCAGCCCGGCGGCGATGAGGATCATCGTGAGCACCGCGCCCACCTGCATGACCCGGAACGCCTGGAGCGAGTAGGCCCCGGCCTTGGGGTCCAGCCGGTAGCAGAAATGCAGCAGGCGGTCGCCGAAGCTCTTGGCGATCTTGCCCGCCGACGCGTCGAGCAGTGAGAGCTTGAGCTCCTGGGGCGGGTAGTCGAACCCGTACATGTAGCGGGTGACCTCGCCCTCGGGCGAGAGGATCATGACCGAGATCGGGTGGCTGAACTCCCCGCCGTTGACCGGGCTGTAGTTGTACCCGATCGAGGTGACCAGGTCGCGGATGTTCTTCTCGTCGCCCGTGTGGAAGGCGATGCCGTGGAGCGCCTCGACGGTGTCGCCCTTGCTGTACGCGCCCAAGAACTCGGATCGCTTGCCCAGGGCCATGGTGGTCGTCTCGGTGCTGTCGAAGCTGACCACCAGCAGGCGGAAATCGTCGCCGGCGGTGTAATCGAGCTCGTTGAGCGAGGCGGTGAGCTGCGAGAGCACCACGGGGCAGACCACCGGGCACTCGTAGTAGACCATCACCAGGATGACGGGGGTGTGGCCGTCGAAGTAGGAACCGAGCTCGACCCGCTGGCCGTCCTGGTCGGTGAAGACCGCCCCCAGCGGGACCCGGCGTCCGAGCTGCTCGTCCACGCCCACCCCGTTGAGCTGCTTGACCTCGCTGCGATCGAGCACGCGCTGGGCGCGGGCCGACGGCGTGGCCGACAGCAGGCACGCCAGCGCGAGCACGAGCAGCAGCGGGTTGGTTGCGGTCAGGCGGTTCATGACGGGTCCGATCCGGGGGACGGGGGCTGCGGGGAGCTTAGTTCGCGGCGCTGGCGTACTCGGCGACGACGGCCTCGCTCGCCCGGGGGATGTAGGGGGCCATCCGGCCCAGCACATCCTGCTTGTGGATCCATGCGGCCTTGGCGCCGCTGGTGTTCTCGTCGATCTTGGCCTTGTACGACGAGATGTAGCTGTCGAAGTAGACCTTGAGGACGATGATCACCAGCAGCACCCCCAGGGTCATGGCGATGAAGGTGAACCCGAGCGCCTTGGCGCTGGTGTGGGCCCCGTGCTCGTGCATCGGCCGCCCCTCTTCGTCCGTGTGACGGTGCCACTGATCGTGTACTTTGTCGCTCATGTCTGAGCCTCCTGGGGTGCTTGCCGGGCCCGATGCCCGGCGGCGTGGTGCGGTTTGGCGGCCGGTCGAGCCGGCCCGGTGCTCCCGGTCCCCGGCGCGTGCTCGGGCGCCGGGGCGGGACGGTTACACATAGTTCTTATGCCGCATGGACTCGTGAAGCATGGGGTCCTTGATGGGCAGCAGCGGGCTCCTGGCGGCCTTCATCGCGGCCACGCCGGCGAAGAGGCCCATGACGCCCACGACCCCCGCGATGTCCAGCCAGATCGTGCCCACCCCCGAGATCCCCCCGGCGTTGACCCCGCCGGACGGGTGCATGTCGACCATGGGGCGGATGATCCAGACCATGTCCATCACCACCATCAGCAGCATGTAGCAGGACATCAGGCACAGCAGCCCCATCTGCCGTTTGGCCTTGCGCCAGATCAGCAGCAGGAACGGCAGGATGAAGTGGCCGCTGATGAGGACGATGAAGAGCCACTGGTACCCGTGCGCCTGGCGGTTGAAGTACCAGGAGGTCTCCTCGGGGATGTTGGAATACCAGGTCAGGAAGTACTGCGCGAACGCGATGTAGGCCCAGAAGATGACGAAGGTAAACACCAGCTTGCCCAGGTCGTGGAAGTGCTCGTCGGTGACCAGGCCCTCGAGCTTGCCGGCCTTGCGCAGCAGGTACGCCATCACCGCCACCGCCGAGGCCGAGGCCAGCCCGCAGGTGGCGAAGTAGTACACCCCCCACATGGTCGAGAAGTAGCGGTAGTCGAGCGACATCAGGAAGTCGAAGGCCGCGAAGGTGCAGGTGAAGGCGAACACCGGGATCGCGAAGCCCGAGAGGCGGCGCGCCTTGCGCCCGTAGCGACGGTCTCCCGTCTCGTCGCCCTTGCGCGACCAGGCGAGCAGGGCGCGGGAGATCGCGATCCATGAGACCGAGTAGATCACGATGCGGACGATGAAGAAGGTCGGGTTGAGGTAGGGCGCCTTGACCTCGAGCAGGTGGTTGTACTCGTCGTGGGCGCCCAGCCAGTCGAGCAGCACCCCGCCGCGGAAGAGCTCGATGGCGGCGACCAGGATCATCATCAGCACCGGCAGCCACACGATCGCGGCCAGGTTCTCGAACTGGCGGCGCAGGGTGATGGACCAGCTGGCGTTGAGCGAGTGGAACACCATCACCCAGAACAGCGACCCCAGCGAGACCGCTAGGGCGGTGAAGACCCCGATCTCGAAGGCCCCCAGCGCGTGGGTCAGGTCCACCGAGAAGGCCCCCACGATCGTGATCACCAGCCCCACGATCCCCACGAAAAACATGGGCATGGCGAATCGCTTGGCGCTGGCCCCGGTGAGGGTGATGTTGTCCTCGCTCATCCGCGGGTCGGCGGCGATCTGGGCCAGGCGGTGCTCCCAGTCGGCGTTCCGCAGCGCGGTGACCTCCGGCGCGGGATGGTTGGCGATGATCTGGGTCATTCTTCACCCCCGTTGTTCATTTCGGCCCCCGCGCCCGCGTCGGGAGCGGGCCTCGTCCCGCCCATGCCACCGGAGACCGCGGCGCCCTCGGGATCGAAGGCGGCCTGGAGCACGCGCACATACGAGACGATCGCCCATGCGTCCTGCTCGGTGACGGCGTGCCCGTAGGAGGGCATGCGGTTGGTCCCGTCGGGGGACCACAGCCCGTTGCGGATGACATGGAAAATGTAGCCGTCGCTCCCGAACTCCCCGTCCCGGTCGCGGTACTTGGCGTCGAGCAGGTTGGCGGGACGCACATTCATCAGCCGCCCCACGGTGCCCGACTCCTGCCCCTTGGCGTCGTACCCGTGGCACATGGAGCAGTAGATGTTGAACCGCTCGGCCCCGCGCGCGATCAGGTCCTGGTCGACCTCCACGGGCATGAAGGCGACATAGCGCGGGCTCTGCTCGGTGGAGCCCTCCCCAAGCCCGAAGTAGTAGGCCGGGTCGGCCTTGAGCGCGTCGGCGCGCTCCTTCTCACGCATCGCCACCCACCGGCCGCCCTCGCCCTGGGGGGGCAGCAGGGCGTGGTCGGCGAAGGCGACAGTGCCCTCGACGGGGACACGCTGGACCTTGCCGTCCTCGAAGAAATCCGTCTCGCTCTGGGGCTTGAACTTGGGCTGGTGGTCCATGTCGGGGAAGAAGCGGTGCGGCGGCTTGTCGGTGCGGTCGCCCCGGCAGCCCGTCATCCCCAGCGGGGCCAGCATCGCCAGCCCCAGCGCCCCCAGCAGGGCGGCGCGGGCGCCGGTCGTCGTGTTGTTGACTGTTGGGATCATGGTCAGTCCTGTCGTCCGTCGGTGGAGCACGCCGTGCGTGCGTTGGTCGTGGGTCGCGCCGTCACAGGGCGTGGTCAGTCGGGGTCCTCGACGAGGGTGATGTCCGTGCCGCCGATCTCCTCGAGCAGGCGCTTGGTGGCGATGGGGTCGAAGCTGGGATCGTTGGCCTCGATGGCGATGAAGAAGCGATCGTTTCCCACGCGGTAGAAGCGCTCGTGGGTGAACAGGGGGTGGTGCCACCGGGGCAGCCCGTTGAGCGCGAGCATCCCGAAGAGGCACATGAAGGCGGTGGACAGCACGCCCAGCTCGAACATGATGGGCACGAAGGGCTGCCACGCCGCGTAGGGCTTGCCCTGCACCACGATGGGGAAGAGGTAGGCGGTGGGCACCCACTGGAGGAACGCGGCGAAGCCCACGCCGGTGATGGCGGCGGCCCCGGCCAGCAGCGGCAGCTTGGTGGTCTTGATCCCCATCGCCTCCTCCATGTCGTGGATCGGGAAGGGGGTGTGGACATCCCATCGCTTGTAGCCGGCGTCGCGGACCCGCTGGGCCGCCCTGAACACCTTGGGCGTCTCGTCGAACTCGGCGACGATCCCATACACGCGCTTGCCCGATTCGGTGACGAACCTGGGCGCGCCCTTGCGCAGGAGCATGGGGAAGTAGTCCGCCGCGCTCTTCATGAAATCTTCCATCATGCCGATGAAACCCATGGCGTGTCTTCCTTCTCAGTGGTGGGCGTGCGTGTGGGACTGGGGCATCACGATCTTCGCTTCCGAGAGCGCGAACACCGGGAGGAACTTGAGGAACAGCAGGAACAGCGTGAGGAAGATCCCGCAGGATCCCACGAAGGTGAGGATGTCCACATAGGTCGGGAAGAACATCCCCCACTCGCCCGGCAGGAAGGCGCGGTGGATCGAGAGCACGATGATCACGAACCGCTCGAACCACATCCCCACCGTGACCATCAGCGCCACGATCCAGATCACCGTGGGGTTCTGGCGCAGGCGCCGGAACCAGAAGACCTGGGGCGAGACCACATTGCAGGTGATCATGATCCAGTAGGCCCACCAGTAGGGGGCCTTGGCGGGGTTGACGCGGCTGTGCGCGAAGGCGGCGAACTCGTACTCGTTGCCCCCGTACCAGGCGATGAAGAACTCCATCGAGTAGGAGAAGCCCACCATCGTGCCCGTGAGCAGGATGATCTTGGCCATGTTCTCCAGGTGGCGCTTGGTCAGCAGGTCGCTGAAGTTGGGCAGCACCACCCGCAGGGGGATCATCAGCAGCAGCACCATTGCGAACCCGCCGAACACCGCCCCGGCGACGAAATAGGGCGGGAAGATCGTGGTGTGCCAGCCGGGGATCACCGAGGTGGCGAAGTCAAAGGACACGATCGAGTGCACGCTGAGCACCAGCGGCGTCGAGACGCCCGCGAGCATCAGGTAGGCCTTCTCGTAGCGGTGCCAGTGGCGGCTGGAGAAGCGCCACCCCAGCGACATGATGCCGTAGACCGTCACCCGAATGCGGTCGGGACGGGGCATGAACGCCAGGGGGATGCCGGCGCCGATGGGCGTGGGCAGGCGGAAGACGCGCGAGACATTGTGGTGCAGTCGCATCGCCGCGCGATCGCGGAGGGTCGCGACATCGGGGATCATCCCCATGTACCAGAAGAGCAGCGAGACGGTGGCGTAGGTCGAGACGGCGAATACATCCCAGAGCAGCGGGGAGCGGAAGTTGGGCCAGATCCCGTTGGAGTTGGGGATCGGGGCCAGGAACCAGGCGAACCAGGCGCGTCCGACATGCACGCCCGGGAAGATGCCGGCGCAGATCACCGCGAAGATCGTCATCGCCTCGGCCGAGCGGTTCACCGCGGTGCGCCAGTTCTGCTTGAGCAGGCACAGGATGGCGGAGATCAGCGTCCCGGCGTGGCCGATACCGATCCAGAACACGAAGTTGGTGATGTCCCAGGCCCAGTCGACCTGGTTGTTGAGCCCCCACACGCCCACGCCGGTGATCAGCAGGTACAGGATCATGCCCGATCCGATGGCGGCGACGGTGGAGGTGATGGTGAAGAGCGTCAGCCAGATCTTGGGCATCGGCGCCTCGGCGTAGCCGCACACGATGTTGGTGACATCGTTGAACGATCGCTCGCCCAGCACCAGCGGGGCGCGGACACCGGGGTCCTCGACGAGTGTGCTGTCGTCGCGCGTGCCGGGGATGATGGGGACGCGCCGCGGCAGCGGCTGGGCCGTGACGACGCCGGTGGCCTGGTACGCGATGGCTTGGTCGGGATGCATCTCACTCATTGCTCTACCTGCTCCGCTTTATGCGTGAACCCCGCCCAGCACCCTGAGGCTGCGCGAGTATCCCTGATCCATGATCCGCCTGGTGCGGTCGATATACGACGAGGACTGGATCTCCTCGACGCCCTCGCCGATGCGGTGCTCGTCGTCGCTGTCGTGGCCCGGCCCGCCGCCCTCGGCCTCGCCGTGCCCGCCGCCGTGGACCCCGTGGTCCAGCGGGTCGTGCTCGAAGGGGCGGATGGCCGGGTTGGGGTTGCGCACCCGCATCATGTGCGTCGTGCGCGGGCGGGTGTTGAGGTACCCCAGCAGCAGGTAGCTGCGCCCGGACTCCTTCTCCTTGGCCACCCGCGATCCGGGGTCGAGGATGTCGCCGAAGCTGATGGCGTCGCTGGGGCACGCCTGCTGGCAGGCGGTGTTGAAGTACCCGTCGGGGATGGGCCCCACCTGGTCTGCGTCCTTCCAGATCCCCGCGATCTTGACCTCCTGGCGGGCCATGTGGATCCGCTGGATGCAGAAGGTGCACTTCTCCATCACGCCCCGGCTGCGAACCGTCACATGCGGGTTGAACTGCATCTTGGCGATCTCATCGAGCTTGTTGCGCAGGCGCGGGGGGATGAAGTTCTGGTTGAAGGTCCGGTCCTTGCCGAGCGTTTTCTCGAACTCGTCGGCGACCTTGCCCGAGACATAGTTGGGGTTGAGCCCGCCGTTGAACTTGGTGGGCCCGTACTCGAAGAAGTTGAAGCGGCGCACCTTGTAGGGGCAGTTGTTGGCGCAGTAGCGGGTGCCGATGCACCGGTTGTACGCCATGTCGTTGGTGCCCTCGGTCCCGTGCGCCGTGGCGTTGACCGGGCACACCGTCTCGCACGGCGCGTTCTCGCAGTGCACGCACGCCACGGGCTGGACGATCACCTCGTCGGGGTCGTTGATGTCGTCGCCCACGAAGTACCGGTCCATGCGGATCCAGTGCATCTCGCGTCCCTTGGCCACCTCGCTCTTGCCCACGATCGGGATGTTGTTCTCCGCCTGGCACGCCACCGTGCACGCGTTGCAGCCCATGCACGAGTTGAGGTCGATCGACATCCCCCACTGCGGGTTCATCGTGAAATCCGGCGGCATCATCCGCTGGAGCGGCTCGTTGAACTTGAGGTCGCTCTTGTCGGGGTCGCGGTGCGAGCGGTTGAGCGGGTTGCGGTAGATGCTTACATTGGGCGGCGTGTGGGCCAGCTCGCCGACCTGCTCGGCGATGTTGAGCGACTTGGGCTCCTGCCCGTAGACCTCATCCTCGACCGTCCTGACCGTTCCGGCGTAGTGGTCCCACCAGGTCTTGTCCATGACGCGCACGATCGAGTGGCGTCCCTCGAGCGACCAGTGGTTCTGGGTCGAGGCGATGGTGTAGGTCCCGCCCGCCTTCTTCACCCGCGCCCCGCGCTGGACATTCCCGCCCGAGACCGGCTTGATCTGGTAGGTGTTGTGCCCCACCTTGTAGCCGACGCGGCCCACGATCTCCCGCCCGTAGCCGAGCTTGATCCCCAGCGTGTTGTCGGCCATGCCCGGCAGGATCCACGCCGCGCCCGTCATCTCCCGCCCGCCCAGCGTCACCGTCACGAGCTGGGCCTGGGGCATCTGCTGCTTGGTGTAGGGGTCGAACTCGTCCTGCCAGGTGTGCTCGGGCAGCACGCCCAGGGCCTTGGCGGTGTTGGGGCTCATCAGCACCGGGTTGTCCCACACGACCGAGGGCCCGAACTCGGGCAGCTCCTGGAGCCAGCCGTTGTTGGCCAGCTGCCCGTGGTTGCGGTTGGTGGTGTAGAACAGGACATCCATCGACTCGGGCGCCGGCGCCTGGCCCGCGCCCTGCCCCGAGGCGCCCAGAAGGGCCCCGCTCACCGACACGCGCGCGGACACGGGCGCCGCGCCGGCGGCGAACCCGTCGTGCAGCAGACGGCGCCAGGCCTTGGTGAACGCGGGCGAACCCACCGCGCCCGCGCCTGAACCCGAACCCAACCCCGAGCCCCATCCCGAGAAGGTCTCACGCACCAGGGCGTAGCCGTCCTGGGCGTCGATCCCCGCGAGCATCGCCAGCAGCTCGATGTCCGAGCGGGCCGGGTCATAGAGCGGGGCGATCATGGGCTGGGTGACGCTGTAGCTCCCGTCGGCGCCGACCACATCGCCCCACTGCTCGAGATAATGCGTCCCGTTGAGCGACCAGGACGAGCGGCTCTCGGTCTCGCTCATCCCGACATCGAGGGTCACGGTGTGCTCGACCGAATCGAAGGCCGCGGCGAAGTCCAGCTCGCCCGGCGCGTCGTGCACGGGGTTGCAGTTGATCGTCACCAGCGTGCCGATGCGCCCGCTGCTGATGTCCGCGGTCAGCGAGGCCAGGTCCGCCGCCGAGTCGCGGGCCAGATCGTCACTCATGGGGGTGGTGGAGACGATCGGGCCCATGGCGCCCAGGGCCGAGTTGATCGCCATGCACAGCGCCCAGGTCTGGGCGGTGACCTGCTCGCCGGGGACGACCACCGCGTGATGCCGGTTCTCCATCAGGTCCGCGCCGATCTCGCGGATGTCCTTCTCGCTCATGCCCTCGACCCGGGCGACGGGCAGCCCCGAGGCGTCGCTGCCCATGACCTCGCGGGCCAGGGCGAGCACGAAGTTGTGCAGCTGCGAGGGGGCGACGCGGAAGCGGTGGTCGGCCAGCGAGCCCGTGGAGGTGGGCTTGGCCTCGACCGAGTAGAGGCGCGACATGGGATCGCCGCCCCGGAGAACCTTGCGCGTGGCGGCGAAGGTGCGGGCGCTGCGCATCGCGTCGGGACCCTCGACCATGAAGTCCGAGCCCACGGAGACGACGCGCTGGGCGCCGGTGAAGTCGTAGCTCACGAAGCTGGCGGCGCCGAAGGCCAGGACCGAGCCCTCGATCGCGGCGCGCGACTCGGCCGGGTTCCAGTTGACCACGCGGGCGCGGGGGAAGCGCTGGCGGAAAGCGCTCAGCAGGCGGTCGCGGGTCGGGCTCGACTGCTTGTCGATGATCAGCCCCAGACCCCGCCCGCCGTCGGCGGCCAGCTGTTGGAAATGGTCCTGCTGCCACGAGTCGAAATCGTCCCAGGTCGCGTCGAGCTTGCCGCGCGAGGGGTTGTCGTAGACGGGGAACTTGAGCCGGTCGGGGTCGTAGAGCCCCAGCACGCTCGCCTGAGCGAAGGGGCTGGTGCGGCCCCGGTTGCCCGGGTGCAGCGGGTTGCCCTCGATCTTGGTGGGGCGTCCGGTGTGGGTCTCGACCAGCAGCCCCTCGGCCCCGCCGCCGGGAAGCGGGAGGGCCGTGGTGTAAAACAGCGGCCTGCCGGGGATGACATCCTCGGGCACCACCTTGGAATAGGGCAGGATCTTGCGATCAGGACGCCGGCAGCCCGGGATCGTCGCCGCGCCCGCCAGGGCGAAGCCCGCGCCCATGATCTTGACGAAGTCGCGCCGCGTGGGCTCGCCCAGCATCGACGCGCCGGCCGGGAACTCACGCTCCACGAACTCCTTGAACTCGGCCGTCCCCGAATACTCATCGAGCGAACGCCAGTACTTCTTCCCGCCCACCGTGCCCGCAACGGGCGCCTCGGTCGGGATCTCGTGCTTCCCCTTGGACGACGGGCATTGGTCGAGGTTGCTCATGGTGATCGTCTCTTGCTTCGCCCGTCGGGGCGGGCGTGGGTCGGGATTGTCGCCGGGTCGGGCGACGCGTGGGGAGCGGGCGGCAGCGATTTAGTAGTGGCAGGCCGCGCAGTGCTGGGGCGGCTGACGCTTGAGGGTCTCGAGCAGCTGCTCGGGGCTCAACCCGTCATGGGCCCGATCCTCGGGCGGCTGCGGGATCAGGGTGACCCCGTCCTCGCCCACGGTGTTGAACCACTGCGTCTGCACCCAGTACAGGTCCGTGACCTTGTCCTTGGGCACCAGGTTCTTTTCGGGGTTGCGGTGGCAGTCCAGGCACCAGCCCATCGAGAGCGACTTGGCCTGCGCCACCACCGGCATGGCCTCGATCTGCCCGTGGCAGGAGAAGCAGCTCACCCCCGCGTTGACATGAGGGCTGTGGGGGAAGTTGGCGTAGTCGGGCAGGATATGGATCTCGCGCCAGCGGATGGGCTCGTCCTTGGCGTACGCGTCACGGATAAACTGGACCTTGTCGTCGGTCGCGCTGGCGAGCTTGACATTGAGCTTGTTCTCGGCATGGCAGCCCATACAGGTGGCCACAGGGGGGATATTGGCGTGCCACGACTCCTCGACATGGGTGTGGCAGTAGCGGCAGTCGATCCCCAGCTTGCCCGCATGGATCTGGTGGTTGTAGCCGGACCCGGGCTGGGTGGGCATGTAGCCCACCTCCCAGAAGCTGGGCGTCGCGTAATACCAGAAGCCGGCGATGACCAGCACCACCCCGCCGTTGACCACGAAGAACAGCAGCGTTGGCAGCGCGTTCATCCACTTAGGGAACATGGGTTTCAAGGCCTGTACTCCACCGAGAGAGGAGAAGAGAAGGTTGAACCGTCGCAAAAACACCCGAGCCGGGAAGGCGGAGGTTCTTTGGGAGGCCAAGCCTAGCATCCTTCTCAACAGGATGCTGTGCGGCCTCGCCGAAATTTTGCTCGTTTTTGCGTAGAATACCCATTGCCCACACGATCTGACAGCAACAATCGTTGCGACTCAGTATCAATATCAACCCGAGGACTCACAAGCCATGGCCAATCAAGAACTTCCCGAAACAGGATCAATAAGTCCTATTTATAACGGGTTCTGCGCCCCCGCCGTCACCGTGGGCTTCGCCGCCTCGGCGGTCATGTGGGTCCTGGCCTGGATCATGCACCTTCCCGGGGAGTGGGTGCCCACGACGATCGCCATCCCCGTGCTCATGCTCCCGCTGCTGGTGATCGGGGTGATCTGCCTGCCCGGGGTCGCGGCGCGACAGCGCCTCAGGGCGGGCGCGCTGGCGGGGCTGGTCTCGGGGCTGGTCAACCTGCTCATCCTGGGCTCGAACATCGTGGTCCAGCCCGAGAGCACCACCGAGATGGGCGAGAAGGCCAACACGCTGGCGCCGGGGGCGCTGGTGGTGGTGCTGGGTTCGATCGCGCTGGCGGTGGTCGTGGGGCTTGTCAGCGCGGCGCTGGTGCGGGGCAAGGACGCGCCGGTCGATCCTCCCGGCGTGTGGCGCAGCCGCTTCGCCTGGGTGACGGCTTTGACCTACATCCCGCTGATCGCGGTGGGCGGGGCGGTGACGAGCACCGATTCGGGGCTGGCGGTCCCCGACGCGGTGACGAGCTACGGGGCGATCTCGGTGCTGTTTCCCCTGAAGCTGATGGCCGAGCCGAGGATCTTCCTCGAGCATTCCCACCGCCTGTTCGGGACGCTGGCGGGGCTCACGACCCTGGTCCTGATGATCCGGGTGCTCCTCGGCGAGCGCCGGGCGTTGCCCCGGGTGCTGAGCGTGATCCTGTTCGTCGCGGTCAGCGCGCAGGGGGTGATGGGGATTATCCGCGTGGCGGACAAGAGCACCGCCTTCGCCATCGCCCACGGGATCTTCGCGCAGCTGGTCCTGGCGCTGGCGATGGTCACGGCGGTGGTCCTCTCGCCGCGCTGGGTCGCCGCGGAGGGCGGCGACGCGGTGCGCCCGACGGCCCGCAGGGCCCGGGCGTTCATGGGCGTCACCCTGATCGCCCTGGTGCTGCAGCTGTGCCTGGGGGCCGTGACGCGCCACCTCAACTCGCAGCACGCGATGACCACCCACATGGGCTTCGCCTTCATCGTCGTGGGACTCGTGCTCGTGGGCGGGGCGCTGTGCATCCGCACCGGCAAGGCGGGCGTGACGGGGACCCCGGTGCGGGCTTTGGGGGCGGTGCTGCACGGGATCGTGGTGCTGCAGTTCACGCTGGGCTTCGCCGTGCTGGGGATGGCCTGGGAGAGCAAGGCCCCCCCGCTGCCCACGCCGGATGAGCTCGCCCACGCCAGGCCCATCGAAGCGCTGCCCGCGCTGCTGACCACCACGCACCATGTGACCGGGGCGCTGCTGCTGGCCACGGCGGCCTGCTCGCTGGTCTGGGTCTCGCGCCTGGCTTCGCAGCGCGAGATCCGGTAATCTGGGGCCGTTCACCGGCGCGCCGCCCGCTGGCAATAGGCGGGTGGCTGGGGCGTTGGAGTGATCGAACCCGGAGCGCGATCCCATGGGCACCCGATCGACCGAGATCCAGCCGCGGACCCCATCCGAACCTGTCGAGGCCTCGATGCTCCCCATCGATCCGGGATCGTTCGGCCAGCGCGAGGCGCGTCATCTGCTCTGGCGCGCCGGGTTCGGGGGCACGGACGAACAGATCAGAACGCTCGCCCAGTGGGGTCCCGCTGCCGCGGTCGACTTCCTGCTGAACTACGACGACATCCCCGCCGAGGACGATCCGGCGGGCGCGTTCAACAGGGACATCATGCGCCCGCGCACGCGCGAGCAGAACATGAGCTACCGGCGCGCCCGCAAAACGGGCGACGAGAACACGCTGGCCCGATTCCGGGAGATGCGCCAGCGCGCCCAGCGCGAGGACCGGCGGCAGATGCGCGACATCCAGCACTGGTGGCTCACTCGGATGATCCAGTCGCCGCGCCCGCTCCAGGAGAAACTCACGCTCTTCTGGCACGGGCACTTCGCCACCAGCTACCGCGCCATCGAGGACTCGTACCATATGTACCAGCAGAACCGCCTCCTGCGCGGGGCGGCGCTGGGCGGCTTCGCGAACCTGCTGCGCGGGATCATCCGCGACCCGGCGATGCTGCGCTACCTCAACAACAACCAGAACCGCAAGGCGAGCCCCAACGAGAACCTGGCCCGCGAGATCATGGAGCTGTTCTCATTGGGCGAGGGGCACTACAGCGAACGCGACATCCGGGACGGCGCCCGCGCGCTGACCGGGTTCACCTACAACGACGACGCCTTCGAGTTCAACGCCAACAACCACGATCAGACGGCCAAGAACATCCTGAGTCTGCGGGGCAACCTCGACGGCGACGGCCTGGTCAACGCGATCCTGCTCTCGCCCTTCTGCGCCCCGTACATCTGCGCCAAGCTCTACAGGTTCTTCGTCGCCGACATCCCCACCGACACCCGCGAGCTGCGGGGCGCCCAGCGCGAGGTGGTGCGGGCAATGAGCGCCACCATGCAGCGGTCGCGCTACGAGCTGCGCCCGGTGCTGCGCCAGCTGCTGCTCAGCCGCCACTTCTATGACCCCGGCGTGATGGGCGACAAGATCAAGAGCCCCGCCGAGCTGGTCGTGGGCGCGGCGCGCTCGCTGGGGACCCCGGTGCGCAGCCTGGGGGCCCTCTCGGACGCGATGGCGTCGATGGGGCAGACGCTCTTCATGCCCCCAAGCGTCAAGGGGTGGGACGGAGGGCGCTCGTGGATCAACACCTCGACGCTGTTCGTGCGCCAGAACACGCTGGTCTACATGGTCACCGGCGAGATGGCCAGCGGCAACCGGCGCTTGGCCGACCGCACGCCCTACGACCCGCGCCCGCTGGTCCCGTGCATGAACGACCCACGCATCGAGGGCGACCCGCCGGACGACCTGATCGCCAACCAGCTGCTGGACTTGGTGCTGGGGCGCCGCCCGCACGGGGCCGCCGAGGTGCTGGTCAAGGCGGCCTACGCGGTCGCCAGGCCCGCCAGCATCGACGGGATCAAGACCATACTACTGCTGATCACCTCGATGCCCGAGTACCAGCTGTGCTGAGCGCCCACCCACGCGGAGACCGCCCATGAGTCTGCACACCGACCCCGCCAACGCCCGCGTCTACACCCGACGCGGATTCCTGCAGCACTCGGCCCTGCTCGCCTCGGCCGCCGTCACGGTCCCGGCCTTCATCCAGTCGTCGGCCCTGGCCATGCCCCGGGCCGGGCTCGACCTCTCGTCCATCGCGGGTGTCAACGAGGACCGCATCCTGGTCATCGTCCAGCTCAGCGGCGGCAACGACGGGCTCAACACCGTCGTCCCCTACCGAGACGACGCGTACCACCGCCTGCGCCCCACCATCGGGCTCCGGCCCGATCAGCTGCACATCCTCAGCAGGAACGGCTCCCACGGGGCCAGCGACCTGGGGCTCAACAAGGCGATGACCGGGATCCGCGAGCTCTACGACGAGGGTCAGTGCGCCATCGTCCAGGGCGTGGGCTACCCCAACCCCAACCGCTCCCACTTCACCTCGATGGACATCTGGCACACCGCCGATCTGGACGGCGCCGGCGACGGCTGGATCGGGCGCTACATCGACGCCCGGTGCTGCGGCTACGGCAAGGGCGAGAGCGGAACGCCCGACGGGTCGCAAGAAGCCAAGAAGGTCGAGCCCCCTATCGCCATCGGGGACGAATCCCCGCTCATGCTCTCGGGGCGGACGATGATGCCCGTGTCGTTCGAGTCGCCCGACCTGTTCGAGTGGTCGGGCCGCCGGTTCAACGAGGAACTCGTGGCCCAGCACCGGCGCCTGACGGACATGATCAACGAGCGCATCGAGCAGGAAAGGGACTCGAACAACGCGTTCTTGCTCCGCACGGCCCTGGATGCCCGGGTGTCGTCGGACGCGATTCGCAGAGCGGTCGCCGCCAAGCCGCTGGCGCCGTATCCAAGCAACAACAGGCTGGCCCAGCAGATGAGCATGATCGCGGCGATGATCCGCGCCGGGATGAAGACCCGGGTCTACTACGCCTCGCACGGGAGCTTCGACACGCACGCCAACCAGCCCGGCGCCCACGCGCGTCTGCTGGGGCAGTTCGCCGACGCGATGCGTGCCTTCTCCAGGGACCTGGCGGCCCAGGGCAACGCCGAGCGGGTCGTCTCGCTCGCCTTCAGCGAGTTCGGGCGGCGCGTGGGACAGAACGCCTCCAACGGCACCGACCACGGCACCGCCGCCCCCGTCTTCCTCTTCGGCCCCAAGGTTCGGGGCGGGTTCCACTCGGCCCACCCCTCGCTGACCAACCTCGACAGCGGGGACCTCAAGTACACGGCGGATTTCCGATCGGTGTACGCCGAGGTCCTTGACGACTGGCTGAGCACCAGGAGCAGCGAGGTGCTCGGGGGGAGTTTCAGGCACCTGCGCGTGCTTGACGCGTAAAAAAGTCAGGAAGCTTGATCAGTTGTAAACCGTGTCGATTCGCAGCGTCATCACCAAAGGATCATCGACCTGGTGATCCGTTTTGGGAATCTGCGGCGAGAAGCTCATCTCGGCCAACCCCCGCCCTTGCCCATCGACGAACCCAGCCCCGTCTCGATCGGGCCCCCCGTCACTGAGCACAAAACGGGTTCCCCGCTTGAGTTGATCGTTCTCAATGGCGGCGCGGACAAACCCGTCGCCCGTGTTGGCCATCGAGATCGAAATCGCATCGCCCGTGTCGTCGTCGATGATGCTGGCCGTGGGGTGCTCCGGGGCGGGTTCGCCGAAGGCGCTTATCGGCACGCGCAGCTCCACGCCCCCGGGCCAGTCGCGCGGGTCGATCATCAGGTGCTCGCGCCTCGCCCGGTTGGCGATCGAGATGGCGTCGGGGTCGTGACCGAAGAGCCACTCGCCCAGGGCATTGGCGTTGCCCGTGTCGCCCGCGCCCGCCCCGACGGGGACAGCGTCGTCCATCAGGCGTTCCTTGTTCTGCGACACGAAGATCCAGACCATCAGCAGCGCCACGGTGGTCATGGGCATCAGCAGCCAGATGGTGAGCATGATGTTCTTGGCTCGCACGGGCGATCATATCCACAAGAACCGGTGGCACAGGCGTCCCGCCTGTGCACCGCTCAAATGGATAAAATGAGCACAGGCGGGACGCCTGTGCCACCGGGGATGAATACTGAAAGTGCGGGCTTACTTGCGCGGACCCTTGGCGTAGTTCTTGGCGACCTGGTCCCAGTTCACCACATTCCAGAACGCGGCGATGTAGTCGGGGCGTTTGTTCTGGTACTTGAGGTAGTAGGCGTGCTCCCAGACATCCAAACCCAGGATGGGGGTGTGCCCGTTCATGATGGGCGAGTCCTGGTTGGCGGTGGAGCCGACATGGAGCTTGCCGCTGCTGTCGAAGCCCAGCCAAGCCCAGCCCGAACCAAATCGGGTGGCGGCAGCGTCGGCGAACTGGGTCTTGAAGTCTTCGAACGATCCGAAAACCTTGGCGATCGCCGCGCCCAGCTCGCCGCCGGGCTCGCCCCCGCCGTCGGGGGACATGATGGTCCAGAAGAGTGAATGGTTGGCGTGGCCGCCGACATTGTTGCGAACCGCCGTTCGCTTGTCCTCCGGGATGTCCTTGATGTGGGCGAGCACCTCTTCGGGAGATTTGTCGGCCCACTTGGTGCCCTCAAGGGCGGCGTTGCCCTTGGTGACATACCCGCCGTGGTGCTTGTCGTGGTGGATTTTCATCGTCTGCGCATCGATGTGCGGCTCAAGGGCGTCAAACGCATAGGGCAGATCGGGGAGTGTGAAGGGCATGGTGAATCCTCTCGGGAGATGGTGTTATCCCCAAACCCGGGAGAGCCGGCAGGGGAAAACTTGTGGACGAAGCGGGGCGAACCCCGTCTTGGACTGGTACAAAGACCTATTTTTTGGCGAACCCGATGCCGAGCGCGTGAAAAAAGGGATCCTTGTTGTTTACTTTGGGCATCTTGTGTATACTGGCGACCCGGCAACGGGCACAATGACGGCGCAGAAGAGTCAAGCTCACTGTCCCTACCCTGTTCTCTCACCCGGCTCCTTCATGGGGCCCAGCGATTGACAGCGGGCGATTGACAGCCAGGGTTGACAGTAGGACCGATGTTATCGGCCGTCAACCACACCGTTTTTCTCCCTCCAAGCCGCGCCCACGGGGCAGGACGAGGACTCGGGTTGAGGGCGTCAGGGTGGGAATGGGCTGGGGCGATTCCGGTCGGCGACAATTCGCCCACCCGCCCACGCCACCGGATGCTCGGATTCGCCGCGGCGGCAAGGATGCCCGCCGCTTCTGACCGGTCGCCCCGAGGCCACCGTTCAGACCACGGGCAGGACGCGCCATGAGACAACCTGATGACGGGTGTGGGTCCCAGGGCCTCTTGGTCGGGACAGCCCGCGCCAGCCGATGATGACGGGGCAGCATTCTCGCCCAACCGAAGATGGGGAATTGCCCTCACAGAACACACAACCTGTTGGGCCCGGCGGGAGATTTACCCGCCGACAATCGAAGATTTTGTGGCATTCAGCGGGCTGAATCGAAACTTGACTCAGCCCCGCATCGTACTGGAATAGAGCAGGTTTCCGCGAGGCCTGGGCAGGTGGAGTCGAGTTCGCGAGACAAACTGGAACCCGTGTCGAACAGAAACAGACTCACACAGGTTTCGACAATGGTTCCGAAATCAAGACCGCTCGGCGCCGAGCGTTGGACCAGTGAGCACCACCCGCCGGGGAACCGGCCCTTCCGGTGCCTGGCCAGAGAACTGATCGGCGCCGCGGGCAACCGTCGTTCCCATGCACACCGGATGTGTGTGGATTCACAAGCAGGAAACGGGAAGATTCGTATCCCATCCCGGTCCCGGAAACGGGCTGGCCAGGGAAACGAGTCAGGACAACTCGGGTCGGGCACAACGGGGCGAGGCCGCCTCGTATCGTTGGGACGCGGGTTGTCGGCGGTTGGGCGGGTTCGGGGCGGCTTTGCGGTCTTCAGCAAGGCGAGCCGGGCCCGGTCAGGTTGATCCTCGTCGCTCCAAGGTGAAACCGGCGCGGCGGAACACAGAAGAACACATCCGCTGCAGGACAGTGGCGGACGGAGACAGCATGATGCAAGCAGCAAACAACAGCCCCAGCCCGCTCGAGCAGATGCGCCGCCGGCACCGCGTGGGTGTCTCGCGCACCTCCACGCGCGCGGGCAAGACCTCGCGCCAGCTCTCGCACGAGGACGAGCGGCTTCTCAACCAGGTCCTCTCCAAGGAGCAGGACTTCATCGACTCGGAGGTCTTCTACGAGGACGACGCCGAGCAGAATATCTACGACGACGCGCCCGACATCGCCCTGCCGGACACCAGCTGGTACCACCCGGTGATGGACGACATCTCGTCGATCTCGCGTTCACGAACGGTCAAGTCGTCCCAGCAGGTGATCCTGACCGGGGCCGAGGAGCGGGTGCTGTTCCACCAGTTCAACTATTCGCGCTACCGCGTCTGGAAGCTCCAGCAGGAGGCCTGGGCGCGCCCTGAGAAGAAGCCGACCCCCGAGCAGGCGGACCAGCTCCTCCACTGGCACCGCAAGGCCGAGCGGATCCGTGAGCAGATCGCCGAGACGAACCTGGCGCTGGTCTTGGCGATGGCCAAGCGGACACGCATGAGCGAGGTGGACTTCGCCGACCTGGTCAGCGAGGGGAACATGGCCCTGCTGCGGGCCGTCGACAAGTTCGACGCCGGGCGCGGGTTCAAGTTCTCGACCTACGCGTGCCGCGCGATCCTCAAGGCCTTCAGCCGCCAGGGTATGAAGCTGAGCAAGTACCGCCAGCGCTTCCCCACCGACTTCGACCCCAAGCTCGAGAAGTCCAACTTCCTCGAGACCAAGCGGGCCGATTTTGAGAAGGACACCGCCTCGGAGGTCCGCGAGATCGTGGTGGCCAACCGGGCCGATCTGTCCGATGTTGAGAAGACCGTGCTCGAGCACCGCTTCGGGCTCGAGACCGGCGGGCTCGAGAAGCCCATGACCCTCGAGCAGGTCGGGCAGATCATCGGCGTGACCAAGGAGCGCGTGCGCCAGATCCAGAACAAGGCGATGGAGAAGATCCGCGTCGAGCTGGAGGCCAACTTCCTGGGCACCGTTGATCGTGATTCCCGGGAAACCGAGGCCGTCGGGGCGCACTGAGCCCCGTGAGTCCCTTGGAGGACGCGTGTAGACGCGACCTTTGAGGATGCGTCATGACACGAAGCAGTCACTCTCCACAGGTCGGGGCCCTCGGGTCCCGACCTTCTTTTGATCCGTTGATCCTTCATGCATGGTCCCGCCATGGAACCGCCCCGCCCCGGCGAGCGAATATGCGATACCCCTCGGGTCGGGTCCCGGTTCTCGGATCCCGGAGCAGATGAACAGCGATACCCACGACGCCGCGCCCCGAGGGCCCGGAGAAAACGGGTCACTCGTCCGCACGCGACGGGCGGGGCCCCGGCGTGCAACCACCACCGCCCCCACGACTAGAATGCCTCTCCACGAGAAAACAATCATCACGCCCGCAGCGGGGCGACAACCGACGAGCAAGGACAACCGAAACATGAGCGTCACCGATATCCCCTCCTCGACGGCCTCCGCGGGCCATGTCGACCTGGACCCCACGATCGCCCGAAAAGACCCCCACGCGACTCGCTGGGGCGATTTTCTCAAGGCCACCATCAGGTTCGGGGCCTCCGACCTGATCATGAAATCGGAGCAGAAGCCCAAGATCAGGATGCGCGGCACGCTCAAGGCGCTCGATGTCGAGCCGGTGAGCGCGGGCGAGTTCTTCAGGATCACCAAGGAGATCCTCACCGACGAGCAGATCAAGGACCTGCACAAGTTCGGGTCGGTCGACTTCGCTTACAACTACGACCCCAAGCACCGCTTCCGCGTGAACCTGTTCCAGGCGCGCGGGACCATCTCGGTGGCGGCGCGAAACATCACCAGCGAGATCCTGCCCTTCGAGGGGCTCTACCTCCCCGAGGTGATGAGCGAGATCGCGATGCAGCCCCAGGGCATCGTGCTGCTCTGCGGGGTCACGGGCTCGGGCAAGTCGACCACCATCGCCTCGATGATCGACTACATCAACGCCCGCAAGAGTGTGCACATCCTCACGCTCGAGGACCCCATCGAGTACATCTTCGAGGACAAGAAGGCGACCATCAACCAGCGTGAGATCGGTCTCGACTGCCTGGACTTCAAGACCGGGCTGCGGGCGCTGGTGCGTGAGAACCCCGATGTGGTGCTGATCGGTGAGATGCGCGACCAGGAGACCTTCGAGGCCGCCCTGCACGCCGCCGAGACGGGCCACCTGGTGTTCGGGACGATCCACGCCTCGAGCACGACGCAGACCTTCTCGCGCATCTACGGGCTGTTCCCGCAGGATGAGGTGGACCAGGTGCGCAAGATCCTGGCCTACCAGATGCGCGCCTTCGTCTATCAGAAACTGCTGCCCACGCTCCACGAGAAGATCTTTCGCATCCCGGCGCTGGAGATCCTGATCAACAACGGCGTCGTTCGCAAGTACATCCTCGACGAGCGCGAGGGCGACCTGCGCGATGTGCTCAACTCGATCGAGGCCCAGCAGATCGGCATGATCGACTTCAACGACTCGCTGGTCAAGCTCGTGGAGGACGAGTACATCCACATGCGCACCGCCATCGAGGCCTCGCCCAATGTGGACGAGCTGCAGATGAAGCTCAAGAAGTTCTCCTGACCGAGCGGCGGGGCTCGCGCCCACCCGCTCATGATCCGAACCGTCCCGGCGGCGCCGGGGTCCCGTGTCTGGTGCGGCAGCCGCGGAGACTCTACAATCGACGACACCCGACCGGACCGAGACGCACTCGCGCCGGTTGAAACGCAGAACCGGGCGATGGCCCGCCGAGTGACACGACAACCGAGAGGACACGACGGTGCTCGATTCCCTGCTGATCTCATTCCCGCACCCGGCGGGCGCGCTGACCCTCGGCTCGTTCCCGCTGACGCTGGGCGCGGTGGCCCAGACCTTCGTGCTCATCTCCTGGTGGAAAGCCCTGCTGCTGCTGGCGCCCTTCGTGGGCTGGGCCTGGATGCTCTCCTCGATCCTCGACAAGCACGCACAGCGCTTCTTCCTGGGACAGGAGAAGTGGAACCTGATCCACATGGTGTTCGGGCTGGGCGCGGCGGCGCTGGTGCTGCTGATGCCCATGGGAGGGATCGCCGGGTTCGCCGGGGCCTTCTTCGGGGTCATCGCGATCCTGGCGGTCGATGTCTTCCTCTTCGTCACCGTGGCCAACAAGGACGAGCGGATCCCCGAGCACGCCCGGCTGCGGCTGGACTTGAGCGAGATGTCGGAGAACCGCGCCAACAGGCGCGAGGCCAAGAAGCTGGGAAGCTCCGAGCTGGTGGTCGTGGGCGCCAACAAGATGAAGATCATGCCCCCCGAGAAGGAGACCACCGCCTACGCCGTGCGGGTCGCCGCCGAGGAGATCGTGATCCGCGGCTACGAGGCGCACGCTTCGCAGATCGACCTGCACCCGCTCAACGAGAGCACCTACGGGGTGTCGCTGCTGATCGACGGCGTGCGCCAGCAGGGCGAGCAGCTGCCAAAGGCCGACGCGGTGCAGATCATCGATTTCTGGAAGAGCGCGGCCGGGCTCGATGTCCAGGACCGGCGGCGCAAGCTCAGCGGGAGCGTGACGGTCTCGGGCGAGCACATGAGCAACCAGACGCTCAAATGCGTCAGCAGCGGGTCCAAGCACGGCATGGTGCTCACCATGATCTTCAACCCCGACCAGGCGGTGCGCCGCAAGCCCGAGGACCTGGGCTTCACCGGCACCCAGCTGGATCTGCTCAAGAACTGGGCCGACGAGACCCAGGGCGTGGTGCTCATGGCCGCCCCGGGCGACAACGGGCGCACGACCACGATGTACTCGCTGCTGCGCCTCCACGACGCCTACACCTCGAACATCCAGACCGTGGAGTACGAGATCGAGGATGCGCTCGAGGGCGTCAAGCAGATCAGGTTCGACCCCAGCGCCGAGAACGCGGATTTCGCCACGCTGGTGCGCTCGACCCTGCGCCGCGACCCCGATGTGGTCAGCGTGTGCGACCTGCCCGACATGGAGACGGCGCGCAACATCGCCAACGCGGACCTGGACCGATCGCGGGTGTACCTCTCGCTCAGGGGCGAGGACGCGATCTCGGCGATCCAGCTCTATGTCCGGGCCGTGGGCGACGCCCCGCTGGCCGCCAAGGGGCTCAAGGGCGTCGTGGCCCAGAAGCTGCTGCGGGTCCTGTGCCAGAACTGCAAGGTCAGCTACCAGCCCAGCCCCGAGATGCTCAAGAAGCTCGGGCTCCCCGCGGACAAGATCAAGCAGCTCAACAAGAAGGGCGGCCAGGTCCTGATCCGCAACAAACCCGAGGTCTGTCCCGTGTGCAACGGCGTGGGCTACCAGGGCCAGATCGGATGCTTCGGCGTCTTCCCCATCGAGGAGGAAGAGAAGAAGATGATCGGCGCCGAGAACTGGAACGGGCTGCGGACCGCGATGCGCAAGCGCTCGCTGCCCACCGTCCAGCAGGCCGCCCTGCGCAAGGCCGTCGAGGGACTCACCAGCATCGAGGAGGTCTCGCGCATCTCCACGGGCGAAAAGAAGAAGAGCGGCGGGGGCGGTTCCTCCTCGGGCGGCGCGACCCCCAGCAGGAAGCCCCAGCCCACCGCCTGAGCACGCACTGAGCGGCACACGCAAGACACGCAAGAACTCTCGGAGCACCGAACCATGATCATGAACATCCTCGTCCTCGTGCTCGTGTTGGGCGTCGCCTACGCCTGGATGGTGCGCGGCGTCTTCAGCTCCATGCTCCAGATGCTCTGCACGCTCATCGCCGGCGTCCTGGCCTTCGCCTTCTGGGAGAAGCTGGCGCTCATGCTCATCGACGCCAGCCCCGAGCGGGGGTTCTTCTCGTTCCTCGAGAGCGTCGCCTGGGGCGTGGCCCTCGTCGTCCCCTTCGTCGTCTCCCTGCTGGTGCTGCGGTTCATCGTCGACAAGCTCATCCCCAACAACATCAAGAACGCCACCTTCGTCGACTACGCCGGCGGCGCAATCTGCGGCCTGGCCACGGGCGTGATCTGCGCCGGCGTCCTGGTCATCGGCGTCGAGCACATGCGCGTCTCCACCGACTTCCTGGGCTACCAGCCGCTGTGGTACTCCGCCGATCGCAATCTCGGGCCCGGATCGCTCGTGCGATCCGAGTCCCTCTGGATCCCCGCCGACAAGCTGGTCGCGAGGGTCTACGCCGGGATGTCGGACGGCTCGATGAGCAGCGACGAGCCCTTGGCCAAGTGGTACCCCGAACTCACCCTCACCGGCTTCGCCTCCCGGCTCTCGCCCGGCGAGGGCGCCGCCCGTAACGCCGTCGCCCCCGAGGATTTCAGCATCAAGTCGGTGTACACGGTGGGCGATCCCGCGGGCGGGGCCCAGGTCGCCGACCTGCTCAAATCCGGCGGCGTCGAGCAGAAGTATGTCGGCATCGACAACCAGCGCGTGGCCAACGGGACGATCTACGGCTATGTCGTCGAGTTCGAGCCCGGCGCCAAGGAACGCGGCAAGAAGAGCGGGGGGCAGCTGGTCGTCTCCAACGGGCAGCTGCGCCTGCTCGTCGCCAATGACACCGGCGACACCATGACCGTCTTCCCCATGGCCACTATCTCCGAGTCCAACTCGCCGGGCAAGTTCGGACGCTGGCGTTACGACGCCGCCGATGTGTTCATCACCTCCACCGGCGGCCAGTCCCGCATCACCATGGGCTTCGAGTTCGTGGTGCCCCAGGGCTACCATCCGCTGGCGCTCTCGGTCAAGAATGTCCGCGTGGATCTCTCGGGCCTGCCCAAGCCCGTCGCCTACGCCACTCCCGCCGAGCGCGACCTGCGAGTCCCCACGGGCTCGATCCTCTCGGGCGCTCCCGGCGACGCGGGGCAGCAGCAGGATCAGTACGACACCGTCAACACGGTCGTCATCGATCCTGGTTCCGAGAGCTCGCCCGTGGACGCCAACAACCGCCTCATGGATGTCGTGAGCACCACGGCCGCCAAGCGGGGGATGACCATCAACGAGGACAACGAGATCGTCGAGGGCGTGGGCGACTTCGATGTCAAGATCGAGGTCGGGCGACGCAACGCGCCGGTGAGCAAGGCGCTCCGCTGCGAGCGCTACGCCGTGGGCTCCGGCCAGAGCATGATCAAGCTCGATGTCGGCGCGGGCTCGCCGCTGGGTTTCCTCTCCGACGCGGCGCGCCAAGCGCCGCTCGACAAGCCGCTGGTCCTGCTCGACGAGAACGGGAATGAGTATGAGGCCATCGGCTACGAGTACCAGGACCGTGAGATCATGACGCTCCGCTACACCCGCGGCTCGACGCTCACCGGCATCCAGGACACGCCCACGCTGAGCACCACCCGCGACGATCAGAAGCTCAACATCATCTTCATCATCACCGATGGCGTGAAGATCGACCGCTTCGCCGTCGGCGGCACCCTCGTCGCCCGCTTCACCCCGCCCATCGATTGAGCCCGATCACTCTTCCACGGCGCCGCCCGCACCCGCGGGCGCGCTGCTCATGGCGCGGCCCGCGGCGCACGAAAAAGCCGGCCATAGCGCGGCCGGCTCGTGCCATGTCATCGGGGCTCAGGCCTCGGCGGTCTCAGCAGCACCGGCCTTGGCGGCCGGTTCCTGCTCGGGACGGGCATTCTTCTTGCGGCTGTCCTTGACGATCAGCTCGCCCTCGTTGTCGAACTCCATCTCGTCCTGCTCCTCCAGATCCAGCTCTCGGTCGGGCACGACCCAGAGCTTGATGTCCGCCTCAAGATCCGCGTCGACCTTGATGTGGATGTCGAAGGTGTCAACGCGCTTGATGGTGGTGGGGAGGCGCACCTCGCGCGGGGAGACGGTGAACCCGACCTCCCTGAGCGCGGAGGCGATGTCCTGCTGGGTGACCGAGCCGTAGAGCTGCCCCTGGTCGTTGCAGGCGCGCACGAGCGTGAGCTCCTGCCCGTCGAGCTTGCCGATCATCTGCTCGCGCTCCTTGCGCCGCGCGGCCAACTCCTTCTCGGCGGCGGCCCGCTTGTCGGCCAGCTGCTGGACCAGCTCCTCGCTGGGCTCGGTCGCGTAGCCGAAGGGGAGCAGGTAGTTGCGGGCGTAGCCCACGCGGACATTGACGATGTCGCCCACGATGCCGAGCGAATCGACATTCTCGGTCAGCAGGAGCTTGAGGTTGCGTGCCATGGTTTCGGTTCCTTTCGCTGTCCTGGCCCGGGCCTGACCGGGCGAGTTGAGGAGCGGCGCCGCTGGCGTCGCCCCAACAAAGGGGATGCCCCGGGTCGATCCCGGGATCGGGAGGGGATGCTAGGCCCCGCGCTCCGCCCCACCCATCTCGCCCGGCGTGAATTGCGCACACGGCCCCAAAAAAACCCGCCCCGTGGGGGGCGGCCGTGGTCACCGGTGAAACTCGGGATCAGAAGGGGATGTCGTCGTGGTCGATCTGCGAGCCGCCGTCGTCATACCCCCCCCCGCCTCCACCGCCAGCGCTGGCGCCGGAGCGGGCGTAACCGCCGCTCCCCGAGCCCGAGCCGCCGCCCTGGCCCGAATCGACGAACTGGAAGTTCTCCACGACGACCGACAGCTTGGATCGCTTGCCCCCGCCGTTCTTGTCCTCCCACTGGTCGAGCTTGAGTCGTCCCTCGATGAAGACCGGGCGTCCCTTCGTGAGGTATTGCCCCATCACCTCGGCGGTGCGTCCCCAGGCCTCGCAATCGACGAAGGTGACCTCCTCGCGCTGCTCGCCCGACTGGGTCTTGTAGCGTCGGTTGACGGCGATCCCAAAGTTGCCCACGGCGGTGTTGCCCGAGGTGTGCCTGATCTCCACATCGCGGGTCAGGTTGCCCATCAGCAGGACCTTGTTGAAGCTGCCGGCCATATCGATCTCCATTCTGCGCACGCCGGTGCGCGTTGCCTGAGTGTAGCACACCAAACAGATGCCGGGCGCGAGGAAATCGCGCCCCCAGCCGGATCGGCATGGAGGCGCGTGTCCCGGGCCCCGGCGCGACGGGAGGGATCAGCCCTCCGAGCCCTCGCCCCGGTCCTGATCCGCTTCCTGGGAAGAGGCGGCTTCCGCCCGGGCCCGGGCCTCACGCTCCTGCTCGGGGGCGCCCAGTCGCGCCTTGGAGCTGCCCTGGGCCTCCTGCGTCTCGCCCTGCTCGGCACGCAGCTTGGCCTCGGTGTCGAGCCCCTTGCGGTCGTCGTTGGAGCGGATCTCCTCGTCGGTCAGGTGCTCGGCGCTGGTGATCAGCACGCGCATCAGCTGATCGGAGATCTGCACATCGCGCTCCAGGTGCGACACCATGTCGGTGGGGCAGGTGATGTACGCCAGGATGTACACGCCGCGCTTCTGCTTGTCGATCTCGAACGCCAGGCGGCGCTCGTCCCACTTCTTCATCGCCAGGACCTCGGCCTTGGCGCGCTTGAGCAGGTTGTTGATGTGGGCGACCAGGTCGCCGAACGACGCGGCAGCGGCCTGGTTGGCGAGGAACATCACCTCGTAGGTCCCGGTGCGGGTTGCTGTTTCTGTTGCCATGGTCATATCTCCAAATCTGAATCTCTGTTCAGCCCTGCCGGGCCGACTGGTTGTTGTTGTTGTTCTCGTTGCCTGTATCCGCTGCCGGATCGGTCTCGGGCGCGCTGGTCTGCGGGGGCTTGGGGGGCTTGTCCTTCTCGGCGCCGGGCTTGGCGAGCCGGGTGTTGAACTCGTTCATCGCCCTGGTGACCCCGTCCCTGACGATCACCTCCGTCGCATCGGCGGCCCTGGCCACGCCGCGATCCACATCGGCGCGCTCCTCGTCCATGAAACGGCTCAGGACCCAGTCGGCCTGGTTCATGAGCCGGGGGACCGCCCCCACCCCGACCCGGACCCGGGCGTAGTCCTCGCCGCCGAGCACCCGGTCGATGTCGCCCAGCCCGTTGTGCCCCCCGCTGCCCCCACGCTCCCGCACCCGGACATGCCCGGTGGGCAGCGCGATGTCATCGACCAGCACGATCAGGTCCTCGCCCGGGTCGAGCTTGAAGAAACGCACCGCCTCGCCCACCGACTTGCCCGAGAGGTTCATGAAAGTGGTGGGTTTCATCAGCATGGCCTTCTCCGTTCCGATCACCAGATCGAGCGTGACCGCGTTGAAGCGGCTCCTGGGCGTCCGGCCCGAGCCGTGCCGGGCCGCCAGCGCGTCGGCGACCATGAACCCGACATTGTGACGGGTCTTGTCGTAGGACGCTCCCGGGTTGCCCAGGCCGACGATCAGCTTCATTCCGCGGACTCTTCCTTCTTCTCCTTGATGACCTGCGGCTCGGCGCCTCCGGCCCCGACCTCGCCGGCCTCGCCCTCGGTCTCCTGCTCCTCGGCCTTCATCACGATCTGGGCCACGATGTCCTCGGGGTCCGAGACCAGCTTCATCGAGTCCATGGGGAGGCGCACATCCGAGGCGTGCAGCACATCCCCGGCCTCCATCTCGCCGACCTTCACATCGATGTGGTCGGGGAGATTGGTGATCGCGCAGTTGAGCGTGATCTCCGTGTGGGGGTGCATCATGATCGCGCCGGCGGTCTTGAGCCCCCGGGCCTCGCCAACAAAGCGCAGGGAGACATGCACATCCACCCGCTCGTTGAGGTCCACGCGGGCGAAGTCCGCGTGGATGATGCTGGTCCCCAGGTAGTCGTATCCGAGGTCCTTGAGCAGCACATGCTGCCTGGTCCCCTCGATGTCCAGCTCGAAGACCTTCTCGCCCTTGGTGATGTGCCCGATGGCCTCGTGGGCGTCGAGCGAGATGGACACGGGCTCCTCCTTGTGCCCGTAGACCACGGCGGGGAGCCCGCCGCCGCCGCGCACACGCTGCGCATAGCGGCTCCCGGTCCGTTCGCGCTTCTTGGCGCTCAGCTGTGTCGTCGTGTTGCTCATATCGTTCTCCTTTGTCTATCCACTGTTCTTGTGGTTGGTTGTGTGTCTCTGTTCGTCTCGTCGTGCATGGGCCGAGATCAGCGTTTGGCCCCCGCCGTGCGCTCGAAGAGCGCGCTGATCGAATCGTCATTGTGAATCCGTGTGATGGCCTGGCCCAGGATCTCGCCCACGCTCAGCACCACCAGCTTGTCCCTGATCCGCTCGCAGCGGTCCCCCGCCGGGATCGTGTCGGTCACCACCACCCGCGAGATGGGCGAGTCGGCCAGCTTCCCCATCGCCGGACCCGCCAGCACCGCGTGCGTGGCCGCGCACATCACATCGGCGGCCCCCTCGTTCATGACGAGCTTGGCCGCCTCCACGACCGTCCCGCCCGTCGAGATCATGTCGTCGAACATCAGCACCGTCTTGTCCCGGACATCCCCGATCAGGTTGCCCACCCGGACCGAGCCGCCCGTCAGGCGGCGCTTGTTGATGATCGCCAGGTCGGCGTCGAGCAGGTTGGCCATCGACTCGGCGACCTTGACATTGCCCACATCGGGCGAGACCAGGCACAGGTCGCCCAGCTCGTCACGCATCGACATGAAGTAGTCGAAGAACACGGGCGTGGCCGAGAGGTGGTCGAGCGGGATGTCGAAGAACCCCTGGATCTGGGCCGCGTGCAGGTCCATCGCCAGCACCCGGTCCGCGCGGGCCGCGGTGATCATGTTCGCCACCAGCTTGGCCGTGATGGGCACGCGCCCCTCGTCCTTGCGGTCCTGGCGACCGTACCCGTAGTAGGGCATGACCATCGTCACCCGCTTGGCGCTGGCCCGGCGCAGGCAGTCGCAGAACACCAGCAGCTCCATCAGGTTGTCGTTAACCGGGTCGCAGGTCGAGATCACCACGAAGCAGTCACGCCCGCGCACATCGTCGTCGAGCTTCACGAACACCTCCCCGTCGGGGAACACGCTCGTGCGGGCGCGCCCCAGCGGCACCCCGATCTCGGCGCACACCCGGTGCGCCAGGTCCTTGGAGTTGCGTCCTGCGAAGACTTTGAGCTCGGCCATGCGGGGTTCCTTCGTGGCTGGTGAGGGGGACAGCGGGAAAGGCGTTCTCTGGACGCAGGAATGAATCAGGATGACGCGTGCTCGCGCCGGGCCCGGTGGATCGCGTCCACACGCGACAGGTCCGCCGGGGTGTTGATGCTCAGGATATCCTCGGGGGCGACCGCGTCGATCACCTCCACGCGCTGGCCGGCGCCGAGCAGCAGCCCGAAGACATCGGTGAGGTAATACTCGCCGGTGAGCTCGTTGCGGTTGACCCGCTTGAGGGCCTCGAACATCGCCCCCGCCCTCATGCAGTAATAGCTCGGGTTCACCTCGTTGATCTTCAGCTCCTCCGGGCTCGCGTTCTTCTGCTCCACGATCCGCTCGAAGCGCCCCCGCCCGTCACGCACGATCCGCCCGTACCCGCTCGGGTCGTCGATGCGGCTGGTCGCCAGCGTCGCCGCCGCGCCCGTTTCCCGGTGCAGGTCCAGCAGGTTTCTGAGCGTTCCGGTCCGGATCAGCGGCCCGTCGCCGCAGAGCACGAACACATCGGTCCCGTCCCGCTGCGCGGGCGGGAAGCTGTCGATCGCGCTGGCCACCGCGTGCCCAGTGCCAAGCTGCTCGTGCTGGACCGCGAACCCGACCGCCTGGCCGTAGCCCGACAACGCCTGACGCACCAGCTCCTGCCGGTACCCCACCACGACCACCACCCGCGAGCACCCCGCATCCAGGCACGCGTCGACCACCGCGCACACCATCGGGCGACCGCCCACCTCGTGGCACACCTTGGGCAGGTCCGACTCCATGCGCGTCCCCTTGCCCGCGGCCAGGATGATGGCCCCGAGCCGGCGCTCCGGAGCGTCCTGATTGGTCTGGGTGTCGGGCATCGCGTCAGGGGCGAACGCCGCGTATGAACTCCGGATCGTCAAGCAGAGAAAGCTGCCCCACCAAGATTTGAACTTGGACCGACTGGATCAAAACCAGCTGTGCTGCCATTACACCATGGGGCAAGGGTTGTCGGCGGGATCGGCCCGCCCTGCTTGGCGTGTATCGTCGTCTTCGCGGCGTGTCGCTCGACTCCATGTCGGGGCGGGGGGGTTGGCCCCGCCGGTGTCCATTCCGTCACCTTCGTACGGCTTGGACACACCCGACCCCCGTCGAGCACGCTTCGCCGCAGCACGATCGCCCGTGGGCCCGCAAGGACAGGCACCGGGCTTGGAGCGGGATTCACGCAGCTGCACGGCCGTGCCCAGCAGGGCCCTAGCCGTATACATGAACCCATCGGTGCGCCTCGGCTGACCTCGATCAGCGTCCGTCGCCCCGGGCTCCGCACAAGAAAAGAATCGTAGGCCCCCGCCCCCGCCGGTCAACACGCAAGCCCCACCCCGGGCCCTGATTGCGCCCCCCCGCCCAGACCGGCGCCCGGGCGGAGGCCGGATCGGGTACCATACGCTGTCCACTCCGACAACCCGGCCATTTCTTCCGCCCGAGCCCGCCCCGACCGATTCGATCGCAGGCCCTTCTGGCTGAGACGACCGGTCGATTGAGCATCGAACAAGCCGCCCGCGACCGTCTTTCGGGCTCAGGAAAAGGTCTTGACCATGCCCCGCATCTCCACTCGCCACTGCACCGCCCTGACCCTCTCCCTGATCGCCGCCGGACCGGGCGCATTGGTCAACGGGTGCGCCCCGCTCCCGGCCGAGTCCCCCACCACGCTCCGAGCCCCGGCCGCCTACCAGCCGTTCCGGGCAAGGGAGGCGCGGGGGCTCCCGCCCGAGCTGCGCCCCGACCCCATCGATCTGGGCGACCGGTCCCGCTTCGTGCGCACCACCGTGGAAGCCACCATCTTCGACACACGCACCGTTGTCAACCAGCGTCAGATCACCGAGCCCTTCACCGGCCAAATCAGAATGATCGAGAACGAGATCGAGGAGCACGAAAACCGGGACCGTGGTGATGACGCCGAGGATCGGGAACGGAATCTGGAGCGAGACCTGGATCGTGATCGTGATCGGCGCGAGCGTGAACGCGAAGAGCATGAGCGGGAGGAACGCGAACGCTTCATGGATCTTCCCCACGACCGCGTCGACCACCCCGCCCCCGTGGGGCGGGCGACCGAGACCGGCCGTGTCGTCACGCGTGGCGGATCGGGCTTCGCCGCCGTCGCCCAGACCGAGTGGTCACCCCCGGATCCCAACCTGGCCGTGGGGCCGGACCATATCGTCGAGACGGTGAACGCCGCGATCGCCTTCTACGACAAGCACACCGGGCAGCAGCTCTTCTCCACCCATCTGGGCACCCCGGGCAACCCGGGGTTCTTCGAGCCCGTGGGCGCCGACTCGGGATTCGTGTTCGATCCAAAGTGCTTCTATGACCAGAAGGTCGGCCGCTTCGTCGTGGTCGCGCTCGAGCACAACAGCAACGACTCCTGGATCGACATCGCCGTCTCGGACGACGACGACCCCAACGGGATCTGGTACAAGTACCGCACCTTCTCGGTCATCGCCCTGGGCTCGTCGCAGTACTGAGTCGATTATCCCGGCTTCGGGTTCGACGACCACGCGTGGTATGTCACCGGGAACCTGTTCAAGCTCAGCGGGCCCGGCGGCGACTTCGGCGGGCCGCTTTTCCGCATCTTCGACAAAGCCCCCATGCTCTCGGGCCAGTCCGCGACCATGACCGACTTCTCGCCCAGCAGCGGCAGTTCGCTCCAAGCGGCCCAGATGTTTGGCGACGCTCCCGTCTGCTACTTCCTCTCGCGCGTCAGCGACGCCGGGCTGCGCCTGTGGACCATCACCAACCCCACAACCGACCCCCGGCTCCAGTTCGTCACCATCAGCACTTTCGCCCCCGCCAACGGCCCCTCGCAGGACGCGCCAAACCGCGGCGGCGGTTCGATCTCCACGCTCGATGGGCGACTGATGAATGTGCACGCCCGCGACGGCAAGCTCTACACCGCACACGGGATCAACGGGGACCCCGGCGTCACCGTCGCCCGGTGGTACCAGATTGATCTCAACGGCTGGCCCGCCACGGGCGACACCCCACGGGTCGCGCAGGTCGGCGAGGTCACCGGCGATTCGACCGGCGAGCCCGACCGGCACTACTACTTCCCCGCGATCTACTCGGACAAGAACGGCAATGTCGCGATGGTCACCGCCAGCTCCAGCCCATCCACCTATGCCAGCGTGCGCGTGTCGGGACGCACCGCGTCGGACCCGGACGGGGCCATGAGCGCGCCCCAGGAACTGGCCATCGGCGATCGCACCGCCGATGGGCGATGGGGCGACTATCTCGACATGGCCATGGACCCCGATGACGACACCACCTTCTGGATGGTGGGCATGTACCGCAAGAACTTCGGCTGGCAGACCTGGATCGACCGGTTCACCGTGACCGTCCCCTGCTCCGCCGATCTCGATCTCAACGGCGAGCTCAACTTCTTCGATATCTCGCTGTTCCTGGGCGCCTTCAATATCCAGGACCCCAGCACCGACCTCAACAACGACGGGCAGTACAACTTCTTCGATGTCTCGGCGTACATCCAGCGCTTCAATCAGGGCTGCCCCTGACCGGTCTTCATGTCGTTGCCGATGATCCTGAGCGTGATGGCCCCCCGCGACCGCGTGACGAGCGAGCGTCCCCACGCTCTACTTGCTCCGGCTCGCTTCATCGCACTCGTGATCGTCCTCCCCCTCGCCCGACTCGGCCCGCACCGCCGCCTCACCGATGAGCTGGTAGCAGGTCGCCATCAGCCCGATCAGCGGGAAACGGCCCTCGGTGAACGGGCTCGGGCCCAGGCGACGCAGCAGCACGCAGTTGACCGTCGGCGGCTCGATCGGCGTGTCCAGCTCACGCAGCTCGCTCCCCACATCCCAGAACGAGTCCAGCGCGTCCTCCAAGGGCGGCGACGAGATGTCCGAAACTCCGGGCACATGCTGGTGCAGCACCGGCGCCGGGCCCGGGCCCTGCGCCCCCACCGCCCGCTTCTGGCGCAGGCCGTCGATCAGCTCCTGCCCGGGCATCCCGCGCAGCCCGAAGATGATCATGGGATCCTCGCCCAGGCGCTCGGCCAGCAGCGCCGTCAGGCACACCGTGTGCTTGCACCAGGGCTGGTCGGCGCTCCAGTCCGGGCACGAGCATGTCGAGATGATGTCGCCGGGCTCGGCCGGGAAGAGCCTGAGCCCCAGGGGGGCGAAGACATCCTCGATGTTGCTGGGCAGCTCGCCGGCGAGCAGCTTGGCGGCGTACCGCACCTGGTCGGCCATCGCCGCGATCACCCGCTCCTGCGACTCGACGGTGAACTTCTCCATCGCGATGGTCGTGGTGTACGGCTTGTCGCTGCGCCCCTGGATGATGCCCTCGCACAAGGCGCCCTCGATCGTAAGACGCTTGGTCTGCCCCAGGCGCGCGTACTCCACCCCGTCCTTGTACACATCGTTGGGCGCGCCCGACTCGGCGACCCGCAGCAGGCGCTGGGTCACCCAGCTCTGGGGCGTCTCGCCGGCCTTGAGCTTGAGCTTCACCCCCCCGCGCACCCGGCGCGGGTTCACCAGCGACTTGCGCGACGAGCGGAACGACGCGTACTGGGGCTTGACCCTCTTGGGCGCGGTCGGGACATGCTCGCTGAGCTTGGGCGTCGAGATCACATGCACCACCCGCTCCTCGCGCGAGGCGGGCCCGGGGGCCTTGCCCGTCCCCCCCTTCTTGGACGCGCCCGGTTTCGCCCCGTTCAGCGGCGCGCCGGCGCCCTTGCCTGACTTGGCGCTCTCGCCGGACCGGGATGTCTTCTTCTCCGCCATGTGGGTTCTCACATCTCGTCGTCAGCGATCGTGTCGGCCCGCAGCGCCAGGAGCTCGCGCAGCTTGTCGGTGCCCAGCTCGGTGAGCCAGCGCTCCCCGTGGCCGATGATATTCTCGGCCAGCTCGGTCTTGCTCTCGATCATCTCGTCGATCCGCTCCTCGAGCGTGCCGCGCACGATGTACTTGTGCACCTGCACCGTCCGCGTCTGCCCGATGCGGTACGCCCGGTCGGTCGCCTGGTTCTCCACCGCCGGGTTCCACCAGCGGTCGAAGTGGAACACATGCGTCGCCGCCGTCAGGTTCAGGCCTACGCCGCCGGCCTTGAGCGAGAGGATCAGGATGGGCGATTTGCCCGTCGCCTCCTGGAACTCGTCGATCATCTTCTGGCGCTTGCCCTGCGGGGTCCCGCCGTGGAGGAACAGGATGTCCTTGCCCAGCTCGTGACGCAGCATCGTGCTCAGAATGTGCCCCATCTGACGGAACTGCGTGAAGATCAGCGCCTGATCCCCCTCGCTAATCAGCTCGGACACCTGCTCGAGCAGACGCACGCACTTGCCGCTGCGCATCGGGTCGATCGTCTTGCCGAACTGGGGGTCGGCCTCCTTGAGCATCTGGGCCGGGTGGTTGCAGATCTGCTTGAGCTTGATCAGCGCCGCCAGCACCAGCCCGCGCCGGTGAATCCCCTCGCTCTCGTCCACATCGGTGAGCATCCGCTGCACGCAGCCCTCGTAGAGTCTGGCCTGCTCGGGCGTCAGCGGGCACCACTCCTTGGTCTCGATCTTGCTGGGCAGGTCCGAGACCACCGCCGGGTCGGTCTTGACGCGGCGCAGGATGAAGGGCGACACCATCGAGCGCAGCCGGTTCATCCTGTTCTGGTCCCGGTGCCGCTCGATGGGCAGCGAGAACCGCTTGCGGAACATCCCCGCCCCGCCCAGGTACCCCGGGTTCAGGAAATCCATGATCGACCACAGCTCGCTGAGCCGGTTCTCGACCGGGGTGCCGGTCAGCGCGATCCGGCGCGGGACCTCGATCGCCCGCACCGCCTGCGACTGCTTGGCCGCCGGGTTCTTGATGAACTGCGCCTCGTCGAGCACCATCCGTCCCCAGCCGACCGTGCCCAGCACCTCACGATCGCGGTGGGCCAGCGCGTAGGTCGTGAGCACCAGGTCCGCCCCGCCCGCTTTCTGCGCGAAGGTCTCGTCGGTCACCCGGTCCACGCCGTGGTGCACCAGCACGCGCAGCGAGGGAGCGAACTTCTGCGCCTCCTTGACCCAGTTGCCGATCACCGACATGGGCACGATCAGCAGCGTGGGGTCCACCCGCGCTTCGCCGGCGACCTTGCGCTCGTGCACCAGCAGCGCGAGCATCTGGATCGTCTTGCCCAGGCCCATGTCGTCGGCCAGGCACGCGCCGAACCCGAAGCGCTCCATGAACGCCATCCAGCTCATCCCCCGCGCCTGATAGGGGCGCAGCGTGCCGTTGAAAGTATCGGGCGCCCCGAGCTCGGGCAGCTTGATCGACGCGCCGCCCTCGCCGCCCAGCATCGCCGCGACCCACCCCGTCGCCTCCAGGCCCGTCACGGGCAGCCCGGTCTGGGCCGAATCGGAAGCCAGCGCCAGCTGCATCGCCTCGCCCAGCTCCATCTCCCCGCCCGGGTTCTCGCCGATGAACCTGATCGCGTTCTGCACATCCTCGGGACGGATCTCGACCCACTTGCCCCCGATCCGCACCAGCGGCGCGTTCTGCTGGGCCAGCTGCTCGAACTCGTGGAGCGTCAGCGTCGTGTCGCCGATGGCGATCTCCCAGTGGTACCCGATCAGCGAGCTGAGCCCCAGCTGGGGCGCCGCGGCGTCGGGGTCGCCCGACTCGTCAAACAGACTCTCGGCGGGGTCCGACTCGATCTTGAGACGCGCCCCCAGTCGCCCGCTGGGCGACTCCCACCACGCCGGGCTCTGCACCGCGAAGCCCTGCTCCTCGAGGACCGGCTTGACCTCGCGAAGGAACCGGTACGCCTCCTGCGAGTCGAGCAGGATCTCGATCGGTTCGGACGCGTCCATCGCCTCCTCGAGCTTCTTGTAATACCGCCCGGCGCGCCCCAGCTCGGCCATCAGCAGTTCCTGCGGGTTCTCCAGCGTCAGCCCCGAGATCACGATCCGCTCGCGCGAGATCAGCCAGATGTCCGAGGCCCGCAGCACGACCTCCTCGTCGTCCACGCTCTGCAGGAAGAAGCTCAGCGACCACTTCACCGTGTCGTCGGGCTTGGCGATGTCCGCGGCCAGCCCGTCGCCGATGGGCTCGGCGATCCGCAGCCCGAAACGCCACGCGCTCGACTCGCCCCGGTCCTCGAGCTCCGAGATCCAGCGCCGCACCTTGCGCGCGATCTCGGCCCGCTGCCCGGCCACGCTGGGGACCTCCTCGGTGTCGTCGAGCAGCCCGTACAGCCACGCGACCTGCGGATCGCGGTCCGGGTCGGCGCCCTCGACCGTGTCGAACATGTCCTCGCCGATCATCGTCGCCCGGCACCGAGCATCCGTCACCGCCGCCAGGAAATCGGTCGTCAGGCTCCACGCGTCGTGCGCGTGCTCGTCGCCCACCGAACGGGCGACGCCCGGCATCGAGCGCACCAGCTTGTTGACTCGCTGGGCCGTCATCGCGTCGCTCAGCCACGGCCACCACCCCGCCGTCAGCTCGCCCTGAGCGTCCTGCAGGATCATCGGCACCACCCGGTGCCCCGCCATCAGGTGCGACGCCAGGCGCGAGGCGGCGACGAAGTAGGTCACCCCGCCGCCCACGGTGTAGAAATCATCGTGCCCGTCCCGCGACGCACGCCGGGCTCGGTCGACGAGCATCTCCAGCACCGGGCCCGCCCCGAGGGGGTCCACCGCGATCGTGGGCACCCTGAACTCACGCAGGGTCGCCGAAGCGTCCATATCCCGCTCGCGACCGCTCAGACGCAGCATCGACGCGCTGGGCAGCGGCTCCCCGTCCACCGCCGGCAAGCGCAGATCGATGTGCGACGCCTCGCCCTCGATCCCGATCGGCCGCCCCGCGAAGGGATGCACCGGGAGGCCGGTATCCAGATCCGGGTCCGCCCCCGCCTCCCGCTGCGGCAGTTCGCACCAGAGATGCAAAGCCCCGTGGGTCCAGTTCGCATGGATGACCAGCGCCGACAGATCGGCCGATTGCACCGGGGTCTCGATCACGGAAGCGGCTCCCCTCGTGGGCGTGGGGCTCTCAAAACGACATCTGGGCTCATCGCGGTCAAATAGGGGAGCAGGGACTCGAACCCTGAACCTGCGGCTTAAAAGGCCGATGCTCTACCGATTGAGCTACTCCCCCATCGCTGGCAAGGGCCGAGAAACCAGCTCTGGGGCCCGTCTAAGGGTTGTCCAGAGGGACAGTGTACGCACGAACCCTGAGCAAATCACGCCCGCGGCAGCCCGATCCTCGCCGATTCACCCCGTTCCCGGCCCCGTTTCATGATCCCGGGCGAGCGTGCGCCAGCAGCACCCGCAGATGCCGACGCGAAGCACCCTGATGCGACCGAACGCACGCACGAGCCCGATCGCCCATCCCCCTCCGGCGCTGGGGATCACCCAGCAGCCCCGCGATCGCGCCCTCCAGACCGTCCCGATCCACGACCCCGATCGCGTCCGCCTGGCCAAGCAATTCCACGGCTTGGTGGAAATCGCTGTGCGCCGGGCCGATCAGCACCGCCTTGCCCAGGGCCGCCGGCTCGATGGGGTCCGAGCCGAAGAGATCGCCGAAAGAACGACCGATGACCACCACATCGGCCAGCTCGTACACCGCCGACAGCTCTCCGATGGTGTCGAGCACGAACCGGGTCGCCCCCGGGCGCGTTTCCCCGCTCGATCGGCGCACGCACCCGGGCAGGGCCGCCGCCGCCTCATCGAATCGCTCGACCTTGCGCGGCGCCACGATCAGCTGGGCCGCGTCCCCCACCGCCCGATCGAGCAGCGCTTCCTCGCCCCGGGCGGTTGATCCCCCGACCACGACGGGGCGCGCCGGATCGACCCCCATCGCCCGGGCGATCTCCATCGCCCACGCCGAGGGCTCGGCGTGGGCGCTGGCGTCCACCGAGTCCCACTTCATCGACCCCGTGATCGAGACACGCTCAATGGGGACCCCCATCGCCCCGATCCGGCGCGCGTACTGCCCGTCCTGCACGCACGCGAAGGCGAGGCGGCGGAAGGTCGGGCGCAGCATCGGGCGCAGCCTGCTGTACCCTTTGAACGAGCGCGCCGACAGACGCCCGTTGATCAGCCCCACCGGGATCCCGCGCCCGGCGCAGATCCTGATGAAGTTGGGCCAGACCTCCAGCTCCACCAGCCCCACGACATCGGGCCTGACCGTGTTAAGAAACCGCTTGACCATCCACGAGCAGTCCAGCGGGTAGCGCACCACCTCGACATGCCCCATCTCCCCGAACAGCGCCCGCGCCCGCGCCAGCCCCGTGTCGGTCGTCGCCGAGACGATCACCTCGGCCTGGCGCGCAAGCTCGGGTACCAGCGCCCGCAGCGCGTTGGTCTCCCCCACCGACACCGCGTGCAGCATCACCCGCGGGCGTCCCGCCCTCCGGATGGGCTCCTTGAGCATCCCCCGCACATGCCCGCAGCGCTGGTCCCAGCCCTGCCGTTCTTTGCGCATCCACAGCGGGGCGGTGAGGACGCCAACCGGGATGTAGAGCAGATCGAGCAGGTTCACGCCCGTACGATAGCCGGAACCCGCCCGGGGCAAACAGCCGCCCGCTCAGCGCCCCGCCAGATCCTCACGAGATGATCTTGCGCCGCTGGTTCACATAATCCCAGAGCACGAAGCGGTCGAGATCCTCACCGCCAGCAAAGACCACCCGCCCCTTGCTCTGCTGGGCCAGGCGCTGGGCGAAGGCGATGTCGTCCTCGTCCTGGCTCCAGCTGGGCAGCAGGAACACATTGATCGTGATCCCCTCGCGGGCGCAGGCCATCGCCTCGCGCATCGTGGCGCGCTCGGTGAGCGGGTCGGGCGGGTAGAGCATGTACAGATAGCGCTCGTCGCCGGTCCGCGAGCCACGCCTGACGCCGGTGTCCGGGCCGTTCTCGAAGTGGGCGGTCGGCAGCCCGTCGGTGAAGAGGATGACCTGCTTGTTGGGCGTGTCGACATGGGCCAGGTGCCGTCGCGCCAGATTCAGCCCGTGCTGGATGTTGGTGAAGTGCGGGTGCACCATCGACTCGCTCACCCCCGGGTCGGCCATGTCCACCCGCAGCCGGACCACCGGCTCGCGCAGCGTCACCGGCTTGGGCATCAGCGAGATGATCTCGCCCGGCGCGACCGTCCGCGCGAAGGTCGCGATCTCGATCGTGCGCAGGAAATCACCCGGGTACTCGCTGCGCAGCAGCCCGTCCATCGCCATCGCCATCCGCTTGGTCTGGATGTACTGGCCCATCTGCGCCATCGAGCCCGACATGTCCACCAGCAGGCATGTCGCGCACTTGGGGTTGTTGCGCGTGCGGTGGACCTCGATGTCCTCGCTCCGGATCTCCAGGCGCCCGCCGGAGCGGCGCCGCTCCCGGGCCGCGGCGTTGACCAGCGTCTGCGTCAGATCGATGTTCGAGGCCGCGTCCCCGAACTCGTACGCCCGCGTCTTGGGCAGCTCCACCACCCCCTCGCCCTCGATGGGCCCCGTGTGGCGCCCGGTGCGTCCCGCGCCCAGATCGCTGAAGATCTCGTCGAGCAGCTTGGCCTGGAACACCCGGTGCGCCCTGGGCGTCAGCGCGTAGTAACCCTGCGCATCGCGCTCGAGCCCCTGGGCCTGGGCCTGCTGTTGGATCAGCTCCTGGATCCGCCGACCCATCTCGCTCAGCTGCTCGACATCCGCCTCCTGCACAAACTCGCGCAGCTCGTCGAGATCGATCAGCCCGATCCGGGCCGTCTTCCGGGCCTCGCGCAGCTGTTCGAGCAGTTTCTCGATCGTTTCGAGCTGCTCCTTGATCTCGATGGCCTCCTCCACGCTCATGGGCTCGCGCCCCGTAAACACCCAGCGGGCCGCCAGCTCCTCGACCTCGAAGCGGTCGCCCAGGCGATCGATCGCGCGCATCAACCCGGCGGCGAACTCCGTGTCGCTCCGCTCGGCGCCGTACCAGAGGCGCTCCAGCTCCGGGATCTGCCCCCGCCGCAGGATCTTGCCCACCTCGCCGCGCAGCCCCTTGGGCGCCCTCACACGCTCGCAGGCATCCCGATAGCGTTGGCCCGCCTCGCTCTGGGCGGCCCGGGGCTCGTACCGCCCGAGGATCTTGCGCTTGCGTTCCTCCAGCAGCGCGATCAGCGCGTCCAGGCTGGGCCCGAGACCGGCGATCTGGGAGGGATCGATCCGGACCGCGTTGGCCAGGTCCTCCTCGCTGAGCCTGCGCCGGTCGCCGAACATCATCATATGGTCCATCGCCGCCGACGCCAGGTCCGGCCCCACCGGGCCCGAGGGCGGGGGGAAACGCCGCGGGTCGTAGCCCTGGTAGCTGTGCACCACGCCCCCGGGCCGCGGGGGACGCGAAGGCCGATCGGGTTCGTTCATCATCGGCGGCATCAGCTCCTGATCCACGCCGCGGCCGCGGCCCGCTGCTCGGGGCGGAAGCTCTTGACCTCGCAACCGGGCATGAACACGCTCCACATCTTCATCAGCACGCCCTGCCACTTGGCGGGCGAGACGACCGCGCATTTTCTGATGTCCCGAGCGTGCCGGATGTCGAACTTGAGGTCGTCCCACACCGCTCCGGGCTCGACCCCGGTCAGGTGCTTGAACTCGAACAGGCAGTTGAGCTCGCCGTGCTCCTTGATGACCTCGTCGAGCTGGCGCAGCACCAGCTGGTAGTCGGCGTCGAGAACCTTGCCGTCGACGCTCATCTCCACCGCGTCGCCGTCTTCCTTGTCGATACGGATCATGCCTACCTCCTTGCGCCCTCCCGATTCACTCGAACTCGTACTCGATGGTCCCGAACCGCTCCGACCGGCTCACCCGCGCGGTGGCCCACAGCCCGGCCAGCACGAACTCGATGCAGCTGGCCCGCACCGCCGGGTCGCTCGATGCGTTGACCTCGAAGGCCCGGTCCCAGACCGGGGGCGCCGCCCTGACGATCGTCTCGTAGTGCCTGCTGGGCAGCGTGTCGCCCACCTCGATCTTCACCCCCTTGGCGAAGATGTCCGCGATCTCGCCCAGCCCGTGCTCGCCGACATACTCCCCGAACACGCAGCGGACCGCGTCGGCCAGGATCGAGTCGAGCACCTGCTTCTCGCTCATCTGGTGCGTGCCCATCATGTCCAGCTCCAGCTTGCCCAGGCTCGAGGCGTGGAAGTGCGCCAGATCGCTGATGCGGGGAACCGCGGGGGTCTCGTTCTGCCTGATCGCTCGCTGGCGGGCGCTGGCCACCATCTGCTTGAAGTTGGCGATGCTCAGTCGCGCCGAGACGCCCGAGTCCTGGTCGACATACCGGCTTGTGCGCGCCTTGAGCGAGACCTCCTCGACGATCTGCTTCATGAACAGCGGCACCACCACCGGGAAGGTCTCGGGGTCCCGTGGGTCGCCCAGATCCAGCCCGTCGCGGGCCGCCTCCTGCTCGGTGATCTCGATCGCCGCCTCGCGGCTGCGCGGATAGTGCGTCTGGATCGTCGCCCCGATGCGGTCCTTGAGCTGGGGGATCACCTTGCCCGAGCGGTTGTAGGTCTGTGGGTTGGCGCTGAAGAGCACCACCACATCGATCTCGAACGAGACCGGGTAGCCCCGGATCTGCACATCGCGTTCTTCCAGAATATTGAACAGCCCCACCTGCACCAGATCATCGAGATCGGGCAGCTCGTTCATCGCGAAGATGCCGCGGTGCATGCGGGGGATGAGCCCGAAGTGGAGCGCCTCCTCGCTGCCCAGGCTCGCCCCCACGCCCGACTGCTCGCCGCCGACCGAGGCGTCCATCCCCAGGATCTTGGCCGGGTCGATCTCCCCGATGATGTCGGCGAACTTGGTCCCCGGCGCCAACCGCTCGGCGTACCGCTGTTCTCTGGCCCACCACGCGATCGGGGCATCGTCGCCGTGCTGTTCGAGGAACCGCTTGCCCTGGCTGGTGATAGGCTGGTAGGGATCCTCGTGCACGGGACAGCCCGGGATGTCGAGGTAGGGGATCTGCTCGTCGAGAAACCGCACCAGCGACCGCATCAGTCGGCTCTTGGCCTGCCCCTTCTCGCCCATGAACAGCATGTCGTGCCCCGCCAGGATCGCGTTGACGATCTCGGGGATCACCGTATGCTCGTAGCCCAGGATGCCCGGGAAGAGTTCCTCGCCGGCGCGCAGCGCCGCGATCAGGTTGGTCGAGAGCTCTTCCTTGACGCCGCGGCTGGCCCAGCCCGTCGCGCGCAGCTGGGCGAGTGTCGTTGCGTGTTGTGTCATGGTCATATCCGCATCGTGGTACGCACGCGGCCAGCCCGCGTTCGGACAAAGAAACGCGATCGCCAGCCCGCCGCGACCAAGACAACACGCCCCGCCGGTCATTCTATTTGCGACCCCGGCCGATCCACCCGAAAAACAGCTCGTGCGCCATCCCTCGCATCGTGAGCCAAACGGATGGAGACACCGTTACGCAAGACCGGACCGGGGTAATAGGCGAGGAGGGACTCGAACCCACGACATTTCGCGTGTAAGGCGAACGCTCTAGCCGACTGAGCTACTCGCCCGATCGCGATGAGCATAGCGCCGGACGCGCAGGCCGATGCGAAGGGCGGCCCACGCGGGGCCCCAAAAAGAGATCGTCCCGCCGGGGAGGGAGCCCGGCGGGACAGAGTGAAAGGGCAGGCGATCAAGGGTCGTCGGCCGAGGCCAACACCCGAGCCACCCCTTCGCTCAACGATCTCAGAGAGGGTGGGTGAGAATGAGGCAAAGATACCCGATTTCGAATCCCAAGAACCACCCCGGACCCATCGTCCTGTGAAAAATTACGCTTCCATGGAACAATGAGGGCAACTCTTCATGATTTGACCCATTCCGCTCCGAAACCGGGCTGGGCGATGTTCCGACATGAGGGCGGGTGACCGCCTATTCTTGAGCATGAGTGCCCCTCCATACTCAAACAAAGATCGAACATGCAGTGCTGGTGTGGTGCACATCGGCCGGGGTCGCCCCCTGGCCGTCATCGCCGGGCCGTGCACACTCGAATCGCTGGAACTCGGTCTGAAGGTCGGGAGGCACTGCAAGGCCGTCTGCGATTCGCTGGGGCTCCCCTACATCTTCAAGGCCAGTTTCGACAAGGCCAACCGTTCCTCGATTCACTCCAAGCGCGGCATCGGCATCGAGCAAGGGCTCGAACACTTCGCCGCCATCAAGCAGGAACTGGGCGTCCCCACCACCACCGACATCCACCTCCCCGAGCAGGCCCAGGCGATCGCCGAGGTGGTCGATCTGATCCAGATCCCCGCCTTCCTGTGCCGACAGACCGACCTGGTGGCCGCTTCCGCCCAAGCCGCCCAGGCCCACGGGCGGGGTGTGAACATCAAAAAAGGCCAGTTTCTCTCACCCGGCGAGATGGTCGGCCCGGTCCGCAAGGCCACCGAGGCCGGCTGCGACAACCTCATACTCACCGAGCGCGGCACCTTCTTCGGCTATCACCGCCTGGTCAACGACTTCATCGGCGTCGCTGACATGATGGAGCTGGACTGCAGCAAGTTCACCGATCTCGGCTCGCCTCCGGTGTGCTTCGATGTCACCCACTCGACCCAGCTTCCCGGCAGCGGCGAACAGACCGGCGGCCGCCCCGACCGGGCGCTCCAGCTCGCCAAGGCCGCCACGGCGCTGGGGGTGCATGCGCTCTTTGTCGAGTGCCACCCGAACCCGAAAGAGGCCTGGTCCGACGGGGCGACGCAGGTGGGGTTTGAGTTGTTCGAGCGAATCATCACCCAGTCCACCGAAGTACGCTCCATCCTCTGAAAGAGACGGAGCTGTGTCAACTTCCGCCTGAGCTTCGTCGTTTGGTCCGAACCCGATTCCCGGCGGCAAAGCACGCCCGGTTTGAATCCATGCTTGTTATGAGACCAAAATATCGGTTGTTTACCACGAAAATCCTTTGTATTCCGCGCGCGATGTTGTATCTTGCTCACCGGTGTTCCCCCCCATAACAGGAGCCTCGGATGACCACAATCCCGCTGCTCGCACTCGCACTGACCGCCGCCTCCTCACTGGCGAGCATCACGGCGATCGAGCTTACGCCGACCGACCTTGGCAGCGCAGACAGCTCGTATTTCACGGTCCGCCCCACATCCGACCCGGCCCTTTTCTTCGGGGTGGATTACGGCGACAACGCTCGGCGCGTGGACTTCAACACCGCCCCCGATGGTTCGCTCAGTGAGGGCGGGGTCGTCAATACCCAATATAGTTCGCTCGGGGTCACCATGAACGACATCCGCATCTCCGCGAGCATCTATGGCGGCAATAACTACGGCCCGGGATTCGCGGCGGAATATGACCTGCCCCAGATCTACAACTTCACCATCCCCGTCATCGCCGCAGGGATTGTGAACACCTCACCCGACCGCGATCTGATCCAGTTCTGGTCTGGTCCCGACGCGACCGGAACCCTCCTCCTTGAGTTCCATGACCAAGAAGCGGTCAATATCAACTACAACATCGACCGCTTCGTCGGTGCGATCGCTTCCGAGGGCGTGACCATCGGATCCATGCGTGTGTCCAACGCGTCAGGGAACCTCGAACTCGACGAACTGATCTTCGTGGTGAGCCCCGATACGATCATCTGCCCCGCCGACCTCAACGGCGACGCGACGCTCAACTTCTTCGATATCTCGGCCTTCCTCGGCGCGTTCGCCGACCAGAACCCCGACGCCGACTTCACCGATGACGGCCAGTTCAACTTCTTCGATGTCAGCGCCTTCCTGAGCGCCTACACCCAAGGGTGTCCATAAACACGATTCAGACCCGCAGCGCCGTGCGCATGACGAGGTCCCCTGCAAGTTCTTCTCGACCTCAGAACCCGCAGAAGGCGAGGACGCCACCTGCCGGGTGCCCAGTCAATCCTTACATGAAAAAACCGCTCCCTCACGGTCGCGGCTCGTTTTGATCTCGATGATCGGCCCTCTCAGTTCGCGCTGGCGGTGCGATACTCACGCAGCCACTGCGGGCGGGCCACCTCGGCCTCCACCGGGTCCACATGGACTCTGCCGTTCTGCTGGAACACGACCTTGCCCGTCGCCACAGAATACAGCGTGTCGTCCTTGCCCTTGCGGACATTGAACCCGGGGGTGAACCTGGTCCCGCACTGACGGATGATGATCGCCCCGGGCTTGGCGAACTCGCCGCCGAAGAGCTTCACGCCACGGTATTGGGCGTTGGAGTCGCGTCCGTTGCGGGTCGAGCCCTGTCCCTTTTTATGCGCCATGGCGAGGTTCTCCGTCGCTGGGCCGGGCCCAAGGGCCCGGACCGGTGCCTGTGTTTGATGCGCTCCGCCCCGCTCAATGCGGCGCGTCGCGGGGGCAAGCGTAGGCCCGATGTCGGGCCTCGTCCAGAGCCCGGGGCGCCCGAAAATGAGCAGAAACGCCGCGGGGACGCGGGCTACCGCATCACCCAGCGCTTTTCGACCAACTCGAAGGGCGTATCACCCTGTCCCGACAGCTCCCCGGGGGTCGAGTATCGCAGCATCATGGTCTTGCGGAGGGTGTAGCGGTGCGGGTCGGGGCCGTCACGCCCCACGACATAGGCCTGGAACTCGCCGCTGAGCCCCGCGAAGAAGATGGTCACCTCGTCGGCCTGAAGGTCCTCGGCCGGCCAGATCGCGATGCCGTCTCGGGCGTGCTCGGGGCCCTCGAGCACATTGGAGACGATGTCGATCTGCGATTCGAGCAGCGGGTTGCGGAGCCGCCTCATGATCTCCTCGGTCACCGCCGCCGAGACACCACGCCCCGAACGCAGCACATTGGCGTTGTCCTCCATGAGCTGGACATCGGGCGCGAAGAGCTTGACCCCGCCCCAATGGTTGGTGATCCGGTAGGTGAAGTAGAAATAGGGATTGAGCCCCTCGCCCTCCTGGACCCACGCCAGGCGCAGCGGGCCGGGCTCGAAGGTGAACTCCCACTGGGTCGCCACCGGCGCCGGCTCGGGGGCCGCGATCGCGGGGGCCGACGCCCCCCACAGCAGCCCCAGCCCCATCACCCCCGCGGCGGCGAGGTTGAAGGCGAAGCGCGACAGGCGGGAACGGTTCGGGATACGGGTCATGCGGTTCTCACGAATCATGCGGCCTCACTTGCGTTGGTCGGCGTCTGACGGCCTCGGTGCCCGGCGCCCTCCATGCCGGGAACGAGAAGGCACCCGATCGGCGTCCACAAGAAGAGCGGCGCCAGAGGTTTCAAGCGACAAATCTATTCGCCCCTCGAGCGGGCGCTGTTCCGGCTTCTTCACTATCATAGCCCGAGAGGCGACGCCTCTCCGCTCGGCCCACCCATACTCATGAACCCCATCACCCGCCATCAGAGCCAAACCCCGGGTGAATCCCCGGTCCCCAACGCCGACGCCGGTGTCCCGCGCCGCATCCCCGCGGAGCTGCGATTCTGGGCCGCCGAGCGCCTCGTGGCCGCGCCCCACCGGCGCGAGGCGGCTCGCAGACTCGTGGAATCGGCCTCCCGGCACGGGATCGACCTGGACCTGATGTGGGGCGTCGTTGACCCCGACCCCCCCGGCGATCGCCCCCGGGTGCGCCAGGCGTGCCTGGCGGTGATGGGCTCGGGACGCACGGCGATGCTATTTTTCTCGAACCCCGAGAACGAGAGCCGCCTTGGACCGCGGGAGAACCAGGTCGCGGAGATCACCGCCAGCATCCGCGCCGCGCTGGCCGGGCTTGGCGATCTCAGCCCCCAGCGGGTCACCCTCGCCCAGACCCTGATCGAGCCCGCCCATCAGTGGGCACGCCACGCCTCCACGGACGCGGGGATGATCTGCGTGGGCCAGCTCGACTACATGCGTCGCCCGCTCACCGGCGACGACCGGGCGCCCCGGCCCGAGCCCCAGTGGCCGCCGGGCGTCGAGGTGCGCCCGCTCACCACGCTCGATCCCCACGCCCGAGACTCGGATTACCATCACCTCATCGCCGCGCTGGAGGGCAGCTACACCGACACGCTCGACTGCCCCGAGCTCTGCGGCCTGCGCGCCATGCCCGATGTCGTCGAGTCGCACCGGGCCACGGGTCGCTTCGAGCCCGGGCGCTGGCTGCTGATCTTCAAGGACGGGCAGCCCGCCGGCTGCTGCCTGCTCACGCACTGCCCGCCGTCGCAGAGCGTCGAGCTGGTCTACCTGGGAATCGCGCCCCGGGCGCGCGGCCTGGGGCTGGGGCGGGGCGTCCTTGAGCACGCGATCCATCGCTTGGGACCGATCGACGCGCGCGAGGTCACCTGCGCGGTCGACAGCCGCAATCTCCCCGCGATCAAGATCTACGAATCGCTCCGGTTCCACCGCTTCGACGCGCGCGTGGGCTTCGTGGCGCCCGTCAAGCCGCGCGGGTGAATCCCATCCGCGTGCGGGCCGGGCCGCCCGGCGCACGCGTGAATCGCGTTCAGATCGCGTCAAGCTTTGTGCACATCGGACGCCTGGCTTTGTGGGTAAACACGGGCTCCGGTGGACGAAAAAAACTTTGAGCGCCTAAGTCACTGCCCCTGCACACCCAGCGGTGTGGGACCCCGCCGGGCCCCGATTCACGCGGTTGCGAACACCCGCCCGAGACTCTACACTCCCCATCGCCGGTCAGGATCGACCGGCGGGAAACTCGATCGCAGGCTTCTTCGTGGGGACACCAGGAAACCATCCGCGGGCCTGAACACCCGCATTCGTACCGAGGAGAAAAGTGCGCGGCTCGCCGCGCACGGCGCGATCGGTTTGCACCGTGAAAGGACTCAGGTATCTCCACTCGCATTGCTCGCCCGGAGGTGTGCAAGGTGCGCGATCGGATCGCGCAGGCACACCGACTTCGGGCGGTCCAGGATGACCAAGAGGCTTCGGCGTGCACTATCCCTCACCCGTCCGTCCCCGCACCTGCACGACCCGCGCAGGCAGCACGGAACCCCAGATTGAACAGCCCACCCTGCGCCTGCCCGGTCGCGAACCCGGAGTTCAGGAGCGGGGCGCCGGACGCACCGACGCGCCGGCCCCCCACGCCTCTCCGGTGCGCGCCGGGCCCGGTCGGGCCGGCGACCGGGACCCGCGCCGGGGGATCTGCGAGGAAATCAGGGAGCACCTCGTGCGCGCTCACGGCGCCAACCGCGTCCGCCGCTATCTCAGCGCGAGCACCCGCATCCGCCCGCTTCCCGGGGGGGGCGTGGAGGTCGCCGCGGGCGATCTGTTCACGCTCGACATGATCCAGCGCCGCCTGGGCGAGGCGATCCGCATCGCCGCTCAGTTCGTGCTCGCCGCCACCGAGCCGACGGTCCGCTTCGTCGTCGACGCCTCGCTCCACGGCGCGACCACTCCCACCACGGGCGCCCCGTCCGGCGAGCACGCCAATCAACCAACCACCCACCCGCTGGCCACGCGCATCGGCGCCCCGGCCACAAGGCACGCTCGCCAGCCGACCTGCCCGACGCTTGAGCGGTTCATCGTGGGCGCGACGAACCGGCTCGCCTTCGAGTCCGTGCGCCGCGCCGTCGAATCGGGCATTCCCTGCCCGCCCGTCTTCGTGCACGGCTCGTGCGGCGTGGGCAAGACCCACCTGCTCCGCGGCGCCACCATGCACGCGCGCCGCCTGCGCCCGGGCTGCAGGGTCCGCTACACCACCGGCGAGGCCTTCACCAACGCCTTCGTGACGGCCATCCGCACCCGCACCATCGAGGCGTTCCAGAAGAAGTACCGCGGGCTGGACCTGCTGTGCATCGACGACATCCACCTGATGGCGGGCAAGCAGGCCACCCAGCACGAGTTGCTGCAGGTCTTCAACACCCTCTCCTTGGGCGGCGCCCGCATCATCCTGGCCTCCGACGCCCACCCGCGCGAGATCGCCCGCCTCGACCAGGCGCTGGCCTCGCGCTTCGCGTCCGGGCTGGTCGTGCGGGTCGACGACCCCGACCCCGAGCTGGCCGCCCGGCTGGTGACCCACATCGCCCATAAGCGCGGGATGTTCCTCGACGACGCGGCGGTGCGCACCATCGTCGAGCGCGTCGGGATCGGTCGCGGCGCGTCCGTGCGGGACCTGGAGGGCGCGGTGCTGCAGATCCAGGCCGTGGCGCGCCTGCTCGACAAGGGCGCCGCGTCCCCCGCCTCGGCCACGGGGTCGATCTCCCCCACCATGGGCCACATCCGCCAGGCGCTCTCCCTGCGCCGCGGCGACGACGAGCCGTCCCGGCGCGGTCCCGCCTCGCTCGAGTCCATCATCTCGGGCATCTGCGCCGAGCTGAGCGTCTCGGGACCGGACCTGCGCGGCAAGGGACGCCAGAAGAAGGTCGTGCTGGCGCGGGAACTGATCGTGCACATCGCCCGCGCCACCACCAGCAAGAGCTTCCCCGAGATCGCCCACGCCATCGGCCGACCCAACCATTCGACGGTGATCACGGCCGCCAAGCGCTTCAAGGACCGCCTCGCCGCCGCGGAACCCGTCCGCGTGGGCTGCCCCCACGACGGGGTGCCGGCCGCCGAGCTGACGCAGCTGCTGATCTCGCGCATCGCCCGGGCCTGACCCGGCGTCGATTGGGCGGTTCAACCCAGGACGCCCCGCTTGCCGGGCAGAGTTTCTGCGTCAAACACTTGCCAAATGGCCCCGGTTCAGCCGACAATGCGCGTATGCCCCACCACGAGCTCCCGCTGAGTCATCCCAACATCTCCAAGCTCGAGGAAGAGCTCGTGATCGAGGTGCTGCGTTCGGGGCGCCTCTCGATCGGGCCCATGCAGGAGCGATTCGAAGCCCTCGTCGCCCGGCGCTGCGGCGCCACCCATGCCGTCGCCTGCTCCTCGGGCACCGCCGGGCTGCACATGGCGCTCATCGCCCTGGGCATCGGCCCCGGCGACGAGGTGATCACCACCCCGTTCTCCTTCATCGCCTCGTCCAACGCGATCCTCTTCGTGGGCGCCAAGCCCGTGTTCGTGGACATCTGTCCCACGAGTCTCAACGCCAACCCCGATCTCATCGAGGAAGCGATCACGCCCCGCACCAAGGCGATCCTGGCCGTCGAGGCCTTCGGCAACCCCCACCACATGGACGCTTATGTCAGGATCGCGGCCCGGCACGAGATCCCCCTGATCGAGGATTCCTGTGAGGCCCTGGGTACGATCTCCAACGGCAAGCCCGCCGGCAGCTTCGGACGCGCCGGGGTGTTCGGGTTCTACCCCAACAAGCAGATCACCACCGGCGAGGGCGGGATGATCGTCACCAACGACGACCGCCTGGCCGATGTTTGCCGCTCGCTTCGCAACCAGGGGCGCGCCGTCGCCGGCAAGGGGGGCGTGGGCTCGGGCTCGGTGGCCGGGAGCTGGCTCCACCACGACCGCCTGGGCTTCAACTACCGCATGTCGGAGGTCAACGCCGCGATCGGCGTGGGACAGATGGAACGCTTCGATGAGATCCTTGAGGCGCGGAACAACGCCGCCAACCTCTATATCGAGCGTCTGCTCGACATCCCCGACCTCGTCCTGCCCACCGTGGACCCCTCGTGCTCGGTCATGAGCTGGTTCGTCTTCGTCATCCGCCTGGCGGCGGGGTACACCCGCCAGGAGCGGGACCGCATCATCCAGGGCCTGCGCATGCACGAGATCGGCGCGGGCGACTACTTCCCGTGCATCCACCTCCAGCCCATCTACCAGCGCGCTCTGGGGCACCCGGAGGGGAGTTTCCCGATCGCCGAGAGCGTGAGCCAGCGCACCGTCGCGCTGCCCTTCTACGCGGGGCTGACGCGCCGTGATGTCGATCTCGTCGCCCAGACGCTCGAACTGATGATCTCTCGCGAGAACCTCTCGCGCCGGGGCTGATCGGGGCATCGTCACGACGACGCGGGATTTGCGCCTGAGCCGCGACGCGGGCAGATTTCGGTCGCATCTGGACACGCGTGTCTGATCTTTCCGATATGCTGCTGGCTATCCTATATGCTCAAACCGGCGGCCGCGTGCCCGCCTGAATGGGGGCATACCGCTCCCGGGGAGACCAAGCACCAGTGTGGTATGAGCGCCTCTTAGGACCGTTCGGCGTCGACATGGGCATCGACCTGGGGACCTGCAACACCCTCGTCGCCGTCCGCGGGCAGGGCATCGTCCTCAACGAGCCCTCCGTGGTCGCGGTGCGCAAGGGCACCAACCAGGTCCTCAAGAACGGCCAGGCCGTGGGCTGGGTCGCCAAGGAGATGCTGGGCAAGACGCCCGGCTCGATCACCGCCATCCGCCCGCTCAAGGACGGCGTGATCTCGGACTTCGAGATCACCGAGGCGATGCTCAACTACTTCATCACCAAGGTGACCGGGCGCGTGCGGATGCTGGGCCCGCGGGTGGTGATCTCGATCCCCTCGGGCATCACCGCCGTCGAGAAACGAGCCGTGTTCGACTCGGCCGAGCACGCCGGGGCGCGCAAGACCTACCTGCTCGAAGAGCCCATCGCCGCCGCCATCGGCGCGGGGCTCCCGTTCGCCGAGCCCACGGCCTCCATGATCGTGGATATCGGCGGCGGCACCACCGAGGTCGCCATCATGACCCTGGCCGATATCGCCAACTGCGAGTCGGTCCGCGTCGCCGGCGACGACATGGACGAGGCCATCATCGCCCACATGAAGCGGAACTACTCGCTGATGATCGGCGAGCAGACCGCCGAACGCATCAAGATCCAGATCGGCTCGGCCGCCCCCATCGGCGAGGAGACGAAGATGGATGTCCGCGGGCGCGACATGGTCTCGGGGCTGCCGCGAAAGTGCGAGATCACCAGCGAGGAGATCCGCGAGGCGCTCTCCGAGCCGGTGCACAACATCATCGAGGCGGTGATGCGCACCCTCGAACGCACCGAGCCCGAGCTGGCCGCCGACCTGGTCGACAACGGCATCACACTCGCCGGCGGCGGGTCGCTGCTGCGGGGGCTCTCGGTACAGATCAACAAGTCCACGGGGCTCGATGTCACCCTCGCCGAGGACCCGCTCACCTGCGTGGCCCGCGGCACCGCCATCTACCTCGAGAACATCGAGGAATGGAAAGAGACCCTCGAGAACAACTCGGACATCTGAGCGTGCATCCCGGGGATCGTGCCCCGCGCGCCGCCCGCGCACGCCCCGCCGCCAGGCGATACACTGAGCCCAGCGCCGCGTGAATATCGACAGAGGCCGAGCCATGCAACACCAACCCCTGATCGTGCGATGGTCCATGCCCATCACCGTCGTGGTGCTGTTCGCCCTGGCCTTCGCCCCCCTGCGCTGGACCGGCTGGACCGGCTGGTTCGCCGCCCAGGTCGAGGTCGCCATCGTCCCCATCACCCACCCGCTGACCATCGTCGTCGACACCATCGTGCCCTCGCGCATCGCCGACCCCGAGGCGTCGCAGCGCGAGCTGGCCATCGGCGCCGAGCTCGAACGCGTGCGCCTCGAACTGATGCAGGTGCGTGAGGAGAACCACCGCCTCTCCCAGCTCATCGACCAGTTCTCGCGCGGCGCCGCCCTCACCCCCGACCTCAGCGTCAAGCAGGTCATCCGCCCGCGGGTCACCAACCTCATGGGCGACCTCCTGCTGGTCCGCACCGGCGAGGTCCAGGGGCTGACCCAGGGCGTCGTCGTCGTGGCCGACGCCGTGCAGCTGCTCGGACGCGTCAGCCGCGTGGACGGGCGCACCGCCACCGTCCTGCCCATCACCGCCAAGTCGGCCCAGCGCATCCTGGCCACCGTCCTGCTCAACGATTCGGGCTCCGAGCAGGCGCGCTGCCTTCTGACCCCGGTCGGCGACGGCACGCTTCGCGGCGAGGTCGCCCGCTCGGCCGCCACGGACCGGTGGCGCGTCGAGGTGGGCCAGGAGGTCCGGCTCATGGACAACCAGTGGCCCACCAGCGCCCAGATGCTCGTCATCGGCAGGGTCGAACGCGTCGAACGCAACACCGATCAGCCCCTGCGCCAGCGCATCATCGTCCGCCCCACCGTCAAGGACCTGCGCCGCGTGCCCGAGGTGATCCTGCGCATCCCCATCGCCGACCCCAGAACGGAGACGCCCCCATGAACTGGTTCGTCTTCGCCCTCTTCGCCTGGGTCCTCTTCGGGCTCGAGCTGGCCCTGAATCCCATCTTCGACGCCGGATCCGGCGGCGTGCACCCGAGCATGGTGATCCCGCTGCTCGTATTCATCGCCATCAACGCCCCCCGCCGCCCCACGCTCTGGGCCGCGATCATCCTGGGCGTCGTCATGGACCTGCTCTCGCCCGTCCCCGGCGCCGACGGCGGCGCCGTCACCATCATCGGACCCAACGCCCTCGGATACCTGCTGGCCGCCCACTCCATCCTCGCCGTGCGGGGCATGCTCATCGCCCGCAACCCGCTGACGGTGGTGGTCATGTCGGTCCTCGCCGCCTTCATCGCCCAGATCATCGTCATCGCGGTCTTCACCATCCGCGACATCGGGGCCAACCCGCTGATGTGGGACGCCGGCGACCAGCTCGTCCAGCGCAGCTTCTCGGCCCTCTACACCGGGGTCAGCGCCCTGCTGCTCTCGTTCATCTTCTTCGCCTTCGCCCCCGTCTTCGGCTTCCAAAGCGCCGTCGCCACCCGCTTCGCCCGCCATATCTAGCTCGGTCTTGTGCTGGTGGCACAGGCGTCCCGCCTGTGCGTCTTGAGATCGGAAAGAGCACAGGCGAGACGCCGGTGCCACCGATCGGGTTGAAACCCTAGACTTTGGACATATGGCCGAGCAAACCAAAGCGATCCTGTTCGACGACGGCAAGGGGATTCTGGCCCCCCTCAACGACCTGCGCCCCACCTACGCCATCCGCACCGGGGCGATGACCATCTCCGAGCGCCTCACCCAGGCCTTCGATCTCGAACCCATCGGCGTCGTCGTCCCCCAACCCATGGTCGAGCTCACCCGCGAGCTCACCGCCGTCCCGGTCAACGAGCCCAACATCGAGGGCGACGAGGAGGTCCTGCTCATCAGCGCCCGCTGCCCGCTGCCGGTGCGGGCCATCGGCGAGATCGAGGTCGGCCAGGCCCTGATCGAGGAGGGCAGCCAGGACATGATCGCCGTGCGCCTGACACAGACGGGCGTGCGGGACCTGCTCCGCGGCGAGCACCCCCGGATCTCCCCCATCGCCGTCCCGGGCAAGCACCTGCTCGCCCGCCCCTGGGACTGGAGGCACTTCCGCGACGCCTCCCTGGAGTTCGACCTCCAGGTCATCGCCCAGAGCATGGTCAAGGTCGAATCCCAGCCCATCGGCGTCACGATCATCGGCACCGAGGGCGTCGCCGTCTCGCGCGAGGCCATCGTCATGCCCGGCGTCATCCTCAACGCCCTGACCGGCCCCATCGTCATCGAGGAGAACGCCACCATCCGCCCCGGCGCGATCATCACCGGCCCCGCCTACATCGGCCCGGGCTCAACCGTGCTCGAGCAGGCCAACATCAAGCCCAACACCGCCATCGGTCCCGTGTGCAAGGTCGCCGGCGAGATCGGCGGCTCGATCTTCCAGGGCTATTCAAACAAGGCCCACGCCGGGCACCTGGGCGACAGCTGGGTGGGCGAATGGGTCAACCTGGGCGCCGACACCACCAACTCCAACCTGCTCAACACCTACACGCAGGTCAACGCCAGAGCGACGCCCAAGGGAAGCATGGAGAAGACGGGCCAGACCTTCCTGGGCGCGACACTGGGCGACCACACCCGCACCGCCATCGGGACGCGCATCATGAGCGGCGCCGTCGTCGGCACCGGCACCATGTTCGCCGCCTCCACCGCGCTCACCGGAACCACCGAGCCCTTCTCCTGGCACACCGACGCGGGGGTCAAGAACTTCCGCCTGGGCAAGTTCGTCGAGGTCTCCCTGACCGCGATGGGCCGACGCGGCATCAAGCAGTCCCAGGCCTACTCCCGCCGCCTGACCGTCCTCCACGAAACCGTGACCGGCCACGAGTCGTTCAGCTGGCCGGGGAAGGATGCGAGTCATCTGAGAAAGTGATTTAAAAAATCAACTTGCCAAATGCGATATCTCCGTTATGTCATCCTCCGAAACGGGCAGAATGAACTCACAATGATCGACATATCTCTCGCCTATAATGAGATAGCTTTGCGCGGGATTACTCAATACTACTAATCGAACCCTGCTCCAGTCCATCTCCCATACTTTTCTAAATATTCTCTCAACTCGGATTCCTTCCGGTGAAAGGATGACGGATTGCAGCCATGAAGGCTTGATCCATATATAATATAGATGAAAAACGAATGCGGGAATAAGCCACGCCAATATGCATTGATTTGCTAAATAACCAGCACTTAAAAACGGAAAATATATTATAACAAAAACTCCGATAACCAGAAAAATATCAAACACGAATCGCCAGAATGCCGAAGACCACACCACAAGGCCCACTGAAAATACACCAACGAGCCGAGTCTCATTCGGCAGACTTTCACTCGGCGGAACGGCTGGGATCGAACTGACCGACGAAATATTCGTATTTTTTGATATTTTACAAACTTTTATGAGTGTGTTGCGATACAAAACTAGTATCGAAAACAGTGAACCCCAAAAAAACACCAGCAGCAATAGCCCCTTAAGCGTATCGGCATCAACACTCCCTTGCCGCGCATTCATGAGATACGCAAGGAGTCCTGCTATAATAAGAATACCGCCTAAAAATAAATGATGAAAAAATACAGCACGCATCGTTGGGACACGCGCCACATGCCTGATAAAAATCTGTCTTTCAACTGGCAACTATGGGCAACCCGGAGCTGTATAACAACTGCCTACGCAATCTTGGTATGCAATCTGAGCCGCCGACATCGCCAAGACCACCGCTGTCGTCGCGGTTCCTAAAATTATAGCACACCTATTGAGCAACCAACCGCCCGTCGCGCACGCCAGGACATTGCCCACTAAACAAAACGCGCCAAATAAAATCCCCCCCACCAAGCAGCCTGTTCCGGCAGTCGCTATGACCGCCTTATAGGCCGCGACAGCGATCCGCATATTGGAATCAAACTCATTTCCGCAATCAAGAAGGATTTGGACACAGGGATCATCCGCGCCGCCTGCTCCACCGAAGACAACGGCTGTAGCCCCAGGACAAGGAATAAACCAGTATTCCCAATCCCCTTCAAGACTCTCGCTCAGACCCTCTGACCGGGCATGCCACAAAGTTTCTAGAGAATCCTTGGTTTCCGGCTCAAAGACATGGGTGATGGTAAGCTCCACATCGGGTTTGACATCACTTGAACTCGCCCAGCCGACTACGGGATACATGACGGAGTAGCCAGTGGACTCACTGGCCATGAGTCCGAAGAAGATTGAAGCACGCACATTATTGTTTATCCACATATCCTGCTCATTCTGAGTGAGCGAGGCCGTCAGCTCCGAAATGTCGTACTCGTCAACGACAAAGGCCTGCAGACGAAACGCGTCTCCTTGGTCTGAAACCCCGTCGTTTCTGCCCTCGGAGACCATTGGTGAACTCACCGTAAATGTTGAAGTTGATGACCATGTTTCACCAGGAAAGAGACCTTCGTAAACCATTGTATTGGCTTCAATAAGCTCAGGTTCGCCCCATTCTTCAATAGGTTGCGGCGGCCCTGCCGGGGCGGGGTCCATGGAAATCATCGTAGAAGCCAACGCGCTGCTTACCCACAGCATGTTTATCAATAAACCGCAGCAAATACCAATCATGAATGCTTTCGTCTTCGTACATTGCATTGAAAACCCCTTTCGAGAAATGCTCATCGCACGCCGCAATGAGTCCGCCCAGCGTACCTGACCGGCTCAAGTTTGTCAAGTGGTTCGGCGGAACGCTCGTGTCCTCATCCCGGAGGGGTGAAGGAATCAACGATCCCACCCCTTCGAGGGCGATATCGGTTCTGAGAACTTGTCCCACGGGTTGCGCTGCGCTCCACCCGTGGCGACATCCCTCCGCTCCGCCGGGGCGGAAGATGCGTATAGGCGACCCCGCATCCCCACCCCCTATCATCCTCCGCATGAACACCCTCTACCTCATCGACGGCTACGCCCAGTTCTTCCGCGCCTACCACGCCATCAGGACCCCCATGACCTCGCCCGTCACGGGCGAGCCCACCAACATGACCTACGGCTTCGTGGGCATGCTTATCAAGCTCCTCAAGAACGACGGCAAGCACCTCCAGGGCGACGACGGGCGGGTGACCCATGTCGCCGTCGCCCTCGATGTCGGGGGTGATTTCGGCACTTTCCGCAGCCAGCTCTATCCCGAGTACAAGAAGAACCGCGTCGCACCGCCCGAGGACCTGATGCCGCAGGTGAGCCGCGCCATCAAGACCCTCGAAGCCATCGGTGTCCCCGTCATCGGGTGCGCCGGCTTCGAGGCCGACGATGTGCTGGCGACGCTGGCCAGCAGCTATTCCGAGGCCCACCCCGATGTGCGCATCCGCATCATCAGCAAGGACAAGGACCTCAAGCAACTCCTCGGCCTGGGCACCCCCCCCACCCAGATGTACGATGTGCACACCGACATCCTGATCACCGAGGACGACCTGATGGCCGACCTGGGCATCCGCCCGGACCAGGTGATCGACCTGCTCACGCTCATGGGCGACACATCCGACAACATCCCCGGCGTGCCCGGCATCGGGATCAAGACCGCCGCCAAGCTGCTCGTCGAGCACGGCAACCTCGACGCGGTGATCCAGGCCGCCAGGGACGGGGCCATCAAGGGCAAGCGGCGCGAAAACATCCTCGAAGCCGAGCCGTACCTCCCGCTCTCCAAGCAGCTCGTCACCCTGCGCCATGATGTCCCGGTGAACCTCGATGTCGAAACCGCCAGCATCGACCGCTTCGACCTGGCCAAGCTCATCGATGTGTGCAAGGAACTGGGCTTCAGCCGCTACCAGGACGAGCTCAAGGCCCTCATCAGCCCCGTCGCGACGGGAGAATCCAGGCCAAAGCCCAAGGTCACCAACACCGCCGGCTTCGGGCTCTTCGACCAGCCCCAGCTCGCCGCCTCCAGCTCGATCGAGCATATCGAGGGCGACTACAGCATCGTGCGCACGAAGGATGGACTCGATGCGCTGATCAAGCGGATGAAAGCCGCCGAACTCGTCGCCATCGACACCGAGACCACCCACATCCGCCCCATGTGGGCCGAGCTGGCCGGGGTCTCGGTCTCCGTCAAGCCCGGCGAGGGCTACTACATCCCCACCCGCTCGCCCGATCCCGGCTCGCACCTCACCACCGGGCAGGTGATCGACGCCCTGCGCCCCGTGCTCGAAGACGAATCCATCGCCAAGGTGGGCCAGAACATCAAGTACGACCTGATCGTCTTCCACACCCTGGGCGTCACCCTGCGCGGCTTCCTCCCCGACGACGAGACATCGCCCGCGGGCGACACCATGGTCGCGTCCTATGTCCTCGACGCCTCGCGTTCCAGCCACGGCATGGACCACCTCGCCCGCGCGTACCTTGAACGCACCAACATCTCCATCAAGGACCTCATCGGCACGGGCAAGGCCCAGAAGTGCTTCGACCAGGTCCCGCTCGAGCTCGCCGGGCCATACGCCGCCGAGGACGCCGATGTCACGCTCCAGCTCAACACGGTCCTCTCGCCCATGATCCACGCCGAGCCGACGCTCGAAAAGCTCTACCGCGAGGTCGAGATGCCGCTGGTGGCGGTGCTGGCCGACCTGGAAATCCACGGCGTGCTGGTCGACCGAGAAGAGCTCCACAACCAGGAGCAGCGCCTGCAGCAGCGCATCGACGAGCTGGTGCGCGAGATCGACGAGGAGTGCAAGGGCTGCCTGGCGCGGACCTTCGATATCAACAGCCCCCGGCAGCTCGCCGAGGCCCTGTTCAACGCCCCCGACGACGAGGTCGAGGGGCTGGGGCTCAAGCCGCTCAAAAAGACCAAAACCGGCTACTCCACCAACGCCGAGGTGCTCGAGAAGCTCACCCTCGACCCCGACATCACCACCCCCATCCCCGCGCTGATCCTCGAGTTCCGCCAGCTCTCCAAGCTGGTCTCGACCTACCTCAAGGCCCTGGCGGGCGACATCCATCCCAGGACCAACCGCATCCACGCCAGCTTCAACCAGACCGTCGCCGCCACCGGACGGCTGAGCTCGTCGGACCCCAACCTGCAGAACATCCCCATCCGCACCGACATCGGGCGCGAGATCCGGCGCGCCTTTGTCGCCCCCCACGGGGCCCAGCTCATCAGCGCCGACTATTCGCAGATCGAGCTGCGCATCCTCGCGCATCTCTCCGAGGACCCCGCCCTCATCGAGGCCTTCCACGCCGGAGAGGACATCCACCAAGCCGTCGCCGCCCAGATCAACAATGTCGCCCTCTCCGAGGTCACCAGCGAGCAGCGCTCCGGCGCCAAGATGGTCAACTTCGGCATCGTCTACGGCGTCACCCCCTGGGGGCTGGCCCGGCGACTGAAGATCTCCAACAGCGAGGCCGCCGAGATCATCGACAACTACAAGGCCAGGTTCGCCAACATCACCAGCTTCCTCGACGAGTGCGTCCGCTTCGCCCGGTACCACGGCTATGTCCAGACCATGCTCGGGCGCCGACGCCCGATCACCGGCATCGACGACCGCAACCCCCAGCGCAAGGCCCTGGCCGAGCGCATGGCGATCAACTCGGTCGTGCAGGGATCGGCCGCGGATCTGATCAAGCTGGCCATGATCGACCTGCACCGACTCATCCGCCAGGCCCGGCCAGACGAGCCGCTGGAGGGGACCAAGATGATCCTGCAGATCCACGACGAGCTGGTCTTCGAGACCCCCTACGAGCACGCGGTGCGGGCCCGCGACCAGATCGTGCAGCGGATGGAGCACGCGATGGACCTCAGGGTCCCGCTGAAGGTCGACGCCCATGTGTCGAGCAACTGGTACGACGGGAAATAACTTTTCCTGTTGGTTCGCGTGTACAGTTCATCCGTGCCGCAGACTTCACCCAAAGCCTGGACCACCCGCGACCTGCTCGCCTGGATGACCGGGGCGTTCGAGGGAAGGGACCTCGACTCGCCGCGCCGGATGGCCGAGATGCTCCTGGCCCATGTCATCGGCTGCGACCGCCTGCGCCTCTACATGGAGAACGATCGCCCCGCCACCCCGCTGGAGCGCGACGCCCTGCGCGATCTGGTCCGGCGGGCCATGGCACACGAGCCGATCCAGTACCTCGTCGGCGAGGAGTCCTTCTTCGCCATGTCGTTCCATGTCGACAAGCGCGTCCTCATCCCCCGCCCGTCGACGCAGACGATCGTCGAGGAGGTCCTCCAGCACGCGCGCAAAAACCCCGACGATCGCACGCTTCGCGACTCGGACGCGGGCGTGGGGATGATGATCGCCGATGTCTGCACGGGCAGCGGCTGCATCGCGTCGGCCCTGGCCAAAAACCTGCCCGGGTCGCGCGTGATCGCCACCGACATCTCCGAGGACGCCTTGGAAGTCGCCCAGTTCAACATCACCCACCACGACCTCGAAGACCGCGTCGAGCTGCTCCAGGGCGACCTGCTCGAACCCATCATCAACCACCCCGTCGCCGGCGCCAACGGCGCGCTGCGCTACCTCTGCGCCAACCCGCCATACATCCCTGACCACGAATGGGACTCGGTCGAGCCCAATGTCAGGGACCACGAGCCGACGAGCGCCCTCCGCGCTCCAGGCGACGGCATGCGGTTCATCACCCCGCTCATCAAGCAGGGCCCGCGCCTGCTGAGCAAGGGCGGGCTGCTGCTGATCGAGATCGCCTCGTGCAACGCGACGCGGTGCCTCGAACTGGCCCGCGCTCACGACCTGCTCACCAGTGAACGCATCGCCAAGGACAGCGACGGCCTCGACCGCGTGCTCATCGCGACACGCAGTTAAGCACATACTTCGGTGGCACAGGCGTCCCGCCTGTGCCACCCAACTCAACACGAACGATCACAGGCGAGATTCCAACCAGCCGCGAATGGCAATGAGCGACCACGGCGCGCCCCCAAACACCGCGCCGCCGATTTACACACCCATCACCCAAAGTCTCTTCAAAACAGACAAGGGTTCCTCAACCATCGCATCCGAGGCCGCTCATTCCCATTCGCGCTGGTGCTGCTCTGGGCGCCACTACTCGCCGTCTTCGGCGCAGTAGTGCTCTTCAAGGTCGTCCAAGACACTACTGCACCGAAGACGGCGAGTAGTGGCGCCCATGATGGCGAGCCGTAACGCCCATGAACGCTCCGCGCCCGCGATCTCGCGTCACTTCTTCTCTTCAGCGGCCAGCGCCTCGCGCACCTGCCCCATCAGCAGCTCGATCTCGAACGGCTTGAACAGCACGCTCTGGAGCCCGTCCTGCGAGGCGCGCACGATCGAGTGGTGCGGGTCGTAGCCGAAGCCCGTCATCAGGATCACCGGCACCCCGGGGCAGTTCTTTCTCGCCGCGCTGAACACCTCGTAGCCGTTGCGGTCGGGCATCTGGATGTCCGAGATCACCAGGTCGAACGGCTGCGTCGCGCGTCCCGACACCGATTCGAGCTGGTCGATGGCCTGGGTCCCGTCGCTGACCACCACCGTGTCGCAGCCGCGGTGGGTGAGCACCTCGCCGATGATCTTGCGGATCTTCGCGTTGTCGTCGGCGATCAGCACCCGCTTGCCCGTCAGGCCCGGGTCCTTCTCGCGCGTGAGCAGCGCCTCGTCCACCCCCAGCAGCGTCTGGGCGCCCGCGGCCACCGACTTCACACGGTTCTTGATCGATTCGACATCCAGCAGGATCCGCTTGATGTGCGCCCGCGTCTCGGGGTCGGTGTCCTTCTCGTGGGTGGTCAGCCAGCCGATCTCGGCCAGGATGTCCTCCAGGGGGCCGTTGATCTCCCCCGTCACCCGATCGCACGCCGTCATGTTCGTCTCGCTGCGCTCGGTCACCAGCAGGTGAAGCATGTGCAGCGCCATCGCGACATAACGCCCGAAGATCTCGGCGTACATCTTGTCCTGCTCGTCGAACGCGCCGGGCTTGACCGACTCGATGTCCATGATCCCGATCACCCGGTCGCTCACCCGCAGCGGGACCGTCAGGCTCGAACGCGCCCCGGTCAGCCCGGGCAGGAAACGCTCGTCCTGGGTCACATCGTTGCAGATATAACTCGTCCCCGTGCTGGCGACATGGCCCGAGATCCCCGAGCCCTCCTGCTCCAGGAACAGGTCCAGGTCCTGGATCTCGGGCGGAAGGCCCGACTGCATCACCAGCCGCAGCCTGTTGCTGTGCTGGTCGATCAGGAAGATGGCGAAGTGGTCGAAGTTGAGCAACTCGTGCGAATACCTGACGATCCGCTTCTCCAGCAGCTGGAGCCGCTCCATCGCGTTCATCTCGCGGATCTCGGCCACATCCAGGCGCACCAGCTCGAAGCCGGCCCGGTCCAGGGCGTTCATCTTGCGCTGCGTGTGCTTGGAGACGGTGACATCGCGCACGATCGCCGCCACGCGACCGGCATGGAGACCCTCGTCGTCGCGCTCGGCGATCCCCGTGATGTACACATCGAACACCCGCGATCCGCCCTCGCCCACCAGCTCGTGCTTGGTCACCACCGCCCCACGCGCGTCGTGGTGCAGCGATCCCACCGAATCGGCCGCCTGGACGCACAGCGAACGCACCTCGCGACGCGTGGATTCGTCCAGCGCCTGGAAGAAATCGTTGCTCCAGCTCAGGTTCCCCTCGGGGTCCACGATGCAGATCCCCTCGCCCAGGGCCTTGAGCACCGACGCCACCCCGGACTCGTCGGGACGCACCTCGATCTCGAAGCGATCGCCCACGAGCCGGGACAGCTCCAGGGCCAGCCCCGGCTGGCCGCCGACGATCACGAGCTTGGGTTGGGTTTCCACCATGGCTTTGGCAGGCATCACTTCAAAGTTGGGGACATCGGGCTCAACATACTCGGGCTCCCCGCGTATACCCTATGTATTCTTCGCACACGGGACACGAAAGGTTCTTGCTCGAACATCCTTCTCACCCACTTTGGGTCCAAACACCTCCGGCAAGGCATCGACTCCCTATCGGCCAACGACCAGCAAAGGCTGTGAAACAGGCATGATTCTCGTTCAGGACATCTCCAAATCCTTCGGCCCGCTCCGGGCCGTCCGGGGCGTCTCCTTCGAGCTGCCAACCGGGCAGATCGCCGGGTTATTGGGACCAAACGGCGCCGGCAAATCAACCACCATCCGCATGATCACCGGCTTCCTCACCCCCGACAAGGGCTCCATCACCATCGCCGGCCACGACATCGCCACCAGCCCCGGACGCGCCCAGTCCCAGATCGGCTACCTCCCCGAGTCCGCCCCCATCTACCCCGAGATGAGCGTGCGCGGCTACCTCCGCCACCGCGCCCGCCTCTACAAGGTTCCCGGACGCCAGCTGGGGCCCGCCATCGACCGCGCCATGGCCCAGACACGCGTCACCGAGGTCGCCCGCCGGCGCATCGGGCACCTGTCCAAGGGGTACCGCCAGCGCGTCGGGCTCGCCGCCGCGCTCGTCCACGACCCGCGCGTCCTGATCCTCGACGAGCCCACCAACGGGCTCGACCCCACCCAGATCCGAGAGGCCCGGTCCCTCATCCGCGAGCTCTCGCACAACCGCACCACACTGCTCTGCTCGCACATCCTGCCCGAGGTCGAACGCACCTGCGACCGCGTCATCGTCATGGCCGGCGGCGAGATCCGCGCCGACGGCACACCCGCCCAACTCATCGACCGCAACCAGAGCAACACCCGCTACCTCGTCGAGATCCGCGCCAACCCCAGCGCCGGCATCGAGCACGCCCTGCGCACCCTCGCCGCCATCCCCGGCGTGGCCCTCACCCGCCCCGCCCCCGCCCAGCCCCTCGACGCCCACCGCGGCTGGTCGCTCATCGAGGTCGAGGCCGCCCCCGGCGAAACCGACCTGCGCGAATCCATCGCCGCAGCCGCCGACGACCACGGCCTCTTCATCCGTGAGCTGCGCCGCCTGGTCCCCACACTCGAGGCCCTCTTTGTTCAGCTGGTGGATATCGCCCAGCCGATCACCCCCGAGCCACGGGCCCGCCAGCCGGAGGGCGCCGCGTGACGCGAACACTCACCATCGCCCAGCGCGAGCTGGCCTCGATGTTCCGTGTGCCCGCCGGCTGGATCATCATCGCCCTCTTCGCCTTCCTCACCGCGGTCCTGTTCGTCAACCAGACCGTGATCCCCGGCCAGCCCGGGTCGCTGCGATACTTCTTCGCCTACGCCGGATGGCTGCTGATCCCCATCGCCCCGGCCGTCTCCATGCGCCTGATGAGCGAGGAGTACCGCTCGGGCAGCATCGAGGCCCTCCGCACCGCCCCCGCCGGCGACTGGGCGGTCACCCTGGGCAAATACGCCGGCTCCGTCGCCTTCCTGGTGCTGATGATGGTCCCCACCCTCGTCTACCCGCTGGTGCTGATGCTGGTGTCCGACCCGGCCCCGGATTGGGGCCCCATCGGCGCCGGCTACCTGATGCTGCTGCTCGTGGGCATGCTCTACCTGGCCATCGGGATGCTCGCCTCCTCGCTCACCTCCTCCCAGACCCTGGCGTTCCTGGGCACGGTGATGTCGCTGATCCTGCTGATGGTGCTCACCAGCGCGATCGCCCAGCAGGCCGGGGTGCGCCTGGGCGCCCTGCTGGGCGCCCTGTCGATCCCCGCGCGGGTCAACGAGCTGGCCAAGGGGCTCATCGACACCGCCACGCTCGCCTTCTTTCTCATCGGGTCCGCCTGGATGCTCGTGCTGGCCGCCGGGGTGCTCGAGGTCCGGCGCCGGGGCCGATCGCGCGCAATCACCCTGGCCACCGTCTCGCTCTTCGTCCTGGCCACCGGCGGCGCCGCCGCCTTCGCCGGCTATCTCACCAGCGCCTACCACGCCCGCGTGGATGTCACCGCCATCGGGGCCCACGAGCTCTCGCCCCGTTCGGCGCGCATCGTCGACCGCCTCACCGAGCCCACCCAGATCGTCCTGGCCGTGTCCCGCGGCGGCATCGACCCACGCTCGCTCGATCTGGTCACCGATGTCCTCGACGCCTACGACCGCGCCAGCGAGCAGGTCGGCGTGCGGATCATCAACCTCGACAGCCCCGAGGGGATCGACCAGACCCACGACCTGCTGGCCGACCTGGCCCGGCGCGACGCCGAGCGCATCCGCTCGAACCTGGACGCCCTGGACGCGGCCGCCACGATCATGGTCGAATCGGGCCCGCTGCTCGACGCCGTGACCGGACGCCTGGAATCCATCCGCGACGCGATCGATCCGAGCACCGGGACCGACGCCAACAACCGGGCCGTGTTCGAGCAAAGAGCGGCGATCTTCCGCGTCTACGCGCGTGACATCGCCGCCCAGGGCCAGCGCGTCGTCGACCAGCTCGCCCCCTACCTCGACGCCGCCTCCCCGCGCGACGACATCTTCCCCTTCGACACCTACGCCCAGCCCATCGAGCGGACCCTGTCGCAGCTGATGAACCAGCTCGACGACCTCTCGACCCAGGTCGACGCCTTCGCCGGGGCCCAGGAGCTGGCCCCCGAGCCCCGCGCCATCGCCCGCACCCTGCCGCCCCAGCTCGGGACGATCCGCGACCGCGTCGCCCGCGCCCACGACCGGATCTCCCGCCTCCAGCGGGTCGACGCGCTGCGCGTGGGGCGCGCTCTGGAGACGGGCGAGACCCTGCTGGTGATCGGCGCCCCCGACCGGGGCGTGGCCGCCGTCGAGCTCGACACGCTCTTTCCCTCCACCGCCGCCCTTGAACGCGCCGGCGTCTCGGCCGCCGGATTCATCGGCCCCCGCGCCCAGGAACTCATCGCCAGCGCCATCGCCCGCCTGGTCGCCCCCGTCCAGCCCATCCTCGTGCTGGTGCACGCCGGGCGGGCGGGCGAGCTGCTGGGCGAGTCGCAGCTCTATACCAAGAGCGTCGCCCGCCTGGCCCAGCGCGGGATCGACACGATCGAATGGGCCGCCGTCGAGAACCCCACCGATCCCGGTCTCGACGCCCTGGATCCCCTGGGAACCCGACCCGTCATCTACGCGATCATCCCTGTCGATTCCACGGCACAGAGCTCGGCCTCGGGCCTGAGCGGGGCCAAGCGGGCCACCGAACTGGGCGCCGTGACCGGGCGTCTGGTCGCCGAGGGCAAGGCGCTGCTGGTGTCGCTCACGCCCTCGGTCTTCCCCACCTCGGGGCTCCCCGACCCGCTGGCCCAGGCCATCGCCCCCTTCGGGATCGTCCCCGATTCGGGGCACCCGCTGCTGCGCGAGCGCGTGGGCCCCGTGGGACGCGTCGCAGACCCCGTGACCCGCACCGTCCCCACCGGCTCAACGCACCCCGTGGGCGGCGCGGTGCGCGGCCTGAGCACGGTCTTCACCTGGCCCATCCCCCTGACCCTTCAACCCACGCCCGGCGTCGAACAAGCGGAGCTGATCACCATCCCCGGCGACGACGAGACCTGGGGCGAGAGCGCCTGGCTCAACCTCTGGCAGCGCAACGCCCAGCAGCGCCAGATCATGACCAACCAGCCCGTCTACGACCCGGGAGACGACCTGCGCCGCGACCAGTGGGTGCTGGCCGCCGCCGCCCAGCGCCAGCTGGCGGGCCGTCCCCAGCGTCTGGTCGTCGTGGGCTCGGGCGCCTGGGCCGTCGACGCCGTCACCTCCGACACCGAGCAGCAGATCGACGGGCGGCTCGTCGCCCGCTGGCCCGGCGACACGACGCTCTTCGACGCCTCGATCGCCTGGCTAGCGGGGATGGACGACCTGATCGGCCAGGGCGCGCAGGCGCGCCCCATCGCAACCATCCGGCCTCTGGACGCGCGCCAGCGCTCAACCATCCGCTGGGCGCTGCTGGCCGGACTGCCGGGGCTGATCCTGGTCCTGGGCATGGCCTGGCGACTGGTCTTCGGTTGAGTTCCGGCCTCCGATCGAGCCCGGCGCCCGCCGGGCCTGATGCCGGCTGAACCGGCGCGCCACCATCCCCGTGCACACCAGCCCCAGCGGGATCACGATCAGCGTCTCGGCCACGCGATTGATCACATCGGCGCCGATGGCCAGTCGCATCGGGATCGCCGCCCCCCGCGACGACATGCGCGCCGTGATCCCCACCCCCCACTCGCGAAACCCGAGCCCTCCGCCGGTGATCGGGATCACCTGGGCCAACTGCGACACCGCCGTGATCAGCGCGATCTGCACCGGAGTGATCTCCACCCCCAGCACCGTGAAGGCGGCGGCGTAGCGGATCATCCACACCATCAGGTCCGCGTACCGCCACACCAGACCCATCGCCAGCAGGCCCAGCCCCAGGCTTCGGACCCGCGCCAGCGGGGCCAGCAGCGAGAAACCCACGAGCGGGATCGCCAGCATCAGCGTCAGCCGCCCGACCCCGATCTCCGGGCTGAGCAGCAGCATCAGCCCCAGGGCCACGATGTTGGACAGCGCCGCCTGTCCCATCGCCCAGACGCTCGCCTCCACGCTGTCGCGCACCCGGATCCGGTTCACCTTGGCGTGATAGCCGATGCGCCCCACCAGCCCGGGTCGCAGGGGCAGGTGGTTGAGCAGCCAGGCGCTGCCCACCAGCGCCAGCATCTCGCCCCGCCCCACCCGCCCGTGGCGGGTGATGAGCGCGTGCAGGCACATGGCGACGAAGATCCAGTTGAGCAGGGGCCCGGCGACCACCACGGCCACCGCCCAGGCCGGCGCGTGAGCGATGTGCTCGCCGAAATCGCGCATCGCCGCCGGGTCGGCCAGCAGGTAGGCCGCCGCGCCCAGCATCAGCGCCAGCCCCAGCACGAACCCGACGCGCTTGAGCAGCGACCGGCCGCGCCGGTTGATTCCCATCGCATCGAGATCCCCGGCATCGACCGGTTCCGTCTCGACCGGCATTGACTCGCTCATGCGCGCCGACCCCCTTCCCCCGGCGCCCCGCTCAGAAGCCCAGCAGCGAGCCGCCCGGGAGCATCGAGTCGACATCCGAGTCCATGGTGCTGTAGGTCGGGCGCCCGTCGCGCAGGCGCGACCGCAGGATCTGCGCCACCCGGCGCACGCGCGGATCGCTCACCTGGCTGAGCGTCTCGAAGATCGGGGCCTCGGCGTCGTCGGTCCGCGTCAACAGCGCCGCGCACAGCACGAGCGGGTCGACCCGGGAATCGATGAGCGCCCCCGACAGGATCGAGCTGGCGACATGGTCGTCGAAGTCGATCATCGCCGGGACCTGTCGCCGGTGCGGGAGCACGAGCATCATCCAGGCGCGCTCATCGTCGCGGACCCTCGTGTAGGTCTCCATCAGCGCCGCCACCAGCCGCTGCTGCTGATCAGGATCAAGCTCCGCCCCCATCTGCGGGATCCACAGCCGACCCGCGCTGGCCATCACCGCCGCGCGGCGCGTGGCGGTCACACCGCTGGCCAGGCGCGCGATCAGCTCGTCGAGCGTGACGCGCGACTCGTCGAGCATCATCCGCTGGATCAGCCCCGTCTCGGCCGTCAGCCCCAGCGGGGAGTTGGTGATCCCGAACACCGGGGCCTTGGGGTTGGCGTTCTTGGCCTGGGCCGACGCGTCCGAGGTCCGGGGACGGAACCCCTGCAGCACCCGGTAGCGTTCGCGGATCAGCGAGTTGGCCTGCAGCCCCATCAGCCACTGGGCGTGCGCCGAATCGGCCCGGATCGTCACCGTCAGCTCCTCCCGAGGCCGCAGTCGCAGGCGCTGGTCCAGCTCGACCACCTTGGGCGCCGGCTTCCCGCGATAGGTCCCCAGCCCCGAATCGATCTTGGGGATCACCAGCATCCTCGAGTCGATCGGCGCCGATGGGCCCACCGCCATCGGGATGGGGGCGGTGTTCTGCAGCTTGATGCGCAGCATCGGCTGCTCCATCGCGGGGTAGACGCCCTTGAGGACCGTCACGCTCAGGTACATGAACGAGTCCGGACGCGAGATCATGTCGTCGAGCCACCCCGGGATCGTCTGCACGATCTGCATCATCTGCCGCCCCGCCGCCGTTACCAGCCGGTCGCCCGCGTCCAGGGCCAGCACGCGCGAGTTGGCGAAGGCCCCGTAGGCGTTGAGCGCGTTGTCGCGCGCGATGTTCAGGTAGAGTTCAAGCGCCTCCTCCTTGCGGCCCAGCTTCTCGTAGCTCTGGGCGCGGATCAGGCTCACGATGGGCGAACCCCGGTACGGCTCGGATGCCTCCAGCGCCCGCTCGTAGCTGCCCTCGGCGTACAGCGCCATGGGCTCGATGCCGCTCAGGTAGGCCGCCATCGCCGGCTGGTTCTTCAAGATACTCTCTGTATCCGAGCGGATCTTGTCCGCGTCGAGCCCCACGATGGCGCGCATGACCTGCAGGTCCGTGATCCGCGAGATCGCCTCCTGGAGCAGCGTGTTCTGGTCCGCGCCCCGCTGCCCGGCGAGCTTGCCGATCGCCGCCAGCTCCTTGCTCACCGTCGTGGCGATGTCGTTGAGCACCTCGCGCGTCAGCGCCTCGTCCCCGAGGTTGTACGCCGCGAAGAGCCGGAACTTGTCCACATCCAGATCGTAGCGGATGTCCTCGGGCTTGATCAGCTCGTCGGTGGGCAGCGACGCCTCGTGGTACTTGTCGAGGATCTGCTGGGCGCGCCCGCGCTGGTTGCGCAGGGCCTTGGTCAGCCGGTCGCTGAACTCGGAAGGGCCGTCGATCTCCCAGTCCAGCGCGATCTTGATCTTGTCGATCATCGCCGGCGGGGCGCCCGTTTCGAGCTGGAACAGGTCGCTGGCGTTGCCGAGGAACCGGCGCGCCTCCAGGTACGCGCCGTGCGAGGCGAGCAGGCTCGCGATGGTCAGGTGCACATTGGCGTCCAGCGGATCGGCGTTGAGCAGCCTGATCTGGTAGTCCAGAACCGTCACCGCGTCGTCGCTCGCCGACGCGTAATACTGCGCCGCCAGCGAAGCCGCCGCCTTGTTGGAGACATCCAGCCTCGTCGCTTGGTGCAGACGCTCGACGAACGCCCTCGCATTGCCCCGCTCCCGCTCCAGCAGCGCCGCGTCCAGCGCCAGGCGTGAACGCACCGAAGGGTCCAGCGACCGGCCGTCGTCGCCCAGGAACCGCTCGTACAGCACCATGCGTTCCTCGGCCGTCTGCTTCTGGTTGATGATCGAGCTCACCAGACGCAGCTGCGCCACCGTGTCCGCGGGGTCGTTGCGGATCACCCGCCGGGTGGCCTCGATCATCGTCGCCTGGTCGCCCGCCAACCACGACGCCCGCACCAGGCTCCGCGCCAGCTCGTTGTCGCCGGGAGAGAGATCCGAGGCCACCGAGAGCAGGCCCCCCGCCAGGGCGTAATCCTCGGGCGTGGGAGACTCATGCGACGCCAGGTCCAGCAGGGTGGTCCGGGACAGGGCCCAGGCCAGCTCGTCGTCGCTCACCGCCCGCGCGTCCGCGGCGGGCTGGGCCCACGCGCCCGCGCACAGCACGCCCACGGCGATCGTCGCCAGCCGACCCGCCCCCAGAGTGGGGCGAAGCAATCCGGTGCGGGAAGGCGATCGGCGGATGTGCAATCTCATGGGAGCTGGGTTCCTGCAAGGGGACATGTCGGGCGCGGACACACGATAACCGGGATCGTCCCGTGCGAAAAGCCGCGACGGATCTCCCGATCATACGCCCCGCGTCAGGGACGCCACCGCCAGTACGCCCATGCTCACCAGAAAGGTCGCCGCCAGCGCCAGCGGCGCCAGGCGCGTCAGCAGCGCGTGGGCCGCGGGGAAGACCCGCTCGGCCACGCACAGCAGGAAGACGAGCTGCCCGGCGGCCAGCGCCGCGATCCCCGCGCTGACGCCAATCCAGGGATCGCCCAGCGCGCCCCCGTGCCCCTTGCCCAGCAGCCACAGCCCCAGCACCCCCAGCGCCACGCTCCAGGGGGCCGCGAAGAGCGTCACCAGCGACAGACTCAGCCAGCGTCCGCGCACCGGGCTCAGCCCAGCGCCATCGACATCAGGAACTCGGCGTTAGTCTTGTGCTTGCCCAGGCGGCTCTTGAGCAGCTCCATCGCCTCCACGACATTCATATCCGCCAGCACCTTGCGCAGGCGGTACACCAGTTCGAGCTCCTTGGGGTCCATGAGCAGCTCCTCACGGCGCGTGCCCGAGGCGGCCACATCGATCGCGGGGTAGATCCGCTTCTCGACCAGGCGCCGGTCCAGGTGCAGTTCGCTGTTGCCCGTGCCCTTGAACTCCTCAAAGATCACCTCGTCCATCTTCGAGCCCGTGTCGACCAGCGCGGTGCCGATGATCGTCAGCGAGCCGCCCCGCTCGATGGCGCGGGCCGCGCCGAAGAACTTCTTGGGACGCTGGAGCGCGTTGGAATCGAGCCCGCCGGACATGATCTTGCCCGAATGCGGGATCTCGCTGTTGTACGCGCGGGCCAGGCGCGTGATCGAGTCGAGCAGGATCACGACATCCTCGCCGTACTCCACCATCCGCCGCGCCTTCTCGATGACCATCTCCGCCACGGCCACATGACGACCAGACTGCTCGTCGAAGGTGCTGGCCACGACCTCGACATCCTTGCCCACATGGCGCTTGAAGTCCGTGACCTCCTCGGGACGCTCATCGACCAGCAGCACGATCACCTTCACCTCGGGGTAGTTCTCGTTGATCGCCTTGGTCATCTTCTGCATCAGCACCGTCTTGCCCGTGCGCGGCGGGGCGACGATCAGCGCCCGCTGACCCATCCCGATGGGCGCCACCAGGTCTACGATGCGCATCTCGATCGAGTCGGGCGTCGTCTCGAGCAGCAGCCGCTTCTCCGGGTGCATCGGCACCAGGTCCTCGAAGTTGACCAGGTCGTGCACCCGGGCCGGATCGCGCCCGTTGATCTTCTCCACCCGAAGCAGCGCGAAGTAGCGTTCGCTCTCCTTGGGCGGGCGGATCGCCCCGCGCACATTCATCCCGCGCCGGAGGCCGAACCGACGGATCTGGCTGGGGGACACATAGATATCATCGGGCCCGGGCAGGTAGCTCATCTCCGCGCTGCGCAGGAACCCGAACCCGTCGGACATGATCTGCAGCGTCCCCTCACCGAACATGATCCCCTGCTTGGCCGCACGCGCTTTGAGGATCTTGAAGATCAGGTCCTGCTTGGGGGTCTGGTGGAAGTCCTCAAGCCCCTCCTTGTCCGCGATGGCGAAGATCTCCTTGAGCTCCATCCGCTGAAAATCCGCGATTGTCAGCCCGTCGTCCTCGATCTTGCCCCCCGCGGCCGCCACGATCCGCTCGAGCTCCTCGGCCTCGCGCTCGAGCTGCTCGTCGGTGGGCAGCACATGCGAGGGATACGCGCTGGAGGTGCTGCGCGGACGGTTGCCCCCGCCGCCGCTGCTGGTGCTCCCGCCGCTCCCGCCAGCGCTGCCGCCGCCGGTCGAGCCGCGACGCTTCTTGCGCTTGCGCCGGCGCCCGCCGTCCTCCGTGGCGCCGTTGCCCATGCCCGAACCGCTGCGCCCGGCGCCGCCGCCCGCTCCCTGGTCGGCCCGGGCCTCCGGCCTGCCCTCGCCCCGCGCCTCCCCCTTGGGCTCGGGTTTCGATTCGGATTGGCTTTCGGGCCGACTTTCAGGCTTGCTGTCGGGCTTGGATTCAGACCGGCTCTCGGGCTGGCTATGGGGCCGGCTCTCGGGCTTGGCGTCCGCGTTAGCCGCCGCGCGCTCCACGCTCGACTCCCCATCCTTCTTGGAGGGGGCCTTCTTGGCCGTGCGCTTCTTGGTGGTCTTGGGTTCCTTCTGGGCAACCTCGGTCGGTTTGGCCATGGGTCTGGTCCTCTCGAACCCGCAGCGAGCGCCACCCCGGTCTGGAGAGGCGTCGCGTGCGAATCGGCTTCCAACCGCGTTTTCGCGGCTGATGGTGGCGCGCCCGTCATCGGGCGTTGCGTTAGGAAAGGGGTCGTACTGAAACGGGGTCTGCGTGGAACAGATCGAGAATCTCATCGGGAGGGATGAACCGGTCACGGGTCCCGCGTGGGCCGCGGCCTCAAAGGGCGCGCCGGGGCATCGAATATGAGCAGGGAGCAGGAGTGAATCCGCGGATCAGTCGCCGGACGCTCGTTCGCGGAGATTCTTGGTGATCTCCGCCAGCACCCGCGCCACGCGTCCACGAAGTTCATCGGGCAAGCCGCTGTTGGCCACCACATAATCGGCCCTCTGTCGCTTGTGTTCAAGTGCCATCTGCGCATTTTCTCGCTTATCGAGCTCCAGGGCGTCCCAGCCCCGGCTCGAAAGCACCCGCGCCGCCCGCACCGCTTTGGGGGTGTCGACGAAAACCACCGCGTCGCACTCCCGGTCCACCCCGGCCTCGTAGAGCAGGGGCGCATCGATGACCACGCCCGCCGCCCCGTCCGCCACCGCCCGCTCGATCAGCTCCCGACGGCGTTCATGCACCAGCGGATGGATCAGCCCCTCGAGCTTGCGCCGCTCGTAGGGCTGCTCAAAGACAATCCGCGCCACCTGGGCCCGGTCCACCAGCCCCTCGGGCGTCAGGATCTCCCTGCCCCACCACCCGACCAGGCGCCGGATCACCTCCCGATCGCCCATGATCTCCCGCACGCTCTTGTCCGAATCCGAAACCACGCACCCCAGCTCGGCGAACACGCCCGCCACGGTCGATTTGCCCGCGCCGATCCCGCCCACGATCCCGATCACGGGCGTCACCCGCCTGCCCGATCCGTGCACTGACATCCGGTCCACCTCGGTTCGTATGGTATCGAACACCGCGCGGGGGTGCTCGACCCCCCGCCACACCAGGTCCACGCCCCCGGTCCCGGCGCTGGTGATCCCGATCGAGCCGATGCCCAGCAGGCGCTCGGCCGCCGGACGCACCAGCAGGGTGTGCTGCACCCGGCGGAGCGGGATCTCCACCACCACGCTGCGTAGCACCCCCGAACGCGCGATGATCCTTGAATCGGTCAGGACATGCCGGCGCACGCTCCAGTCGAGCAGCCCCAGCACCGCCCGCACCCCCACGATCACCAGCGCCCCGTTGGCCGCGAACACCAGCGCCGGCGTCCCCAGCACCATCCCCGCCCAGCGCATCGCCCCCCACGCGATCAGCCCGATCAGGATCCAACGCCACATCTGGGTGAACACGAACGCGATGTGCGGCCTGGAATCGATCAGCACCCGCTCGGGCGCCCGCGACGAGCCCGCCGGGACCAGCCGCGACGGATCCGAGGTCCGAGATGAAGTAACCATTCCCATGAGCAGCCAGTATCGACCAAATCTCCCAGTTTCACCCAGGCCCCGGATTCGTCCCCTCCCGTCGTGCTCGCTTCTCGGTATGCCGCTTGATGGAGGCCGCAGGGGGATTGAAGGATGAGTATTGCTTCTTCATGCGAAAATGTGTAATATAAAACGCCCGTCATGGTATTGGACCAAAATGGGGCACGAGAGAGCACGGAGCACGGGTCCGCCGGACGCTCCGATACACGCACAAACAGCACAAAGAGAGGACAACATGTACTCGACACGCACCGCGCTGGCGATCGCCGCATGCGCACTGGCCACCCCCGCGCTGGCCAACGAAGTCACCATCGACGCCTACACCTTTGACCTGGATCAGTTCGCCAACGCCGCGGTCACCTACCGCGCCGATGGCGGGGTCACATTCGATGGCAAGCAGTGGGACAACGCCGTAGGCGTCGATTTCTTCACCGTCGGCGAGCTCGCCGCGGGCCAGTACGGCGGCGATCCGGGCGACCAGCTCTCGCTCAACAGCTACGGCGCCAGCGGGGCCGATTGGTTCACCCTCGACTTCGGCGCCGGCGGCCTCACCATCGGCGACAGCAACCACGACACCTTCGTGTTCTACGAGATCACCAGCTCCAGCGCGGGCGTTGATGTCGAGGGCACCAGCTGGGAGGTCAGCTTCGACGGCGGATCCTTCATCAGCGCCGCCTCGGGCATCGCGACCTTCCTCAACTTCACATCATTTGGCGCTGAGAATGTCAACCAGGTCGCATTCGACCTCACCGGCTTCGGATTCAACGCCGGCGACATCCTTCAGTCCGTCACAGTTCGCAATCTGGACACAGGCTCAAGCACCTCCGACCCCGACTTCATCTTCGGCGGGCTTGAGGGCACGCTGGCCGTCGTCCCCCTGCCCACCGCCGCACTGGCCGGGCTCGGGATGCTCGCGGGCTGCGCCGGTGTGCGTCAGTACCGCCGTCGCTAAACCATCCGCGTTTCAACCAACACTACAGCCGCCCAATGCCGGGCGGTTTTTTTTCATGATCATTCGTGCAATCAACGCGAAGGGACCGCCTCGGGACGCAGCACCGCGATCTCGGGGTAGTTGCGGTAATACCCGTTATAGTCCAGCCCGTAGCCCACCACGAACTCGTCGGGGATCTCGAACCCCACATAATCGACCTTGACATCGATCGTGCGCTTGGTCTTCTTGTCGAGCATCACGCCCAGGCGCAGCGAGGCGGGATTCTTCTGCTCGATCAGCCCCTTGACCGTCGCCAGGGTCTGCCCCGAGTCGAGAATGTCATCGAGCACGATGATGTGCTTGCCCTCAAGGTCCTCGGGCAGCTCGCTCTCCAGGTGCGCGCCCTTGCTCGTCACCGACTCGCCCGGGTAGCTCGACACCGCCACCAGCCCCAAAGACAGCTTCATCGGCAGCTCGCGCACCAGATCGGCCACGAAGATCATCGCCCCCGTCATGATCGGGATAATGATCACCCGGTCCTCGTCGAGCGGCGAATCGCCGTCCGCCGCCAGATCGGCGCGCAGATCCGCGGCGATCTCCGCAGCCATCTCCTTCACGCGATCGGCGATCTGCTGTCGCGAAACCAGGATGCGATCGATCTCGGGGAACATGGACAAGACGATATCCGACACGGATGCTCGGTGCGATTCAAGATAAAAATTATCCGGGTGCCTTGACTTGCCCCCTCCCCCCAAATACACTCCTTAACAAACCAAACCAAAATGATAATTCTATGAACAATATATTGAAATATAATTTTCTTATATTTAATATTTTTGTTGTGTGTGGCTTTGTGCTTGTCGGGTGCGCGAGTGCGGGCAAATCACTGACGCACAGTGTTATCAAAGTCCGTTACGGTAACTATATATCAACCGGCACAGCGGTATCAGACACATCCATCTTAATCGCCGCGCACACCATACCTTCAACATCCCTCAAAAACATCAGTATACGGATCAATGAAAATCTTCCCTCAACTGTTTTCCCGATCGATGATGGGTGGAAAGATCTTCGCGACTCGCAAAATATATTTTCTCGCGCATTGCAGCGGGAACGCATACCCACCGACTACGCGATCCTTCAGTGTGATGCCTCGCTGCCGGCGACGCCGATTCCGTTATCAACGAATATTAGAGAAGACTTATTATTTTCTCAATCAATATTCTTGATCACTATTTCCAAGCCAGATCAAAGATCTGTTGCAATACAGGTTAGTAAAAAAAATATTATCTATGATACCCAAAGCCGCATCGTCGTGCTAACAAACAATATTGTATCTCCTGACTTCTGCCATCTCTCCGGAAGCCCGATCGTAGCAGTCGGGAAAGCCGGGGCCACGATCATCGCGGTCGCAAGTGGCTATGGAGATACAACAATAAATAATATCCCCAAGACAAATGTCGTATTTGCCTGTCCCGTACCCTCAGGAGATGAAACTCGATGAAACTGATGCCGCAAATAGTATTGATGAGTAGCGCTTCCGCTTGTCTGCTTGCCTTCCAAGCCTGCAGCACAAGCGGACAAGGAACCTTCGGAGGCAAAGTCGGCCCGGTCTCTGGCGATGTTACTGTTGGCTGGAAACCCGAAGACAAGGGAAATGTTGTTGGAAACTATGTCGATAGCACTACCGGCAAAAAATATGACATCTATGATGTTAATGGCGACGGCATGCCCGACATGGTCAACGAGCACGGTACAAATAAATGGTATGTCATCAACCGCATCGATCTTATTCCCGTAAACAATGAGCCCACAGTCCACATCCAGAGCACGGACGACCCCGCGCGGGCCGAGGGTAAGTCGAGCACCCCTCCGGTCTTCGAAATTACCGACGGCACGCTCGTGCTCTCCCCGTCAACACTCGGCGCGAACGCCTATCTGACCGACCCCAACGGCTCAGTCCATGTCACACTCCCCTTCGATCCAGACATGCTCTCAAGCTCCATCGACACGAGTTCCGAATCCGATCTGGCGGCGACGGTGTTCGACTTTAACGGCTACACCGAAGCCCAGATCCTCGCCCAGTACGGCTGGGTCGACGACGGCGATGACGAGTACACCATCGATTCATACAGCGACCTTGAGGTAGACGGCAACACCGACCAGGACGACCTGCACGCCTTCTTCGTCTTCGCCAGCGGCGTGGACATCCCCAACCTCGCCGACTACGACCTCACCTTCTCCATCGTTCCCGGCAACGAATGGGACGATGAGTTCTCCTGCTACGGCATCGCCGTCAGCGGCGATATCTACGCGATCTCCGCGTTCGCCTCCGACATCGGCATCCATGAACTCGACATCACCGACAACAGTTCCGGCCTGACGCTGGTGACCACGCTGGACGCCCAGACCAACACCGCCACCTCGGCCATTCTTGGCGTGCCGTACGACAGCTATTCATACTAAGTGAACAAACCACTTACTTTTCTCGACGCCGCCTTCGGGCGGCGTTTTTTTACAACACTCCCGACTGCCGCGCCGCCGAGTACCGCACCAGGGCCGCGTCGATGATCTCGTGGGCCCGCTGGGCCGGCTGGATCTCGTCCACCTCGACGGACTTGCCCTCGAGCTGCTTGTAGTCCTCGAAGAAGCGCTTGAGCATCTTAAAAGTGTGCTTGGGGAAGTCCTGGATCGTCTGGTACTCCTCGAACTCGCTGTCGTTGATCAGCACCGACACGATCTTGTGGTCCGGGTGCCCGTCGTCGATCATCGTCATCACCCCGATCGCCCGGGCCTCGCAGATGCACATCGGGGGCACCTTCTCGGTGCAGAACACCAGCACATCCAACGGGTCGTCGTCCTCGGCCAGCGTCTGGGGGATGAAGCCGTAGTTGGCCGGGTAGTACACCGCGCTGCTCAGCACCCGGTCCAGGCGCAGCAGACCGGTCTGCTTGTCCAGCTCGTACTTGTTGCTCGAGCTCTTGGGGATCTCGATGATCGAGCGGAAATAGGCCGGGAGTTCGCGGTTTTTCAGGCCGGGTCGGACATCGTGCCAGGGGTGAATCATGACCAAGCGTAGACCCCCCGCCCGCGATCTCCAGCACCGGCCGCAACCTTCACCAACGATTGCCCTTTCCCATCAACATGCCACTCAACTTGAGGGTCCGAAAACACCCCGATTCGCACCCGGCATACCCTCACCCATGCTCACACTCGACTACGCCAACTGCCTCTCCACCCGCGTCGGGTCTCACGGCCTCGACCCCGCCCGCGTCCACGCCGGCGGCGACAACGCCCGCGGGATCGCCACCCTCACCAGGGACCTCAACGCCTCGAAAGGGACGGGCTGGGAGCGCTGGCGCACGCTCTGGGACGAGCCCGCGCGCTCCGAGCACCTCCAGAGCGTCCGCGCGGTCGCCGACGCGTGCAGGGGCAGGTTCGAGAACCTCGTCGTCCTCGGGATCGGCGGCTCGGCCTTGGGCAACATCGCCCTCCAGTCCGCCCTCAACCCCCCCGTCTACAACCTCCTCGCCGCCTCCGAGCGCCCCGGGCCGCGCGTGTTCGTGGTCGACAATGTCGATCCCGCCAACTTCAACGCGATCCTGAGCGTGTGCGACCCACGCAAGACCCTGTTCAATGTCGTCTCCAAGTCCGGCGAGACCGCCGAGACCGCGTCCCAGTTCATGATCGTCCGCAAGCTGCTCCAGGAGCGCGTGGGCGGGGCCTGGGCCGGGCATGTCGTGGCCATCACCGACCCCAAGGCCGGGACCATGCGGACCATCTGCGACGACGCCGGGATCACCACCCTCCCCGTCCCCGAGGGCGTCGGCGGCCGCTTCAGCGTGCTCAGCCCCGTCGGGCTCTTTTCCGCCGCCATGGCCGGGATCGACATCCAGGCCCTGCTCGAGGGCGCCAAGGCCATGGACGCCCGCTGCGCCAGCGAGGACCTCACCAAAAACTCCGCGGCCATGCTCGCGCTGCTGCTGGTCGATCTGGGCACGCGCAAGGGCAAGACCAACCATGTGCTCATGCCCTACGCCAACGCCCTCAAGCTCCTGGGCGACTGGTACGCCCAGCTCTGGGCAGAGTCCTTGGGCAAGAAGTTCGACACCCAGAAGAACGAGGTCTTCGCCGGCTTCACCCCCATCAGCGCCCTGGGAACCACCGACCAGCACTCCCAGGTCCAGCTCTACCGCGAGGGCCCCAACGACAAGGTCATCGGCTTCGTCCGCGTCGACGACTTCGGACCCGATCAGTCCCTGACCATCCCCACCGGCATGGGCGTGGAGGCCATCGAATACCTCGAAGGCAAAAGCATGGCCGACCTGCTCAACGCCGAGCTGCGCGCCACCGAGTACGCCCTGGTCGAATCCCAGCGCCCCAACTACACCATCGCCATGCCCCGCATCGACGCGCAGCATGTCGGCGAGTTCATCGCCCTGTGGGAGATCGCCACCGCCTACGCCGGGCGCATGCTCAACATCGACGCCTACGACCAGCCCGCCGTGGAGACGGGCAAGAAGGCGACCTTCGGGCTCATGGGCCGCGCCGGGTACGAAGACTGGCAATCCAAGGTCAACGCCGCGCTGGCCGAGACCGAGTTCGTCATCGGTTGAGATCAATCACGGATGGAGACCCATGCCCTCATCGCGTTCAAAGCTCATCCCCATCATCGCCGGCCTTCTCGTCCTGCTCCTGCTGCTCGGGCTCACCCTGGGCCTGCGCACCGTCATCGAGTTCGACCCCGCCACCCAGCAGGTCCGCGCCACCCGATACCTCTTCCTGCGTCTGCCCGTGGCCACCAGCGTCCAGCCGCTCTGGAGCGCCCCGGACACCCCGCCCCCCGTGGGTCGGCGCGACTGGCATGTCATGCATGAATACCGCCAGTCCGCGACGGGCACGACGATCAACCACACTCGCTGGGGTTCGATCGCCGACACCATCGCCGGCTGGGCCGAGCTCGACTTGCCCGAGCCCGCCAGCGCTCGCCTGGCGAGACGCACCGAAGAACTCATCACCAGCGACCGCCCCGGCGGCGACCTCCGCGTCTACATCCTCCGCGTGGACGCGTATATCCGTTACCAGCTGGGCGCCACCGACACCCCACCCACCGCCGACGACATCGACGCCCACTTCGAGAAGGCGCTGACGAAGCCGATCGATGACTGATCAATACTTGGGAGGCAGGATCCGCACCGTGGGGTTGAGCTTCGGAAGCTCCAGATCCGGCCCCCGCTCGCCCAGACCATCCGCGAAGAACGGCTCCGTCCCCACCTCGACCTCGCGGCGCTCTTCACCGCGATCGACGAGCAGCTGCAAGGTCCGAGGCTCATCCCACACAAACCCGAGCCCCCGGCGCACTTCGGGATCGGTCACCGCCTTGCCATCGATCGCGTACACCATCGTGCCGGGGCGAAGCCCCGCGAGCATCGCCGGCGACTGGTCGCCGATCCTCATCAGCAACACCTGATCATCAAGCAACACCCAATCCAAAACACCAATCCCCTGCATGGGATTCATGCGGACCAACGAGCCGAACGAGTCGCCGTTGGTGATTCTTACCAGCCGCGAGACGGGATCGATCATGACATGAAACCTGGAGAGCAACCCGTTCCCAATGAGGGTATTTTTGAGATCAAGATCGACGGGAATGCCTGAGATGGAGATCCCCGCCATGCTCTTCTCCCGCTCAGCATCGCCGACGATGCGGAGACCGCCTCGCAACCGCCCGAGATGGTTGTCCTTCTGAACGCTATTCATCCCCACGCTCATACCCCCCCGGCGCACGAGGTTGAGATCCACCAGTCGCGCCTGATCCGGTCCCGGGATCGAGAGCAAAAAATCGCCGCCGGTGTCGATCCCGTACCGCTTCGTGAACTCTTCGCCCGCCACGGGTCCAGTGTGCGTCAACGCCACGATCGGCGTTTTCCCGTCCCGCGCAACCATCCGCATCACCCCGCGATCGCCCTGTCTGAGCCGCTCGGTGCTCAGGCGCACCACCCCGGCCTCATAATCCAGATCAAGCGTAAAATCATCGATGCCCGAGTACCCCAGCAGCCCGTCCCAGCCGTATTGCTCGTACAGCGCATCGAGCTTGGTGCCCGTGATTACCGGCACGGACTCCAGCCGCACCCCATTGAGCTCGATCGTGTCCAACTCATGCACGGCGTACGACTTGTCAAATCCATGAATATCCCTGATCGTGCTATTCCCGAGGGACCCGCTGCGGATCTGCTCGAATACATCAGATCGAAGCATGGTCAGATCAGCCCCGGTATCCAGCATCAGCCGGTACGGCCCCTGCCCGTTGATCCTCGCTTCGACGATCGCCCACCCATCCTCGATCGTCCCGATCTGAACCGAGCCGCTCTGCAGCGCCTCCCCAGTGAAGTTGGCCCGAACCCGATCGAAGCGAATCCCGCCGCAGCCAGTCAACATCGAACCACAAAGCAGCACGGCAACACACCATCGCATCATCGGGTCTCGCTCCAGAAAGGGGGGAAAATACAATCGTAGCGCTCCCTTTGGCACGCCGTTCGCGTATCTCCCACCGCGAGCATGGCCGCTGTTCACGGATGAACGGGGTCACGCCGTCGAGCACGGGATCCACGCATGAACTACGGCCTGCAAATTTCCGCCTCCGGCGCTCTGGCGAGCATGCACCGCCAGGACGCGCTCACCAACAACCTGGCCAACATCAACACCGCCGGCTTCAAGCCCGTCCTCACCGGCACCATGCAGCGACTGGCCGCCCGCCAGGAGGACAACCTCCCCTTCCTCGCGTCCAACGCCCTGCTCGAAAAGCTCGGCGCGGGCGTGTTTGCTGCGCCCGAACGCATCGATTTTGCGCAGGGGCCGCTCGAATCGTCCGATTCGCCATTCGATGTCGCCATCCAGGGCGACGGGTTCATCGCCGTGGGCGACCCCGCCAATCCATCGCTCACCCGCGACGGGCGCATGACCCTCAACGCCGATCACCAGCTCGTCCTGGCCAGCAGCGGCGTGCCCGTGCTCTCGGCCGCGGGCGGGCCCATCTTCATCGACCCCCTCCAGGGCGAGATCCAGATCCAGACCGACGGCGTCATCACCCAGAACGGCGCCCCCATCAACCAGATCAAGCTCGCCGATGTCCCCGACCGCTCGGTCCTCACCAAGATCGGCGCGGGACTCTTCGCTTCGATGTACGGCTCGCCGCTGACCCTCGTCGACGCACCCGGCGTGCTGCGCCAGTACATGACCGAGGGCTCGGGCAGCAACGAGATCGACGCGCTGATGAAGATCCAGGACGCCTCGCGCAACGCCCAGAGCAACATCGGCATGATCGACATGCAGAACCGGCTCATGCAATCGGCCATCAACATCTTCGGCCGCATCGCCTAACCATCTGTTATACAAGAAGTTAAACAAAGGATCCTCCACATGGCCGTGATCGCGATGCAATCCGCCGCCTCGGGGCTGCGAGCCCTCGACACCCGTCTCGATGTGATCGCCAACAACCTGGCCAATGTCAACACCGAGGGCTTCAAGGCCTCTCGGGCCAACTTCGAGGATCTCCTCTACATTGAACGCCAGCAGCCGGGCATCGAGAACGCCAACGGCGACACACGCCCCACCGGGCTCTATGTCGGACTCGGGGTCCGGGTCAGCGGCACCCAGCAGGACTTCAGCCAGGGCGCCCCCGTGCCGGGAACCAACCCGCTGGACATGATGATCGAGGGCAAGGGCTTCTTCAAGGTCCTGGTCGAGGACAGCCTGGGCAACGGCGGCGAGGCCTACACCCGCGCGGGCAACTTCACCCTCAACGCCGACGGCGAGGTCGTGCTCGCCAACTCCGACGGTCGACGCCTCGACCCCCCGATCAGCGTCCCCCTCGACGCCGACGAGATCGCCGTCGACGCCAGCGGGCGGGTGCTCTACACCACCCCGGGCAACACCACGCCCCAGGAGGCGGGCCAGATCCTCCTCTCCCTGTTCGTCAACCCCGCCGGGCTCACCCCCGTGGGCAACAACCTGTGGGTCGAGTCCGCCGCCTCGGGCCCGCCCATCGAGGGCGAGCCGGGCACCGACAACTTCGGGACCATCCGCGGCGGCTCGCTCGAGGGCTCCAATGTCGATCCCTCGCGCGAGCTGATCGAACTCATCCGCACCCAGCGCGCCTTCGAAATGAACTCCCAGGCCATCCGCGCCGCCGACGAAACCCTCCAGTCCGTCGCCCAGCTCCGCAGATAACGCGTCCCTCAAGAATCCGAGGCCAGCCGCATGAACCCCATCCTCCGCACACTCCTGGCGCTGCTCCTGTGCTTGATCGCCGTGGCGCCTGCCCCCGGGGCCACCGACGACGCGCCCGACACCGTCACCCGCGTGCGCCTCCACGCCACCGTGCGACTGGCGCGAGACCACCCCGCCCTCACCCTGGGCGACCTGGCTCGCATCGAGGGCCTCCAGGCCGACGCGCTCGGGTCGCTGAGCATCGATCCGGGCGCCGAGATCGCCCAGGGGCGGTGGTCCACCATCACGCTCGATTCGATCCGCGCCCGCCTGGCCGAGGCCGCCGCCATCAACGACGGCTCGCTCATCGTCACGGGAACCGATATCCAAGTCACCCGCCTGGGCGTCCCAACCAAGACCCACGCCCCGGCTCAGGCCGATCCGACCCCGCTCCAAGCCGACACGGGGCCCGTCCTGCGCGACCACATCGAGCGCTGGCTCTACGCCCGCTTGAACACCACCCCCGACACCACCCGCATCCAATACGCCGATCGCGACCGGTCCCTGCTCGCCACCCCCACCGCCGGACGCATCGTCCAGATCAGCGAGCTGGGGCGATCGGACCGCATGAGCCTGCACATCGTGATCTACGAGGGCGAGCGCATCATTGTGGACGACACGCTGCGCTTCGATGTCCAGACCCAGCGCCCCGTGCGGGTCGCCAGGGCCCAGATCCGCCGGCGCGCCGCCATCAGCGAGGAAACCACGGTCGTCGAGACCCGCTGGCTGGCCCCCACCGAGCCCATCGCCGACCCCACCGCCTGCCTGGGGCAGGTCTGCCGCACCACCATCGATCCGGGATCGATCCTGCTGGCCTCGATGCTCGAACCGCCCATCGTCATCGAGCGCGGGGAGATCATCTCCGCCCGCTCGCTGGCCGGCTCGGTCAGCGTCTCCATGAGCGTCCGCGCCAGGTCCGATGGCAAGATGGGCGAACTCATCGAGCTCGAATCTCGGGATCGCTCCCAGCGCTTCACCGCCCGGGTCGCCGGGCCCGGCCAGGCCGTCATCGTCAACGATCCCGCCGCCAACAAGACCACCACCACCCCGTGAGCCCCGCCATGCGCACCCCCGCACTCATCGTCTCCGTGCTCGCCCTCGCCAGCGCCCTCGCGCCCGCCCAGAGCCTCTACCTGGCCAAGGGCGACGGCCGGGATCCCGGCGCTACCCAGCCGGTGATCCTGCTCAGCGAGGTCTCCATGCACTACCTCGCGCCCCCCGAGCCGCGCCAGATCAAGCAGCACGACATCATCACCATCATCATCGACGAGAACAGCACCCAGACCAGCTCTCAGTCGCTCGACACCAAAAAGGACAGCAGCTCCGAGGCCTCGATCGACGCCATGGTCGACTGGCTCCATCTGCTCGAGCTGCGCGTGCGCCAGGGGGACACCACCGGCACCGACCTGATCGGCCTGGACACCAAACGAGACTTCAAGGGCGAGGGCGACTACGAGCGCAAGGACAAGTTCAGCGCCCGCATCACCGCCAAGGTTCTGGAGGTCAAGCCCAACGGCACCATCGTGCTCGAAGCCACCAAGACCATCGCCCGCGACAAGGAGATCTCCACCCTCGTGCTCTCGGGCCTGGCCCGAGAAGAGGACATCACCGCCCAGAACACCGTGCTCTCGAGCCAGCTGGCGGACCTGAACATCATCCTCGAGAACGAGGGCGACATCAAGGAGGCCTCGGAGAAGGGACTGATCACCCGCGTGCTCGACGCCGTCTTCGCCTTCTGAGCCCCGCTCACGGCCAAAAAATGGCAAATTGGGGACCGAATTCCCCGCCATGCCCCTTTCCTCGTGCTCCGGGATCGGTTACCATGCCCCCCGCAAGAGGGGAAGCACCCCCCGGGCGAGGGGCGAGAACCATGAAGACCAGACTGCCGCTCTTTGTGATCCTTCTGAGCGCCACCGGCGCCGCACGGGCATCGACCGTGTATTACACGCAGGACTTCGAGACGACCGCCGCCACCGCCTCCAGCGGCTACACGATCAGTGACGAGCGCATCTTCTCGACCAACTACTTCCTGTACACCAACGCCTCCGCCTCGCCCGGCTCCACCTACGCCGACGCGCATGGCGGCTTCGTCGCGGGGCGGAACACGAACTATTTCTCAGGATACGATTTCTCCGTCACCACCGACAGCTTCGACATCACCGGAGCCACCACGCTCCAGTTCGCCATCGATCTGGCCACCCACACCACCGTCCCCTCCTGGGAGGCCACGAGCGTGGTCAACTTCCAATACCAGGTCGACGGCGGCGGCTGGGCGTCGATCTTCGACGCCGACTCCGACGGCGCCAACCCCGGGGCGCCCATGGTCAACGGCGTCGCCGTCACCAACGCCTTCTCCACCTTCACCTCCAACATCACCGGCCTGGCGGGAACCTCGCTTCAGATCCGCGTCGTCTGGGCCAACCTCAACCCCGGCGACAGCCTGGCGATCGACAACATCACCGTCTCCGCCGTGCCCCTGCCCACCGCCGCGTTCGCCGGCATGGGCTTCCTGGGCCTGCTCGGCGTCGCCACCGCCGCCCGTCGCCGCATGCACGCCTGACCCATTCCTTCGGGAACACCGCCCTCGTCGTCCCTGTCCCACCCGGGCGCTTTGAGCGGCTTGGGCTGCTGGGCGTTATGGGCGTCGCGCGCCGGCTCGGCAAGGAAGCGCCCGCCTTCTCTGCTCCAGTGCCAGTCACCCCCTGCCGGGGGTGATTTTTCATGCGCCCCGGCTTGGCACGCCGTTCGCGTACCCCTACCGGGAAGGAACCCGACCATGAGACGAAGGATCGTCAGCATCGTCTTCACCGCCGCCCTGGCCCTCGCCTGCGTCCCCGCCCACGCGGGCAAGACCCTGCGCGAGATCGCCCGCGTCAAGGGGCAGGGGGCCTCGGTCGTCCAGGGCCTGGGGCTGGTCGTGGGGCTCAACGGCTCGGGCGACTCGCCCTCCGAGCTGGTGATGGCCCGCCCGCTGGCCGAGACGCTCAAGAACCTGGGCAACCCCGTCAGCGTCGATGATCTCAGCTCGGGCAAGTCGGTGGCGCTGGTCATGGTCACCTGCCAGATCCCCCGCGAGGGCGCCAAGACCGACGACGAGTACGACATCACCGTCTCGGTCATGAACTCGGCCAAGAGCCTCGAGGGCGGGACCCTGCTCATCACCCCGCTGATCGGCCCGCGCGTCGAGCCCGTCGTCTACGCCTTCGCCCAGGGCGCCCTCACGATCCCCGACGCGGAGATCCCCACCGTCGCGCGGGTCCCGCGCGGGGCGCAGCTGGTGCGCGACATCAACACCACCCCCAGCATCAGCTCCACATTCGACCTCATCATCGACAGCAGCTTCTCGGGTTGGGGCGCCGTCGCCGCCATCGCCGCCGAGATCAACCAGCAGTACCTGCTCACCACCACGCGCGACAACAAGACCATCGCCGACCCCATCGACGCACGCACCATCCGCGTCAGCGTCCCCGACACCGAGCGCACCCAGCCCGCATCGTTCTTCGGCGACATCATGCAGACCGACATCTCCAGCGCCCTGCGCAAGCTCCCGGCCCAGGTCCGCTGCGACACACGCTCGGGCATCATCGTGATCACCGGCGATGTCCAGGTCTCGGCCGCGGTCATCACCCACAAGGACCTGAGCATCTCCACCACCGTCGCCGCACCCGGCGCGCCGGGTGCCGGCGCCACCAGCGAGTTCGCCGCCGTCTACGCCGACGACGCGGATGTCGACACCTCCCGCCTCGAGGACCTCATCACCGCCTTCGACCAGCTCGACATCCCGCCCATCGAGCAGATCAATATCCTGCGCATGCTCCACGACACCGCCAAGCTGCACGCGCGCCTCATCATCGATGGCCAGGGCTGACACGCCACTCTCCGCAAAGGAATCCCGCCATGAGCTCGATCAACACCCGCTACACCTCGCCCGCCGACATGACCACCCCGCGCCGCGTCCACGACCCACGCAAGACCGCTCCCAAGGGCGACAACCCGCTCTCGCCCGCCAACCCCTCCACCCTGCGTCCCACCCCGCTGGGCAAGAACAAGCCCCATCCCGACGGCGTTACGCCCAACCCCCACCCCATCCCCGGGCTGAGCAAGAGTCAGCGATTCACCGCTGGCGCGAGCAAAGCCGCTCACCCCGACCAGCCCGGAGGCGTCACGCCCAACCCGCACCCCATCCCCGGGCTCGGATCAAGCGCCGCCGGAGCCGGGGCGCAGGGCCTGACGGGGCTTAACGACCAGCCCGGCGGCGTCACGCCAAACCCCCACCCCATCCCCGGGCTCGGTTCAAGCTCGGCGGGAGCCGGGGCGCAGGGCCTGACAGAGCACGGCGACCAGCCAAGCGGCGTCACGCCCAACCCGCACCCCATCCCGGGGCTCGAGAACGGGCGCGCCGACCCTACGGGCAAGGACGCCCGGCGCGCCGAGAAGACCATCCCCGGGTCCAAGCCGCTCACGGCCGCCGGCGGCGACGATCAGGCCAGGGCCGCGGCCGAGGGGCTCGTCTCGGCCACCTTCATCGAGCCCATCCTCAAGCAGATCCGCGAGGGCAACGACGCCCCGCCACCGTTCGGCCCCAGCAGCGCCGAGAAGCAGTTCGGGGCCCTGCTTGACACCCGCCTGGCCGACGAGATCGCCCACGCCACCAACTTCCCCATCGTCCAGCGCATCGCCGAGCAGCTCTCCCGCGCCCAGCACGCCACCGCGCCCGCCTCCCGCATCGACCTCGACGCCTGATCGCCCACAGGAACCCGCACATGACCGCCATGCGCACGCGTCAACCCCAAACGCCTCCCCCGCGCGGCCCCGTCGAGCCCGACCGGCTCATGGCCGTGCTGGGCCGGCTCGAGGACGAGCACACCCAGCTGCTCGGGCTGGCCAAGGCCCACAAGGACGCCCTGGCCCACGCCTCGCTCGAGCGGATGCGCGAGATCACCACCCGCACCAGCGAGGTGCTCACCCGCATCGCCCGCATCGACCAGGAGCGTCAGCGGATGAGCGCCGATGACCGCGGCGCCATCGCCACCCTCGACGACCTGCTCGAACGCTTCGGCGACGAGGACAGATCGCGCCTGGGCGAGCGTTGCGCCCGTCTGCGCGAGCTCATCCTCCGCGTCCGCGACGAGCAGGAGGCCGTCCGCATCGCCTCGGAAAACCTCGCCAACCACATGCGCGGGCTGATGAAGCAGGTCAGCGCCTCGCTGAGCCACGCCGGGACCTATTCACGCGCCGGAGCCGTGGACCCGTCAAGATCGCAGGTCGTCAGCAGCCTGGACATGGTCCGCTGATCTCGCAAGGGGGCACGCCCATGAGCCTGACATCATCGATCAACATCGCCCGGTCGGCGCTGACCACCTCGCAGCTGGGGCTGCAGGTCGCGTCGATGAACATGGCCAACGCGGCCAACCCCGCCTACACCCGACAGATCGCCATGCTCGAGGCGATCCGCGGGCGCGTCAACGACCCGTTCCAGATCGGCCAGGGCGTGGCCGTCACCCAGGTCCGGCGTCAGATCGACGAGGCGCTCCAGCGCCGGCTCTGGGCCGGAAACAGCGCCGAGAACGACAGCGCCCAGCGGTACGGGGTCCTCTCCCAGCTCGAAACCATCCTCAACGAGGGCACCGAGTTCGACATGTCCACCGAGCTCTCCTCCTTCTTCAACACCTGGACCGAGGCAACCACCCTGCTCGACTCTCAGGCCTCCATCGTCAACCAGGGCGAATCGATCGCGTCGTTCATCCAGCACATGCGCTCCGACCTGACCACCCAGCGCCGCCAGATCGAGGACCAGATCGACGCTCAGGTCCTGCGCGCCGACGGCATCCTCGAAGAGATCGCCCAGATCAACCGGGTCATCACCGAGAGCGAGATCGGCGAGGCCCAGGCCAGCGGGCTGCGCGACTCGCGCGACCAGCTCGTCACCGAGCTCTCCAAGCTCATCGATGTCTCCATCCACGAGAACAACGCCGGGGCGTACGACATCTACTCGGGCTCCACCCCCATCGTCCAGGGCGGACGCAACCGCGGGATCGAGATCAAGCGCGTCACCGACGACAGCGGGACCCTGAGCGTCCGCGTCGAGCTGGCGGCCGACTCCACCCCCCTGCCCGTCTCGGGCGGGTCCATCGGCGGGCTGCTGGCCTCGCGCGACGGCGCCGTCGACGCCACTCTTGAGAAGCTCGACGACCTGACCGCCCAGCTCATCTTCCAGACCAACCGCCTCCACAGCACCGGGATCAACGAGAAGTGGCTCGCCTCCACCAACGCCACCCTCCAGGTCCCGCCCGCCGACCAGACCCTGGCGCTCAACGACCCCAACAACGCCACCTTCGCCGATCTCCCCTTCGCCGCCGTCAACGGCGGGTTCACCATCAATGTCCGCAACGACAACGGGTCCAGCTCCACCGTCCGCATCGATGTCGACCTCGACGGGATCGACAGCGCCGGCGCCCCGGGCTTCGGGGACGACACCTCCGCCGAGGACATCCGCGCCCAGCTCGACGCGGTCGACGGCGTCAACGCCAGCTTCGACCCCTCCGGCAGGCTGGTCATCACAACCGACCCGGGCTACTCCTTCTCGTTCGCCAAGGACACCTCCGACGCGCTGGCCGTCATGGGCGTCAACAGCTTCTTCACCGGGACCAGCGCCGCCGACATCGCCGTGCGCGACGATGTCGAGGTCATGCTCGGGCGCATGGAGGGCGACAAGTTCGTGGCCAACGGCACCGCCAAGCTCATCGGCGCGCTCGCCAGTGACTCGCTCGACGACCTGGGCGCGCTCTCGATCTCCAAGTTCTGGGGCCAGCACGCCCAGAACATCGCCACCCAGACCGCCTCGGCCCGCAACAACGCCCAGGGCGACGCCCTGGTCCGCGAGTCGCTCGACGCCCAGCGGGCCGCCGTCTCGGGCGTGAGCATCGATGAGGAATCAATCAACCTGCTGTCCTACCAGCGCCAGTACCAGGGCGCGGCCCAGGTCATCACCACCGCCAACCAGATGTTCGACACCCTGCTCTCGCTCGTCTGAACCCACGACGCGAGGGACACACCGAGCACACGCCATGTCCAGCTTCCCCACAAGCTACTCCCGCTCGCCCACGCTGCTCTTCGCCCGGTCGTCGATGAACGCGCTGGGACGCACCAGCTACTCGCTGGCGCGGCTCAACGAGCAGCTGGCCACCAACATGCGCATCCTCCGCCCCAGCGACGACCCCGTCGCCAGCGCCACCGTCTCCATCCTCGACGCCCGCCTCGAGCACAGCGATCAGATCCTCAAAAACCTCAACTTCGCGGGAAACTCGCTGGGCGTGCTCGACGGCGCCCTGGGCGAGGCCAAGTCACTCATCGACCAGGCCTACTCCATCGCCTCCGAGCAGCTCTCGAGCCCCTCGGATCCCGAGTCGCGCAAGAGCCAGGCCGCCATCATCGACTCGCTCATCAGCTCCCTGTTCAACATCTCCAACACCGAGTCCATGGTCGGGTATGTCTTCGGCGGCTCCAACCCCAGCTCCGCGCCCGTCTCGCTGGTCAACGGCGGGTACCGCTTCAGCGGCGAACGCGGCGGGCTCACCGCCGCCCTGGGCGCCGTCTCCGACATCCCCATCACCCTCGGGGCCGACAACGCCATCGGCGCGCTCTCCAACCGCATCCAGGGAACCGTCGATCTCGACCCCGACCTCGGCGCCGACACCGAGCTGGCCGACCTCAACGGCGCCCGCGACCTGGGCGTCACCAAGGGCGTGTTCGAGTTCAGCTTCAACGGGGGACCCATCGCCAGCGTCGACATCAGCAGCGCCGACACCATCGGCGATGTCGCCGATCTGCTCCAGGCCGCCATCAGCCAGTATGAGTCGGACAACTCCGTCACCATCCTGGGCCCCGGGGGCGTGAGCCTCGTCGGCGGGGCCCTGGACATCGACATCGCCGCCGGCTCGCTCGGGTTCTTCGACGACCAGGGCTCCCATGTCGGCGCCGACCTGGGGCTCGTCCAGTCCCCCGCCGCCGCCTTCACCAGCGCCGCCGGCACCGGGCTCGACCTCGATCCCCGGCTCTCCTGGACCACCCCAATCGCCCGGCTCGGCGGGCTGGGCGGGGCCGCCCTCGACCAGATCCAGCTCCGCAGCAACGGGCAATCCGTGAGCGTCGACCTCTCTGGCGCCACCACGCTGGGCGACATCAAGAGCGCCATCGAGTCCGCCGGAGACGGGGTCCGGGTGGAGATCTCCGCGGACGGAACCGCCCTCTCCGTCATCACCGAGACCGCCGGCACCCGGGACCTGGCCCTCTCGATCTCCGAGGTGGCCGGGGGCAACGACACCGCCACCCTGCTGGGCATCCGGTCCTACGCCGCCGACACCCCCCTCTCCGTGTTCAACGACGGGCGCGGGATCGACATCGCCACCGGCAACGCCGATCCCACCCAGGACAACGACTTCACCATCACCCTGGGCGACGGGTTCGAGATCAACATCGACCTGCAGGAGGGCGACATCGCCACCGTCGGGACCCTCATCGCCGCCATCAACACCCAGGCCGACGCCCAGCTCACCGCCGCCTCTCGCCCCCTCACCGATTTCGACGCCCAGCTCTCGCCCACCTCCAACGGGATCGAGTTCACCCAGTCCGCCGCCGTGGGGGCCTCGGGCCCGATCTCCATCTCGCCCGACAACTCCCCGGCCGCCGAGCAGCTCGGGCTGCTCGACGCGGTGAGCTCGGGCGGGGGCAACACGCTGACCTCCAGCGACCGCGCCACCGTGCGGGTCAACAACCTCTTCACCCATCTGCTCGATCTTGCACAATCTCTCCGCAATGACGACGAGCTTGGCATCCAGATTGCGTCGGAGAATCTGGAGTCTTCTCTCGACGACCTGGTCCAGTCGCGGTCCGTCGTCGGGGGGTACGCCAAACGCGTCGGCAGCGAGGTGCTGCGGCAGGAGGACAAGCAGCTGCTGGACCAGTCCATGCGGAGCCAGCTCCGGGATCTCGATTACGCCCAGGCCTCGTCCCGCTTCGCGCAGCTCCAGCTGCAGATGCAGGCCACCATGAGCGTGATCGCCCAGACCCAGAGCCGCACGCTGCTCGACTACCTGGGCTGACGCCCGACACACGCCGCCCGGGTGAGAACCCGGCCAGGGCGGATTGGATCGAGACCCCCCGCCAGTCGGCCAGACGGGAGGTCGGAGACAGGATGTCGCCCGGCGAAGGACGCCGGCGTCGATCCCAACAGGACCGGCCGGAATGATCGGAGCGCACGCAATGGAAGTGCGGACCACGAGATTTGGGGTGATCGACATCGCGGAGGACCGCGTCATCACCTTCCCCGAAGGGTTGCTCGGCTTCGCCGACAGGACGCGGTTCTGTCTGCTCCAGCCGGGCGACGACGCCTGCTTTTTCTGGCTCCAGTGCATGCACGACCCAGACCTGGCCTTCGTCGTCACGGATCCCACCTTCTTCGAGCAGGACTACTCGGTCCCCATCCGCCCCGAGCAGATGCAGGAGCTGGGCCTGGACCGGCTCGACGACGCGCAGGTGTTCGTCATCGTCAACAAGATCGGAGATCAGCTCACGGGGAACTTCCAGGGCCCCCTGATCATCAACACGCTCAGCAAGGTCGGGCAGCAGATCGTCCTGGCCGAGAAGCGCTGGACCACCCGCCACCCGCTCATGCGCGTGGCCTCGGGGTCGGCCCAGCCCGCCTCGGCCTGAGCCGCCCTGCGCCAACAGACCAGGACCGACCACGCGAATCGTTCGTGTGTACGCGCCGACAGGGCGCCGCGTGGTCCGCGTGTCCTCGATGTCCCCGGGAACGAACGACCCGGAGACCGGATGCACCAAACCCGCCGCGGGCGCGCGCACACGCCCCCCGGTTTAGAGAGCAAGGAGTCAACGCATGCTTGTGCTCTCAAGGCAGCGTGATGAGACCATCATGATCGGGGACGAGATCGAGATCTCGGTCGTCGATATCCGGGGCGACAAGGTCCGACTCGGGATCAACGCCCCCACCCGCATCGCCGTCCACCGCAAGGAGGTGTACGACGCGATCAAGAGGGAGAACGCCCAGGCCGCCCGCCTCGGCGCGACCGACCTGGATTCTCTGGCACAGACCATCAGGCCCGGCCCGGCGCGCCGCGGCGTTCGCCAGACCGCCGGCGCTCCCGCCCTCGGCGCCGCGCTGGGCGCCACCACCGTCAAACCCTTCGCGCCGACAGCGGCGCCGACACAGCGTTCCCACGACAAGGACACCGCCTAAACACCCGCCCCATCGCCGGTGGGGACTGACCACCGCAATCACGGAGGATTGCCATGACCCGCATCAACACCAATGTCTCGAGCATGATCGCCCAGCAGCGCCTCAACCGCTCGGGCGCCGACCTGCAGATCCACCTCGAACGCCTCTCCACGGGGCTGAGGATCAACCGTGGCCGCGACGACCCCGCGGGGCTCATCATCTCCGAGCGCCTGGGCACGGACATCTCCAACATCCAGCAGGCCATCAAGAACGGCGAGCGCGCCAGCGCCGTCATCGCCACCACCGAGGGCTCGCTCACCGAGATCACCGACCTGCTCAACTCGATCAAGGCCCTGGCCGTCGAGGCCGCAAACACCGGCGCCCTCTCCGACGAGGAGCGGGCCGCCAACCAGCTCCAGATCGACTCGGCCATCCAGTCCATCACCCGCATCTCCAACACCGCCTCCTTCGGCGGGCTCAAGCTCCTCGACGGGTCGCTCGACTATGTCACCTCGGGCATCGACTCCACCGAGATCTCCAAGGCGCGGATCACCAGCGCCAGCTTCATCGGGTCGAGCACCATCAATGTCGATGTCGATGTCATCTCCTCGGCCCAGAAGGCCAGCCTCTACCTCAGCGGCGACAACGGCGGCGCCGGCGACGGCACCATCCTGTCTCGCACCACCATCCAGATCCGCGGCAAGGAGGGGGTCCAGGAGATCATCCTCAACTCGGGCGCGACATTCGCCAGCGTGGTCGATCAGGTCAATCAGTTCACCGCCATCACCGGCGTCGAGGCCTCGCTGGTCAACGGGAACGCCAACTCGGGGCTCGTGTTCCGATCCGCCGAATACGGCTCCGACTCGTTCGTCAGCGTCGAACGCATCGACAAGCCCGCGACCGGCGACAACTTCAACCTGTTCAAGCTCGACTCCAACGCCCCGCTGCCCACCGGCGGGGTGCCGTGGGGAGACCCCAGCCTCTCGCCCAGCGAGCGCGACGAGGGCGCCGATGTCTCGGCCCTGATCAACGGGATCCTGGCCACCGGCGACGGGCTCAATGTCTCCATCAACTCGCCCACCCTGGGCATGGAGCTGCTGCTCGACGAGGGCTTCGCCACCGATCCCTCCGCCACCTCGTCCACCTTTGACATCACCGGCGGCGGCTCCCTCTTCCAGCTGGGCCCGAACATCACCCCGCTCCAGCAGACCAACATCGGCGTCCAGGCCACCTCATCGGAGAGTCTGGGCGGAACGCTGGTGGACGGCGACCTACAGTTCCTCTCCTCGCTCACCAAGGGCCAGGCCAACTCGCTCGACGCCGCCGCCACGCGCAAGGACTTCTCGGTCCTTGAGCGCATCGTGAGCAAGTCAATCGACGAGGTCTCCATCCTCCGTGGACGCCTGGGGGCCTTCGAGCGCAATGTGCTCGACACCAACACCCGCTCCCTCCAGTCCACCTACGAGAACCTCAGCGCTTCGCGATCCATCATCCGCGACGCCGACTTCGCGCAGGAGACCAGCGCCCTCACCCGGGCGCAGATCCTGCAGAGCGCGGGCACCAGCGTGCTGGCGCTGGCCAACCAGCAGTCGCAGCAGGTGCTCCAGCTCCTGGGCTGAGACGCCCGGATCCAGCACATCGCCGCACCCCCAGCCCCGCCGGAAGGCGGGGTTTTTCGTGCGCCCCGGCGCGTCAGCCCCTGGGCGTCCGATAACCGCGCCAGCGGAAAACCCGCTCAAAAATCCTCCTCCCGCTTCACCCGCCCCCTCACCTCGACGATCACCAAGCCGTTCGCGCGGCCCCGCCCCGCGGGCCAGCCCCTGTGCGACGGAGCAGCAGGGAGCCGTGGAGCGGCCAGCCGCCGTTTCACATGGACGCCGGGGGACGCTAACCCGACCCGGTGAGTACATGGAGGTTGTCAGCAATGAGTCGCATCAACACCAATGTCACATCGTTGACCGCACAGCGCGTGCTGGGTCAGAACAACGCCTCGCTGGGCCAGTCGCTCGCCCGCCTGTCGACGGGCCTGCGCATCAACCGCGGCAAGGACGATCCCGCGGGGCTGATCGCCAGCGAGAACCTGCGCTCCGAGAAGGCGGGCATCAACGCCGCCCTCAAGAACTCCGAGCGCGCCGACCAGGTCGTCAACATCGCCGAGGGCGGTCTTCAGGAAGTCTCCTCGCTGCTCACCGAGCTCCAGGGCCTCCTGACCACCTCCGCCAACACCGCCGGCCTGGCCGAGTCGGAGAAGAAGGCGAACCAGCTCCAGATCGATTCGATCCTCCAGACCATCGACCGCGTCGCCGGCGCCACCGCCTTCCAGGGCACCAAGCTGCTCAACGGCAACTTCGACTACCAGATCAACGCCGTCGACAGCGGCGTCAGCGACATCAATGTCCGCGGCGCCAAGTTCGACGGCGCCAGCCAGGCCGTCGAGGCCGTCGTCACCCAGTCCGCACAGCAGGCCGGCCTGCTGCTCTCCTTCGGCGCCAACACACTGGACTTCGGCGGTGCGGGGAACGGCGAGTTCACCATCGAGATCGCTGGCACCCTGGGCAACCGCGAACTGCAGTTCGCTTCGGGCACCACGACGGAAAAGATCGCGGAAACAATCAACGGCGTGTCGGATGTCACCGGCGTCACCGCCTCGGCCGCCACCGGCGGCAACACCGTCGCCCTGGCAAGCTCCGAGTTCGGCTCCAACGAGTTCGTCTCGGTTGATATCATCAACGACGCGGGCCAGGCCGACACCGGCAGCGGCGGCGGCGGCGGCAACATCGCCAGCTACGCCGGGGACTTCGCCGACACCTCCAACCTCAACGCCGGCGACGCGTTCGACTCGGCCAACGCCACCAACAACATCCGCGACGACGGGCAGGATATCGCCGGCACCATCAACGGCCTGCGGGGCGTGGGCGACGGCAAGACCCTGTCGGTCACCTCCGACTTCCTCGATCTCGAGTTCACCACCACCACCACCGCGGCCCAGACCCTGGGCACGCTCTCCGCCTTCACCATCACCGGCGGCGGCGCCGACTTCCAGCTCGCCTCCAAGATCGACATCGGCGGCAAGACCTCCATCGGCATCGGCGACATCTCCATCCGCAAGCTGGGCAGCTCGTCGCTGGGCTACCTCGACGACCTCGCCTCGGGCAAGGACTTCAATGTCGTTGACGGCAGCGATCTGGACACCGCCCAGAAGATCGTCGCCAAGGCCATCGAGCAGGTCTCATCGACCCGCGGCCGTCTGGGCGCCTTCCAGAAGAACACCGTGGGCGCCACCATCCGTTCGCTGGGCGTCTCGCTCGAGAATACAACGGCCGCCGAGTCCGTCATCCGTGACGCCGACTTCGCCGAGGAAACCGCGTCGCTGACCCGCAACCAGATCCTGGTGCAGGCCTCGACCAACATCCTCTCGCTGGCCAACCAGCAGCCACAGCAGGTCCTGGCGCTCCTCGGCTAAAGCCCCAGGACAATCCCAAGACCTGAAGACTCCACGCTGACACTCCCGCCCCGGGCCCTCCAAGGCCCGGGGCGTTTTTACGCAAAGTCTCCCCGGATCACCGATGATTCGCCTGATGCCCACCACCGGTCAGCAACGCGTGAGCAAGCTCAGCGAGCCCATGGCCCACGCCCGGCGGGCCTTCATCGCCTTCCTCCGTGTCGAGTGCGGGCTGCTGCCGGCCACCATCGAGGCCTACAGCCGCGACCTCGAGCAGCTCATGCTCGACCTCCAGTCGCAAGGCATCGCCAACCCGACAGACACTACGCCCGGAGCGCTCATCGCACACGCCCGCTCCATGACCGCCGAGCGGGCCTACAGCTCGGCCACCGTCTCGCGCCACCTGGCCACCATCAAGGTCTTCCACCGCTGGCTCCTGGCGACGGGCAAAATCGACGACAACCCCGCCGACCACCTCGACCAGCCCACCAAATGGAAAAAACTGCCCGGCGTCCTCACCCCCGGGCAGATGCGCCGGCTCCTGACCGCCCCGCAGCCCCCCGAGCGACCGGTCAAGGGCCAAGCCCCGCTGTGGCTGCGGGACCGCGCCATCCTCGAACTCATGTACGCCTCGGGCCTGCGCGCCAGCGAGGTCGGCCAGATCGGGCTCATCGACATCATGGAGAAGATCGGCGTCGTCCGCGTCCTGGGCAAGGGCGACAAGCAGCGACTGGTCCCCATGGGCCAACCCGCGCGCAAGGCCCTCAAGGAGTACCAGGATCAGTGCCGCCCCCTGCTCATCACCGCCGAGCGGGCCGCCGAGAAACGCGACAAGAGCAAGCTGTTCCTCACCCGGACCGGCCGCCCCATCGAGCGCGTCCGCGTCTGGCAGATCGTCACCCACTGGGCCTCGGTGGCCGGACTGCCCAAGGCCCACCCGCACATGTTGCGACACAGCTTCGCCACCCACCTGCTCGCTGGCGGCGCGGACCTGCGCATCGTCCAGGACCTCCTGGGCCACAGCGATATCGCCACGACGCAGATCTACACCCATGTCGATCGCACCAAGCTCCATCACACCGTGCGCACCCTGCATCCCCGCGGCTGAGCCCTGCAGCGATCAAAATCCGAACAAAACGGTCTTGATCCGTCAATGGCCGCATCATTGAGTGAAAAATTACACGATCGGGCTTGGTGTAGGGGTGTTTACCCACTATCCTAGATCCGGCGTCTTGTGTGAGGGGGATATACCCGATTCCATCCGACCCCCCTGAATGAGAGAGGGACTCTCGCGCCAACAACACCGGGCGGCCGCACACCGCCCTCAGACTGGAGCCTAGAGATGAAGAATGTTCTGATACTCGGCGCGATCGCCGCCGCCGCAACCCTCGCCCAAGCGGGAGATGTCCACCCGGGCATCATCTGGGGTAGCGGCAACGCCAACGGCAACTACACCGTCAACACCGCCTCGAATGTCGAGGTGGGCATCCGCGCCAAGCTGCCCTATGTGGGCACCACCCACTATGACGGGGGAAACACCTACACCTATAGCGCGGGAGAGACCTGGAACTTCGACTGGTCGATCAACACCGATGTCGACGGCACCTCGGGCCTCAACCTGGGCGACTTCACCTATGAGCTGAGCATGTTCAAGCTCGGCGCGGACGGCACGAACCCCGCCGACGCCGTGACCTTTGACCTCATCAACGGCGTCGACCCGAACCACGGCGTGAGCTGGTACGACCACTCCTTCGGCGACAACTCCACGACCGAGGCGACCGACACCGTCGGCGACGCCGGGAACTACGCCAGCCTCGTCGCCAACAACAATGTCGCCCAGAACTCATGGAGGTACATCTGGTACTCCCAGACCGGTTCCGCGCTCGAGGGTTACGATGTCAACGCCGTCGGCAGCTACATCGTCCGCCTCACCGTCCTCGACGGCATGGGAGCCGAGGTCGTGACGACCGACATCAATGTCAATATTGTCCCGCTGCCCACCGCCGCCTTCGCCGGCCTGGGCCTACTGGGCGCGCTCGGCGGCGTCCGTGTTATCCGCCGGCGCTGATCGCTCCCGATTCAGCTTCGCATCTCCTCTGATGTGACCACCGCCGCCCCCACCCGGGGCGGCGGTGTTTGTTCCAGCACGATTCCGGCCTGGCCGCTCGCCGCGGGCGCCCCCAACCGGCCGGTCGGGCGCGACCCCCATCAACCTGGTTTCACGATCCGCCGCCGCGGGCCGGGGGGTGCTCGTTGTGCTCCCCGTGGCGCTCGGGCGCGCCCTTGCCGCGAGCCGTGGCGCCCGTGCTTTCAGTCCCGGCCAGCATCCGCTCCATCCCCCGCACGAAGATCCCTACCGCCCCCGGCCACTGGGGGAAATACAGCGAGGGCTCGATCATCTCCAGCTCCGAGAGCATCAGGCCACCGCCCTCGTCCGGGATCACATCCACCCGCGCGAACAGGTATTCCCACCCCGCCGCCTCCAGCACCCGCTGTGCGAAGTCGCGCTGCGCGGCGCTCGGGCCGCCCTCGCGCGGCGACACCGACTCATCCTCCCCGTGGAACCGGGGCCGCTTCTCGATCGCGTGCGTCACCGTCCCATCGATCACCATCAGCGAAGTCTCGCCATCGCGATCGACCCGCTCCAAGTAGCGCTGGACCATCATGTCCCGCTCGCGAAGCGACGCCGCCAGATAGGCACGGGCGCCGGCGCGATCCCCGCCCAACCCGAACACCCGCGTCCCCTTGGACCCGCACCCCACGCAGGGCTTGACCACGATCTTGTCCCACCCGCGATCGGCGCACACCGCGTCCAGATCCGCTCCCCCGCCCCTCTCGAAGTACGCCGTCGGGATGATCGGTACGCCCCGGCCCCTCAGCTCGCGTAAATACCCCTTGTGCATGTTCCAGCGCACCACCGCCGCGCTGTTGAGCAGCCTCGTCCGCGCCGCCACACGCTCAACCCACGCCGTAAACGCCTCGGGATGATCCGGGTAGTTCCAGGTCGCCCGGACCAACGCCGCGTCGAACCGCGACCAATCGACCCCCTCGTCGTCCCACGCGGTGACCTCCACCGAGTGCCCGGCATCGACCAGCCCCGCCATCAGCGGCCGCTGGTCATGATCCGGCTCGGGCAACCGCACACAGCTCACATACGCAATCAACATCAACGCACCTCCCAACCCGCAGCGTATCCCGCCCAGCCCCGTTTGCCGCGTGCGAGCCCCGCCGCTACCATTTCACGAATGATTGAAAACTGATCCACGCGCGAAAGCCCGCACATGCCCACCATCTTTCAGCCCCCGCCCGAGTTCCCGACCTACGCCGCCGACGACGCCGGGCTGCTCACCGCCGTCGCCCAGGGCCAGGCCCGGCTCACCCCCCAGCAGGGGCTCGGGCTGCTCACCGGCGCGCCCCTGGCGACCCTGGGACGCTACGCCGACATGCGTTGCCGCTCGATCCACGGCGACCACATCCGCACCTTCATCATCGACCGCAACATCAACTACACCAACATCTGCACCGCCAAGTGCATCTTCTGCGCCTTCAAACGCAGGGGCGACGAGCACGACGCCTACACCCTCGAATACGAGGAACTCTACCAGAAGATCCAGGAGCTCTCCGATATCGGGGGCACCCAGATCCTCATGCAGGGCGGCATGAACCCCGACCTCCCGCTCGACTGGTATCTGGGCCTGCTCCGCGGCATCCGCGAGCGTTTTCCCCACATCCGCATCCACGCCTTCTCGCCGCCCGAGCTCATGGAGTTCGTCCACTTCTTCAAGCCGCCGGGCGCGACCCTGGCCGACAAGGTCCGGTGGGTGCTGATCCGGCTCAAGGAGGCCGGGATGGGCTCGCTCCCGGGCGGCGGCGGCGAGATCTTCGCCCCGGCCGTGCGCTCCAAGATCGGCCTGGGCAAGTGCGACATGGACGCCTGGCTGGCGGTCATGTACGCCGCCCACTCGCTGGGCATGTTCACCAGCGCCTCGATGATGTACGGCCACATCGAGGGCTACGCCGACCGCATCCACCACATGAACCGCATTCGTCACTGGCAGGACAAGGCGTTGCGCGACTTCGGCACCGGCAACATCCCCACCCAGGCCGCCAGCGATCCGGCCGTCAAGCACCCCGAGACCGGCGGCCACTACCTCGGCTTCATCTCCTGGCCCTTCCAGCCCGACAACACTTCACTGGGCCGCGTCCCCCGCTGGCCGACGCAGGACGACACCGACCCCGAAACCGGCGAAGCCTTGCCCTTTCCGGGCGATGTGGTCGCCCGGCTCGACGGCTCGGGAACCAAGGACCTCGACCCACGCTTCGGCCGCCGCCTGCGCCTGGCCGGGTCCACCGAGTACCTGCGCACCCAGGCCGTCAGCCGCCTGATGATGGACAACATCTACTCGATCGGTTCGAGCTGGGTCACCATGGGCCCCCACATCGGCCAGGTCGCCCTGAGGTTCGGGGCCAATGACATGGGCTCGGTCATGATGGAGGAAAATGTCGTCTCCTCGGCGGGCACCACCTACTGCCTCGACGAGGCCGTCCTCTGCCGCCTGATCCGCACCGCCGGCTTCATCCCCGCCCAGCGTGATACCTTCTACGACATTCTCAGGACCCACACGAGCGAAGACGCCCCCGACCTCAGGGTTACCGACTGGTCGGCGCACCGCACTAAGCGCCTGCACATCGAGAACGCCGGGGAGCAAGCCGCCTGCTCAACCAGCGCCCCTTCCACCGTCCCGGTGACGATCGGACGAAGCGATTCCTGAACTGGGAAAGGTGTCCAAGCCTCCCATCCTTGTCGCCGGAGGCGGTCCGCAGACGCAAGGGTCAAAGTCAGCCGCGCGGCTCTGCACCGCGCGGCTGCGTGTCATGCGTCCCTGGCGTGATCAGCGCCGACGACGCCCGAAGCCAAGCACCAGCCCCAGCCCCGCCAGCGCCAGCGTTCCCGGAGAGGGCGCCGCCTCGCCGACGATCTGGCCGCGGATCTCGCCCGCGGGGTACGCGTCCGTGTGGAAGTTCACATACAGCCCCTCGTTGAACAGGGCGTCGGCCTCCGCGTCCGACAGGCCCATCCACACCGCCGAGCCGCTCAGCGCCCAGGTGTCGGTCGCGAAGCCGAACACGATCGGCCCATTCACGCCCACCCCGGCCATGTGGATGTGCGCCCCCGGCGCCGAGGGCGCGCCCACCAGGTTATCGGTGATTAGCCAACTGAACGAGAACGAGTTCGCGTCGCTGTCGTACACCCCCGCCAGAAATCCCAGCGCGGGCGAGTCGTTCGAAGGCACCTCGTTGAGAGCGCTGATGTTCGCGTGGAACACGAACTCCTCCGCATGGGCCGCGCCGCACGCGCAGCCCGCTCCCGCCGCGATGGCGAGCATGGTTTTCTTCATGGTGAATCTCCTCTCGGGTTGGTTGGCCCCCACTCCCTCCAAGCGAACGGGCCAACACCAGCATGCCCCGGGTCGGGAAATCGGCCATCCATCCACCGCCGACCCGGGGTGAAATCCTCACTTCGTCCGCCGGTTCCAGCCCGTTCGGGGCCCCTTTTTTCTGTTGAATCCGCCCAGCGTTCTGCTATGCTCAATCCAGAGAGAGAAACAGGAGATCCCGACATGAACAGCCGCCTCGCCACCGCCGCGTGCGCCATCGCCGCCGCCGCGTCCCTCAGCCCCGCCGCCACCGTCTACTCCGGCCTCGAAACACAGTTCACCTACGCCGGATACGGGGACCTCAACCTCCCTGAAAATCAGGACCGAATCACCGACCATGTCTGGATCGTGCGTGGCGTCAACCGGGGCATCTTCAACATCGCCCAGGAGCCCTCGTACCAGGGCATGGGATCCAGCGGCCCCAGCCCCGTGGGCACCCTCTGGGCCTTCGGGACCACCGACGACTACGACACGCTCACCTACACCACCTGGGCCGACCTGCACGACGGCTACCCCCTGGCGCTGCTCGGCACCAATGTCGTCGTTCATCTCCTCGACGACGACATCTACATCGACCTCATGTTCACCCAGTGGGAAGGCAACGGCAACGGCGGGGCCTTCAGCTACATGCGCTCCACCGTCCCCGCGCCGGGCGTGCTCTCGCCGCTGGCCCTGGCGGGCCTGGTCGCCACGCGACGGCGCCGGCGTTAATCCCGCTCACCCGACTCGTCCTCGCGGAACAGAATCTTCATCGAGATCTCCAGCGTTGATTCGCGGTCCGCCGCGTCGAGCTTCGCGAGCCGCTCGCCCTTGGCGCGCCACTGATAGATCGCGTTGAGCAGCGGCTCGTCCACCGCCCGGCTCCCCGTGTCGTACACCCTCCCCGTCGCCTCGTCGCGCAGAAACGACACATGCGCCACCTTCCCCGTCGCGTTGAACCGGATCAGCACCACCGGATTGCGGGGCAGCTGCGTGAACCGCACCGAGGCCGGGAACCGGGGATCGACGGTGATAATCTCCAGCCCCTGACCGGCGATCGGCTGGTTCAGTTCCTTCGACTCGACCCTGAGCGCCCGCTTGAGCTTCGACGCCGTCGATTCGCGATCCGAGACGGCGCCCGCCTTGCCCGCCGTCGCCGGCACGCGCACCGGCGCGCCGTCCGAACCGGTTTCGGCAGAGATGGCCTCGATCGGGCGCACCGGCCCCATCACCTCCCGGAGCGCGACCTCATCGACCGCCCCCCTGGACGGCTCGGCCCGGTCCGCGTCCCCGTCCACCCGCTCGGGCGTCCCGCTCATGAGCACGGGCCCGATCGGCAAGCCCGTCTCGGTCTCCACGCCCGTCGCATGCCACTCATCGTCCCGCGCCGGCGCGTCGTGCTCGATCGACGCTGGGGGCAACACCCGCGGGTCCTGCGCGGCGGGCGCGGCGATCTCCTGCGTGGGGGCGGGCTCCGCCTCCACGGGCGTCTCGTCCACCAGCGTCGGGCTCCGGCTCTCGGGGACCCAAGCCGGTGCGGGCGGCGTCACCTCCACCGCCTCCCGCTGGGCATCGGCTTCCCTCGTCGGCGTCGCTCCGGGTGGGAGCGCTGCACCGGGGCTCATCGTCGCCGTCCGCGCCGCGTCGCCGGCCCGGGTTGTGAACGCCGCCTGCTCCACCTCCGACTCGGGCGCGTCGCCCTCGACCGGGTTCTCGACCACGCCCAGCCAGGTGATGGCCGCCTGTTTCGCGTCCCGGCGTCCCAGCGGGACCTCCTTGGGCATGGGCGCCGTCATCTCCACCGCGTCCTCCGCCAGCTCGATCGGCTTGCCGGAAGCCCCGCTTCGCGCGAACCCGCCGCCGAGATAGGCCCCCGCGCCCAAGACCCACCCGAAGTTGATCGCCGCGCTTACCAGCAGCCCCGCCGACAGCACCGCCAGCGACGCGCGCCCCGCCACGCCCCTGCCCGCATGGGATTGGATCGCCGCCGTGGTCATCATCGTGCTCAAGGTCGCTCATCCGCGTTTTCTTCCCGCTCCCGCCGACCGATGATCGAAAACTCGCCAATCCCCGCCCCCGTCAGCTCGTCGGCCAGCTCGATCATCACCCCCGCCGGCGATCGGGTGTCCACCGCCAGCACGATCGGACCCTCGCCGAACTCCTCGCGCAGCGCCAGCACCCGTTCGATCACCCCGGCCATCCCCACCGCCTCGCCGTTGACCAGCACCGTCCCCTCCCCGCTGACCGCGATCGTCACCGGGTTCACCCGCTCGGCGTTGCGCCCCGACGACAGCTCGGGCAGCCTCACATCCAGCACATCCGCCCGGACCATCAATACGATCGAGAACACGAAGAAGGTCAGCAGCAGGAACACCACATCGATCATCGGCGTCAGCTCGATACGCACATCCTCGCCCATCCGGCGCACCCGACCGCCCAGCCTGCCCCTGCCCATCGCTCAGCCCTCCGCGCGGCGCACATAGCTGCGGCCGCCCCATGTCGTCGGCGTCCCGCGCTGCAGATCCCGCGCCGCCGCGCGGAAGATCCTGCCCGTCAGCACCGATCCCACCAGGGCCAGCGGCACATCCCGCAGCGGCGCATGGCTCATCCGGTACACCGCGCTCAGCCCCACCCACCACGCGCCAAGCCCCGCAAGCCCCATCAGCACGCCGGTCCAGTACGCCCAGTCATCGGTCACGAAGAAGCTCAGCACCACCAGCGCCAGGCAGCACACCGGCAGCCCCGCCGCCAGCAGCGGGACCCTGATCCCGTACCGGCGCAGCCGGCGGACCTCGCGATTGGCCGACTCGGTGTAGATCCGCTTCCACCCCCGCGTGTACTCATCCCAGCTGTCGTACATGCGGCACCGCAGCATGTTGTCGGCCATCAGCAGCCCCCCCTGATGCCCGAGATACGCGATCTTGCGCGCGAACGCGATGTCCTCGAGGATCGCGTCCTTCACCGCCGCGTGCCCGCCCACCGCCAGGTACGCCGAGCGATCGAACATCATGAACTGCCCGTTGGCGAACGCCCGCTTGCGCCCGTCCCGGCGATTCACGCGCAGCAGCGGGTACTGCCTCGCCAGCTCGAAGGCCGTGATCGGCTGCACCACCCGCTCGTACCACGCGCTGGTGCTCAGCGTTGAGAGCAGGCTCAGGAACACCAGCCCTCGCTCGTTCATCAGCGCGATGCACGCGCGCAGGCACGCCGGGTCCATCCAGGTGTCCGCGTCGGAGAACACCAGCACCTCCGCCCTCCGCGCCTGCTCGCTTTGCTCGTAGCCCGCGAAGGCCGCGTGCACCTTGCCCGCCCAGTCCGGGGGACAGCCGGTCACCTCCACGATCTCGAAGCGCCCATCGTCGCCGATCGCCGCCCGCGCCACCCCCACCGTGTCGTCGGTGCACCGGTCCAGCGCCAGCACCACCCGCAGCCGGTCGTAGTCCTGCTCGCGGAGCGACCCGATCAACGTGGCGATGTTCCCCGCCTCGTTGTGGCAGGGCACGATCACGCACACCCGCTGCGCGGGGGGCTCGCGCTCGGCCATGGCGATCCCGTCGCGGGCGGTGGGCAGCCCCCGGCGAGTCAGGCGCACATGCACCGCCACCGCCCCCCAGTAGAACACGCACAGCCCGGCGCCCACCACCAGCGTCACCATCACGACCTGAAGCACCACATCCGCCATCGCCCAATCGTAGGGGCCCGCATCTTTCTCCTCCCCCGTCCAGCCCGGCAGGCGCCGGCGTCCGCCTCTGGCGGAACGGAGGGGCCTTCATCTCTACCATCCTCCCATGCCCGACACCCGCCCCCACAAGGCCCACGGCCCGCTCCCCCCACAGCCCGCGCCCGCCGACACGCCGCTCTACGAGATCAGCGTCGAGCACAGCCGCCAGCTCGACCGCCGCGCCGTCACCGACTACGCCATCGCCTCCATCATCCTCATGGAGAACGCCGCCATCGGCCTCGCCGCCCACGCCCTGGAGATGCTCGGGCCCGCGCGCACCAGGCACACCGTCATTCTCGCCGGCCCGGGCAACAACGCCGGCGACGCCTTCGCCTGCGCCCGCCACCTCCACAACCACCGAGCCCCCCTGACCATCGTCATCATCCACGACCCCGATCTCTACACCGGCGACGCGAAGACCAACCTCGGCATCATCACCAGGATGGGCCTGCCCATCATCAGCGCCGCCGCGTTCCTCGCCGATCCCCCTCCCCGCTCGCCCGCCCTCATCATCGACGCCCTCTTCGGCACCGGCCTCTCGCGCCCCATCCAGGGCCCGGGCGCCGACCTGATCGACTGGTCCAACCGCGCCCGGCGCGCCAAGCCCACGCCCGCCCGCGTCCTCGCCGCCGACATCCCCTCGGGCCTCGACGCGACCACCGGCAAACCTCTGGGCGGTGCCGTGATCACCGCCGACCGAACAGTCGCCTTCGCGGCCCTCAAGCCCGCCATGTCCGCCGTCGAAGCCCAGCCCTACCTGGGCGAAACCCACACCGCCCCCATCGGCGTCCCCATCGAACTGCTCGAAGAACTCGCCACCCGCGTCACCCGCCCCGCCGATCCCACGCGCCAATAAACATACGCCTGGCGCCGGGCGCCCCGATGCGAGTCTCCGAGCATCGGCAAGGAACACCCACGAACCACCAACCCGTAGCTCACGGCGCTTGCATCGGGCCACCCGCATGACTCGCATCAGGCCATGGGCGAGTGATCCCCACCCAGTTATCCCAACAACGCAACAAAGATTCTAATGTCAATCTCGTCGAATCCACCGCTGTCGTCGAGATCCGCCCGTTCATCTCCGACGATGAATCTGCGAATAAACTCGGCGACATCAAAGAAGTTGACGCGCTCATCGGCATTGAGATCCGCGGGAGGGATCGTGGTGGAGGCAAGACGCAGGCCCACATTTCCGCCCACCGGACGATTGATGTAATATCCAATGATATCCGGCGAAAGAATATCATTGTAACGCGTGAAATAAAAGTCCGAACTACCAGCTCCTCGCAGATGCGGATCACCGGATCCCGGCACGGTCTCGAACCACTCCGATTGCCCCCCCGCCATGTCCAGCACACCCCAGGGGCTCATGACATCGGGATACGAGCCCACGGGCAGCGGGAACACCTCGTCCTCGCCCGCGTTCCGTTCCCCGCCCTCGCCGGGGAAACCCGGGCGAGAATCCGTGTCCGACCTGTTGGGATAACGCCAGTAGCCGCCCTCGCCGTCGTTCTTGTCGGGGGCCCAGTAGGCGGCCTTGAGCCACTCATTGGCGGTGGGGATCCAGTATCGCGCGTCGGGTGCATGTGCCCGCTGGTGCTGCCAGCGTCCCTGCTCGTCGCGGACGAAGGTGGAGGTGTCATAGACGCCGCGTTCGAACGCCCACTCCTCGTTGATCTTCCCGTTGTGCAGCCAGTTCACATAGCGGGCGGCGTACTCCCACCCCATGTCCATGGGTTCCTGGGGTTCAAAGCCGGGGAGGATGTGGATCTCATAGAATGATGCTCGGATCGCTCGCCCGGTGAAATGGTTGTCCCCGATCAGCGATCCGGTACGCTTGACATAGATCGGGTAATAGGCCTCGACAAACTCAAGATACTGGGCGACGGTGACCTCGGTCACGGCGATTCTGTAGGTGTAAGCAACCGAGCCGATGCGCTCCTCCGGTGAGAGCGGGACCTCAAACTTGTTCGTGTCCCGGTTCCCAGGATCCCCGATCATGACAAAGTCGTACCCCGAATCGTGGGTGATGGTGAGGTCATCATCTGCCATGGCGACGCCCGCGACCGCGCACAGCCCCATCAAGACCAATCCATACCGCATCGGGCCTCCTGACACCCCCGCCAGAGCCGGTATACCACAATCCGCCGCCCCGCGCAAGACCCGGCCCGCGATGGGTTCCATTTTATCATCCGCGCCGCATCGGCCACACGCTCCCACGGCCGCCTCTCCACGCCCCATCCACGCCCCAGCCACGCGTCAGCCATGCGTTACCCACGCCAGCGAGGCGAGATGTTTTCTCGCCCCCCGTTCCGGCGAGCGCGCCCATGGCCTCACCCGAAGAGGGGGCGGCGGCCACTACTGATTTGTGAGTATTTCTAATAATCATATCTGAATCCTCTATGTTATGAAAATGGTCTGATATGAAAATGAATCACAATTCACTGTACCCCCCGCCATTCCCGGGTAATCTTGCTCCATTGACACGCACCCAGCAGCGGCCCGCCCGCCGGCGCACGAGCCGCACGGGTGAAGCACGCGACACCGAATACTCCCAGGAGACGCACCCATGAAACTCACCTCCCGCGAAGTGCTCTACCACTACCAGCTCAAGGACCTGGTGAGCATGGAGAACCAGATCGAGAACGCCATCGAATCGCTCGCCGAGGCCGCGACCAATGAGCAGCTCCAGCAGGGGCTCAAGGACCACCACGCCCAGACCCAGGAGCAGCTCAAGCAGGTCCAGAAGCTGCTCGAGAAGGCGGGCAAGTCGGCCCGCGGGCGCAAGTGCAAGGGCATCGAGTCCATCCTGCTCGAGGGCGAGGAGGCCGCCAACAGCACCGGGGACGACACCGACGCCAAGGACGCCGCCATCATCGCCGCCGCGCGCAGCGTCGAGCATTACGAGACGGCGGCCTACCTCGCGGCGGCTGATTCGGCCCGCGCGCTGGGGCTCGACGACCAGGCCCGGGTGCTGCGGGAGATCATGAACCAAGAGGCCGAGACCGACCGCAAGCTCGCCTCCGTCAGCCAGCAGATCAACCCTATTTCCGCGGATCAGGACAGCGCCGAGGGAAGCGCCTCTTCGTCCGATTCGCCAGTTCTTCAAAGGAGTTCAGCAATGAACACGCAATACGCGCAGCACCAGGGAAACTACCAGGGCCAGGGCTCGTACGAGGGCCGGTCCGAGGGCGGACGACACTCCGCCCAGATGCAGGGCCGCGACGAGCAGGGCCAGTTCACCGGCTACCAGGGATCGCACAACCAGGGCGGATACAACCAGGGCGGCTCGGGCGATTATGATTACAACCGCGGCCGCTACCAGCAGGGCGGCGGCTTCGAGGGACCCTCCGGGCGTCACTTCCAGTCCGAAGATTCCTGGGAGCGCATGCAGGAGGGACGCTCGCGCGGCGGATATACCTCCTCGCACAACCAGCCCCGCGACGAGTACGGCCAGTTCATGGGCTACGGCGGCCAGGGCGGCGGCCAGAGCGGCGAGCGCCGGTATTCCTCCGGCGGAGGCGGCAACTACGGCGGTGGAAACTACGGCGGCGGGTACAACCAGGGCCGGGGCCAGGGCGACATCACCGACTCGGCCGGGCGTCACTACACGCAGGAATCATGGGAACGCGCCCAGGAGGGGCGTTCGCTCGGCGGCCAGCACTCCCACGGCGGCTACGGCGGCAACTACGGCGGCCAGCAGGGCAACTACGGCAACCAGGGCAACTACGGAAGCCAGGGCGGCAACTACGGCAACCAGGGCCACTACGGCAACCAAGGCGGCGGCTACGGCGGGAACTACGGCGGCGGGCAGGGCGACATCACCGACTCCGCCGGACGCCACTACACCCAGGAATCCTGGGAACGCGCTCAGGAAGGCCGCTCCCGCGGCGGTCAGCATTCTCACGGCGGAGGTGGGAACTATGGCAACCAGGGCGGCGGAAACTACCGCTAAACCCTGACCCAGGCACACACAGCCTGTTCCTTTGCCATGGCGCCCGCGGTTCAACAGCCCGCGGGCGCTTTTTCGCGCCCGCCACATTCCCCCGCGCTCGAACCCGTTCACCGCCCAGTTGCCGCATCTTTCCGTTTCTCGCACGATCCATGCGGAACGCTCGCGCCCCTCGCGCCACCGTATACTCATTGTCGGCCGCTGACCATGACGCACGCACCCCGCCCACGACAGAACCTCCCCGCCGCCCTGGCGCTCCTCGCGCTCTGCCTCGCGCAGGGAGCGCACGCCAAGGACACGCCCGCTGCACCCGCGGAGCGGCCCGTCGTCCAGACCGCCGAGCAGGTCGAGTCCGCCGCCGAGCGGTCGCTCTCGGGCATCGAGGGCCTCGCGCGCCCCGACGCCACCCTCAACGCCGGGACCCTGGTGATCACCGGCGTCGCCGACGACACCGCCGTCAGGGCCCGGGCCACCGAGGCCGTCGCCGACGCCACCGGCATCGACCCCGAGCACATCGACAACCGCATCGACCTCTCGCTCAACCTCCCGGACCGCACGCGCGGCGCGGCCAACCGGCTCAACCAGCGCGCCCAGATCTGGATCGGCTACCTCCCGCTCGTCCCCGTGGCCATCGCCATGCTCGTGCTCTTCGCCATCATCGCTTGGCTCATCGGCCGGCTGGCGTGGCCCTTCTCGCGTTTCACCCGCAACCCCTTCCTCCAGGGCATCCTCCGCAAGCTCGCCCAGACCGGCGCCATGCTCACCGGCGTGCTGCTGGCCCTGGAGATCCTCGACGCCATGGCGCTGGTGGGCGGCGTTCTGGGGGCCGCCGGCGTCGCCGGCATCGCCATCGGCTTCGCCTTCAAGGACCTGATCGAGAACTACATCGCCTCCATCCTCCTCTCCCTGCGCCGACCATTCAACCCCGGGGACCAGGTCCGCATCGACAACCACGAGGGCCTCATCAGCTCCATGGACACCCGCACCACCATCCTCACCACCTTCGAGGGCAACACCGTGCGGATCCCCAACGCCACCGTCTTCAAGACCACACTGGTCAACTACACCGCTGATCCGCGGCGCCGCTTCGAGTTCACCGTCCAAGTCGGGTACGATGTCGAGCTCGCCCGTGCGGTCGAGCTCGGCGTCCAAACCCTGCTGGGCACCGAGGGCGTCATGGCCGACCCCGCCCCCTTCGCCCTGGTCGCCAACCTGGGCGACTCGAGCATCACCATCCAGCTCTTCGCCTGGGTCGATCAGTCGGCCAACGACTTTGGCAAGGTCCGCTCGGTCGCGCTCCAGCGCGTCAAGAACCGCTACGACCAGGAGGACATCGACATGCCCGAGCCCATCTACAAGATCCGCCTCGACCAGGCCCCCGCGCCCACCCCCAGCCCCACACCCAGCCCCGCCTCCCAGCGCCCCGTCCCCGCACCACCCCGGCCAGCGGCCGGCGCCAAGCCCGCTCCCCAGCCAGTCAACCCCGACACCGCTCCCGACACCACCGTCGCCGACATGGCCCGCCGGACCGCCGACGCCCAGACGGGCGAGAACCTGCTGGGCGAACGCGCCGCGCCGTGATGGATCATCTTCTATTCCAACCAATACTTCATTGGCTGCCCCATCGTGCGCATCATATGAAGGCCAGATGATCGAAAAATGAATCGCTTTTTACTGCTCCCGCTTCCGGCGCGCGGTACGGTAATGCATGGGCCAGCCCCGTCACGAAAGGAGCAAACCCCCATGTACAATCAGGACTACGACCAGAACCCCGTCCCCTTCCCCACCCAGCACAACGCCCATCAGGACGGGCCGCGCGACCACCGGGGCAACAACCTCGGCTACGACATGGGACGCGACGAGTACGGCTACGCCCTCTCCGCCCACGCCCCGCCCCACGCCCAGTCGCTCCCCACCTACGACCAGGGCGAGCGCTACCGCCGTCCGCACCACCGCGATGAAGCCAACACCCGACCCGCACGCGACATCTACGAGCAGCACCCATACCACGAGGGCCCACGCCATGAATATTCCCGTCAAGCGCACGACCAGGGCGACCGCCATGACCGCGACGATGATCGCTCTTTCCGGTCATGGCCCGGCGCCGACCGCCGAGGCGACCGATCCGACACACCGCCGTCCGCTTCCCATCAGCAGCACGCCCTCGAGCACGAACCCCATCCCGGGAGTCCTCTGGGTCGGGAGCATCCCTACGGTGGTTACGATCGAAACGACCCCCGAACGACCCGCTACAACCCCCGGTACCGTCCCGACCTCGAGCGCAGCGCCGGCCCCCGAGCCGCGCCGCTGAACCGCGCCCCATCGAGCTGGCGTCACGAGCCGCGCCAGGGCCGTTACCCCGCCTCCCTCCACCAGCAGGGCGGCTACGCTGGCAACTTCGAGGCCCTCCAGGGCCACCTCGCCAACCAGCCCATCAACCAGCATGGCCAGCGCCTGGCCGATCCGTATCACCCCGGATACGACCAGGCCCGGGCCGCCAACTTCGGCCCCCCGCGCCCCAGCCAGTCCCACCCCACCCCCTACCAGCAGCCCACCACCATCTATAACACCTCGACCGACCCCTACGACGAGGATCCGATGGAGGTCTGGCGCCACACCCGCCCCAACCCCGCCGACACCCAGCCCTACGCCTCAAGATACGCCGGACCCCTCGGCGGCCAGTACGGCGACCTCTGACCGATCGCCGCACACACAACCTCCAATCCCAAGCGCGCTCACACCCGCGCTCATAGCGCCCGCGGCCTCCAAGCCGCGGGCCTTCTTCAGCGCGTGTCCCGGTTCAGAATGAAGTCCGTGATCAAAATCGTCCGGCCGGGCGCCCCGATGCGAGTCCCCGAGCATCGGGGGAAAGGAACCCACCAGGTCACGACCCCGACGCATCGTTACAAATAGAATAAAAAAACGCGCCCGAAGGCGCGTACACACCCAGTCTCAGATCGACTCACTCTTCGTACGCCTCCGACAGATCCGCAAGGTCTCCCGCGTCCGTCTCTCCGTCCGCGTTGACCTCGTACAGCGATCCCATCCACTCGGCGATATCCGAAGTTGATGGAGCATCCTCATCCTGGAGCAGCAATCCGCCGCCGGGAGCTTCCAGGAGCACACGGAAAGCGTACCAGGAATACTGCGTGCCGCCGCCCGAGCCGAGATCACCGGACACCACGCCCGAAACCCAGTTGACCTCTGGATTCCCGTCCACATCGCCGCACTTGACCTTCCCCGCGATCGGACGGATCCGCCAACGCCCCGCCGCGGTGAAACCCGTAGCGTTCAACGCGGTCTTCTGGATCACGGCGTCACGATGAGCGCCCAGGGCGCTGGTCGCGGTGGCGGTGGTGTCCACCTGGAACAGACCCGTGCGATCCACCCAGCTCGAGGGCAGCACATCGGATTTGAACTCCACTCGAAAATACGGCCCGCTCCCATCGACATACACCGGCCCGTAGTGACGGATCCGCACATCCTCGATCACCTGATTCTTGTGCGCGCCCGAATCGTACGGGGCCGTCACCGCCTCGCCCTGATACGGATCGCAATCCCGGGGATATGGAACCCCATTTCCATCGTTATTCGGCGCCGAGCGGCGCTGATGCAAGTTGAACGGGGCGAGCCCGACCTGCCCGCCGCCGAGTTCCGACGACAACTCGGCGTAGTAAGTGAGATAATCGCTCGGATCACTGGCGTCGAGCGTCGTCGTGCCGATGACCACATCACCGTCCCAAGCGTCGGCGTTGTAGCCCGAGTTGATGATTACCTGCCCCTCAAGCCCATCGCCGGGGAGTGAGATGGATGCCGTAGAGGACATTTCGCCCCCAATCGAATAGAAGCCCGAACTGCCCGTGGCGGAGCTGACCGTGATATCCGCATCGAAGTCACCGCCGACTTCCAAGTCATTCAGGCTGTTCATCGTCATCGTCGAAGAGCCAGTGAAATTGCCCACGATCGCTACATTGCCCACATCAGGATGGCCCGAGAATCCCTCACTATTCGATCCGATTCTACCCGCAAATGACCCCTGAACTGTGAATGTGCCCAACTCTTCTGAACACCAAATATCTGGATATGAGCCATTTGGCACAACATCGCCTCGCACAATTGCATAATCAATATTTCCTCCATTATTTATTATACTTCCACCTGAAATATCCCCGTCAATATATACGCCTAAAATATTAATTCCTGGATCATCGTTGATAATAATATTTCCATAAAGATTTCCTCCAATGTCTAAATAATCTATTCGATCCGCCTCAATCGCGATCGACGGAGTTCCCGATACCCCAACATACCCATCTATCTTAATGAGTGAAAAGCTAAGACTGTCATCATCGCTCTCTGCGTAGGCCTGCCGCAAGCCAGCGAGCGAAGATCGCTCCCCGTCGGCGCCAATAACAGATACGACAGCTTGATCAAGCTTGCCCGGATCGTCATTCAGGACAATATAACTAATTATATCATTAGAGTCTGTGCTTGAGAAGGACGCCGAACAGCTACCGAGCCCAATATGGTCAATCGTAATTTCATAGATATTGCTTCCAGAAGAAGTTTCATGAATATTTACACTCGCATTTGAACTAGCCGTCACGGTTATGCTTCCAAGAGAACTCACTGTAAAACACGCCAAGATTACACATGTCGCCAACCCACTGTTTTTCATGACCGTTTCCTTTCTAAAACTATTAACTCTGGTAAAAACTCAGAAATATCCGTACATCATCAATATTTAATGTGCCATCGAGTCGAAAATCGGCGCGATGATCCCCAGCGATGAACCAGCGTATAAACTGAGCCGCATCAAAATAGTTCAACCTTTCATCGCCATTCAGATCCGCAGGATGTTTCGGCGTTGTCGCCAATCGGAGTGTGCCAAAGCTATTGAACAATGTCACCGAGTTGATTACGCCCAAAATGTCGAACAGGATGGGAGAATCGTAAGAATCATCGCGATACCATGACCCACACTGCCAGCGTCGGTGTAAGCGATCCGGCGTCGTGGGGGTCTCGGTGTATTCATATTGCCCGCCTGCCATGTCCAATAGCCCCCAGGGACTGGCCACATACGGAAATGAACCCACCGCCAAGGGGAAGGCGTCGCCATCGCCCGCGTTCCGCTGCCCGCCATCTTCGGGAAGCAAGCCCGGGATTGGCTCAACATCTGAGCGTATGGGATATCGCCAATACCCACCCTCCCCGCTATTCAGTTCCGGGTCCCAGTACCCTCCCTTGACCCATTCATCGAGCGTGGGGATCCAGAACCGGGCGTGCGGATCATGGGCGGCCTGATGATTCCAGGAACCGTCCTGGTTCTGTGTGAAGGTGGATGTGTCGTACACACCCGTCTTGAAAGCCCACGACTCGTTAATCTTCCCGTTGTGCAGCCAGTTCACATAACGAGCCAGATACTCCCAGTTCATGGTTGACGGTTCTTCGGCGAAATGTCCTGCATGTATTCCAATATCCCCGAAGGCGGCAAGGATTCCGAATCCCGTGAAACCCACGAACGCGACCCCTTCCCCATGCGCCTGGACATAGAACGGGTAGTACGCCTCGACGAACTCGATATGCTGCTCAACGGTCAGTTCGTACTTCGAGAGCCGATACACATAATCCACACCTCCCATCTCACGCCCGTCGGGATCCCCAAGCCAAGCGGTTTCCTCGCCCGTTGTGTCCCGGTTTCCAGGATCGCCAACCTCCATCAACTCAAAACCGACACACCGGATCACATTCCTATCGCCCGCCGCCGCAGAACCAGCCGCCACGCACACCGCCGTCATCATCATCAACTCACACCGCATCCAAAGCCTCCTGACATCCCCGCCACACCCCGGTATACCACATCCCACCGCCCCTCGCGGAGCCCGGCCCATGAAAAGTTCATATTTCTCACAAATTAGCGGACCGCTTTACAGCCACCGCTCGCAACCCGCCACCACGCCCAGATCACCCCGCACCCCAAGAGCGCCCCCACCGCGTCGGCCCCGAAGTCCACCCAGTCCGCCGTGCGCCCGAACAGCGGCTGCGTCAGCTCATCGAACCCCGCATAACACAGCGCCACCAATAAAGTCAGCGTCAGCCGCGTCCCGATCGCCCGGCCCGTCCCGACAAACTGGGTCCCGAACAGCAGGCAGGTCCAGACACACAGCATCCCGAAATGGATCACCAGGTCGGTCCTGAACACCTCCTGACCCGGAGGCGTCAGCCCCGGCCAGTGCGTCGCCGTCAGCAGCGCCAGCGTATACAGCACCCACCCCGCCCGAAACACCGAACGCCACGGGTTGGCCGCTCGGTTCATTCCGTGCCCTCAGTCGAATGCACCCCGGCTGGCCGTCCCGCCGCCTGACCCGCTTCACGCGCTCGCTCGAGCACCACCTGCGCCCCACGCAGCACCCGGATCTCCGCCTCGCTCAGGTTGCTCGCACGCGCCACCGCCAGCGCCCGGTCCCACTCGGCCACGATCGTCTCGCCCAGCTCCTTGTAATCCAGCGCCCCCGGCGCCCACGGCGCGTACTGGAAGATCGTCTGCCCGAAGCTGGGGCACTCGGCCAGCTTGATGTTGCGTCGGATCGGCGGGTGGTAGACCCGCGCGCTGGCCCACGCCGTGCCCGAGTTCCGCTGGCTCTCGAAGAACCGCTCCAGATCGGCGACCACCTCTTTGGAATGCGAGGTCTGCTGGTCGTGCATGCACAGGACCACCCCCGCCACCCGCAGCGCCGGGTTGATCTGCTCGCGCACCAGCCCCACGGTCTCAAGCAGCTTGCTCACCCCCTGCAGCGCCAGAAAATGCGCCTGCATTGGGATGATCACCTCCTGCGCCGCCGCCAACGCGTTGAGCGTCAGCAGCCCCAGCGCGGGCGGGCAGTCGAGCAGGATAAACTCGTGGTCCGTCGTCCCCCTGGCCACCGCCCGCATCAGGCGCTGGTTGCGATCCCGCTGACCGGAAAGCTCGGTTTCCACCGCCGCCAGATCGGTCTCGGCGGGGATGATATCGAGAAAGTCATCCACCCGGCGCACGCAGTCGCGCAGCTCAACTTCAGGGTCCAGCATCAGGTCGTAGACCGTGGGCGACCCCTCATCCCCATCCTCGCCCGCATCAGCCGCCGGCTCGTCGGCCCCCACATGCAGGGTCGCGTGCGCCTGGGGGTCCAGATCAATCATCAGAACCTTCCGCCCCATCTGCGCGATCGCCGCCGCCAGATTCACGGTCGTCGTGGTCTTGCCCACCCCGCCCTTCTGGTTCATCATCGCGATCACACGCACGGGATGCTCGGCTGACTGCTCCATACCACCGAGTATATCGGATGGGAACAGCCATCAGGGATCAGCCATCGGCCATCAGCCAAAAACCCTGACCGCTAGTGCTATTCGCACCTCTTCTCTTTGCTCTTCTTCCCTCTTCCCTGATGGCTGATGGCTAGTGGCTAGTGGCTAGTGGCTTCTTCCAAAAGCACTACGCAATGCACCTCCACCGCCTCGCCGCGTCCGACCGCGTCCACGCCCTCGTGCGTCTTGCCCTTGATGTTCACCCGCGAGGGGTCCACGCCCAGCACCGAAGACAGGTTCGCCCGCATGGCCTCCTTGTGCGCCCCGACCCTGGGCCGCTCGCAGATCACCGTGGCGTCAAGGTTCACCACCGTGTAGCCCCGCTCACGCACCCGGCGCGCGGCCTCGGCCAGGAACATCCCGGAAGCGGCCGACTCGTTGCGATCGTCATCGTCGGGGAAGAGCTGCCCGATGTCGGGCGCCCCGATCGCCCCCAGCAGGGCGTCGGTCACCGCGTGCATGAGCGCGTCGCCGTCGCTGTGGGCCACGGGGCCCCGGTCGTGCGGGATCCCGACCCCGCCGAGGATAAACGGGCGTCCCCGGCCCGCGTCCGTGTTGGATTCGAGCCGGTGCAGGTCATAGCCGTGGCCGATACGCATGTCCATGAAGCCGGTCTCCGGGTTCGATTTTCCCCAGCGCCGAACCCGCTTTCTGGCGAGCTCGTACCCCATTGTACCGATATCACCCCCGGTGCCAGGCCCCCGAAGCGAACATCTCGCCCGCCCTCCACGCTATACTCAGCACACGCACAGCGAGACCACCAGTGGCGTGCCCCGGAGAGAACCGACATGAACAGACCCACCCGAAACACCCGCATCCTCATGACCGCCGCCCTGGCGATCACCGCCACGCTGGCCATGACCGGGTGCTTCAAGTCGCTCTATTCCAACACGCCCGGCGGGAACATGCGTTCCACCGATTCGTTCACCTACATCTCCACCCCCTTCGAGCCGCTGACCGTCACCCTCTACGACCACCGCGACGACGAGCCGCTCTGGACCGTCGATGTCCCCATCGGCCAGAAGGTCACCATCCGCTTCCTGGAGAACCGGGCCAAGGACGGCACCACCCGCCGCCCCGACATCATGCAGTGGGCCATCTACGACCAGACCAAACGCCGCGCCTCCCTCGAGAACACCATGGCCGTCCCCGGCCCCGACGCCCGACTGCTCAAGGTCTCCATCCGCGACGGCATCGAGTACCCCGAGGAAAAAACCAAGCCCCAGCAGTTCCCCGACCCCGACCGCCAGTGGGTCCCCATCGAGCCCCGCCGATTCCGAGGCGTCCCCCTCGACGACAACGCCCGGTCGGGCAGCTACATCTCCGACAACTGAGCCACGCTCCAGCCAACACCAAAACGCCCGGTCCGCCCGGGCGTTTTTTCGATCTACTCCAACGCCTTTGTCTGACCGTGGACATGATCGGCACTCCCCCTCCATCGCACGATCCCGGCGACCGCCGTGGACCATTCGCGCCTGGTGCACAGACCGCCTAAACTTCCCCCGGCCCCTCCGGTTTGGCCCTTATCCCCGCACTTTCCCGGCGCGAAAACGCCGCGAACGGAGTCTCTCCCATGATCCCCAAACCACCGCCCCGCGACGGGGCCCTCGGCTTCCTGTACCTGCCGCCGTTCCGCGTGCAGGGCTACTCGGTCGCCGGCGAGGCCACCACGCTCAGCATCCCCGAGATGGATGTCTGCTTCGACATGGGCTTCTGCCCCCGCTCGGCTCTGGCGGCCAAGTTCTGCGCCCTCTCGCACGGGCACATGGACCATGTGGGGGGGCTGGCGTACTGGTGCTCGCAGCGGAACTTCCAGGGGATGGGGCCGGGCACGATCGTGTGCGATGCGCGCATCGAGGGCGATGTGCGGGGGATGATGACCGGGTTTCAGAACCTGGAGCGCCAGAAGACGCCCTACGAACTGATCGCCCTGGAGCACGAGCAGGAGATCCAGATCAAGAACAACATCATGCTCAGGGGGATCCACACCGAGCACACCTGCCCGTCGATGGGGTATGTGGTCCTCGAGAAGCGGACCAAGCTCAAGGAGCACCTGGCGGGTCTGCCCCAGGAGAAGCTGCGGGAGATGAAGCACCGGGGCGAGGAGATCGTGAACCATCTGGAGGTGCCGCTGATCGCCTACACGGGCGACACGCTTCCCGGCGCGCACCTGCTGCGCGACGATGTGCGCCGGGCCCAGATCATCATCACCGAGTGCACCTTCTTCGAGCCCGACCACAAGGAGCGGGCCAAGGTCGGGATGCACCTGCATGTGGATGACCTGGTCGAGTGGCTGCGCGTGGCCGAGTGCCAGCACATGGTGATCGTGCATGTCTCGCGCCGCACGCACCTGGGCCAGGCGCGCAAGCAGCTGGTGCAGCAGGCGGGCAGGGAGCTGGCGGGCAAGGTGCATTTCCTGATGGACCACCGCGAGAACCGGCTGCGGTACGAGCAGCAGGCCGAGGAGGCTCGCAAGCTGGAGGAGTCACTCCAGCAGCGGGATTGATCGGCTCGCGCGCTGGTCACGGTGCGGGGATCCGAGCCGCGGGATGCTGGCCCGGCTCGGGCCTGCGAGCGCGGCTGCGGGCAGATGCTCTCTGTGCTTCCTGGTCGATCTCTCTCCCACCCGACCCCCGATCCCTGATCCCTGATCCCTGATCCCTGATCCCTGATCCTTCCCCCTTCATCCCCTCTTCATCTCCATACCGTATGCTCACCGGCGCCGATCGGGAACATACACTCTCACCGACCCCCGACAGAAGGGAACCCGCCGCCATGGCCTCGATCGTCTTCTACTTCCAGGTCCACCAGCCCCACCGGCTCAAGCCCTACTCCGTCTTCCACACCGACCCCTTCTACTTCAACGAGGACGCCAACGGCCAGATCGCCCGCAAGGTCGCCGACAAGTGCTACCGACCCACCACGCGCCTCATGCTCGACCTGATCAAACGCCACGAGGGCAACTTCCGCGTCTCCTACGCCATCACCGGCACCGTCATCGACCAGTGGAAGAAGTTCACCCCCGATGTCCTGGACCTCTTCGTGCAACTCGCCGACACCGGCTGCTGCGAGTTCGTCGCCGAGACCTACTACCACTCGCTCTCCTTCCTCTACTCCCAGGATGAGTTCAACGAGCAGGTCGCCATGCACACCGCCCTCATCGAGGAGCACTTCGGCCAGACCCCCGCCGTCTTCCGCAACACCGAACTCATCTACGCCAACGAGCTCTCCCGCGCGCTGGCCAAGATCAAGAACCCCGACGGCTCACCCCGCTTCCTGGGCGCCATCTGCGAGGGCGTCGACCGACACCTCGGCTACCGCTCCCCCAACTATGTCTACCGCCCGCCTGGCGACGCGGATGACAACACCATCATGGGCCCAGACAACCGCCCCTTCGGCCTCCTGCTCAAAAACTACAAGCTCTCCGACGACATCGCCTTCCGCTTCAGCAACAAGGGCTGGGAGGAATGGCCACTCTCGGCAGAGAAGTTCGCCGGCTGGGTCCACCAGATCAACGGCGACGGCTACCTCTGCAACCTCTTCATGGACTACGAAACCTTCGGCGAACACCAATGGGCAGAGACCGGAATCTTCCAGTTCCTCGAAAAACTCCCCGAAGCCATCTTCGACATCGCCAAAAAATCCGACGGCACCACCGAAAACCATTTCATTACCCCCTCAGAAGCCCTCAAACAGTTCGATCCCGTCGGCGTCTACGATGTCCCCGAATACATCTCCTGGGCCGACACCGAACGAGACCTCACCGCCTGGCGCGGCAACGCCATGCAGTCCAACGCCCTGGAAGAAACCTACCGCGTCGAAAAAATCCTCAAGAGCCGCATGGTCGAGGTCAAGGCCAAGGGTGACCCCGAGAAGCTCAAAAACATCAACTACATCGTCACCGACTGGCGCAAGCTCACAACCAGCGACCACTTCTACTACATGTGCACCAAGTACTGGGCCGACGGCGATGTCCACAAATACTTCTCGCCCTACGACTCCCCCTACGACGGCTACATCAACTTCATGAATGTGCTGGACAATGTGAAGACGCGGCTGGCGAAGGTGTAGGGAGGCTCGGCGAACCAGATGTCGAGGCATATTGAGAAGGATGAATTTGATCAGGCTTGTGAGAGGCGCGGCGTAAAACTGTTACTCGGTAATGGTTTTAGCCAAGCGTTTGATCGAGAAATTTTTCACTACAAGGAACTGCTGAATAAAGCAGAACTGGGCACTGATGAGGCAATTATCCGGAGTGTTTTTCAACAATTAAAGACAGTAGATTTTGAACAAGTCGTTAAAGCTCTGCAGCGCACAGCAATGATTGGATCTCGGTTTATCGACGGCCAGGTTGAATCCAGGGAGTTTAAAAATCGACTTTTGCGGGCGGCAAAGACCGTAAAAAAATCACTTGGCGAAGCTATTTCAGAGTTGCATCCGGAAGCGTCTACTAGTATTCCGCGAACGCAGTACGACAGAACTAGGGAGTTTATTAGAAAATTTGATCAGGTATTCACAGTCAATTACGATCTTCTACTTTATTGGATTTATACACGAGACGCATGGTATAACGAGGTTGGGTGTGATGATGGGTTCAGAAAGTCCAATGGCAAGTTGGTTTGGAGAAAACGCACGGCGTCCGACCAAACAGTGTTTTATCTGCACGGAGCGCTACATTATCGGGAAACTGCGGAAGGACTTTCTAAAACAAGGTTTCAATCGTTCAATAATATCATGCAGCAGGTTATAGATGCCTTGGCGGCGGGGGAGTATCCACTTCTTGTGGCTGAAGGATCTTATTCTGCCAAGATCAAAAGGATACAAAAATCCCCCTATCTTGTTCATTGTTTCGAAAAATTTAGATCCCTTAGCGGTTCGCTCGTTGTTTACGGATTGAATTTAAATAGTAGCGATTCGCATATTATTCGAGCAATTGAAGAAAGTAAAATTCGTAGTATTTATTTTGGATTATATGGCAATATTAGATCTAGAAGAAACAATAAAATCATGGGTAAAATTACTGAACTCGAAACGGAATTGTCGAGCGCGAAAAGATAGGCCTGAGTTAAAGGTATTTACATATGATGCTGGCGAGGTTCCAATCTGGGATCAAGCGACGGATTAACCGATCAAATTCAACACAATCTAAACTTCCTGCACGAAGACATTGCCGGGTGTCCTGCTTACGCGCAGCTTAAGCAGGTTCTTCAAAAACCACCAGTTTCCATTCCTGCTTAAACCCGGTGAAGACACCGGGCGTAAGCAGGCCACCCCATCACGCTCTTACCTCTGCGTCCTCCGCGCTCTCTGCCCCCTCTGCGTACACCTCTTTCCTCCCCCTTCGAGCCCTTCGCGCCCTTCGCGTTCAAAAATCCGCGCGCACTGACCGTCTCTGTGCGCAAAATCCGTGCGCTCCCCAACTTCCCCCTTGAGCCGCAAACGCCGCATGCGACAATACCCCCATGCAGCAGGATTCAAATAACACAGCGAGCGCCACCGGGTCTTCCTCTTCCCCGAGTGGCCAGTCCCAAGTGGCCAGTCCCTTCCCCCTCTCCAACGCCCTCCTCGAAGACCTCTTCAACCCCTCGATCTCCACCCTCGACCTCTGCAACCTCCACGACATCTCCCTGCCCAAGCTCGCCGACCTGCTCGAGTCCCCGGACTTCGGCATCGCCCAGCGCAGCTTTGAACGCATCAACGCCGCGCGCAGATCACTCATCGACGCCGAGTCCGCCACCCTCGCCGCCGCCCGCCTCAACGACCTCCTCAAGGACCGCCCGGATACCCCCGCACACTGCGAGACCAGCCGCAAGACTGCCTCCAAGGTCCATGCACCCGGTGGCGCAGGCGTCCCGCCTGTGCAGCGCACAATGAGCACAAGCGGGACGCCTGTGCCACCACAACCCTTCTCTTCCTCCGCGTCCAAAGCAACCGCCCCCGAAGGAGACTCCGTCACTTTCAGGCCACCCATAACCTCTCCCCCTGATCCCCAATCCCCGATGCCTAATGCCCCTCTCCCATCTCCCCCCGCCGCGCCGCCGCGATCCGGCGCCGGTCGGCGCGTCCCCGCGCCTGCACCAGGCGCGCGCTGGCGATCAGGGCCGACGCCCAATCCCACGGCTGCGCGAACGCCAGGTACCGCGCCTCCCACCTCGGATGGAACTTGTTCTTGTACAGCACCAGCCCCTGGTAGTTGTACAGCCGCCCGGCCCGCTTCGAGAACACATGCAGCATCCGCTCGGCCAGGCGCGAGCCGCGCACCACCCCCACATCGCTCAGCGGCGCCCCGCCCAGGCTGAACGAGCGGTACCCCCTTGCCGTCAGCGCCAGCATCGTCTGGTTGAGCACGAAGTCCATCACATTGCTCGGCGCGTCGCGGGCCGTGCGCATAAAGTCCAATGTCGCCGGCCCGCCGGGGCGCGTCATCAGGATATTCACGAACGCCACGACCCGATCCTCGCGGTCGATCGCCGCGCCGATCGGGTTCCGCTGGATGTACGGCGGCGAGAAGCAGCACGCGCTGAACTGCAGCTCGCGCCCGCCCTTGTTCTCCAGCCACTGATCGCTGACCTCGCGCAGCCGCCCGACCGTCGCGTCATCAAACGGCGGCTCAAGGATCTCGTACCGCACCCCCGCCTGCACCATGTCCCGCACATTGCGCCGGAACGCCGCGTTCTTCCCCCCCGCCAGCGAGAAGCCGTCGAGATCGACGATCGCCTCCTCGTTGACCTTGAGAAAGTGATACCCGAAATCGTGCAGATGCCCCATCCAGGCGCTGGAGATCATGGAGAACACGACATCGACATCCAGTTCCTCCCCCATCGCCAAGAGCGCCGCGATCAGGTCCTTGGGATCGACCCCCGGCGCGAGCACCGGGTCCTTGAACACGATCAGCTTGTCCCCGCGGCGCTGATGCAGCGCCAACCCCGCGACGCGTCCGGGCCTGGGCTCGTAGAACCAGACCCCCTTGTCCCCGCCGCCCACCAGCAGCGGGTCGGCGGAATCGGCGTTGGCCCTGATGAACCGCTGGGCCTTCTCGATCTCATCCTCGCTGGGGGTAACCCACAGCCGCGCGGGGCGGACGGCCTGGCGCACCACGATGATCAGCACCAGCACGCCCAGCAGGATCGCCACGCGCAGGAAGCGGCTGGCGTCGGCACGCTGGGCGAAGGTGACCCAGAGCTCGTTGCGGTACGGGATGCGCTCGAAGGCCGCGAACCCGGCGATGAGGTACAGCGACAGCGCCCCCAATCCCGCGGCGAAGACCAGCTCCCACCCGATCGGAATGCGTCCGCGCCGCGTGAAGGCCCCGCGCACCCCCAGCAGCAGCACCGCCAGCACCAGCGAGGAGACGGCCTCCTCGTAGTCCCCGCCCTTGAGCGGGTGGGCGATCGCCGATGCCAGCAGCATGGCCATGGTCAGCAGGTACGCCGCGCGGTAGCCGCGGAGTAGCCCGCGGACCAAGAGCAGCATTAAGAGCGCGCACACCGAGGCCAGCGCGTGCGAGACCTCGATCGCGCCAAGGGGGACCAGGTCGGCGATGGCGTCGAGGCGGGCGCGGATCGGCGGGGTGGCGGTGCTCACAAGCAGCATGATCGCGTTGAGCATCACCGCCCCGGTGACCAGGCGGCGCTGCCAGCGGGCCAGGCGCTGGGAGCGGCTCACGAGCATGGAGTAGATGACGATCAGGGCGATGAGCCAGGGGATGAGGTAGAACCCGGCGCGGAAAGCGACCACCGCGGCCCCGGCGGCCTGCTCGGGCACGCCCAGGAGTCCGAACCCGCGGAACCAGACGGCGTCGGCGCTGCCGATCCCGCCGGGGATCATGCTCATGATCCCCGCCAGCTGCCCCGTGAACACCGTGCGGGCCGCGCCCGAGCCCCCGATGTCGATGCCGACCGACCGGATCAGCAGGTCGAAGGACAGGAGGGTGAGCCCCCAGTCGAAGAACGAGATCACGCCCAGGCGCGCCATTGGCATGCCATCGAGCTCGGCCCCGAAGCGGTGCCGGCGCAGCACGGGGACGGCCAGGCGGGCGACGAGCAGCGGGGCCAGCACGGAGACGCCCAGGGCGATCGCGGCGCGGAGGATGAACACGCCGGTCCCCGCGCCCAGCGGCAGCCAGGCGGCCAGCAGCCAGGCGATGAGCCCCGCGGCCGAGCCGAGGTAGTGGGCGGTGAGGCCGCGGGTGATCTCGGGTGCGGTGAGCCCGTACTTGCGGAACATGAACAGGCGGATGGCGGGCCCGCCCAGGGGCCCCATGGAGACGAAGTTGGTCCAGCCGAAGAGGACCGAGCCCAGGGCCCAGCGCCGGGCGAAGGTGAGACTCCCCGAGGCGTTGCGGTGGAAGGCGACGGCGTCGTAGAGTCCCATGACGCCCACGGCGATCAGCGCGACCACCACGCCCAGGGCGGCCAGCGCGGGATCGGCCCGGTGGAGCTCGGCGCGGATACGGGGCAGGTCGAGCGTGTGCAGCTCGCGCCAGACGAGCCAGAGCACCAGCAGGGGGATGCCGACCTGCAGCGCGTGTCGCGAGATGGACCAAGCGAACGCCCAGCGGGTCGGGGTTGGCGGTGCGTGCGGATGCGCCCCGGGCGGCTCGGGCTCATTGGCTTGGGGCATGGGGAGATTGTAGTGGGCGTGGGTCACGAGTCGCGCGCCTGTTCGGCGTTCTCGTCGTCCCACTCACACGGCAGGACGGGCGCGCTGCGGCGATGGATCATGAGTTCCGTCGTCGCGAACGATCTTCAGTGCGTTCCGCAGCGCGTGTCGCTCGGCGCGGGCGGCGAGGGCGGGGGTGAGGCCCAGGCGTTTGGCGAGGGCGGCGCGGGTGTGGGGCTGCTCGTCGGCGAGCCCGAAGCGGGCGGCGAGGACCAGGCGGTCGTGGTCGTCGAGGGCGGCGAGCACGCTGGCGACGCGGGGGTCGGGGTCGAGCCAGGGCTGCCAGGGGGCGACGAGGGTGGTCCAGTCGGTGACGCGGTGGCCGGGGGGCACGCGCCGGGTGGCCTTGCCCGCGGGGGCGGGCGGGGCGACATCGGGGAGGCGCGCGGCGTAGCGGGTGATGGCCAGCGAGATCGGGGCGGCCAGGCGCCCGGCGTGGTCGGGGTCGTAGCGGTCGATGGCGGCGGCGGCGGTGCGGACGGCGCCGGTGAGGATGATCGCGGCCCGGGCGGGATCGAGCGAATCGATGGGGCCGCCGAGCTTGTGCCCGAGCGTGGAAGCGATCAGCGGCAGCTGCGCCTCGATCAGCAGCGCGCGGAGGATGGCGGCCAGGCGCAGGTCGGTCTCGATCCCGTCGAGCGCGGCGCCCGATGGGTTGGCGGGGTGGAGGTGGGCGATGCGCTGGGCGGCGGCGCGGGTGAGCAGGGCCGCGGCGCGGGCGCGGGCGTGCTCCTCGTAGGGCACCGCGGGCGTGCGGACGCGCATCGATTCGATCAGCGCGGCCAGGTCGGTGATCGCGCTTGGGCGGCGGGCCTGGCGCACGGGCAGCGCATCGAGCGCGTCCTCCAGCCGGGGCGGGTCGGTCTGGGCGCCGGGCAGCGCGAGCGACCGCATGAGGTCGGCGCGAGCGTTGTTGATGGCGCGCCGGACGGCGCCGGGCGTCCGTCCCATGCGGGCGGCGATGGGCGCCGGTTCGATGCCGCGCCGGGCGGCGCGCAGGGCGAACTCGCGGTCGCGGCCGGTGACCGGGCCGTGCTCGGTGAAGATCGGGGCGGCGTGAGCCCGCTTCCGAGTCCGGTCGATGCGGAGCAGGGCCTTGCGGACCCCCTCGTGCGAGTGGCCGGTGCGGGCGGCGATGCGGGCGGCGGTGCGTGAGCGCGACCAGCCCAGTCGCGAGCGGTATCGCCGGGCCCATCGCTCGAAGCGGGCCAGCTCGCGCCGGCTCATGCGGTCGAAGCGGGCGGCGCGTCCCAGGCGGGCGGCGTGGAGGGACTCGAACCATTCGACGGCGCCAAGGAGGAAGACGATGGCGCGCCGCCCGGAGCCGCGGTCGATGCGCCGGGCGATCAGGCCCAGTCGCCGGTAGCGCTCGATGGACTTGCGGCTCACGCCCCAGCGCCGGGCCAGCGAGTCGATGGTCTCGAAGGGCTCGTCGAGGTCGGCCCCGGTGAGCCCGGCGGCCTCGGAGATGGATTCGGCGACGGCCGAGAGGTCGGCCAGGAGCGCAACGCCCGGGACCAGGGCGGGGGCGGGGATGTCGGGGCGGTAGGCGGTGATGCGGAAGACGATCCAGTCTTCGGGATAGACCCCCTCGGGGTCGATCTGGGGCGCGAGCTGGTCGATTCGCGCGAGGTGGCGCAGGAGCGTGGGCTTGGATGCGTATCGGAGCTCGCGGGCGAGCTGGGCGATGCAGGGCGTCCTGGGCTGGGTGATCGCGGGCACGGGAGAGCTTATGCGGGGCGGTCGTGGTTAGTTCGCATAGAGGTGGTATCGCGCTTCGTGCACTGTCTGCGTTGCACGAGCAAGATGCGCGCCCCAGTGCGTATCGAAGCCAAATCGCCACTCCCATGCTGCTTCGGTCTTCGACGCATCGGTATCGGTCGCCCAAAGCATTAATCCGCGTTTCAAATCGAGATAGATGTCCGCGAGATCATCCCAGAGCATGGAGGCGCGGACGGCGCAGTAGTTGTCCTTGGGCTTTGCGGTTTTCCAACATTCCTGATGCCACTGAACGAGTTGGCTTGTCTCTTTGTTGGTGATTTGTGCGATTTGCTTCGAGATGATGTTCCAATCTTCAAGAGTCAAACGGGCTGACTCGGGTTGCTTCGTTTCGGGATCATTCATCTCGGTCATGACAGGAAGAATGGAAACATGCAGCCGTGCGAGGAGCAGTTCCAGCTGCGTGTAGAAGTTCTCTGGAGGGCCATCCCGCAACGAATCGACAAAGTCGCAGAACGCGCCAGCAACAATCGCGAACTGATTGAGCGAGTCTTGGTTGGGATGATCTTGTTTCACGGTGTGGCGAGTTGTTGGGTGTTTATCTCGACCCAGCGCGGCTCGCGGGCGTTGATGAGGCCGTGGTCGCGGAGCTTATCGAAGAAGAGTTCGACGGCCTGGCGGGCGCGGGCGTCGGGAGCGAACTTGAGCAGCTGGCCGATGTAGGTGCGGGCGAGGTCGGCTGGCCAGCGGTGGGCTTTGGCGGCGTGGGTGACAAGCCAGTCGAGGCGCTGGTCGTTGCGCAGGCGGACGCGCTCAAGCATCGCGCCGGCCTCGGCGACCATGGGCGAGTCGGCATCGGCGGCGCGGCACATCCAGGTGGCGTAGACGAAGGGGAGGCCCGTGAGATCGCGCCAGGACCGGCCCAGGTCGATCTGGTGGGGGTAGCGCACGGCGGGGGGCGAATCGACGACGACCTTGTCGCCGATGAGCAGGACGGTCCGCGGCCAGGCCTCGTCGGGGGCCTGGTCCGGGCCGGCGGATGCGGCGCCCATGCGTTCGCGGGCGTCGAAGGGCTTGAACTCGGCGTGGACGGCGTGGATTTCGCGCAGGAGGATGTCGGCGAGCATGACCGAGGTGTGGGAATCGGTGTCGGCGTGGACGGTGGTGATCTGATCCGGGGGCACGGCGGAGAAGAGGCGGACGGTGAGGGTGGGTCCGTCGCAGCCGATCATCCCGGCGGGAATGAGGGCCAGATCGTTTTCGGGCCTGGCGGCGTCGACGATGGAGGCGAGCCCGATGTCGGCGTCGCCCGCGACGAGCATGGGGGCGATGCGCGAGGGGACGGCCTTGATGAGCGTGCAACCCGACCAGGTGTCGATCCCCTCGATCAGGGTGATGGTGTTGAGGAACTGGACGGCGGCGATGCGTGTGGGTCTGGGCATGTCGTGTCGCTCGCGGATGGGGGGGGCGCTGGGAGGAATGCAAAGAATCACGGAATTCGGCGGGTGAACCGATACATTGGCTGGCAAAGATGCTGATTGTCCGTACATTGAATGCAGACCGGGGCTCCAAAGCCGCTCGGGACGGGTGTGAAGATCGACTTGTGCACGATCATTTCTCTCTGATCAGAGGGCGAGAAATCGACCCTGAGGTTCACATTCGGCTTGGCGCGGGGCTCACGGGATAACTCATGTGCGGTAGGGACAAGCTCCACCATCGGCTCGGACAGGTGGGTCCGCAGGGACGAATAACAGCCGCGAGATGTACGCGGTGAGCACGAGCCAGTATGAGTTACCTACCCACCCGGCGTCGGGTTGCGCTACAGCCCGGCGTCGATTTTTTTTGCGCATGGATCGTATCGCTCCGCGGCACGCCGGGCGTGCATGGCGGGCGCCGGGTCTCGGCGATTGCGGGAAGAGACGCGGGGTCGGCGGGCGGGTGAGCCGATAACGGGGGCATGGAACAGGCGAAAGATCGGTTGAGAGAAGTCGCGCATCCATGCCCGGACCCACGCCCGGACCCACGGGTTGAAACATGGGTTGGCGCAGGGGCGGAGGGGCTGATTCTGGTCGGCGGGGGCGGGCACGCCAAGGTCATGCTCGACGCGCTGAGTGCGGGAGGAATCACGGTGGCGGGGTTTGTCGATGACCGCGAGGGCTGCGCTCTGGCGGGACTATTGACGCGTCTGGGGGGGATCACGGCGGCGGGGGTTGACGCCCCGGTGCTGATCGCGGTGGGCGATGTGGGGCTGCGGCGCACGATCATCGCGCGCCTGGGACACGCGCCGATCGCGCCCGCCCTGGCCCATCCCAGCGCCGTGGTGTCGGGTTCGGCGGCTCTGGGCGCGGGGGTGTTCGTGGGGCCGGGGGCGATCGTCAACGCGGGGGCGGTGATCGGAAAGCACGCGATCGTCAACAGCGGGGCGATCGTGGAGCACGACTGTGTGATCGGGATCAACACGCACATCGCGCCGGGGTCGGTGCTGGGCGGCGGGGTGTCGGTTGGGGGTGACACGCTGGTGGGGCTGGGGGCGCGGGTGCTGCCGGGGGTTCGGATCGGCTCGCGCTGCGTGATCGGCGCCGGGGCGGTGGTGGTTGGGGATGTGGGGGACGGGGAGAGGGTGGTGGGTGTTCCGGGACGGTTGGTGGGCCGGGTCTGAGGCGGATGGGTTGAGGCGTCTTCCTGCGCCGATCTGTTCAGCTTTATTCTTCTTCTGGCGGCAGCTCCCCCGACCTCATCGCCTGCTCGATGGCCTTGTTGGCCAGCTTGCCCAGTCCGATCAGGATCGCGATGGCCAGCACGATGCCGCCGATGATGAGCAACTTGGGCTTGTGGACCTCGTCCCAGCTGCCGACCTGGGCGCCGATCCAGACGGCGGCGAAGGTGCGCGGGGCCATGCCCACGATCGTGGCGATGAGGAATGGGATCAGGCGCACGCCCGAGACGCTCATGGCGTAGTTGGTCAGCGCGAAGGGCGAGTTGGGCGGGATGCGCAGGAGGGTGAGGATCGTCAGCGCCCGGACCGTGCCGTGGCGGATGAAGGCGTCGCGGACGATGGCGGCCTTGGGGTGGTTGTGGATCTCGCGCTCGACGCGCTCGCGGGCCACGGTGCGGGCGATGAGGTAGCCGGTCACCGATGCGCCCCCAAAGCCCACGAGCGCGGCCGGGAACCCCCAGGGGATCCCGAAGGCGAAGCCGGCGAGGATGGCCTGCGAATAGGTCGGCAGCAGCCCCAGCCCGGCGGTGATGATGAACACCCCGACATAGACCGCCAGCCCGGTCATGAATGGCAGCCCGGGGTGGTCGTCCGTGCCCACGAGCAGGCGGGTGGCGAAGTCCATGTTGGTCAGCAGCAGGATGCCCATCACGCCGGGGAAGACGGCCCAGGCGATCCCCAGCCACGCGGCGGGGCCGAGGCGTTTGAGGATGTCGGTGAGTGATTCCTTGTGCGCGACGGTGACGGGCTCGGTGATGGAGGGTTGATCTTCCGGCATGGGGTGATGATAGGGGAATGTGGAACCAGGCGCGAAGGGCAATGAGTAGCTGGTAAAGGAACTGGGTTGTATATTCACCGTATAGCTGCTTATGGTTGGTGCGCGAGCGAGCTGGTTGGCGATCGGGGTGTGGTATGTCATCCTGCTGCTGATTGTTCAGTTCGGCATCTATCTCGCAGTGCCCAAGGCGCACGGCGGGTGTATGCGGCCACTATTTCCTTCGAGCGCGACATCCAGCCGGCGTGACGGCGAACAGTTCTACTGCCGCAAGCATCATCAAGGGTATGAGATCGTGGGTGAGGGCGAGTTCATCGCCTCCTTCAGCGATCCCGGCTATGACCGCGGTCCCATCGTCATCGCCGGGTTCTACTGGACCTATACACGCTCCGCCTTCCGACGCTACTCGCTCTGGTCGCTTGGCGAGCAGCATCGTTATCTCCGTTTCGACGCGCGGGAGGGGAGCGGAGGAGAGTATCAGCCGCTGCGTGGGGCGCAGCAACTCATTCTGCGCGGCGATATCGCCAGCGCGATGAGGGATGTGCGATATCTCCAACCTGCGGCCGGTGCGGCGTTCGTGCCGATCGTGGATGTGCCCGGTGAGGCGATCAAGTTGATGATTCATGCGATTCTGCTCTACTTCGCGGCGCGCCTGGCGCGGGCATCCACCCGGGTTCGGCTCTGGTGGTATCGCAAACACCAGCGGCCAGAAGCGGCGTGTGTGTTCTGCGGGTATGACTGCCGCGATCTTCCGAGCGAGATCTGTCCCGAGTGCGGTCAGACGCACGGCATCGAGGCCGCGTGTTGAATCGGCGGGTATCTAGCGTGCTTCTTCTTGCCCCACATACACCACGAAGTCCGCGATTCCCGCGTCCTGAGCTCTCAGGGTCTGCGATTCCGCGGGCAGGGTGATCAGCGTCGTGATGTTCAGCGGCGTGGGCGCCATCGCGTTGATCTGGTCGATCAGCCCGCTGCCGCCGGGCTCGGCGCCGAACTGCACATGGAAGAACCCCACCACATGCACCACCGGGGAGCCGCGATCCAGCCCCTCGACGATGCTCTGGGCCATCGTGGCGTCCCACACCGTCTGGGAGCGCAGGAATCCCTCGATCATGCCCTCCCCGCCGTGTGTCGCCATGTCTCCCATCGCCTCGACGAAGCGGTCCCGGTACGCCCCTTTGGGCGTCGTCAGCGGGATGGCGAACAGGCGCTGCTGCTCGCGGGTCATCTGTGACAGGCGGGCGAAGCCCTCGGTGCGCGCCAGGCGGACATAGCGACGCGGGGCGTTGCTGGCGACCACGGGCCGCCGGGCCTCCCTGCACGCGTCGATCAGGCGCGCGTGCGCGGGAGCGTCGTTGTTCGCGTTGCGATCGGCGGCCTTCATGAACCCCTTGCGATCGGTCACCCCGCCGAGGTAGTCGTCGAGGGCCGCCTGCTGGTCGCGCTCGTAGAACTCCATGCTCAGGACCGTCCGCGGGTTCAGGGTCAGCACATCCTCGAAGAGCTGCTGCTGGACCGCGTTGCCCAGGGGGTGCTGGTGCACCTCGCCCATGAGCACCACATCCGCGTCCGCCAGATCATCGACGACCTCGTCCCAGGGGACAGGTCCCGTTCCGTCGCCGCGCAGGATGGTCACTCCGCGCGCTTCGCGGCGCAGGGCCCCGATCGGTTCGGGGGCGGCGGGGGCGGCGGCTCGCACCGCCCGGGGAGCGCACCCGCCCAGCAGCAGCACCGCGCCCAGCAGTGACAACGCCGCGAATCTCACACCCATGTCGATTCTCCTTTCAGGACCCGTCACGCGGCGAACGGGTCGGCCACGGCCGCCGCGGGAAGCTCGGCCGCGTCGAGCTGCACGCCGCGGCGCATGTCCAGCACGAGCGAGAACATCAGCGGGACCAGCAGCAGCGTGAAGAAGGTGGAGACCATCAGCCCTCCCACCACCACGCTGCCCAGCCCGCGGTACATCTCGCTGCCCGAGCCGGGCACCAGCACGAGCGGGAGCATCCCGCCCACGCTGGTGAGCACGCTCATGAAGATGGGCCGCATGCGGGTCTGGACGCTGGTCACGATCGCGTCGATGGGTTTCATGGGATCCTTGTAGACCGTGTCCGACTCGTCGCCGCGCATGAAGTTGAGCGACTGGTGAACGATCAGGATCGCGTTGTTCACCACCACGCCGATCAGGATCACGAACCCGAGCATGGTCAGCACATCGAGCTGCTGTGGGGCCTTGGTGGGATCCATCATCGACCACCAGTAGACGATCCGCAGCCCGCCGAACCCACCCACGACGGCCAGGGGCACCGTGAACATGATCACCAGCGGGTAGAGGAAGCTCTCGAAGAGCGCGCACATGACCAGGTAGGTCACCAGGAGGGCCCACACCATGCGGGCCGTGAGCAGCTCGGGGTGCGCCACGCCCAGCCATGCCAGGCCCGCGATGGTCAGGCCCAGCAGCACCGCCCCCGCGGCGCCGTAGTACACATACGGGTTTTTGGCCCGCACGCCGCGAACATACACCATCGCCCCGCCCAACAGGGCCAGCAGCGTGATGATCCCGGCGGTGGCGATCGACAGGCCGGAGGTCATCGCTCCCGGCGGGGGGGCCGAGCCCATCAGCGAGCTGCGGACCCGCTCCAGGTCCGCCGCGCTGCCCTCGAGTCGCACCCGCATGGTGCGGTCGATCAGCCCCTGATCCTCCGCGGCGTCGATCATGTTGACCTGGATCCAGTCCATGGCCTCCTGGACCGCCATCGACTCGGGCGGGGTGACGCTGATGGTCACGCTGGGGAGCTCCTCGATCCGCTGGATCACCTGCGCCGCCAGGCCGGGGGTGAAATCCACCACGCTGTCCACCGGGACCACGGGCCCCGCGGGCGTGGCGATGGGGACATGACGGATCTGCTCCATCGTGTCCATGCGCCCGCCCATGGGCAGCACCATCAGGTCGATCGTCTCGCTGCCGATCTTGTAGTCGCCCACGAAGGCACCGTCGAAGAGCCCGCGGATGGCCACGCCCAGCCCCTGGGTGGTGAGCCCCAGCTCCCGACCCCGGTCGTTGAGCGCCAGCCTCATTTCCTGCTCCTCGAGCGAGAAGTTGGCCGGCGTGGGAGAGACATTGCCGTAGCCGAAGCGCCCGGCTGCGGTCTGGAACATCATCGTCGCCGCCGCGTTCACCCGGTCGAGGTGGGGGCCCGAGATCTCCACGCGGATCCCGCCCCCGTCGCTCAGGCCGCCGAACAGCGAGCTCTGTCGCGCGCCGCCGAACGCGTCGGGGATCCCGCTCATGGCGCTGGTCAGCAGGTGGCCGACGGGGATCACCACCTGCTCGCTCTGGCTGGTGGCGCCGATGAACATCTGCGTCCCGAAGGCGCCGATGAAGAAGTTGTCGATCGGGACCGGCTCGAACTCGGGCGTCACGCCCGGGATCATCTGGATGTTGGGCAGGTCCTTCATCGTCTCGGGCTTGTTGATGTCCGCGACCGCGTAGGGGTAGACCTGCGATTCGATGCGCTTGGCGATGCCCTCTCGCGATTCGATCGAAAGCCCGGGCGGGATCAGCAGCCCGCCGAACACCAGGTTCCTGTTCCCCGCGGGGAGATAGTCCAGCGGCGGCATCAGGGCGATCGACCCCCACACGCTCAGGGCGGTCATCGCCACGATCATCAGCGGGCGCAGCGACCAGCCCCGCCAGTCGGTCATCAGCCAGTGCAGCAGCACCCCCAGCCAGTCGATGAGCTTGTTGCACAGCGCGGCGAGCCCGAACATCCCGCCCAGCAGTCGTCTGACGACGCCGTGATGCTCGCTCTCGGGCTTGAGCCACCGCGAGCAGGCCGCGGGGATCACCATCACCGACACGATCAGCGAGAAGCTCACCGAGCCCACGATGGCGATGGAGATGTCGCGGAAGAGCTGGCCGACCTCCTCCTGGATGGTCAGCACCGGGATGAACACGACCACGGTGGTCAGGGTCGAGGCCAGCACCGCGCCCCAGACCTCCTTGCCCCCGCGCCAAGCCGCCACGGGAGGGGATTCACCCAGCTTGAGTCGCCGGTCGATGTTCTCGAGCACAACGATCGAGTTGTCCACCACCATGCCCACGGCGAAGGCCAAGCCCGCCAGCGAGATCACATTGAGCGTGCGCCCCAGCGCCAGCAGGACCAGGAATGTCCCGATCACCGAGATGGGCAGGGCGATGGCGATGATCCCCGTCGCCCGCCAGTTGCGCAGGAAGACCAGCAGCACCGCGGTGGCGATCGCCCCGCCGACCCACAGGTTGTCGGTGACCAGGCCGATGGCGCTGTTGATGTAGTCCGTCTCGTCGTACACCTGGCGCAGGCGCAGGTCCGGCCCCACCGGCCCGGCGGCCGAGCTGCCGCCGATGTTGGGCAGGATCTTCTCTCGCACATCCTCGATGCGGACCTTGAGCTCGTTCATGATGTCGAGCACATTCGAGTCGCTCTGGCGGATCACATTCATGGCGATCGCGGGGCGCGCGAACGAGCGGATGAAGCCCCGCTCCTTGACATACCCGATCTCCACGCTCGCCACATCGCGCACGCGCACCGGCTTGCCGTCGCGGTAGGCCACGATGGTCTCGAGGATCTGCTCGGGGTCCTCGTACTGCCCCACCAGGCGCACGCGGTAGTCGCGCTTGCCCTCGGCGATCGTGCCGGCGCTCACATTCGTGTTCTCGCCCTGCAGCGCCCGCACCACATCGAGGTGGTTGAGCCCGCGCTGGGCCAGGGCCACCGGGTCGGCCAGGACGCGCGCCTCGCGCTCGCGCCCGCCGAAGATGTTCACCGTGGCCACGCCCGTCACTCGTTCGAGGTAGGGCTTGACCTCGCGGTCGAGCTCGTCCTGGAGGGTCGTCAGGTCGAAGCCCGCGTGCTTGCGCAGATTCGCGTCGTCGAAATCGAGGATGAACCACGCGATGGCGCTGCCCGGGTCGCTCACCCCGTCGGCCGCCACCACCGTGGGCTCGTCGACCTCGGCGGGGTAATCGCTCACCTGGCGCAGCGCGTCTGAGACCTCCTGCAGCGCGCGGGTGATGTCCGAGCCGACCACGAAGTCCAGCGTGATCTCCGTCTGCCCCTGCTGCGTGCTCGAGATCATCCGGTCGAGGTTCTCGACATTCTTGAGCTTCTCCTCCTGGTCCTTGGTGATCTCGTCGACGATCTCCTCGGGGCTGCGCCCGGGCCAGCTCGTCGTCACCGTGATGGTCGGCTTGGTCACCGTGGGGGTGAGCTGGATCGGGATCTCCCGCGCGCCGATGATCCCGAACATCAGCACCAGGAACACGCCCACGGCCACCGTCACCGGTCGCGAGATGCACCACTTGACCAGGTCCATTACGCGTCCCCCTTGCCGCGGGGAGCCCGGTGGGGCGCGTCCGCTCCCCCGGCCCCGCCGGCCCCGGGGGCCCCGGGGGCGTTGGGGGCGCTGGTTGCGCCGATATCCGCCCCCCGCGGCGCTTCGAGAATATGCAGCGGCTGTCCCGGGAAGAGTCGCTCGTTGCCGCTGACCACGACGCTCATCCCGCCCTTGATGACCGGGCTGCGCACGGCCACGCGCTGGCCCACCGCGAACAGGCGCTCGACGGGGGCGACCGCCGAGACCCCGTCATTGACGAAGTACACCACCTCGCCCGTGGGCGTGCGCACGATCGCGTCCTTGCTGACGGTGATGAAGACGCCCCGGACGCCGGTGGGCACCATCGCCGTCAGGCTCATGCCCGGGCGCAGGAGCGACCCGTCGTTCTTCACCTCGATCCGCACGGGGAACAAGCGGCTGAGCGAGTCCGCCGCCGGCAGGATCGAGATCACCTTTCCGAAGATTTCTTCCTGAGCCCCGATGGCCGGCAGTCGCAGTTCGATCGCGCCGCCCTCGTCCATGGCGCCGCGCACCGCCGCGTACACATCCTCGGGGATGTCCACCCGCGCCTCAAGCCGGTCGAGCGAGACGATCATCGCGACCTCGTCGCCGCGTCCGATCCACTGCCCCACCTCGCTCATCTTGCGGGCCACGCGCCCGTCGAAGGGGGCCTCGATGGTCATATCCTCAAGCTCACGCTCCGCCAGCGCCAGATCGCTCAGCGAGGACGCCAGTTCGCTCTGCGCCTGGGCCAGCTGGGCCTTGCGCGAGGCCACCAGCGTCCGGGCCTGATCCATCTGCGAGACCCCGCTCGAGCCCAGGCGTTCGAGCTGCTCGACGCGTCCCAGTTCCCGCGTCGCGTTGTCGAACTCGACGCGGCGCTGCTCGATCACCGACTGGGCGAATGCGACATCGGCCCTGGCCCGATCGACCTCGATCCGGGCCCGCGTGTCGTCGAGCCGGGCCAGCACCTGCCCCGCGCGGACCTCGTCGCCCTCCTCGACATCGAGCCCCACCAGCAGGCCCTCGGCCTGCGAGGCCAGGGCGCTGGTCCGCAGCGATCGGATCTCGCCCGTCACCGCGCGCCGGTGGACCAGCGTCTGGGCGAGCGCCTGGTCGACCGTCACATTCGCTGGCGGCGGTCCGCCCTCCTGCGCCCACGCCGCGGGACCCGCGCCACCCGTCAACACCACCACCACCAAGGCCAGAACTCTCAAACGCATATCGTTCCCCATCTGCTTCGATTCCGTGATCGTGATCCCTCATGCACACGACCCGCGCCCGAGCGGATCACGCCGCATTCTAACCATCCATTCCGATAAAGCGTGCTCTGTCCGCGGCGCATGGCCAACATTCCCCTCGCTCCGTCCCGCGTGAACCTCTATACTCCCGTTTCCCCGCCCCGCACCCCCACGACCGGCAGGGCGAACGGGTGGGGACCTCCCCGCAGCCGCCGCACCGAGCGGGGACGCCGCACCAGTACACGCTGAGCATCGCCGAGCACGCCATGGAAAAACGAAAGACCCAACGCGTCACCCTCGCCAAGGTCGCCGAGCGCGCCGGCGTCGCCGAGTCCACGGCCTCGCGGGTGATCAACGGCTACACCCACAACTTCCGGGTGCGTCCCGAGGTCCGCCAGCGGGTCCTCGACGCCGCCGAGGACCTCAACTACCGCCCCAACCCGATGGTCCGCTCGATCAGCGCCAAGAAGACCAACCTCGTCGCCGTGGTCGGCTGGGCGTCGGACGGGGTCAACCGCACGGCGCTCTCCGAGTCGGTCCGCGTGCTGCGCGACAACGAAAAGCATGTGTGCACCACCTTCCTCGACCCCGATTACGCGGGGCACGAGCTCCCCTCCTGGCGCGTGGACGGGGCCATCGCCCTGCAGGTCCGCGACATCACCGACCTCAACGAGCTTGAGGAACAGGGCATGCCCTATGTCTCGATCAACGGGCTGGCCGGGCCCGGGGGCGACGCCGTCAACTTCAACGAGCACCACGGCATGGACCAGGCCATCGACCACCTGCTCGAGCTGGGCCATACCCGCATCGCCTACGCCTATATCGACACCAAGCGCCTCAACCCGCGCGGCATCCGCCATACCTCCGTCAAGCAGCGCCGCCAGGCCTACGAGTCCATCCTCAAGCACCGCGGGCTCAAGCCCGTGCCCGGCTTCGACCGCTTCGATGACTCCGCCCTCTCCTACTGCCAGATGGTCCTGCAGAAGGGCGCCGCCACGGCCGTCATCGCCTACGACGACATCACCGCCCTCTACCTCATCCAGGCGCTCAACACGCTGGGCATCTCGGTGCCGCGGGACATGTCGGTCATCGCCTTCAACGACGAGCTGCCCGCCAAGGTCGCCACCCCCCCGCTGACGACCATCGCTCTGCCCGCCGCCGTCGCCGGCAAAACCGCCGGCGAGCTGCTCATCCAGCGCCTCGAATCCGAAGAGCCCCTCCCCTCGCGCACCGTGACCCTCGACGAGACCCTCATCATCCGCCAGTCGACGAGCACGCCGCGGATGACGAGCTGAGCAGAACCAACCATGAACTGGTCCCGGGTCCACCGTTCGCTCGCGTCGGCGCCCGGGAACACCGCGCCGGGGGTCATCGGGTCGAAGTATGACACGAACGCGCCCCGGGCCGCGGCCTCGTGCCAGCGGTCGAGCGTGCGCCCGACCTGCGCCGCCGGCGGGTTGGGACCGGCAACCGGCACCCCGTCGAAGCGCAGGCCCTCATCGGGACCAAACACGCCAGGACCGTCACGATCATTCTGAGCACGCTCATCACTCGCTTTACTCGGGTGTTGCGGTTGAGTTCTGGGGTTGGGCGTTCACCATCCACGAACTGAAATCGACGACGAACCTCCACACCGCCTCGACATGCTCGGGGGGCATGGCGTACTTCTCGGGCGCCTCATCGAGCGTCTCGCGGTAGCAGCGGAGCCATTCCCGGCGCCCCGCCTCGTCGATGACGAACGGGAGGTGGCGGGCCCGCATCATCGGGCGGCCGTGGCGCTGCTGGTAAAGATGCGGGCCGCCGAAGAGGAAGACGAACATGTCCGCCGACTTGTCGGCCGCCCGCATCAGGTTCTTCTCGGATCTGGGGAACATGGGGGCGATGGTCGATCGCCCCAGGCGGCGGTAGAACGCCCGCATGAAGGCCGTGATGTTGGCCTCTCCCATCGCCTCGTAGACCGCCGCGGGGATGCGGTCGGTGGCGGGCGGTCCCCCGGGAGGCGTCCAGATCGGGACGCCGGCGCGTGATTCGGGATCATGGGGCGGCAGGGCGTTGAGGATATCCATGCACAACGCTAGCCGGCGTATCGGCGCATCGCGGGGTGAAACATGGGTTCTCACAGTGGGAGTGGCGCTGGCTCCTCCTTCAGCACGCCTATCGCAGCACCACGATCAGCGCGTGGATGACCCCCGGCAGCCAGGCCAGGATGGTGAGGATGATGTTGAGGATAAACGAGCCCCCGAACCCGTCCTTGAGCCCCACCGCCAGCGGCGGGAGGATGAGGGCCAGGATCACCAGCAGGATGGTGCTCATGCCCGATTCTGCGGTCGCGGTCGTCATGGTTCGCCTCGCTTTCTGAGTTCGATTCAGACGAACTCTACCGGCGTGGCTTGAAGCGGGGATCAAACTCCGCTGCCGATCGTTTCATTCTTGTTTCACGCCCGGTTCATCCGCCGCGACGCGGTCACTCTTCCTTGTAGGTGATCCCGCGGTCCTGAAACCATTCGTTGTCGTCGCTGACGGCCTCGCCGTGCTGGGAGGAATAGTTGATGGTGAGCTGCTCGCCCTCGGATATGTCGCGGTGGGCGTGATACTCGATGGCGTCGTTGGTTTTGGCGGCCCGGAAGCTCAGGCATGCGCGGGTGGAGGAGTTGAAGAGCGAGCCGTAGCCCATGGCCAGGGCGTGGTCGGCGCGCTTGCCGCCGATGGCCCGCCAGTCGTAGACGAAATGCTCGACCCATGCGGGGAGCTGCTCGCGCGGGCCCGAGCCGAGGATCACGGGGGCGGTATGGACGAGTTCGCCCCTGGCGAAGGCGCGGGTGGCGAAGACGCCCCGCCCGTGGTTGGGCGTAGCGCGGATCTCGAGGTCGGCGGCGAGGGTGATGCCGGGCTGGTTCATGGGGCAAGGGTATGGGGGGAAGAAGGGCCTCGCCACTGGGGAATGGCCAGAGGGAGAAGATGGAGAAGAGGAGCAAGCGTGGGTAAGCAGCCGGTGGTCGCCTGAGGCGCAAGCCGCGGATACGCCAGGAACCCCCGGGCGCGGCTGGGATGAATCGCTCCGGCATCTGTTCGCGACTGTTGACGAACCGGCGAAGCCGCCCGTTCAGGATTCGGCGTCGGTCAGCAGCAGGGCTTCGCCCGCCAGGCCCGGGCCGAAGGCCGTGGCCAGCAGGGGCATGGGGGCGTGCTCGTCGAGCAGACGCTGGATGATGAAGAGCAGGGTGGCCGAGGACATGTTGCCGTTCCGGGCCAGCACGGCGCGGGAGACGGCAACCGCCTGGGGATCCAGGCCCAGCGCGTCGCTGAGGGCGCCCAGCACCCTGGGCCCGCCGGGATGGATCGCCCATGAACCAACCCCCGCGATGGAGCGTCCCGACCCGGCGAGCCACGCGGCCAGCCAGGGGGGGACATGCTCGGCGAGCAGCGCGGGGACCGCGGGCGAGAGGCGCATCCTGAAGCCGTGGTCGCCGATGCGCCAACTCATCATGTCGGCGCTTTCGGGGAACACGATCGAGCCCGTCTGTTCGATGCGCACCGCGTCCGGGGCGTCGTTGGCGGCGATGACCGCCGCGGCGGCGCCGTCGGCGAAGAGGGCGTTGGCGACATGGCCCTGGGCGTCGGCGTCATGATCGAAGTGCAGGCTGCAGAGCTCCACGCAGCAGACGAGCACGCGGGCGCTCGGATCGGCGCCAGCGAAAGCGCGTGCGACCGCGATGGCGTTGACCGCGCCGTGGCAGCCCATGAACCCGATGTGCGTGCGCCGTGTGGTCGCCGGGAGGCCCAGCGCGGTCATCAGCTCCAGATCCATCCCGGGGGCGGCGAACCCGGTGCAGGAGACGGTGATGAGGTGCGTGATCCGGGCGGGGCGGGTCTGGGCGCGGTGGAGCGCTTCCCGGCAGGCGCGCTGGGCCAGTCCGGCGCTGTGCCGCTCGTAGACGCGCATGCGCCTGGCCGTGGAAGGGAGCTCGGTCCCCGGGCGATACAACGCCATGTCCCCGTCGCGGTCGGCCAGGACGGAGGCGCGGGATTCCACGCCGGCGCGCCGGTACAGCGCCCGGACGACGCGTTTGTGGTCTGGATCGGCGCAGAATGACGCGGCCAGTTCGGCGGCCGCGGGCTGAGACAGCGCGTGTTCGGGAACGGCGGTCCCGATGCCCAGCAGGGCGACATGGCTCATGCGTGGCTCGATTCGGGCGTTTGAGGGCGCTGCAAGGCGCGCACCACGCGTGCGAGGCACCCGCCCAGGGCGGGGAGCGAGGACGAGGCCAAGATGATCGCGCCGGTGGCCTTCGGATGGCGCAGCAGCCGGGTGCTGACGCGGCACAGCGCCTTGCGGCGTCGGTTGGCGCGACGGTGCTGGGCCGTCCAGACGCCGCGGATGTATCGCCCGGCCAGCGCGGCGCGGGCATGGCCGGCCACCATGCACGCGTCCTGGATCGCCCAGGCCATGCCCTCGCCGGTGAAGGGCTCGATGTACCCCGTCGCGTCGCCGATCAGGAAGATGCGCCCGTCGGCCTCGATCGATTCGCGCGTGCGGGTCAGCCCGGGCGCGCCGCCGGTGACGGCCAAAGAAGCGCCCGGGTCGATATCGAGACCCAGATCGTTGAGCAGCGCGATCAGCGGGGGGGAATCATGGGGCCGGCCCACCCACCGGGGATCGACCGCGGCGGCGATCACCGCGCGCCCAAGGCGCAGCGGCGCGATCCCGGCGTAGCCCTGGGGGCCGTGGAGCATGGTGATTGCGTCGGGGGCGCAGCCACGCGGCAGGGCGCTGATGATCCCGCCCATCCCCACGCGCGCTCGGGGATCGACGCCCCACGAGAACCCCGGGGCGTCGCGCAAGGCGGCTCCCTTGATCCCGTCGGCGACGATAATGATGCGGGGGGTGAGGGTCTGGACGCCACGCCCGGGGTGCGTGAGCCCGATGCTGCGGTCGGGATTGACCCGCGCGAGCGTCCCGGGCATGAACCTGGCGCCCGCAACGGTCGCGGCGTGAACGAGGTCCTGATCGAACGCGGCGCGATCGATCACGCGATAGGGTCGGACGGGCAGACTCATCCGCCGGTGAGCGCTGCGGAGTTCAAGGCGGTCGATGACCGGGGCGCTGGCGAGCGAGGGGAGTTCCGCCAGGGCGTGGACGCCGAGCAGGTCGAAGCCGGGCTGCGCCAGGCATCCGCCGCAAAGCTTCCCGCGCGGGAATGCGGCGCGGTCGGTCAGGATCACCCCGATCCCCGCCCTGGCCAGCAGTCGGGCCGCCGTGGCTCCCGCGGGTCCGGCGCCGATCACGATGACCTCGCTCGGTGCCATCAGGCCCGCCATACCAGGAGAAATCGCTGGGGCCACACCGTTCGGATGCACGCTTGGTCGTAGCCCGCCGACCCCGCCAGCTCGCGCAGCTCGTCCACTGTGAGCGCGGCGCGCACCGAGAGCAGCGCGTCGGCACGCACCACGGGGCTGCGTGTGAGCACCCGCGAGGCGAGCCGGGCCAGGGCGTAGCCGGCGGGCGTTCGGCGCAGGTCGGTGATAATGACCGCCCTGCGCGCCGATGCACGCATGGCGCCCAGCACGCGCACGATGTCCGGTTCCGCGAGGTGGTGCAGGAACAGGTGGCACATCACGATGTCGTACCCTTGGGGAAGCGGCTCGCTGAGCACATCGCATCGGGTCGCGTCGATCCGGGCGGCGACCGGGGCGGGGAGGCCCGCTGCGCGATCGAGGATGCGCTGGCAGGCGAACTCGCTGATATCGCACCCGGTGAAGCGCGCCCGATGCCCCGCGCCGGCGGTGCGCCGCGCCAGGGCGGCGATCAGATCCCCCGAACCCGCGGCCACATCGAGCACGCGCACGGGGCCGCCGCTGAGCAGTGGCCTCAGCGCCCTGTACACGGTCCGCTCGATCCCCGCGGCGCGGTTGAGCCGCGCCAGGCCGTGCAAGGCAAGCTCGTGTTCGGCGGCTGGGAGCCGGGGGTCGTCCATCAGCTCGGGTCGGCGATCCCGATGCGCCAGCGCATGGGGGGCGGGGATGGGCGGAGCTGTGGGCCGCGGGGCGGGCATGAGGGAGTGTAAGCCCGCCCTCGAACAAAGGCGTGGATCACCGCCGTTCCAGCGCCCGCGCCAGCAGGTTCGCGTTGCGGACATTGGCCTTGAACGCGACATCGAAGAAGATGTCGACGATGGGGATGAGCCCGATGAGCCAATCGACGCCCAGGTTCAGCGCCATGCGCAGCTGAACGCCCTTGCTCACGCCCGCGTGGCGGGCCAGGAGGATGATGTAGAGACCGATGAGCGAGGTGACCGAGTCCCCCAACACCGGGATCAGCCCCAGCAGCGCGTCCCAGCCGTATCGGATGCCGGTGCCGGGGATCGTGAACTGCCGGTCGAGCAGGTCGGCGATCCGACGCGCGTGCGCGACGATCGCCTCTCGATCGTGTTCCCGCGCGGGTTGTGGGCCGGTTGGTGTGGGCATGGCTTGAGTTCGATGGTACGGCGTCGTGGTCCGGGAACCGAGGGACGGGATGAGCCAGCGGCCCAGTATGAAACAGGTTTCATCGCTCAGAAACCACCATGCCGCTGCACGGTGATTGGCCCCGGCTTCGCGCGGGTTTCTCGCTAAAGCTGATGCAGGAGGAATAATCGGATGAAAAGGGATGTTGGAAGGGCGACCCCGATTCACTATCATCTATGAAACGCATGTTCCGCTATCTGGCCATTCTGGCGTTGACCCTCTCCGCGCTGCGGGGCGTGGGCGGCGCGCCGTCCAGAGCGGACGACCATGCGGAGGCGGCGGACAGCGCCTGCCACGCGACGCTCGTGCGGACCACCTGCTGCGGGGCAAGCGGCGAGATCGCGATCTGTCCCATGAGCGGTGGCGACTGCCGCTGCGGGGCGCGTCCGACCGATGACGATCGGCGTCCGGTCCCGATGCCGTCGCCCGAGCGTGAGCGCACGCCCATGCGGACGATGCCGCAGGCGATCGCGGTCGTGCATCACGCCGCCCTCTGCGCCATGGCACGAACGCCGGGGGGATCGGTGGCGCCGGCGCCGCGTTCGGTTTTTACGCACAACGGATATCTGGCCCTCCTGGGCGTCTGGCGACGATAGCGGACGGCTCGGTAGGGGCGGTGCGCGCCCAGCGCGCCGCCCGGGTTCTCGTCCATCCGAACATCCCCTCGCCAACCACCCAGGAATCCGCCATGCCTCACCCGCTGCGCGCGTGCGCCATGATCGCCCTGCCCCTGGGGCTGCTCGTCGCCTGCGCTTCTCCGCTCGAATCCCCCCGCGCCCGATCATCATCTCCCCGAGCACCCGTATCCGCGGGCGACCCGGCGCCGAGATCGGTGTTCCGGGCCCGGGAACACGAGAGCGCCGTCCCCGGCCTGGGCGACGACGCGACTCCGGACGACTATGTGCGTTACGCCTTGCAGCACAGCCCCGAGCTGGAAGCGGCCTACCAGCGCTGGCGGGCGGCGGCCGAGCGGATCCCGCAGGCGCGGGCGTTGCCCGACCCGCGTTTGAGCGTGGGGTTCTTCGCCAATGAGGTCGAGACGCGGGTGGGACCCCAGCAGGCGAGGATCGGCCTATCGCAGACGCTGCCCCGGGCGGGGGCGCTCGGGGCGCGAAGCGACGCGGCGGCGGCCCAGGCCCGCTCGGCGTGGTACGACTATAAAAGCGCCGAGCTGCGCATCACGCGCGAGGTGGCCACGGGCATCATCGAGCTGGCCTACCTCGATTCCGCGATCGCCATCACCCGCGAGAACCTCGACCTGCTCGGCTCGTTCGAGGAGGTCGTTCGGGCACGGTACCGCGTGGGCGCCGGGTCGCACCCCGAGCTGGTCCGCACGCAGGTGGAGCTGGGCCAGCTCGGCGATCGGCTCGCCCAGCTTGGCGCCATGCGCCCGGTGTACGCCGCGCGCCTCAACGCGGCGCTCAACCGCCCCAGCGAGTCACCCGTGGGCGGCTTGGGGCCGCTCCCCGATCGGACGATCGACGCCGATCCCGAGGCGCTCATCGCCGCGGCCCGCCAGAGCAGCCCCGAGCTGCGGGGGATCGACGAGCGGGTGCAGGGACAGCGGAGACTCACCGACGCCGCGCGGTACGCGTCGCGACCCGAGCTGAGCGTCGGCGTGGACTACATCTTCACCGACGGGGCGATGAATCCCTCGATCGAGGAGAGCGGGGACGACCCGGTGATGCTCAGCTTCGGGATCAACCTGCCCATCTGGCGCGAGAAGTACGACGCGGCGGTGCGCGAGTCGATCGCGCTGCGGCTGGCGCTGGGCCATGAGCGTGAGAGCCGGGAACACGCCCTGGAGGCCGCGATCCACAAGGCGTATTTCGAGCACACCGACGCCGACCGGCGCGTGCGTCTCTACGAGCAGTCGCTCATCCCCAAGGCCCGCCAGTCGTTGCGCGCGTCGCTGGGCGGGTTCCGCGGGGGCGACATCGGGTTCACCGACCTGCTCGACACGCAGCGCACGCTGCTCGGATTCTCCCTCTCGGCCCAGCGCGCCCGGGCGGACCGGGCCATCGCCCTGGCCCGGCTGCGCGAGCTGGTGGGGAGCGAGATCCCCACCGCCGAGGACGATCCCAACGAGGGCGAGGTGAAGCCATGAACCGTGAATCGAAGCTCTTTACGACAGCGCGGTGGGTCTGGAGCACATCGTCGTCCCTGGTCGCTCTGCTGCTGATCCTGATCGCGTTCGTGATCGGGTATCGCATCGGCGCGACGCCGGCGAGCCATCGACAACCTCAACAAGACCCGCAGACTCCAGCGCCGGCGGCCGGCACCGCGCCGCCGGCATCCGGCCGGTATTTCACATGTTCGATGCATCCGGGCATCAGACTCACCGACCCCGACGCCAGGTGCCCGATCTGCCACATGGAGCTGATCCCCGTGGAGAACGAGTCCCCGCTGGCGGGAGACGAGACGCCGCGGATCACCCTCAGCGCCGAGCGGGCGTCGCTGAGCGCGGTCGAGACCACCGCCGTGCGGCGTTTCTTCCCCACCGCCACCGAGCGTCTGTTCGGCAAGGTCGGCTACGACCAGACCACGCTGGCGCGCATCAGCGCCTATTTCCCCGGGCGGATCGAGAAGCTCTATGTCAACTTCGCGGGGGTCCCTGTGCGCGAGCGGGACCACCTGGCCGAGATCTACAGCCCCGAACTCATCGGCGCCTTCGAGGAGCTGCGTCAGGCCGCGCTGACCGCGGGGGAGGGCTCGTATTCCAGGGACTTCACCCGCGACACGGCCCGTCAGACGCTGGCGGCGGCGCGCGACAAGCTGCGCCTGTTCGGGATCGACCCACGGGTGATCGCCCAGATCGAACGCGATGGGTTCGAGCGTGATGTCTTCACGATCCGCACCCCCATCGGCGGGGTCGTGACGCAGGTGCTGGTCCGCCAGGGCGATTACCTCGCCACGGGCCAGCCGATCGCGACCATCGCCGATCTCGATCACCTCTGGCTCGATCTGCAGGCGTACGAGTCGCAGCTGCCCCTGATCGGGTGGGGCCAGCCGGTGCGGTTCACGGTCGAATCGCACCCGGGAGAGGTCTTCAGCGGGCGTGTGTCCTTCATCGAGCCGCTGATCGATCCCCTGACGCGCACCGCGGCGGTGCGCGTGGCTGTCGAGAACGGGGACCGGCGTCTCAAGCCGGGCATGTTCGCCTCGGCGGTGATCGAGACGCGCGTGGGCCTTGGCGGCGCGGTGGGTGAGGATCACCTGGCGGGCGAGTGGGTCTGCGCGATGCACCCGACCTTCGTGCGGGACGAGCCGGGCGCGTGCGAGATCTGCGGCATGGACCTGGTCCCGGCCGAGTCGATGAGGCATGGGACCAGGCCCTCCACGGTCGATGAAGCCCCGCTGGTGGTCCCGGCCACTGCCGTGCTCTTCACGGGGACCCGGTCGCTGGTCTATGTCGCGCAATCGAGCGACGCGGGCGAGTCGTATGAAGCGAGGCGGGTCACGCTGGGCTCGCGGGCGGGTGATTTCTATATCGTGCGTGAGGGGCTCGTGGAGGGCGAGCGGGTGGTTTCCCACGGCGCGTTCCGGGTCGACAGCGCGATGCAGATCGCCGACAAGCCCAGCATGATGAGCCCCGGCGGGCAGAACCCGAACCCGGGCACGGGCGAGATGACCGGCATGCCGGGCATGAACCACGGGGGTCATGGCGATGAATGACCTCTCCCCTCTCAGCACGCCGCCCCGCGGCCTGCTGAGCGCGATCGTCCGCTTCTGCCTCGAACAGAAGCTGGTCGTCACCATCCTGCTCCTGGGCGTGCTGGCGTGGGGGGTGCTGGTCGCGCCGTTCGACTGGAAGCTCCCCGGGGCCCTTGGCGGGATCGCGCGCGATACGGTGCCGGTGGACGCGATCCCCGACCTGGGAGAGAACCAGCAGATCGTGTTCACGCAATGGCCCGGGCGCAGCCCACAGGACATCGACGACCAGATCAGCTACCCGCTCACGGTCGCGCTGATGGGCATCCCGGGGGTTCAGGATATCCGCAGCTACTCGGTGCTGGGGTTCTCGACCATCTACATCGTCTTCGACGAGGGCGCGGAGTTCTACTGGTCGCGTTCGCGCGTGCTTGAGAAGCTCGCCTCGCTGCCGGCGGGGACGCTGCCTGCGGGCGTGGCCCCGGCGCTGGGCCCGGACGCCACGGCGCTGGGGCAGGTGTTCTGGTACACGCTGGAGGGGCGCGACGCGGAGGGCAACCCGAGCGGTGGGTGGGACCTGGACGAGCTGCGCTCGATCCAGGACTTCACGGTCAAGTACCAGCTCGCCTCGGTCGGTGGCGTCTCGGAGGTGGCGTCCATCGGCGGTTTCGTGCGCGAGTACCAGATCGATGTGAACCCCGACGCGATGCGGGCGGCGGGGGTCACGCTGGCGCAGGTGATCGACGCGGCACGCCAGAGCAACCTCGATGTGGGGGCGCGGACGATCGAGGTCAACCGGGCCGAGTATGTGGTTCGCGGGCTGGGCTTCATCGAGTCGGTCCGGGACCTGGAACAGACGGCCGTCGCCGCCCGCGAGGGGCAGCCGATCCTGCTGAGCCAGATCGCCCATGTCGGACTGGGGCCGGCCCAGCGGCGCGGGGTGCTGACCAAGGAGGGACACGAAGCCGTCGGCGGCGTCGTGGTCGCGCGCTACGGGGAGAACCCCATGGCGACGATCGAGCGCATCAAGGCCAGGATCGCCGAGATCGCCCCCGGGCTCCCGAGCAAGACGCTCGACGACGGGACCGTCAGCCGCGTGTCGATCGTGCCGTTTTACGACCGATCCGGGCTGATCGACGAGACGCTCGGGACGCTCAACAGCGCCATCGAGCAGCAGGTGCTCATCACCGTCATCGTGGTGCTGCTGATGGTGATGCACCTGCGCGCGGGGGTGCTCATCTCGATGATGCTGCCCGTCGCGGTGCTGATGACCTTCGCGGCGATGAAGCTGTTGCGGATCGACGCCAACATCGTGGCGCTCTCGGGGATCGCCATCGCCATCGGGACCATCGTGGACATGGGGATCGTGCTGTGCGAGAACATCATCCGCAAGCTCGAAGAGGCGCCCCCGGGTTCGTCAACGCTCGAAACCGTGTACGAGGCGACCATGGAGGTCGGGAGCGCGGTGCTCACCGCCGTGGCGACCACGGTGGTCGGGTTCCTGCCCGTATTCACCATGGTGGCGGCCGAGGGCAAGCTCTTCAAGCCCCTGGCCTACACCAAGACCTTCGCGCTCGTCGCGTCGATCATCATCGCGCTGAGTGTCCTGCCCGCGTCGGCGCATGTGCTGTTGGGGTGGCGGCCGCGGCGGGCGGTCCGCGTCCCCGGCGCCCGGTGGGGGCGCTCCGCGGTCAACATCGCGGTGGTGCTGCTGGTGCTGTGGGTGCTGTCGCGCGACTGGGAGCCACGGGGCCCCGAGGCGGGGACCACGGGCAACGCCCTGTTCATCGGCCTGGTCGTGGGCGTGCTGCTGCTGCTCTTCTGGGCGGTGCGCCTCGCGTTCCCACGCATCCTGGGCTGGGCGCTGCGCCACAAGGTTGTCGCCCTGACCCCCGCGCTGCTGCTGATCGTGCTGGGCGCCACCATCTGGTTCGGGTTCGGGCGCGTCTGGGGCTGGTTGCCGGAATCGGTGCGGGGGAACCAGGCCGTGGTTTCGCTGGCGCACGCCCTCCCCGGGCTGGGCAGCGAGTTCATGCCCACGCTCAATGAGGGATCGTTCCTGTACATGCCCACGATGATGCCGCATGTGTCGATCGGGGAGGCGACCGACATGCTCAAGGATCTCGACCGGCGGATCATGAGCATCCCCGAGGTCGAGGAGTCGGTTGGCAAGATCGGGCGCGCCGACAGCCCGCTGGATCCCGCCCCCATCTCGATGGTCGAGACGATGGTGCGGTACAAGAGCGAGTACATCGTCGATGCGCGGGGACATCGGCTGCGGTTCCGCTACGACGCCGACCGCGGCCGCTTCGCGCGCGACGAGCGGGGCGGGCTGGTCCCCGACGAACACGGCCGCCCGTATCGCCAGTGGCGCGACGAGATCCGCACCCCCGACGACATCTGGGATGAGATCGTCCGCGCCGCTCGGATGCCCGGGATGACCAGCGCGCCGCGTCTGCAGCCGATCGAGACGCGCGTCGTCATGCTCCAATCGGGCTTCCGCGCTCCCATGGGCGTCAAGGTCTTCGGCCCCGACCTGGAAACGATCGACGCCTTCGGTCTGCGGCTCGAAACGCTGCTCAAGCGGGTCCCCAGCGTCGAGCCCGAGGCGGTGTTCGCCGACCGGGTGGTGGGCAAGCCCTATCTCGAGATCGATATCGACCGCGAGAAGATCGCCCGCTACGGGCTGCGCATCGCCGATGTGCAGGAGGTGATCGAGGTGGCCATCGGCGGCAAGCCGCTGACCATGACGGTCGAGGGCCGCCAGCGCTACCCCGTGCGGGTGCGGTACCTCCGCGAGCTTCGCGACCGGCCCGACACGCTGGGCGACATCCTCGTCGCCACCCCCGGCGGGGCGCAGATCCCCCTGAGCGAGCTGGCGAGCATCGAGTACCGGCGCGGGCCGCAGATGATCAAGAGCGAGGACACCTTCCTCGTCTCGTATGTTCTGTTCGATAAGCGGGCGGGGGTGGCGGAGGTGGACGCCGTCAACGACGCCCGCGAGTTCCTCAACGCCGAGATCGCCTCGGGCCAGCTGGTGGTCCCCGCGGGCGTGAGCTTCGAGTTCTCCGGCTCGTACAAGAACCAGGTGCGCGCTTCACGGAAGCTCATGGTGGTGATGCCCTTGGCCCTGGGGATCATCTTCCTGCTGCTGTACTTCCAGTTCAGGAGGGTCAGCGTCACGCTCATGGTCTTCAGCGGCGTCTTCGTCGCCGCCAGCGGCGGGTTCCTGATGCTCTGGCTCTACGCCCAGCCGTGGTTCCTGGATGTGAACCTCATGGGGGTGAACCTGCGCGAGCTGCTGCACATCCGCCCGTACAACCTGAGCGTGGCGGTGTGGGTGGGGTTCCTGGCGCTGTTCGGGATCGCCACCGACGACGGGGTCATCATGGCGACCAGGATCGTGCAGGCGATGAAGGAGAATCGGCCCGCGACGGTCGAGCAGATCCGCGCGACCGTGATCGAGGGCGGGCGCCTGCGCATCCGCGCTGCGGTGATGACCAGCGCCACGACCATCCTGGCCCTGCTGCCCGTGCTCACCAGCAGCGGGCGCGGCTCGGAGATCATGATCCCCATGGCGATCCCGACCTTCGGTGGGATGGCCGTCGCCTGCCTCACCTGGTTCACGGTGCCCATCCTCTACTGCTGGTGGGAGGAGCGGCGCGCCAAACAGCGGACCAACGGGTCCTGATCCGTGCTCGTGCGCGCAGCGCATTGACAGCGCGTCCCGGTCACGCCGCAGATCTCGCTCAGCCCGTTCGCGCGGGATACGATCAAGCCGATTTTCCGCTTCTCGCCGCGTCCGGGCGGCTCACTTGAGAAGGAAAAATCGGAGCGCATCGGACACACGAGGCGCGTGTTCACTCCGGTCCCCGCCTCTTCCCCGCGCGCCACCGTGGGACGAGACCCGAGGCACGCTCGCGAGCACGACCGCCGCCTCGACCCCGCCACACTCCTCGGATCCCGTGATGCCCAGCAACAGCCCTCAACACCCGCCGCAGCCCCTTGGCGCCGAGGTCCAGCGATGGCTCAACGAGCGCTTCGCGCCCGCGGCGGTGGTCGTGGACGAGCAGCAGCGGATTCTCCAGTTCGCCAACCACGCGCACCGGTATCTCATGATCCCCGAGGGCGAGCCAACCCACGAGCTCGGCGCCATGCTCGACGAGGCGTCGGGGGCGCGGATCAAGGCCATGATCGCCCATGCCGTCCGCTCGGACCAGCCCCAGACGGCGCGCCCGGTGATGCTGCGCCGGCCCGGGGGGCGCCCCGGGGACACGCTCGCGGCGCTGGTGGGCGTGAGCCCGCTCCCCAGCGACGGCTCGGTCGGGCGCCGGTTCGTGGTGACCTTCCAGGAGCTGAGCGACGAGCAGTCGATCCGGTTGCGGGCGCTCAGCGAGAACGAGGTCATCGCCCAGCTCGGGCAAGAGCTGCGGGCCTCGCGTGAGGACCTGGAGCGAACCGGCGAGGAGCTCAAGGCCGCCGCGGAGGAGTCCAGGTCGGTCAACGAGGAGCTCCGGTCGGCCAACGAGCGGCTCGCGGCCTCCGCGGGAGAGCTCGACGCGCTCGGGGCCCGCCTGCGCGCCGAGGCCGACGAGGTCGAGCGGGTGAACAACGACATCGCCAACCTGCTCACGAGCACGGACCTGGGCGTGCTCTTGCTCGACTCCACGCTTCGCATCAAGCGCTTCACGCCCGGGATCACCGATCTGTTCCGCATGGCGCCCTCCGACATCGACCGCCCCGTGGGGGACATCGCGCGTCGCTTCGAGGGCGAGGGCCCCGAGCGGGACGCCCGGCGCGTGCTCGAACGCCCCGGCAGCGCCCAGAAGAACATCGTCGCGGAGAACGGGCGCCTGTATCAGCAGCGGATCCTGCCCTACCGCACGCGCGAGAACCAGATCGATGGCGTGGTCATCGTCTACAGCGATGTCACCGAGACCCAGCGCGCGCTCACCGACCTGGCGCGGGCCAACCTGCAGAAGTCGTCGCTGGCCCAGCTGAGCGCTTCGATGATCAACCTCCCCGACATGCGGGGGTTCTACGAGCTCACCGTCAGGCTGGCCATGCGGGCGCTCGAGGCCGATTTCACCAAGATCCTCCGCCTGACGGCGACGGGCGACGACCTGGAGCTGGTGGCGGGTCAGGGCTGGGACCAGGCCTTCTCGCCCGGGACACTCGTGGGCGCCGCCAGGGACTCCCAGGCCGGCTACGCCCTGATCACCGACTCGCCGGTGGTGGTGACCAACATGGAGAAGGACAAGCGCTTCACCGGCTCTCAGCTGCTGGCCGATCACGGCGTGCTCAGCGGGATCAGCTGCATCATCAGGGGGCCCCGCGGGCGATGGGGCGTGCTGGGCGTGCACAGCCGCAGGGAACGCCACTTCAGCGAGAACGACATTGACTTCGTAAGCTCGCTGGCCTCGCTCATCGGTGAGGCGCTCGAGCTCATGCAGACCCGCACCCGGCTCGAGAACAGCTCGCGCCGCCTGGAGTTCGCGCTCCACGCGGCCGAGATCATCGCCTGGGAGTTCAACCCGGACCTGGGGGTGGTCGTCTGGCCCGGCGACCAGCTCCAGCGGCTGGGCCTGGGAACAGAGGAGCCCGAGACGAGCGACGCGTTCTGGGCGCGGGTCCATCCCGACGACAGGCAATGGCTCCGCGGGGCCATGCATGACTCGTTCACCACCGGCAAGGAGTACCGCGCCGACTTCAGGATCGTGTTGCCCTCGGGCGAGGTCCGCTGGCTCCATGGCGCCGGGGCCGTCATGAACGAGCCGGAGGGCGGACAGCTGATGTACGGCGTGAACTTCGACATCACGGCCCGCAAGACCCTCGAGGGCAAGCTTGAACTGTACCAGCGCCAGCTCAAGGCCGAGGTCCAGCAGCACCAGCAGCTGGCCAACGACCGCCTGCGCGAGATCCGTCGCATGAGCCACCAGATGGTGATCGCCGAATCGGTGGAGCGTCGCCGCCTGGCCAACGAGCTCCACGACAACCTGGCGCAGCTGCTCAACCTCTCGCTCATGCGCCTGAGCTCCCTGGCTATGGATGTGCCGGAAGAAACGGCCAAGCGGGTCTCGGACATCCGCCAGATCATGCAGCAGGCGATCAACACCACCCGATCGGTGATGGACCAGCTCACGCCCCAGGTGCTCGACGAGCTGGGGCTTGGCCCGGCCATCGACTGGCTGGCCGAGCAGACCAAGGAGATGTACAATCTGGATATTGATGTGCGCCACCGGACCGAGCCCATCGGGATCAGCCGCGAATCCCAGCTGATCGTGTTCCGGTCGGTGCGCGAGCTGCTGATCAATGTCGCCCGCCACGCTGGGATCGATCGGGCGCGGGTCACGCTCTCGCGCGCCGGGCCGATGCTGTGCATCGAGGTGCACGACGAGGGCAAGGGCTTCGACCCCGAGAAGCTCGTGCGCCAGACCCAGCGTCGCTACGGGCTGCTGGGCATGCAGGAGCGCATCAGCCACATCGGCGGGACGGTGGACATCGAGTCCCACCCCAGCGGTGGCAGCACGGTGCGGATCAAGATCCCGGACCCCACCCCCAGCGAGGAACGCGATGAACAGGACTGAACGCAACGCGGCGCCCACGCGGGTGGTGTTGATCGACGACCACGCGATGGTGCGCGAGGGCATCCGGGTGATCGTGGAGCGCGATCCCGCGATCGAGGTGGTGGGCGAGGCGTCCGACGGGCGCCTGGGCATCGAGCTCGTCTCCCGGCTCAAACCCGACATCGTGGTCATCGACATCGGCATGCCCAACCTCAACGGCGTCGAGGCGACCCACCAGATGACCCGCGACCACCCCGAGATCGGCGTGATCGGTCTCTCGATGCACACGGACAAGCGCTTCGTGCTGGCCATGTTCGAGGCCGGCGCCAAGGGGTATGTGGCCAAGGACTCGATCGCCGACGAGATCGTCCGCGCCATCCACGCCGTGTCCCTGGGGCGGCGCTATGTCTCGAGCGATGTGGCCGGGTCCGTGATCGACGGCGCGACGCTGCGGGGCCAGGACCCGGAGAAGCCACGCTTCACGCAGGTCCTGGGGGCGCGCGAGCGCGAGGTGCTCCAGCTGCTGGCCGAGGGCATGACCTCGGGCGAGATCGCCGAGCAGCTCCACCTGTCGGTGCACACGATCGACACGCACCGGCGCAACATCATGAAAAAGACGGAGACCCACAGCGTGGCCGAGCTCACCAAGCTGGCGATCCGCGAGGGGCTCACCTCGCTGTAGCCATCTCCCCCGCTTCAAGGGGGCGCTACCCGCACGCGTCAGAGACATTACCTTTCTCTCAGGATTGGCGCGTCCATCCCCGGGGCGTACCCTGCATCCTCGGTCATTCCCGATCGGCCACGACGCAGGCGGCCCCGGGATCAGGGCAGCGCCCGAGGAAATGCTTCATGCACGCCATGTTCCCCTATGTTACCATCCACTCACCGGCGTCCACCCGCCCGATGCCGGTCGAGCGTTCGCTCCGGCTCCGCGGCTTTGAGACCGAGGATCTTGGCCAGTGGCAGCGCCTGCTCCACGAGGGGTACGACCTGGGATGCTGCACGCTGAGGGCCGAGGATGTGCGTCGCTGCATCGGCCGCCTGGGGAGCGAGCGTCCCGATCAGGTCTGGCCCACCGGCGGGATCCATGTGCTCGGATCGGGGGATGAGATCATGTGCATGGTGCGTGTGATGCTCTTCCCGACGCACGCGGAGCTGCGCACCGCCCGGGTGCGCAGCCGCGACTGCTTCGAGCAGTTGATCGAGCTGGTCTTCCACACGCTTCGTCAGGTCTCGCACAGGGGGCTGCGAGCGGTGGTGATGGGGCGGGACATCAGCCCCGATCAGGCCCGGCTGCTCGCCGAAGCGCTGGGATGGAGCATGACGATGCATGACCAGCGCGCCGTCATTCACGCCCTCGCTCGGCCCTGAAGGCGCCGGCGCGCTGTGACGCGCCCGCTTTTGGGCCCGCTGATGTTTTATCACCGCATACCGGGCTGATGGTCATTGAGCCGCAACCCATGAATGCCAGACACCCACATGCTCAGTTCTGGGTTCCGGTACCATTTTAAATATGCCCCACATCATGAAGGACCTCACGCGTCAGGCGGAACAGGGCGGGGGACGGCGCCGGCCGGGGCGCGGTCCGCGCTGAGCATCGGGTTCGCGCCGGGTCCCGCATCCGCCCGGGCCGGGGTCGGGATCTCCGAACGCTCCGGCTGGCTGAGGCTCAGGGCGGCGTTGATCAGGCCCAGGTGGGAGTAGGCCTGCGGCACATTGCCCAGCGCCTGCCCCGTCCGCGGGTCGTGCTCCTCGCTGAAGAGCCCGGTCTGGCCCGCCAGCGCCGCGTAGCGGTCGAAGAGTTCGTGCGCCTTCTGCGTTCGCCCCGTGAGGGCCAGCGACTCGATCAGCCATGCGGTGCAGAGATTGAAGCCGCCCTCGTCGCCCGGGAGACCGTCGTCGTGGAAGTATCGGTAGACCGCCGACCCGTCGCGCAGCTCGCGATCCACCACCTCAACATTGGAGACGAACCGCTCGTCGTCGGGGGCGAGCATGCCCGAGAGGCCGGTCCAGAGCGTCGCGGCGTCGGGCGAGCGCGAGCCGTAGGCGTCGGTGAAGGCGCCCAGCTGCGCATTCCAGCCCTTCTCGAGGATCTCATCGCGGATCGTCCCCATCAGCGGGTCGTGCTGGTCGTGGTCCTGCTCGTGCATGATGGCGCCGATCCTGCGCAGGCGGTCGAGCGACAGCCAGCACATCGTCTTGGAGTGCACATGATGGCGCGGGGCGATGCGCGGCTCCCAGATCCCGTGGTCGGGCTCGCTCCACCGCTGCGCCACGACGCGACCAAGCGCCTGGGCCATCCTCCAGTGCCACCCGCACAGCGGGGCGCCCCGCTCGGCCAGCAGGGCGATCAGGTCCAGGATGGGCCCGAACACATCGAGCTGGATCTGGTAGGCCGCGGCGTTGCCGACGCGGACGGGGCGGCTGCCGGCGTAGCCCGAGAGCTCGGCGATCTCGGCCTCTGGCCCCAGCGCCTCGCCGCTGACGGTATAGAGCGGCGCCAGGGCGTCGGGGGAGGGGAGCGTGTCGAGCACGCCCTTGAGCCAGTCGAGCAGCGCCATCCCCTCGCCCACGCTGCCCAGGCGCGCCAGCGCCGAGGCGGCCATGGCCGCGTCGCGGGGCCAGCAGTAGCGGTAGTCCCAGTTGCGCACGCCCCCCACGCGTTCGGGCAGGCTCGTGGTCCCGGCGGCCGCGATGGCGCCGCTGGGCCCGTAGCACAGGGCGCGGAGGACCAGCGCGCTGCGCCGGATGAGCTCGTCGTGCAGGCCCGGCAGGCCCAGCGCGTCGGCCCACGAGGACCAGTGGGCCTGGGTCTGGACGCGGCGCACGATCTCCTCCGTCCGGATGGGCTCGGGATGGTGCGTCCCGAACCGCAGCTCCATGATAACCGGCCCCTCGTCCAGATCGGCGTGGCCCACGGCGGTGTGGTGGTTTCCCTGCTCGGCGATCTCCCAGCGCACCCGCGGGGCGTGGAGCACGATCTGGTCGTGCGAGCCGGTGATCAGCAGCCCCTCGTCGCGGTGCTCGATGTGGGTGGGGATCTGCCCGAAGCTCAGTCGCGGGGCGAACTCCGTGCGGAGGGGCCCGCCGCCCTCCACGACCCGGATCAGGTCCATCCGCCCTGGTTTCTGGGTGGGACGCCCCCCCGAGCAGTCGAGGTAGTCGAGCACGCGCATGGTCTCGAAGCTGGTGCTCAGGGTCATGGTCGCGTCGGTGTAGCCCTGATCGATGGGCAGCGATCCGTCCGCGGGGCCCACCGACCAGTGGCCGGCGCCAGGGCCGCCCAGCAGGTCGGCGAAGATCGCCGGCGAGTCGATGCGCGGGGCGCAGAGCCAGGTGATGTCCGCGCCGGGGGTGACCAGGGCGATGGTGCGGTGGTCGCTGAGCATGGCGTGCTGCTCGATGGGGACGCAGGCGCTGCCGGTGATCCACCTGGATCGCGCGTGGACCAGCGACGCCAGGAAGCGGGCGACATCGACCGGGTCGCGCAGGCGCATCTGGGCGTGGGTGTCGCCCGGGCCGACCTTGATGGACAGGTCGGGCCCGTGCATGGACCTGAATGCGTCCTCGTCGGTGGCGTCGTCGCCGATGAACACGCAGGCGGTGGCGCTGGCCCGCTCGCGCATGTACTGCATCGCCTTGCCCTTGTCGGTCTCGATCACGCACAGCTCGATGACCTGCTTGCCCCGCTTGACGGTGATCCCCTCGGCCAGGGCGGGCCCGGCCTCCACGCGTTCCAGCGCGCGGCGCGCGACGGCGGGGTCGGCCGTGCGCATGTGCAGGGCCACGCTGGCGGGCTTCTCCTCGGTCATCAGCCCCTCGCCCGTCGCGGCGATCTCGCGCAGCTCGTTGCGCACCACGCGCAGCAGCTCGCGCTTGTCCTGGGAGAGCTGGTCGGCGAAGCCCGCGTCGAACTCCGACCCGTGGCTCCCGACCATGTGCACGCCCTCGAGCCCGGGCATGAACCCGGCCAGGTCGTCCAGGCGACGCCCCGAGATCACCGCCACCTCGGTGTGGGGCAGCTGCGAGAGCGCTCGCAGGGCGATGACCGCGCGCCGGTCGGGCAGCGCGCGCGCTGGGTCGTCGACGATGGGCGCGATCGTCCCGTCGTAGTCGCAGGCCACGAACAGACGCGGCGTCGTGGCGAGACGCTCGACGGCGCCCGAGCGGGTCATCTGCGTCCCTTGAGGCTGGGTCATGCGTTGGCCCCGGCGGTGGGCGCCTCGCCCGGGTGGCGCGAGTGCGAGAGATCAACGATCGCCCGGCTGTGGGGCAGCGCATCGGGCTCGTGCTCGCGGAGGTACCGCATCAGCCCCTCGCGCACCGCCACGCGCAGGTCCCAGAGCTTGGACGAGTTGCCCGCGCTCACCAGCACGCGCAGCTCCACGCCCGGCGCCGAGATGTTCGTGTCGGTCACCTGCACGATCGCGACCCGCTTGTCCCAGTTCTCGTCGTCCTGGCACAGGCGGGTGAGTTCGGCGCGGACCGCGTCGACATCCACGCGGTGGTCGCAGCGGATGTAGACGGTGCCCAGCAGCTTGGCCGTCGTGCGGGTCCAGTTCTGGAAGGTGTTGTTCAGGAAGTAGTTGAGCGGGATCACCAGGCGCCGGTCGTCCCAGATCCTCATGATGACGAAGGTCGCGGCGATCTCCTCGATCCGCCCCCACTCCCCGTCGACGATCACGACATCGTCGATCCGGATCGGCTGGGTGAGGGCGATCTGGATCCCCGCGATCAGACTCTCGAGCGCGGGGCGAGCGGCCAGGCCGATCGCCAGACTGGCGATGCCCGCGCTGGCCAGGAGGCTGGCGCCGAACTTGCGCCCGGCGTCGAAGGACATGAGCAGCACCCCCACCCCGATCACCACCAGCGCGACCTGCGCGGTGCGGCTGAGCACGCGCAGCTGCGTGTGCATCTGGCGGGCGCGCAGGTTGTCGCTCACCGAGATGTCATAGCGCCCGAGCATCACGCGTTCGAGCCCCTCGATCAGCATGAACAGCGAGACGGTCAGCAGCACGATGATGGCGACCCGGAACGCCAGGTCCCACGCGGGCCTCGAGTTGTTGGTGAACGCGTCGAGCGTGGTGGCGAAAACCCGCAACAGCACGACCATCACCAGCAGCATCAGCGGCAGGCGGGCGCTGCCCACCAGCGAGAGCCAGCTCGACCGGGCGCCGCCGTCACGGGTGCGGGGGCGGAAAGCGGGGTGCCACACGGCCAGCCCCGCCAGGATCACCACGGCCGCGGCGATCAGCCACGCGGGATCGAGCAGCGATTGAAACGAGATGCCCATGTCGGTTGCTTCGCTCCCCGTGGTCAAGGCTCCTCCCCCGATGTCGCCCGGCCCGCGCCCCTCGCGCCCTGGCGCGCGAGGGACGCCGCGGGCGCGCCGGCGGCGGCGCGGTGCTGATCGCCGGCCGCGGCCTGGAGGCGCTGGATGAAGCTCCGGGCCCATCGCCGCACCTGGAACTCCATGACCTGCTCGTGCATCGCACGCATCGCGAGCCGGTTGTCCTGCGATCCCCGGCGCGTGTAGGCCGAGGACAGCGCCTCGGCCAGCCCGCGCTGGTCGTGGGGGTTGACGATGGTCGCCCGGGTGAACTCGTGGGCGGTGCCCGCGAACTCGCTGAGGATCAGCTCGCCCGTCGCGTCGTAGCGGGTGGCCACGAACTCCTTGGCCACCAGGTTCATCCCGTCGCGCACGGGCGTGACCACCATGACATCGGCGGCCCGGTAGAGATCGATCAGGTACTCGAAATCGAGCGATTCCTTGATGTAGTGGACCACCGGGCCGTTGATCCCCCCGAAGCGCCCGTTGATGCGGCCCACGAGCATGTCGACCTTCTCGCCGATCTCCTTGTAGTCGGTGACCGTCTCGCGCGAGGGGACGGCGACCTGCACGAAGCACACCTTCGCGGGATCGAGGTCGCCCTGTTCGAGCGCCTGCTCGAAGGCGAGCAGGCGAAGGTCGATGCCCTTGGTGTAATCGAGCCGGTCGACGCCCAGGTAGATGCAGCGCCCGTTGGCCAGTCTGCGCCCCAGCTCCTCGACCCTGCCGGACACCTCGGCGGCCCGGGCGGCCTTGTCGAACTTGGACGACTCGATCGAGATCGGGAAGGCGTCGATCTCCACCCCGGGCTCGGCCGACGACTCGCCCTCGTCGTGGTAGTGGCTCTGCTCGGTAAGGATCGCGCGCAGGTGCGTCGCGTCGATGGGCGTCTGGGTCCCGATCAGGTCGGCCTGGAGCATGGAGCCGACAAGCTGCTCGCGCCAAGGGATCGTCGCGAAGAGCTCGGCCGGGGGCAGCGGGATGTGCAGGAACAGGCCGATCTGCAGGTCCGGGCGCAGCTGGCGCAGCATCCCGGGCATCAGCAGCAGGTGGTAGTCCTGGATCCACACGCACCCCTTCTCAGGAACGATCTCGGCCGTCGCGCGGGCGAAGCGCTCGTTGACGCGCTTGTAGCCCTCCCAGCCGGTCTCGGAGAACGGCGGCTGGCGCACGCCGTCGTGGAACAGGGGCCAGAGCACCTGGTTGGAGAACTGGCAGTAGTACTCCTCGTAGTCCTGCTCGCTCATCGGGATGTCGATGAGATTCAGGTCGTCGATGTGCAGCGGGCCGCCCTCGGCGCCGATCTTGCCGCTCCAGCCCAGCCAGTTGCCCGAGGCCTCGCGGACGATGGGGGTCAGGGCGCTGACGAGCCCGCCGGGGCTGATGCGGTACCGCCCGTCCTCGCCCTCGTGCACCGGGAGCCGGTTGGCCACCACGGTGATGGTGTTGCGAAAATCGTCCAGCGCCTCGGCCGAGCCGCCGCGGGGCTCTTCCTGCTTGACGGGGGCGTGGGACACGGTCATGGTTGACATCATACTACCTGCCACAGGAATCACCGGGCGGAATCCGAAACGGATCGGAATCCCGTACGCCATACATGGTTGCCCGCGCCGTTGAACTCCCCGTGAACGAGGCATGAAATCGAGCTTCATGCGGTGATTTAGGACGATTCGTTCATGACGCCGATGCGTTTTCGCGTCAGCCGCTGGCGCACGCTGTGGTACTGATCCCACGGGTCGCTCCCGAGTCGCGACAGGCGCTGGGGCATCGTGTTGATCGTGTACTGCCCGCCGCCGGTGGTGGACGCCAGCTCGTCCCACCTGATCGGGGCCGAAACCGGCGCGCCCTCCCTGGCCCGCGCCGAGTAGGGCGCCACCGAGGTCGCGCCGCGCCCGTTGCGCAGGTAGTCAATGAAGACCTTGCCCTTGCGCTTCTGCTTGGACATGTTGGCGATGTAGCGCTTGGGGTCCATCCGCACCATGCGGTTGGCCAGGGCCTTGCAGAAGCCCTTGGCGTCGTCCCAGCCCGGGTCGCCCTTGGCGTGGCGCAGAGGGGCGACGACATGGAGCCCCTTGCCGCCGCTGAGCTTGACGAAGCTGCTGAGCCCGGCCTCTTCGAGCAGCCCCCTGACCGAGAGCGCCGCCTCGGGCAGCGCGTCCCAGGCGACGCCCTCGCCCGGGTCCAGGTCGAAGGTGAGCTGGTCGGGCGCGTCGAGCTTGCCCTCCCTGGCCCCCCAGGGATGGATCTCGATCACCCCGAACTGGATCAGCGTGATCAGCGACTGGGCCGAATCGACGCCGATGTACATGGCCGTCCCCGACTTCTCCTGGGCCTCGATCGCGTGCACGGGCTCGCTGAAGGTCGTGCCCATGTGCTTCTGGAAGAAGCACTGCCCGTCGCGTCCGTTGGGGCAGCGCACCGTGCTCAGCGGGCGGTGCTCGATGAAGGGCATGATCCGGTCGGCCACCAGCTCGTAGTAGCGAGCCAGGCCCAGCTTGGTCACCCCCGCGTCGGGGAACACCGGGCGCTGTGGGCTGGAGATGCGCACGCCCATGACGACGGAGTCGGCGGAGTCGGCGGGGTCGGCTTTGCCCTTGCCGCCCGGGTTGGGCCGGCGCGCTTTGGCCCCCATGCTGGCGGGCCCGGTGTCGCTCAGTTCGCTCTGCTTGATCTCGCTCATGGCCTGCTCCAGGGGCTCGCGGTGCTCGATCCTCACCTCCTGGGCCGGCTTGTCCTCGCGCAGGCCCTGGCATGAGGGGTGGCGCAGACGCCCGTCGTCGGTCCACTGCGTGAACTCGACCTCCACCACCAGCTCGGGCGTCACCCAGGTGACGCCCCGCTGCTCGGCTCGCGTGGGCGGGACATCCGCGGGGCAGGTCTTGCGGGTGAGCGCGTCGAGCTTGTCGCCGTAGAGCTCCAGCTCGGCGTCGGTGAACCCCGTGCCCACGCGCCCGGTGTAGACCAGCCTCCCCTCCTCGTCGTGGGCGCCCAGCAGCAGCGATCCGAACCGCTTGCGCTGCCCCGAGGGGGCGCTGAAGCCGATGACAATGAACTCCTGGCGCCGCGTGCACTTGACTTTGAGCCATGACTTGGACCGCGTCTGCTGGTAGACCCCCCGCACCTGTTTGGAGATGACGCCCTCGAGCCCCAGGCGGCAGGCGGCCCGATGGACGCGCTCGCCCCCGCCGCGGGTGTGGTCGGAGAAGCGCAGAACCCCCGCGTCGGTCGTGGGGATCAGCTCACGCAGCAGCTCCTTGCGTTCGATCAGGGGCTGCTTCCTCAGGTCGCGCCCGTTGAGATACAGCAGGTCGAAGACGAAGAAGACCAGGCGTGTGAAGGCGTGTTCCTTGAGCGCCTGCTGGAGCTGCTGGAACGAGCTCTGCCCGTGCGTGTCGAGGATGCACGCCTCGCCGTCGATGATGCAGTTCTCGACCGGCAGCCCCTCCATGGCCCGCGCGATGGGCGGGAAGCGGTCGGTCCAGTCCTTCTTGCCGCGGGTGATGAGCGACGCCTCGCCGTCCTTGAGCCGAGCGATCAGGCGGTAGCCGTCGAACTTGATCTCGTGGAGCCAGTCGTCGCCCTCGGGCACGGCGTCGGTGAGCGTGCAGAGTTGCGGCTCGATGCTCGCGGGCATTCTCGCCCTGGGCAGCTCATCGACGACCGGCGCATGCCCCCCGGGCGGCTTCTTGGGCTTTGGAGCGGCTTTTCTTCGCTTGGAGGCCCCGTTCCCGGTCGCGCCGGCGATCTCCTCCAGCGAGCGCCCGGTCTTGACGCTCCGGGCCTCGTGCTCCAGCAGCGCCGTGCCGTCCTTGTTCGCGAACCCGTCGTCGTGCTTGATCAGCAGCCAGTTGTCCTTATCGCCGTCGCCGCGGCTGTGGCGGATGCGGGTCAGGGTCCAGCCGCCGTTGAGCTTCCGCCCGTGGAGCGTGAACGAGAGCTTGCCCTTCTTGAGGTCCTTCCCGGGGTGGTCGGTCTCGGGTTCCCAGTCCCCGTCGTCCCAGAGCATGACGGTGCCCCCGCCGTACTGCCCCTTGGGGATGGTGCCCTCGAAGTCGCCATAATCCAGCGGGTGATCCTCGACATGGATCGCCAGGCGCTTGTCGCCGGGGTCCATCGACGGGCCCTTGGGCACCGCCCACGAGACGAGCGCGCCGTTGAGTTCGAGGCGGAAGTCATAATGCAGGTTCGTCGCGTCGTGCTTGTGTATGACGAAGCGGCGCCCCGTGGCCGTCGCCGCGCCGCCCGTGGGCTCGGGGGTCGATCGGAAATCGCGCTTGCGTTGGTACTCGTCCAGCGGCATGGATCCTCATTCACCCCGTCTTTTTGCGTGGCTTGCTCTTCTTGGTTGTCTTGCCGCGCTTCTCCGACTGCTCCAGGCTCCGCTTGAGCATCTCCATCATGTTGATGGGCGCGGGGGCCTCCTCCTCGCTCAGCGGGGCCATCTCGGGCGCGTGGGCGATGTCGCCCGACTCGATCCGCGACTCGATCCACGCCATGAGTTGCTCGCGGTACTCGTCGTGGTACCGCGTCGGGTCCCAGTCCTCGGTCATCGAATCAATCAGGTCGCGCGCCATCCTCTGCTCGGCCTTCTTGACGCCCAGCTCGCTCGCCGGGCCGGGGACCTTGAGCATGTCCAGCGAGCGCAGTTCCTGGTCGTAGCGAAGCAGGTTGAGCACCAGGGCGTCGCCCCGCGGGACCATCGCCGCGATGTACTGTCGGGTGCGGATCACCACCCGCGCGATCCCCGCCTTGCCCGAGTCGCGCAGGGCGTCACGCAGCAGCGCGTAGCCCTTCTCGCCCTTCTTGCCCGGTTCGAGGTAGTACGGCTTGTCGAAGTACACCAGGTCGATCTGCGCCAGCTCCACGAAGCCCTCGATCTCGACGCTCTTGGTGGCCTCGGGCGAGACGCGCTTGAGCTCCTCGTCGTCGATCAGCACATAGCTGTCGTCGGCATACTCGTAGCCCTTGATGATCTGGTCCCAGGGAACCTCCTGGCCCGTCTCGGCGTTCACCCGCTCGTACCGCACCCGCGCCTGGTTGCGCGAATCGAGCATGTGCAGGCTCAGGTCCGTGCGCTGCTCGGCCGGGTACAGCGTGACCGGGACATTGACGAGCCCGAATGTGATGTGTCCCTTCCAGACCGGACGCATGGCGCGCCTCCCTTGATCCAACCTGTTCGCTACCTGTCCCAACCTGTCCCAACCTGTTCCCGGCCCGAACCCACCCGGCGCGAAAACGCATCAGCGATGCAATGGGATCAGACCACACCCCCATGAACGGGTGCTGAAGCGAGGGTGAATTGGGATTTATCTCTTCGGGGTCCGGGGCGAAAGGGGGGCTCAATCGACCGGCGCGACCCCATCGAAACTCAGCGTCACCGGCTCGATGCGCCCCCGCTCGTCGAAGGTCATCTTCTCGAGGCACACCACGCGGTGCTCGGCGGCCGTCTCGCCCAGGGGGCGACGGTGGTACACGATGTAGTACTCGTCCCTGCCCGGCACCCGGAGCACGCTGTGGTGTCCCGCGCCAGTCGCGACGGCGGGGTCCTGCTCCAGGACCCTGCCCACGCGCTCAAACGGCCCCATGGGCGAGTCCGCGATCGCGTAGGCCACGGAATAGTCGGGGCCGGTCCAGCCGCCCTCGGACCACATGAAGTAGTACCTTCCGGCGCGCACGAACATGAAGGGTCCCTCGATATACCCCTCGGGCGTGATCTCCCGGAATGTCGTGCCGTCGTCGAAGGGGATGAACCCCGTGTAATCCTCGTTGAGGCGCGCGATGTTGCAGTGGCCCCAGCCGCCATAGACCAGGTAGTCGCGCCCCGTTGCGGGATCGCGGAACACGAACTGGTCGATCGGCTGGGCCCCGTGGTGGAACCTGTCGATCAGCGGCTTGCCCAGATGGTCCTTGAAGGGCCCGGCGGGCGAATCGCTCACGCCCACGCCGATCCCGCCCTCCTGGCCGTCGTGCTGGATGTCGTTGGCGCCGAAGAAGAAGTAATACTTCCCGTTCTTGCGCGTGACCGACGGCGCCCAGAACGCGCGATTGGCCCAGGCGAAGTCGTCCTTGCGCAGCACGCCCTCGTGCTTCTCCCAGTGGACCAGATCGGTGGAACTGAACGCGTCGAACCCGAGCTGGTTGGCGTACCGGCGCGAGGAGGTGGGGTAGATCCAGTACTCGCCATCAAACACCGCGGCCTCGGGATCGGCGTACCAGCCCTCCAGGATCGGGTTCCCGCTCATGGGCCTGGTCGGGGCGCAGGCCACGGGGATCAATCCCGACCACAACATGGCGAGAATCGGCGTCAGACATCGTGTGTGCATGCCCGCAGCATAACCGATCGCGCCCGCGCGGTCAGCCGTCGCCGGCGGGCTTCTTGCTCGTGAAGCGGCGCGGCGCGGCGCCGGGCCCGGGCAGCGGCTCGTCCAAACTCCTGGCGATATCGGCCATCAGCACCGGGAAGTCCCGCCGGGGCACGATGCGGCTGGGACTGTCCGCGAGCTTGGAGCGGATCACGAATCCTTCCAGGATCCTGGGATCGATCTCCACGCGATAGAACCCGGTCATGTCGTGGCCCACGACATCGCCCAAGGACGCGATGCGCAGCACCGCGGGCTCGCCATCCTCCGTGAGCAGGTCGGTGATCACCCAGGGCTCGATCAACCCGTCGCCCTCCCCGACATCGATCAGGCGGTGCTTGGCGCCGTCGAGCGTGGACCACCACTCGTGCTTGACCAGCTCGATGGCGTGTTTCTGGTCCTCCTTGCTCACCACGCCGTAGGCTTGCAGGCGCTCATCGAGCAGTCGGGTCATCTCGTCGTCGTACTCCCCCGCGGCGCGGAGGGCCTCGCCGGCCAGGTCCACGCCCACGGCGTGGCTGGGCGTGTCGTCGTAGGTGAAGGCCGAGCCCTTCTCCGGCACCAGCACCGTGCTCTTGTACCCGTACCAGGTGATGATCTCGTGCCAGGTCATGACATCGAGGGCGATCCTCTGGGCCGTGCGGATCGACAGCTCGTCGATGAGCGCGCCCCGCTCGGGAGCGGTCATCTCCTGCCACCAGGGGGGATAGGTGAAGCCCACCGTGTACACGCTGGGCTCCTTGCCCACGAAGCGCATCTGGGCCCAGCCCTGGGTCAGCGCCAGGCGCACCCGCGCGTGGACATAGGCCGTCATGTCCGCCGCGTTGCGGATGTGGCAGATGTCCAGGAACCCGGCCCGGCGGGTGTACACGATCCCGCGCTCGGCCTCGCCCCCGAGGCCCTTGGGCGTGCGGCCCGAGTAGGAATGATGGCCGAGGCGTTCGGGGTCCGCCTCGGTGTAGAGGGTGAACGGGCCGGGAAACGGCAGCGCTCCCAGACGGGCGCGCGGGACCCGGGCGAACTGTCCCAGCTGGGCGCTGTACATCTTGTTCGACCCGGGACGCGGGGAGATGGGGCCCGAGCAGCCCTGGAGCGGTCCCGCGACCAGCAGCACCAAGCACCAGAGGAACAGGATGGAACATCGCATGCTCATGGCTGTGATTGTCGGCCGCCCCCCCTTGTGGTGATGAGCGGGGCGTGATTTTTGTTTCAGACGCCTCTTTCTGGGTCGGCGTCCTTTCGGATACAGGATAACCCCATTTTCATGCGCCTTTCACGGGGTCGAAAGCCCGCGGGACCAATATGAGCGTGAAAGCGCAAAGGAGAACCCCGATGGCCCAGCACCAATCCAATGGATCGCGCACATGGGCCATGGGCGGGTGCGCCTGCAACAGCGCCGCCATGCCCGGCATCGAGCAGGGCGGGAGGTGGTACTGTGAACAGGGATGCGCGCAGGGAACCGGCTGCCACCACGCGGGGTGCAACTGCGCCAAGGTCGGGGCCGCCGATGCCGGGGGTAAGGCCAACACCGCCTCGATCCCCGGCTCCCATGACCAAGCCCGTCCCCAAGCAGAATCCCAGCCCCCACGCCAACCACAACCCGGGCAAGGGCGGCCCCGCGACGCGCCGCCAGCCCGGCCCACGGTGAACCCGAGGACCACGATGACCCCCGTCGCTCTCCCCCGTCCCAAGCAAGCGAACCCGGCGTATCTGACCAAGAAGGCGAGCAGCACATGAGCACCCAGGAAGCAACCGCGTCCAAACCGATGGTCGAGCCCAAGCCCCCGTTCCCCGAGCAGCGCCAGCAGCCGCCGGGGCTCGAGTCGGAGATCGACCCCGCCCCGCGCTGGCGCGGCGAGCGATACCGCCCCGCCGACAAGCTCAAGGGCCTGGTGGCGCTGATCACCGGCGGCGACTCGGGCATCGGGCGCTCGGTGGCCTACCACTACGCACGCGAGGGCGCCGACATCGCCATCGTGTGCCTGCCCGAGGAGTCCTCCGACGCCACGACCATCGAAGAGGCGATCAAGGACCTGGGTCGGCGGTGCCTGGTCTTCACGGGCGACCTGGCCGACGAGACCTTCTGCGACGAGGTGGTCGAGCAGACCTACAAGCACTACGGGCGTCTGGACATCCTGGTGCACAACGCGGCCTGGCAGAACCGCAAGCGTGTCGAGGAACTCAGCGACGAGGAACTCGACACCACCATGAAGGTGAATGTCTACGCCTACCTGCGCCTGGCGCGGGCCGCGGTGCCGCGGATGAAGCCGGGGGCGACGATCATCGCCACCGGCTCGGTCGTGGGGCTCCAGGGCGCTTCGCGCCTGAGCGACTACGGGGCGACCAAGGGGGCGATCCACGCCATCACCAAGTCGCTGGCCCAGGAGCTGGGGGAGAAGCAGATCCGCGTCAACTGCGTCGCGCCCGGTCCGGTGTGGACGCCGCTCAACGCCGCCGACACGGGCGCGAGCCCGGAGGATGTCGCCCACTTCGGGCAGGAGATGGGCAAGAGCCAGATGGGCCGCCCGGCCCAGCCCGAGGAGCTGGCCCCCGCCTATGTCTACCTTGCCTCCAACGCCGACTCGAGTTATGTCACCGGGATCATCCTGCCCGTCACGGGTGAGCCCGCGTGACGGAGCGCGGAGCGCTCAACCCACACCCATCGCAAGGAGTTCAACCATGCCTGAACGAGACCGACCGACCATCAAGAACGACGACCAGTACGAGGCCCTGCGCGACAAGGGCTACAGCAAGGAAGTCTCCGCGAAGATCGCCAACACCAGCAGCAAGAAGATGGCCAAGGAGCACGAGGGCAAGCCGAGCTCGTTCGACGACTGGTCGAAGGACCGGCTGCTCAAGCGCGCTCGCGAACTCGACATCGAGGGACGCTCGGACATGAGTAAATCAGAACTCATTTCGGCGCTGCGGGGCTCGAAGTACAAGGAACACGACTGAACCCCGCGCCCGCAAACGCGCCGTGGCCGTCCGTGGGCGGGGGCTGCACCGACCGCGGGCGGTCGGCGTTTACGAGCGGAGTTGAATCTTCCGCTCGCGTCGGAGGAGGCGCCGTGCGCCTTGAATCATGGCGTGGGGGGTTCGGGCTCGGACTGACGACCGAGCTCACTCCGGGGGCGCACCTGCTCGGCGATGGCCTCGATGCCCGGGTCGGTTATCGTCCTGCCCTCGGGGACGAGCACCCCTGCGGTGATGATGTAACGGAGCGCTTCCTCCATCGACATCCGCATCTCGATGACCTTGTCCTTGGGGACATTGATCGTGAACCCGGTGAATGGCGTGGGTGAGGTTGGGATGAAGACAGTGAGCACCTCCGATCCCGTGACCGAGCCGATTTCCCGGACCGAGCTGCCGGGCAAGAATCCGATGCTCCAGATCTTGTCACGCGGGTATTCGACAAGAACCACCTTGGAGAATGCCATTTTCTGATCGCCCATGACCATGTCCACGACCTGCTTGACATGCGGGTACACCTGCTTGAAGCCGGGGATACGGGTGATCAATCGCTCCAGACGCACATAGAACGACTTGCCGACGAAGTTGCCCAGCAGCACCCCCGCCAAGTAGACGAGCATGATGGCGATGAGCAGCCCGGTGAGATTGAGATAGGCATGGTCGTTCCAGAACTTACGCAGGTATTGACGGCGCAGATCGAAGCGGATCGACGCGTCGGTGGCCACGGAGAGCGAGCGGGGATCCAGCTCGGACCGGGCCGCCCACACCTCCTCGTCGGTGACCCGGAACCACTCGGGCAGCGTCTTCTCGTCCATGACCCGCGGGACCACCCAGATCACCGTCAGGCGCGTCGCCTTGTTGATCGGCTGGGCCACCGTGTTGTACACGAACCCGAACGCCTGCCACAGCAGCCACAGCGTCACGGCCGTGGGCAGCAGGATGGCCATCCCCCGGGTGAAGAAGCGTTTGAAATCGGATGTGAACGAGTCGGCCATCGCGCTCCTTGCGTGAGGGATGCTGTGGGGCGTATTGTACGGATTCCCGCCCTCGCGCGTTCAGATCGTCCCCACTTTCCCGAACCACGCCCGGCAGGGGGCAGTAGAATCACCCATCCGCCCCCGACCCGCGTCACATGGAGCAGCGATGCGCATTCTCGTCACCGGCTCGGCCGGCTACATCGGTTCCCACGCCTGCCAGCGCCTGCTCCGCGACGGGCACCGCGTCGTGGGCGTCGACAACCTCCACCGCGGGCACCGGGCGCCGATGGAACGGCTCAAGGCCGAGCACGAGGAACACTTCGATTTCATCGAGTCCGACCTGGGCGACGCCCAAACCGTGCTCGCCGCCCTCGACGAGCACCGCCTCGACACCGTCATGCACTTCGGGGCCCTCGCCTATGTGGGCGAATCGGTCGAGGACCCGCTCTGGTACTACCGCAACAACATCGCCAGCGCCCTGGGCCTGCTCGACGCCTGCGACCGGGCCCACGGGGGCGGGGGCGTCGCCCGCTTCATCTTCTCCTCCTCCTGCGCGACCTACGGCGACCCGCCCGAGGGGTTCATCCCCGTGCCCGAGACCTGCCCCCAGTCCCCCACCTCGCCCTACGGCCACACCAAGCTCCACTTCGAGCACATCCTCAGGGATTACGCCGTCAAGCGCCAGCGCGAGGGCAACCCCATCGCCCTGACCATGCTGCGGTACTTCAATGTCGCCGGTTGCGACCGCTCGGGCGTGCTGGGTGAGGACCACAGCCCCGAGACGCACCTGATCCCCGTCGCCATCGAGGTGGCCCTGGGCAAGCGCGAGTCCATGTCGATCTTCGGGACCGACTACCCCACGCCCGACGGGACCAACATCCGGGATTATGTCCATGTCGAGGATCTGATCGACGCGCATGTGCGCGCCATGGACGCCGTCGAGCCGGGCGAGGTCGAGGCGTTCAATATTGGTATCGGCCGGGGCTACTCGGTGCGCCAGATCCTGGGCAGCGTCAAGCGCGTCTCGGGGAGCGATTTCCCGGTCCACGAGGCGCCGCGCCGGGCGGGCGACGCGGTGGCGCTCTACAACGACCCGACAAAGATCAGATCCGTCCTGGGCTGGGACGCGCAGATCACCGACCTCGACGAGATCGTGGGCACCGCGTACCGCTGGTTCAGGGCCAACCCCCGCGGGTACGGGGACTGAAAACGCCCCGGGCGTCTCAGTCGTTCATCCGCGGCGAGGCGCTGGCGACGAGCCGGATGGTGGGCGCTTCGAGATTGGAGCCGATGGCCAGGTCCTGCAGGTCGTCGGGCTGGATGATCAGGTCGATCGTCACCCGCTTGAGCCGGGGCCCGACATCGTACTCCATGTCGAAGGCGACCTTGTTGAGGTTGACCAGCAGCGGCTGCTCGCTCTCCTCGCTGTACTCGCCGTCGGCGTAGGTCGTCAGCACATACCACAGCTCGTACACCCCGGGCGAATCCTCCTTGTCGCGGCGTTCGAGGCGGGTGACCTTCTCGATGCCGGTGGCGGGGTCACGGTACGAGACGAACTCGATGTAGTCCGAGCTGATTTCGGGGGTGATGATGGGGTTGACCGGGTAGGGACCGAACGAGTCGCCCGTGCGGACCATGGCGGTGAGGCGCTGCATGACGATGCGCGCCACCACATTGGTCGAGGCCCCCTCGGTGGTGACCTTGTAGCCCTTGAACGAGGCGTCCAGGGCCGCCAGGGTCGCGGTGAGCAGGGTCGCCGAGATCATCAGCGAGATCAGCACCTCGATCATGCTAAAGCCCGGGCGCCGGAAGGGGGCTGTGCGCGTGGCTGTCTTCATCAGAACGACCCTTCGTGGTAGGAGCCGGTCACCGGGGGCATCGAGAGCGGGAGCATCAGCCCCGAGGGCAGGCGCATGTTGGGGTCGTGGCGCACCCGGATCTTGCCAAACCCGTTGAACGGGACGGGCGTGGAGCCGGGCGGCTGGGGCTGGGTGTAGGACACATCGGCCAGCCCGTCGCCGTTGGTGTCGTAGCCGATGATCCGCACGCCGTCCACGATGGGCAGGTCGTTGGGGTCGACGGACTCGAAATCCCCGTCGGCGTCGCCGAAGTAGCCCAGCGAGGCGTTGAACCCGGCGGGGTTGCCGATGGGGTTGCCGTAGACATCGACCATGGGCCCCTCGCCGTAGGTCGGGTCGAAGGTGAGCAGCAGCGCCCCGTCGATGGTGGTGTTGCCGCGCGCGTCCAGGACGCCGGCGATGATCGCGCCCTGGAGGGCGATGTTCTGCTCGGGGGGCGAGTTGAACGAGCCCAGGTCGACCGAGTAGTTGGGCAGCATCATCGAGCTGGTCAGGATGTCGTCCATGTCGTTGGGGTCGGGGTTCAGGTTCGGGTTGTCGGGCTCGTCGGGGTGCACGGTCGTGAACCGCGTGGCGCCGGTGAACTGCAGCTTGTTGCGCACCTGCGTGTACTCGCTGGGCGTGTCGGAGACGATCGAGCCCACGAACAGGCAGTCGTGGAAGCGGATGTTGTTGGAGTACTTCTTGGTGTCGGTGACGCGCTTGCCGTCGATGATGATCGGCTCGGGCAGCAGGTCGTAGCTGGCGCCGAAGCTGGAGATGTCGCTGGCCAGCACATCGCCCGTGTCCAGCGGGGAGATGGACAGGTCGGTCATCAGGATCATCTGGTCGGGCGGGATCGCCGTCGAGGGCAGGTCCGGCGGGGCGTTGGAGGCGTCCTCGCCCGCGTCGTCGCCGTAGACGAAGCGCCGGAACTTGGGCTCGGGGAAGCCGGACGCGTCGAGCTGGTTGGTCCCGTACTCGGACCACAGCGGGTGGGTGTTGCCCGAGTAGGTCCGCACATGCGTAGCGCCCACGAAGGTGCAGTTGACGAACAGCGCGTTGAGCCCCATGGGGATCTTGACATTCTTGAACACCATGTTCTCGAACACGGGGCGCCAGTAGACATCCGAGTAGCTGGGCGAGTTGTACGGTGCTTTCTCGTAATAGGCCCAGGCCGAGTTGTCCGGAAGCCCGTCATTGTCGGCGTCGTCCCACACCGGGAACAGGTGCGGCGCGGCGGCGTCGACCGAGTTCATGCCCAGCGTCCAGGCGCCCAGCGAGGCTGGGTCGGTCCCGAGCTGGTCGGCGACCTGCTGCCAGAACGGGTCGCCGTCGGCGGCGGCGATCAGCGCGTTCTCGGTGTCGGCGAAGCTGTCGGCGTTGATGTCGGGCAGGGTCAGGTCGTCGGCCCCGAACTCCAGGGCCGAGTCGTCGTCGGGATCGATCGGTCCGCGCAGGCGCTCCTCGATGGGGCCCTGCCCGTTCTCCCAGTCGCTGGCCTCGACGCGGAACACCAGGCGCCCCTGCACCTTGGCGTATCGGTCCATCGCGTCGATGTACCCGTCGCGCCAGCCGAGTTCCTGGTCGGAGTACACGCCGTGTATCGCGTCATAGTCCGCGGGGTCCTCGTCCACGGGCTCGTAGACGCGGTCGTTGTTGGCGTCCACGAAGCCGTAGACGCCGTTTTTGTTGCGGTCGGGGCGTCCGCCGTCGATCAGCAGGGCCAGGTCCTCGTCGATTCCCTCTCCGCCCGGGCCCACGAACTCGGGGGTGCTGGCGTCGAAGCCGGCGCGGGTGCCGGCGATCAGATCGCTCGAAAGCGTGACGCGGTTGTCGTTGTTGGCGTCGTAGTGGCGGATGAAGATGTCGATCTCGTCGAGGTACCCGTCTCCGGTGGCGTCGTTGTACGCGCCGTCCATCTCGCCGTCGCCGTCGAAATCGGCATCGGCGGGCATCCCCGCGCCCTCGACAGGGTGCCCGAAGCGCAGGCGGTTGTCGCCGTCGATGTCCGAGGCGGCCAGCGAGGTCCAGAACGCGGTGATCTTGGCGTCGAGCTCGGGGTCGAGCCCCAGGAAGTCGGAGCGCATGACGACAGGGTCGCCGTTGTCGAACTCGACCTCGTCGAAGCGCGCCCCCAGCTCGCCCTCGATCTGGACATTCTTGCCGATGAGGATCTTGGAGTTGGAGATGATCGCCTGGTCGACGGACTTGACGATCTTATAGTCGCGCGTGATCGTGCGCCGGATGGGCTTGCTGTTGCGCTGGAAGTCGTAGACCACGCCCTCGACGATGACCCGGATGTACCGCCCGCCGGCCAGGGGCGCGTAGCGGATCTGGTAGGCGGGGGGCGGGTTGCCGCTCTCGGGGTTCTCCCAGGGCCCGATCAGCACCGCGGGGGTGTTGACCCAGCCGGTCGCCTCGTACACCCCCGAGGGGGCATCGGCGGGGGCGGACTCGATCGCGGGCTCGTCGATGTAGTCGAACCCGGTCAGGATGTTGACATCGGCGCCGTGGGCGTTGACCAGCGCCTCGGCGATCCCGCCGGGCAGGACCGCCTCGGCGTAGCCGTCGTGCGGGGGGGCGACCTGGTAGGGACCGATCAGGGCGCTGTCGCCCCGCCAGAGTGCCCAGGTGATGTCGGCGTCCATGTCGCTCTCGGCGACGATGAAGCGCGATGACGCCTCGTTGAGACGGTGCTGGGCGACCGCCAGGCCGGTCTCGGCGGCGCTCATGGCGCGCATCACATGCAGGTGCATGTTGGCCGTCTGGATGTTGCCCGTCGAGGCCACCGCCATCGCCGCCACCAGTGAGCCGAAGATGATCAGGAACATCATCGCCAGCACCGAGGCGATCCCGCGCCGGGAGAGCGGCGGGCGCCCGGGGCGGCGGGAGTGAGCGGTGTGGGCGTGGCGGGTCATGCTGGGCTACCTCTCGGACCGAGGGGGGGAGAATCGGATCGGCGACGACGCGGGGAGACCGGGCTCAGGGGACGATCCAGGTCACCGTGTTCACCAGGGTGGCCTCGACATCGTTGACCCCCTGGTAGTAGACCTCGACGCTCACGCGCAGCGGGTACTGGTCGACCGCGCGACCGGGGAACGAGCCGTTGGCCGGCTCGGTGTAGGCGTCGTCGCGCGTGACGGAGGTGTCGAAGGGATCGATCTTTTCGACGATGACGGTCTGCGACCAGCCCCGCATCGCGTCGCCGTCGAAGACGGAGTTCGTCGTGGCGCCCTGCTCGACGCCGTCGAGCGAGATGGCCGGGATGACCTCGCCGAACGAGTTGATCGGCCCGGGCAGGTCGCCGTCGCCCAGGCCCGGCGTGCCGATGGAGGAGAATGTGAGCCCGTCGAAGTCGTCGATGTCGTCGAAGTCCCCCACCACGACCTCACCCGGGTTGGGGCCCCAGCCCGAGGCGACGATGTTCCCGCTGCCGTCGTCGGTCAGGTGCAGCCCGTTGACCGGGTCGTGCTTGGGCAGGTTGCGCGTCAGCTCCCGGATCTCGTTGGCCAGGAAGGTGGCGCTCGCGGCGTGCGAGGACCACTGATTGGAGACGATGAACGACGACTGCGCGTCGACCATCGCCAGCACCCCCACCCCGATGATCACCGTGGCCATCGAGGTCTCGATGAGGGTGAAGCCCCCCGGATCGCCCCCTCCTCGGGCGAGAAAGCGGCTCGGATTGGTTCGTGTGCGTCTCATCACCCGACAGCATTCATTACGAGACGATCTGGCTCATCTTGAAGATGGGAAGGATGATCGCCATGGCGATAAATCCGACGATTGAACCCATGATGATGATCATGACGGGCTCGATCATTCCGGTAACCGCCTTGATGTGGTCCTTGAGCTGCTTGGCGTAGAAGACGCTGATCTCGTCGAGCACCTCGCCCAGCTTACCGGACTCCTCGCCCGCGGCGATCATCTGCACCACCGACTTGGGCAGCACGGTGTTGCCCTGCAGTGGGTCCGCGATCTTGCGCCCTTGCTTGACCGAGTTGTGGACCTTGCGCCAGATCCCCTCGAATATCTTGTTGCCCGAGATCTCGCTGGTGATCGTCAGCGTGTCGAGCATGGGCACGCCCGCGTTGATGAGCTGGCCCATCGTCTGCAGCGAGCGGGTGATGTACAGCGAGCGGAACATGGACTTGAGCACGGGGATCGAGAGCTTGAGCTTGTCGATCCAGAACGCGCCGACCTCGGTCTTGGCGAAGGCGTACCCCGCCCCGCCGATGACGGCCACGCCGCCCACGATGAAGGGCCACTGCTGTCGCACGGTCTGCGAGAGCAGCATCAGGAAGTTGGTCGCCCAGGGCAGCACATCCTCCTTGCCCTCGAAGATGGTGTAGAACTTGGGCAGCACGAAGGTGAGCAGGAAGATCGTCACCGTCACGGCCATCAGCCCGATGATCGCCGGGTAGATCGACGCGCCCACGACCATCTTCTTGGTCTCGATCTGCTGGGCGATGTACCCGGCGATGCGGTCGAGCATCTCCGAGAACGAGCCCGACATCTCCGACGCGCGGACCATGTTGATGTACAGCGGGCCGAAGAGCTTGGGGTGGCGAGACAGGGCCTCGGAGAACTGCTTGCCGCTCTCCACATCCGCCTTGAGCTCGTTGATGACCTTCTTGAACGACGCGTGCTCGGTCTGGTCGGCGATCCCGTCCAGCGCCGAGCGCAGGTTGATCCCCGCCCGGATCATCACCGAGAGCTGGGTCGTGAAATCCAGCACCTGCTTCTGCGTGGGCTTGCGGCTGTTGAGACGCTTGAAGGTCTCCGCCAGCCCGGCGCCCGCGCCGTTCTTGCCGCCCTTGTCCTGGTCCACCGCCAGCACATGCACGCCCTGGTTGCGCAGGATCGCCGCCGCCGAGGTGGCGCTGTCGGCCGCGATCGACCCGCTCTGGATCTTCCCGTCCTTGGCCTTGACCTGGAAACGATAGTTGGGCATTGGCTGGCTCCTGGCGGGTCGGTAGCGTGAGGATCAGGCGACGAGCTGACGCTCGAGCTTGTCGGGGAAGACGGCCTTGGCGATCGCGTCCTCCTTGGAGATGGTCCCGTTGAAGTACAGCTCCGCGATCGACGCGTCCAGCGAGCACATCCCGATCGCGCGGCTTGTCTCGATCACATTGGGGATCTCGAACACCTTGTTCTCGCGGATCAGGTTGCGCACCGCCGGCGTGCACAGCAGCGTCTCGACCGCCGGGATCATGCCGGGCCGGTCGCTGCGGGTGAAGAGCGTCTGGGAGATCACCGCCTGGAGCGTCGTCGAGAGCATCGAGCGGATCTGGCTCTGCTGCCCGCTGGGGTACATGTCGATGATGCGCGACACCGTCTGCGACGCGTTGACCGTGTGCAGCGTCGAGAGCACCAGGTGGCCCGTCTCGCCCGCGCTGATCGCCAGCGAGGTGGTCTCCAGGTCGCGCATCTCGCCCACCAGGATGATGTCGGGGTCCTGACGCAGGGCGTGCTTCAATCCCGAAGCGAAGCTGACCATGTCACGCCCCAGCTCGCGCTGCTCGATCAGGCAGTGGTCCGAGTCGAACAGGTACTCGACCGGGTCCTCGAGCGTGATGATGTGCTTGGCGTAGCGCTGGTTCATCGCCTGGATCATCGCCGCCAGCGTGGTCGACTTGCCCGAGCCGGTGTCGCCGGTGACCAGCACCAGCCCGCGGGGCAGGTAGGTGAGGCGCGCGATCACCTCGGGCAGCGCCAGGGCGCTCAGCGGCGGGACCTTGGTCTTGATGGCGCGCATCGAGAGCCCGATCACGCCCTTCTGCATGTGCGCGTTCACGCGGTAACGGGCCAGGCCGGGCACCTCGTACGAGAAGTCCGCGTCCTTCTGGGTCTTGAACATCTCACGCGTCTCGGGCGTGGACATCTTCTCGAACATCGACGCCACGAGCTCGGGCGACATGGGCTCCTCGCTCATCGGCGTCATCACCTGGTGGACACGCATCGACGCGGGCTCGCGGGCCACGATGTGGATGTCCGAGGCGTCCGATTCGTGCGCGTGACGAAGAATGGTGTCGAGTTCCACGGCGTGCTCTCCCTGGGGTCGATTCGTCGGCGACGCCGCGGCCCCAAAGACCCGGCATCGCCCTGTACATCGGTGGTTCGCCCCGGCGGATCATGCCCGGGGGCGCAGAGCATGCGAAATGGAGTCGGGATATGCGGGCTCGCAACCGCACCCGATCCGGGCCGGAGCCCGCCCACACCCACCAGACCCGCCAGTCTTTCCCATCCACGCCATCGCCCGAGCGCGGTTATCGCCCCGCGAAGCGGTCACGCTCGATCACCGCCAGCTCGTCCACCCGCTCGTTCTCGGGGTGCCCCGCGTGGCCCCGCACCCAGTGGAACCGGATGTCGTGGACCTCCCCCAGCGCGTCGAGCCGCTTCCACAGCTCGACATTCTTCACCGGGGCCTTGCCGGCGGTCCGCCAGCCCTTTTTCTTCCAGCCCGCCATCCACTGCCCGAGCCCCTTGAGCACATACTGCGAGTCCGAAAACAGCTCGACAATGCTCGGACGCGTCAGGGCGGTGAGCCCCTCGATCACGGCGGTCAGCTCCATGCGGTTGTTCGTGGTCAGTTCCTCGCCGCCGCTGCGTTCGACCGCCTTGCCCGTCCGGGGGTGGCGCAGCAGGAAGGCCCAGCCCCCGGGCCCCGGGTTGCCCGAGCAGGCGCCGTCGGTGAACAGCTCCACCGTGGGCATGGTCACGGATGATCCCGGCGAGTTTTCGGCGTCCTTGCGTGTGCTCACGGGGCATCATACCCCGCCGCGTCCTCCACGCTCGGGACCGGTGCGACTACGATCATCCATGAGCACGACCACGCCCTCTCCCGCGAGCACCCGACCCGCCTCCCGTGGCGACGACCAGCTCGTGCACCGCGTCGAGGTCCACCCCACCGCCCACGCCGGCGACCCCCGCGCTCAGGGGCTGATCGCCCGCGCCCGGGCCCTTGGATTCGAGCTCGAAGCCGCCCATTCGGCCCGGGTCTACCTCATCGAGGCCCCCCTGACCGACGCCCAGCTCGAACGGATCGTCACCGCCCTGCTCACCAATCCCGTCGTTGAACGCGCGTATCGGGGATCGTCCGAGTCCCGCGGCGCGCTCGTTGAGGTCCACCCGCTCCCGGGCGTCATGGATCCCCCCGCCCAGTCGGTCGCCGAGGCGATCGAGTCGCTCATCGGCATCCGTCCCGTCGTCTCGACGGGCTACCGCTACGACATGATCGGCGTCAGCGACGCCCAGGCCCAGACCATCGCCGCGCGTCTGCTGGCCAACCCCGTCGTCGCCGGCGTCCACGCGTTCCCCTTCCACCCCGAGCAGCTCCCCAAGGGGCGCCGCCACGAGTTCAAGCTCACGCATGTCAGCATCAGCGCCCTCGACGACGCCGGGCTCGGGCGGCTCTCGCGCGAGGGGCACCTGTTCCTGTCGCTCCAAGAGATGAGGGCCATCCGGGATGAGTACCGCACGCTCGGGCGCGAGCCCACCGACATCGAGCTCGAAACCCTCGCCCAGACCTGGAGCGAGCACTGCGTGCACAAGACGCTCAAGGCGACCATCAACTACACGGGGCCGGCTATAGAAGGTATCGACTCCGCCTCCCGCCCCCACCATGTCGTCAATCCCGACGGCAGCGTGACGATCAACAACCTGCTCAGGGCCACCGTCGCCGCCGCCACCTTCGAACTGATCGAAGAGGGGCTCGACTGGGCCCAGTCCGTCTTCGTGGACAACGCCGGCATCATTCGCTTCGACGACCAGCACAGCGTCTGTATCAAGGTCGAGACCCACAACCACCCCAGCGCCCTCGAGCCCTACGGCGGGGCCGCCACCGGCATCGGCGGCTGCATCCGCGACATCATCGGCACCGGGCTGGCCGCCAGGCCCATCGCCAGCACCGATGTCTTCTGCGTGGCCCGCCCTGACGCCGAGCCCGTCCCCCCCGGGTGCCTGCCCCCGCGCCAGGTCCTCACGCAGGTCGTCGCGGGCGTGCGCGACTACGGCAACCGCATGGGCATCCCCACCATCAACGGGGCCGTCTACTTCGACCGGCGCTACATCGGCAATCCGCTCGTCTTCTGCGGCTGCATCGGCATCATGCCCAGCCACCTCATCCGCGGCGACGCCCAGGCGGGCGATCGCATCATCGCCCTGGGCGGGCGCACCGGTCGCGACGGCATCCACGGGGCGACCTTCTCCAGCGCCGAACTCACCGACACCCACGCCGACGAGTTCAGCCACGCCGTGCAGATCGGCAACGCCATCGAGGAGAAACGCACCCTCGACGCCATCCTGCGCGCGCGCGACGCCCAGGGCGGCCCCTTGTTCAGCGCCATCACCGACTGCGGCGCCGGCGGCTTCAGCTCCGCCGTGGGCGAGATGGGCGAGAAGATCGGCGCCTTCGTCGAACTCGACAAGGCGCCGCTCAAGTACGCCGGGCTCAGCTACACCGAGATATGGATCTCCGAGGCCCAGGAGCGGATGGTCCTGGCGGTCCCCGAGCGGCACCTGGCCAAGCTCCAGGAAATCTGCGACGAGGAGCATGTCGAGCTGGCCAACCTGGGATATTTCGGCACCGACGGGGCGGAGCTGATCCTCAACTTCGAGGGCCACGAGGTCGGGCGCCTGCCCATGCACTTTCTCCACGACGGCATCCCGATGCCGACGCGCACCGCTCTTTGGGAAGAGACGAAAAGCATCACCACAGAGCACGCAGAGCACACAGAGGCGAAGACAGGGAAAGAAAGAGGGAGAGATGGAGAAGGGCAGAAAGATGGTTTCGGCCATCTGACCGATTCTTCACCTACAACACGGACATCCTCTTCGTCTCATTCTTCTCTCTCTTCCTCTGGCTCGCCCTCTGTGTGCTCTGTGGTGAACGCTTCTCCCCCGATGAGCCCACGAGACGCGCTGCTCGCGCTGCTTGCCCACCCCAACATCGCGTCCAAGCACTGGATCATCCGCCAGTACGACCACCAGGTGCAGGGCAACACGGTCATCAAGCCCCTCGTCGGGCCGCGGGGCGTTGGCCCGGGCGACGCGTCGGTCATCGAGCCCGTCCCCGGCACGGGGCGCGGCCTTTCAGTCGGCTGCGGGCTGGCGACCGGGCTCAGCGACGATCCGTATCTCATGACGCTGTCCGCCATCGACGAGTGCGTCCGCAACCTCGTGTGCGTGGGGACCGACCCCGAGCGCATCGCGATTCTGGACAACTTCTGCTGGCCCAGCTGCACCAAGCCCGAGAACCTCGGCTCGCTCGTCCGCGCCGCCCACGCCTGCTACGACGGGGCCAAGGCCTACAGGACCCCCTTCGTCAGCGGCAAGGACTCGCTCAACAACCAGTTCACCGTCCCCGGCAAGGACGGAGCACCCGACGAGACGATCGAGATCCCCCCCACCCTGCTCATCACCGGCATGGGCATCGTTCACGACCTCGAAGGCTGCGTCACCAGCGACGCCAAGACGCCCGGCAACACGCTGATCCTCGTCGGCGCGCCCCAGGGCCGGTTCACCGGCTCCCACGCCCAGCAGCTCGGGTTGGCCCCCGCCAGCGGGATGCCCAGGCCCGATCTTCGGGCCGGCCCGGCCGCCGCGCGGGGGGTGCATCGGCTCATCCGGTCCGGGCTCGTCCGCGCCGCCCACGATGTCTCCGACGGCGGCGTCGTCTGTGCCATCGCCGAGATGCTCATCGCCGGCTCCTCACCCCAAGCCCCGATCGGGTTCGCCGCCGACGCGTCGCTCGACTGGGCGATCGCCTACGACGAGTCCCCCTCGTGCTATGTGCTCGAGGTCCGCGATCCCGAGGGTGTGCGTTCGTCGCTGGGCGACACGCCCTGGCGGGTGCTGGGCGAACTCGACGATTCGGGCGTGCTCCGCTGGGGCGCGCTGGACGCGGGCGTCGAGGAGACGACCCGCGCCTGGCGCGGGACGCTGGACTGGTGAGCCCGCGGACATCATCACCGCCGCGAATGGCATGAGCGGTCACGGATGTATCGGCGGGGCCTGATGCGCAGGAGTTCGAGCGACTCTGGGAGGATCTGTGATCTGGCGGCGCGGTGTTGGGCCGTGGCCGGGGCCACTCATCGCCATTCGCGCCTGGGGGGACCGGCGACGGTTACGCCGCGGCGTTCGTGCCGGCGCCGGGGGCCAGCAGTTCCCCCAGCCACCGGTTGACATCGGCGCAGAACTCGTCCTTGTGGATGAACAGCGACGCGCCGCGCCGCAGGGACTCGTCGCGCATGTGCTCGTCGTTGCTGCCGGTGAGCATGAAGAAGGGCACATCGCGGACGGCCTGGCTCGCCTTGGCCACGCGGAGCACCTCGTGCCCGTTGCAGCCCGGCAGGGTGTAGTCGCACAGGATCAGCGTGGGCCTGTTCCGCCCGCCCAGCTCGCCCGACTCGATCATCGTGCACGCCCGGGTGCCCGACTTGACCCACTTGATGTCGACCTTGCTGCGCCGCTTGATCAGCGAGATCACCAGCGTGGCCGCCAGCGCGTCGTCCTCGACGAGCAGGATCCGTCCCTGGACCATCTCCCCGTCGCCCGCGCGGGTGCAGGCGACGCGCCCCGCCCCCTCACCGTCCCCGGCGTCGGTGCTGATCGTCACCTGGCTGAAACGACCCCACACCTTGACATTGTTCCGCCCGTCCGACTTGGCGGCGTACACGCACTCGTCGGCCTCCTGCACCACCTGGTCGGCGCTGGCCAGCCGCGCGGGGTTCCCCGCGTCGGTGCTCGAGACCCCGATGCTCGCCGTCACCGCCAGCTCGTCGGGGGCCCCCTCGACGGAGCTGAGATCGAAGGGCGTGCTCCCGATCGACAACCGGATCCGCTCGGCCATCTCGGCGCACGCGTCCAGGCCCAGCCCCTGCACGATCACGGCGAACTCCTCGCCCCCGTAGCGGCAGGCGATGCCACGCTCGCCCGCGACCTGGGCGCAGCGCCGGGCCAGCTCGATGAGCACCACATCGCCCGCGGCGTGGCCGTGGGTGTCGTTGACGCTCTTGAACCGGTCGGCGTCGAAGAACAGGATCCCGAACCCGATCCCCTCCTTGTTGAACTCGTGGTAGACGCGCTGCAGCTCGGTGTCGAAGCACTTGCGGTTGGCGATCCGGGTCAGCCCGTCGATGTGCGCCTCACGGGCGAGCTGGTCCGCCTCGCGCTGCATCCGGATCTGGTGCTCGAAGCCCTTTTCCTGGGCGCGGGCCATGAGCTCCTTGGTCTCGGGGATCGCCCCGATCTCCTGGTTGAACATCCGGGCGAGCATCTCGGCGGTCTCGCCCACCTCGGTCAGCAGCTCGGTCACATCGGGCGCGCGGGGCCCGTACCACTCCTCGCACACCCGCTCGATGGCGCGGACCGACGAGCCGGGCGCGTCCGGGCTCATCGCGGTGCTGATCATCGCCCCCAGCGCCACGGCCCGCACGGCCTGCTGGTGCGCCACGGGCGCCGAGTCTGGCGTGTGGTGGTGACGGATGGCCTCGCAGATCTCCGCGGGCAGTTTCCACTTGGAGGCCAGCTCCGCCCCCGCCTGCGCATGATCGAAGCCCAGCTGTTCCCGCTCGGCATGGGCGACCTTGCGGTGCGGGATCCCGCCCACGATGTCCCCGTAGCGTTTCTTCATCGCCGCGAAGCACGCGAGCATGCCCATGTCCTGGAACAGCGCCGCGGTGAAGGCCTCCTCCGGATCGACCCCGCCCGTGTCCCGGGCCAGGATCCTGGCGCCCGTGGCGCCGATGATCGCGCGCCGCCAGTGCGCCTCGAGATCGAACCCGTACTCGTCGCCGCCGATGGTGGTCTCCACGAGGCTGAAGCCCAGCACGAGCGACTTGACGGTGTTGAGCCCCAGATACCCCATGGCCCGGCCGATCGAGCCGCAGGGCGTTGAGAGCCCGTAGAAACTGGAGTTGACCGTCTTGAGCACCTTGGCCGCCAGGGCCTGGTCCTGCTGGACCAGCTTGGCGATGTCGCTCATCGCCACATCGGGGTTCCCCGTCAGCTCCAGCAGCCGCACCGCCACCGCCGGAAGCGAGGGCAGGCTCGAACATCTCATCACATCCTGCAGATCCGAATCCGACATCGAGCTGACTCCAGCCGGTTCCCACCGGAAATATCGGCATCGCGACCCCTCGCCACGAGCACGGGAACCCACCGATGTTTTTCGGACCGCCCACCGGCGCAGTTGAACACCGGCGGGAGTTTCCCTCACTTTGAGCGCTGATCGCTCGTTCCAGCCCACGCAGCGACCCGAGCGGGGCGGCGGCGCGCACGGGGTTATCGGGCCTTAGCGCAGCCCGTACTCCTTGAGCTTGCGATAGAGGGTGCGTTCCCCGATCCCCAGCAGCCGGGCGGTCTGCTCGCGATTGCCCCCGGTGAGCTTGAGCGTCTCGCGGATCGCCTGCTTCTCGAGCTGCTCCAGGCTCGTCCCGGCCAGCGATCCCGTCAGGTTGGGCGTTTCATCGGCGCCGGCGTCGCCCCCGCCCGCCCGGACCTCCTCGGGGATGTGGGCCACTCCCACCCGGACCGCCTGCCCCTCTCCCGCGTCGCCGATGGCCATCACGAGCATGTTCTCCACGACATTCATCAGCTGGCGCACATTGCCCGGCCATGAGTAGGCCGTCAGGCGCAGCATCGCCGGATCGCTGACCTCGGGGACGGGCCGGCCGGGCAGCAGGTCCCCCGCGAAGCGCGAGATCGCGTGGCGCACGATGCGCGGGATGTCCTCGCGCCGCTCGCGCAGCGGCGGCAGGTGGATGTGCGCCCCGTTGATCCGGAAGAACAGGTCCTGGCGGAACGACCCGTCGCTGGTCATCACGCCCAGGTCCTTGTTGGTGGCGCTGACGAAACGCACATCGACATGCTTGGGCTCGTTGGCGCCCAGGCGCACCACCTCGCCGCTCTCGAGCACGCGCAGCAGCTTGGCCTGCATCGCCAGGGGCATGTCCCCGATCTCGTCGAGGAACACCGTGCCCCCGTCGGCGTACTCGAACACGCCCTCGCGGTCCTTCTCCGCGCCCGTGAACGCGCCCCTGCGGTGCCCGAACAACTGGTCCTCGAGCAGGCTCTCGGCCTGCCCGGCGCAGTTCATCGTCACGAACCGCTTGCCGCTGCGCGGCGAGTGGGCGTGCACCGCCTGGGCGATGAGCTCCTTGCCCGTCCCGCTCTCGCCCGTGACCAGCACGGGAAGGCGGGAGTTGGCGACGGTCCTGACCGCCTTGAGAATCCGGCGCATCGGCTCGCTTCCGGCCACGATCCCCTCGAACCCGTCGTGCTGGACCAGGTCGCGCAGCTCGCCCGATTCTCCCCGCAGCACCGCCTGCTCGGCCGCGCGGTTCACCACCGAGCGGAACACCACCAGGTCCAGCGGCTTCTCGACGAAGTCGAACGCCCCGTGCTTGAACGCGTCGCGCGCCGTGGGCACATCGCCGTGCGCCGTCACCATGATCGTCTCGGCGTCGGGCTGGAGCTCTCGCGACAGCTCCAGCACCCGCATCCCCGCGTCGCCCCCGTCGGCGTTCACCCCCTCGACCCCGGCGCTGCCCGGCATCCGCAGGTCCGTGACGACCACATCGAACGACCCGTGGCGCAGCTCGTTGGCCGCCGCCGCCACCCCGTGCACGATGGTGCAGATGTGCCCAGGGCGGCGCAGGCCCTCGGCCATCACATCCGCGTGCTCCGGCTCGTCCTCAACGATCAGGACCTGCGCGACGACCTGTTCCGGCGGCTTGGATTCGCTCATCGGGCGATTGTATGCGCTCCCCATCTCCGGGTGGCCCGACCTCTTGCCCCTCCCCGCGAGGGCGCGGGGAGGGTCAAGTTCTGGGTGCCACTACTCGCGGCAAGCCGCGCAGTAGTGTCTTCGGAGCCATCCAAGAGCACGACTGCGCCGAAGACGGCGAGTCGTGGCGCCCGAACTCGCATCAACGCGTCATCGACTCGAACCGGCGCCGGCGCAGGGCGCAGGCCGCGATCGCCAGCGCGTCGGCCAGATCGGAGGGCCTGGGCGGCTCGGCGAGCCCGAACATCGACTGCACCGCCAGCTGCATCTGCTCCTTGGTCGCCCGCCCCGAGCCCGTGGTCGCCTTCTTGACCTCGGCCGGCTTGAGCTCGCACACCTCGATCCCCGCCCTTCTCGCAACCAGCAGGATCACCCCCCGCGCGTGCGCCATCTTCACCACCGTCCCCGGATGGTCCTTGTGGACGAACATCCCCTCAATCGCGACCAGATCGGGGCTGACCCGTTCGATCAGCCCGCACACATCCGTCTCAAGCTCCACCAGCCGATCTCCGATCGGCGGCGGCGACCCCTTGGCCAGCCGGAACACCCCCGCCTCGACGATGTCGGGGCGCAGGATGTCGCCGCTCACGCAGCCGTAGCCGGTGATTGAAAGCCCGGGATCGAAGCCGAGGACACACATGGGATATAAACTGGAGCTGCCCGAAAAGTCAAGCGAGAAGATAAGCGGTAGTCCCGCCGAAAACGACTACGCATACCGCAGTAATGACCCCAATCGGTGTCTTGAGAAAGCGAAGAGTCTTCGCCCAAAGATAGTCATCATCGGTGCCAAAATCGGAGGGCAGGTTATCCCACGCAGCGGGACATGTTCCACCCTCAGACTCTTCGCATGAGCAAAGGCGCTGGTATGCAATCTCTTCCACAAACACATCTAGTTCTCGTGAGCTTCCTTCGCCGATTTTGGACGGGAACTGGTCACGATCAACATTTGCGGATGGGTCGAGTGAAATGACGAACTGTACTCGGTGCTGTCGTATGGCGACACCGACCCCGACGACGCCGTCAACTCTGGTGAACCGCTCGCCTTCCGAATCGAGCAAATTCTCCGCTTGGCTAACTGTAATCTCTTGGCCGCTCACCGGATCACCTCGCCTTGACATGGGAATTTTGTCCCATGATAATCGGATTTCCAGACGCCTGCTCCCGCGTCTATCGGAAATTCATCGAGAATCCTACCACAAGAACGCTCTGGGCTCCAGCATGTTTCCCCTCACCGGCGCAAAATACTGGCCGCGGAGTCCGATTCGCGGATTTTATCAAGCACTCGTCCCGCGCTGATAGCGTAGCCCCGACCAATGATTGGACCAGTCGGAGGCCGGTCATCGCGAGACTCGGAAGGTTCGACAATACCGATTAAAAAACAAACAGGCATCGGGCGACGGCTCTGGCCACCATTTCTTTGGGGGTCGGTGAGAATTAGGGCCCCTGAATCCCCTGGCATTCCAAAATCGACACTTGTGCCGCGCTGCGAACCCGCAAAGACTTCGTAGACGGGCGTGCGGACGCTTGGGCCTCCCCAAGTTGTAACACGAAAAATTCCGTTTATCTCACCGTTCACATAACCCGACTTTCCGCCGATCATTTGCACCGGTGTCCCCGCGAGATCTCGCACACGCGGATTGCCGACGGCTTCCGTGGACAGCTTACCGATTGGTTTCGGAAAGCGGGACTTCACTGGTGCGCCTCGCCGGATTTCGACAAGGAGGTGGTCGTGGGTATTCGCATTGGAACGAGAACTAAATCCAGATAGCTCCGCCACGGTCCCTACTCGTATCTTTGGTGTGTCCGTAACTGGATCCACGCTAAAAACTGATGCTCCCTGTCCGACCCCTTCAAACACATGCTCGCAGGTCAGTATATATTTTCGCCCAAACCTCTTGACCACACATCCAAAGGTGCCTTTGGACACCCTTTCACTGCTAACTCTCACCCCGAGGAGGTCCCCTGGGCGTACTCTACGCCGGTTCCAAATCATGTATTCCCCCCGAGAATTTGGGTGCTCCTCCGTCAAGTCTACCGCAATCTTGACTAACTTGTCAATCACCCGCGAAGAAACGCTTCTTCGACGAGTAGACGGGCAACGCCTCCATCGTGTGCATGATCGTCTTGACCATGACATCGGCCTCGATGTTCACGCGGTCCCCCGCCGCCCGATCGGTCAGGTTCGTGCGTGCCAGCGTCTCGGGAATCAACGCCACCTCGACCCAACCCCCGCCCAGCTCCGCGATGGTCAGCGACACGCCGTCGATCGTGATTGAACCCTTGAGGATCATGAACCGCATCAGCCCCTCGTCCAGCCCCACCCGCACGCGCCAGCCGTCTGACCGATCGACCGCCAGGACCTCCCCCGTCCCGTCGACATGCCCCTGCACCTGGTGCCCGTCGAGGGTGTCGCCCATCCGCAGCGCCCGCTCGAGATTCACTCGATTTCCCGGCTCCCATCCCCCCAGCGTGGTCCTGCCCAGCGTCTCGGGGATCGCGTCGAAGCTCAGCATGCCTCCCGCCTCTTCCACGGCTCGCACGAGCGTCAGGCAGCAGCCGTTGTTGGCGATCGATTCGCCCGGTCGGGGCGTGTGCGACCAGCCGCGGGGGTCGATCGTGATGCGAACCCCGCTGGAGGTCGGCTCGATCGCGACCACCTCCCCCACATGCTGGACAATCCCGGTGAACATCGCACAACCGTACGCGTTCATGTGCGAACAGTCGTGCTCCCAGCCCCGTTCCAGAGCCAATCCGGCCCAGAAAACCGCGATCACGCTCCGCGGATCACGCCCGGCTCGGATATGATCGCAGACCTCCCGCTCGGCGGGCGATTCGACCCACACGCACCCGGAGATGACTCGATGCGCGAGAGATCCGAACTGTTCCCCCGCCCCCACGCCGCACGGGGCGCGAGCCTGGCCGTGGCCGCCCTGACCGCCGGGATCACCGGGATCACCGGGATTGCGCTGCCGCTGGGCGGGTGCTCCAGCTCCTCCTCGACCGGCGCCGGCGCCGACGCCCGCTCGGCCCGCGCCGTGTCGCCCTCCGGCGTCCAGAACGATCGCGAGGTCTGGTCCATCGACCACGGCGCCTGGGCCGAGCTGGGCTACCAGTGGCAATGGACCGGCTACCCTCCTCTCCAGCCCGGCGCGACCATCGACCACGCCAGCGCCTACCCCGACCTGCTCGCCTTCATGGGCTCGGCCTCCACCCTGTCGGTGCTCGAAGCAGGCACCGGCAAGGTCCGCTGGTCGCGCCAACTCGATCGCCCCACCACCCGCTTCGTTGATTCCGTCCGGCGCGGCGACACCCTCTACGAGGCCAGCGACACCGAGCTCTGGGAGATCAACCTCCACAACGGCAACACCATCGACCGCGACTCGCTGGGGACGCTGGTCAACACGCCCCCGCTGCTGGTGGGCAACCTGGCCATCTTCGGCACCCTCAGCGGCGAGCTCTTCGCCTGGCAGATGGAAAACGACTTCAAGCTCTGGTCCTACGACTTCGACGGGCCCATCAGCATCCCGCCCATCCGCGTCAACGACGAGTTCATCGCTGTGCTCTCGGGCAACGGCCAGCTCCGCACCCTCGAGGCCGCCAACGCCCATTCGGGCATGAGCGCCACCATCTCCGGCGGGTCGGACGCCGATCTCCTGACCGACGGCGTGGGGATCTATGTCGCCTCGCTCGACCAGTCGATCTACGCCTTCGACATCACCGACGGCTTCCGCTTCTGGCGCATCCGCTCGGGCGCTCCCGTCACCGTCCAGCACACCCTCCACGAGGGGGTCCTGTACGCCACCACCCGCGACATGGGGCTCATGGCCATCGACAGCGCCACCGGCGAGACCCTCTGGAACAGCCCCGACATCGGCGGCTGGGTGCTGACCGTCGTCGGCGGGAGCGAGCTCATCGTCTGGTCCGGTCGTGAGATGCTCCGCGTCGATAAGGAACGCGGCGATGTCCTGGCCCGCGTCCCGCTCTCGGGCGTCTCGGGGATCCGGACCGACTCGATCACTGACGGCAACATCTATGTGATCACCCTCGACGGCGCGGTGGCCCGGTTCAGCCCACGCCCATGACCCCACGCGGCGAAAGCGCCCAGTCCCCAGCGAATCGCGGAGCGCACCATGCATTCCACCGCACACGCCCAGCCCGGCGCGCCCGCCAACGGGCGCGGAGACGAGCTCGTCCGCGTCACCCGCGCCCTCGTCTCGGTCTCGGACAAGACCGGCATCGTCGAGCTCGCACGCGCCCTGGCCAAGCGCGGCATCGAGATCATCTCCACCGGGGGCACCGCCAAGGCCCTGCTCGACCACGACATCCCCGTCATGCCCATCGAGACCCTCACCGGCTTCCCCGAGATGATGGGCGGACGCGTCAAAACCCTCCATCCCAAGGTCCACGGCGGCATCCTGGCCAAGCGGGACCAGCGCGAGCACCTCCGGTCCATGCTCGAGCACGACATCAAGCCCATCGACCTGGTCATCGTCAACCTGTACCCCTTCGAGGAGACCACCTCCCGCCCCGGGGTCACCGAGCCCGAGGCCATCGAGCAGATCGATATCGGCGGGCCCTCCATGGTCCGGTCCGCGGCCAAGAACTTCAAGTCGGTCGCGGTCCTCACCGACCCGTCCCAGTACGAATCGCTCACCCGCGAACTCGACGCCCACGAGGGCAGGACCACGCTGGCGCTGCGCCGCTCGCTCTCGGCCGCCGCCTTCTGCCAGACCGCCGCCTACGACGCGATGATCAGCCAATGGATGCTCGGGGGCGAGCCCGACGCGCCCACGACCATGGCCATCGCCTTGCGCAAGGCCGACGACCTCCGCTACGGCGAGAACCCGCACCAGCACGCCGAGCTGTATCGCATCCCGGGAGCACCCGCCGGGACGCTGCTCGACGCCGAGCAGCTCCACGGCAAGCCGCTGAGCTACAACAACATCAACGACGCCTCGGCCGCACTTGAACTGGTGCGCTCCATGTCGCGTGTGGACCCGGGGGGGCACTGCGCCTGCGTGGTCAAGCACACCAACCCCTGCGGGGCCGCCGCCGCCGCCGCCGTCGCCCACGCGATCGACCGCGCCATCGCCGGCGATCCCATGGCGGCTTTCGGGGGCATCCTGGCCTGCTCGTCGCCCATCGACGCCGACGGGGCCCAGCGCATCACCGCCGAGGGGACCTTCTTCGAGATCGTCATCGCCCCCGGCTTCGACAAGCACGCCCTGCGCCTGCTGCGGGACCGCTGGAAGAACCTGCGCATCCTGCGGGTCGCCGACACCCGGGGCCAGCCCATCCCCGCCATCACCCGCGAGATGCGGTTCATCCCCGGCGGGGCGCTGGTCCAGGACCGCGACCTGGCGCTGCCCCACCCCGCGACATGGAACCACGAGGCCGGGCCCACGCCCGGCGAAGAACAGCTCGCGGCCGCGGCCATGCTCGAGAACATCTGCCGGGCGCTGAGCTCCAACGCCGTGCTCATCGGCGGGATCGACCCCGAATCCGACACCGGCGCGGTGCGCCTCTTCGGGGCCGGCGCCGGGCAGATGGACCGCGTCGCCGCCTGCGCCGGCGCGGTGGCCAAGGCCGGAACGCTGGCGAGGGGAGCGATCGCCTTCTCCGACGCCTTCTTCCCCTTCAGCGACGGGCCGCGGGTGCTGATCGACGCCGGGGTGGGGATGATCGTGCACCCCGGTGGCTCCAAGCGCGACGCCGACACCTTCGAGCTGTGCGCCGCTCACGGGATCACCTGCATGACCACCGGCGTGCGTCATTTCCGGCACTGAGCCGGGCGCGGAACGCTGGGGATATCGGCCCAAAGGCCGGTCGTGGGGCTCGCGCCCCCCCCGACTTCACCGATCCTTGACCAACTCCCGTGCGTACATGCTTGAAGTCTCGCTCAAAAGCTGGTAGATATAGAGCATCCGTATGTCCCGCAACGCCCGTTCCAACCGAGCCAGAGCCGCCAAGCGCACCCAATCGCGGGCCGGCGCCGGTTCGCCCGAGCGGGCCCACGCCGAACCGGCCGCCGCCGAAGACCCCACCGGGGGCCACATACCCGGCGTCGGCGCCATGATCGGGGCCGGCGCCGACGCGGACGGATGCTTCCATGAGGGGGGCGCTCCGCTCAACGCCGGGCTTGGCGCGCAGGTGCTGGTGCTCAATCGCAGCTACATGGCCACCCGCGTCATCAGCGCCAAGCGGGCCTTCGTGCTCCTGGCCCGCGAGGCCGCCGAGGTCATCCACGCCGACGACGGCTCCTACGCCAACTACGACCTCACGACCTGGGCCGAGCTCAGCGAGCTGCACAGGCAGTTCGAGCCCGAGCTGCACGACTGGGTCCGCACCGTCCGCTTCGACATCGCCGTCCCACGCATCATCCGCCTGATCGGGTACGACAAGCTCCCGGCCCAGCGCGTCAAGCTCAACCGGCGCAACCTCTTCGCCCGCGACCACAACCAGTGCCAGTACTGCGGGAGCCGCTTCCCCACCAGCGAGCTCTCGATCGACCATGTGGTCCCCCGCACCCAGAGCGGGCCCGACACCTGGGAGAACCTGGTGTGCGCGTGCGTGCGGTGCAACAGCCGCAAGGGCGGGCGCACCCCCGCCCAGGCCCACATGAAGCTGGTCCGCAAGCCCGTGCGCCCGCGGCGCAACCCGCTGATCTCGGTCCGCCTGAGCAGCGAGAAATACGCCTCCTGGAAGGCATTCCTCGACGAGGCCTACTGGTCGGTCGAGCTGCGGTGAGCGCTATCCGCTGGGGCCGCAACCACAATGTCAATCGGTCAGCGCGTCCGCCTTGGTCGCCAGGTCAAAGTCCTTATGCGTGATCCCCCCCGCGTCGTGGGTCGAGACGCTCAGGGTGACCTTGTTGTACCGCACCAGAATGTCGGGGTGGTGCTGGACCTTCTCGGCGTAGTCCGCCACCCGGTTGACGAACCTCATCGAGGCCAGAAAATCATCGAACTCGAAGGTCCGCTGGATCTCTCCGTTGACTTCGACCCAGGCCGGGTGCTCTTCGAGCCCCGCGGCGACCTGCTTCTCATTCATCTTCACCGTTGCCTGCTCGGTCATGGTTCCTCCTGACGCCCGGCGCGATCCCTCGCGCCAGACCGGGTGCACAGAATTCCCGCCCGCCGGCTTGCCGGGCGCACTCAGTGTACCCACAATCCGGCGTGCGTGAACTCCCCGCCGCCCATCGAACGCTCCCGCGTCCCATCACGCGCCTGGCCCCCTCCCCCACCGGTGGGCTGCATCTGGGCAACGCCTTCAGCTTCGTCATCAACTGGGCTTTGGCGCGCAAGCACAACTGGGATATCGTCTTGCGCATCGAGGACCTCGACGACACCAGGGTCCGACCCGGGATGATCGACGACACCATCGCCCTCCTCCGCTGGCTGGGGCTCGACTGGGATTCGGGGCCCTTCACCCAGTCGAGCAACCACGGCGCGTACCGCGCCGCCATGCAAACACTGGCCGAGCATGGTCGCGTCTACCCCTGCGCCCTCACCCGCTCGCAGGTCGAGGCCGCCGCCAGCGCCCCCCACGCCACCGAGTCCCCCGAGGCCCGATTCGACCCCGCCCTGCGCCCCGGCGCCATCCCCACGACCTTCGACGACGCGGGGACCAACTGGAGGCTCATCGTCGAACCCGGCGAGACCCGCTTCACCGACGCCCACATGGGACCCCAGCGATTCGATCTCGATGCGACCAGCGGCGACTTCGTGGTCTGGACCAAACGATCGGCCCCCAGCTACCAGCTCGCGGTCGTCGTCGATGACGCCGCCGGCGGGGTCACCCAAGTGGTGCGGGGCAATGATCTTCTCGATTCGGCGGCTCGCCAGCTCCTGCTCTACCGCGCCCTCTCGCTCAACCCCGAGCCCGCGTACACCCACCTGCCGCTGATCCGCGGCCAAGACCGCCGGCGACTGGCCAAGCGGGACAGGGATACCCGCATCGATACCTACGCCGGGGCCGGTTCGTCGCCCGAACGGGTGATCGGGCTCATCGCCCGCTGGTGCGGGCTGACCCGGGAACCGGCCCCGATGTCGCTGCCCGAGTTCCAATCGGGGTTCTCGCTCGATACACTGCCTCAGAACGATATCGTGTTCACCCCAGAGGACGCCGCATGGCTCAGCGTATGACCACCCTGGCAACCCATCCCGATTCCCGTATCGCCCGGCTTCCCGCCCGGTTGTTCGGCTGGCTGCTCGCGTCTTTGCTGGGAGTGGCGAGCGTGACGGGCTGCAGCACGCACCCGCCGGTGGTTGACGGGCTGATGCCCGTGGAGATCGGGGGCAGGACCTACCAGCTCGAGATCGTTGCCGACGACACCTCCAGGACGGTGGGGCTGGGCGGGCGGAGTGGGCTGGCGCCCGACCACGGGATGCTCTTCTCGTTCCCCGACGCCCGCCTTCGGCGCTTCGTAATGCGCGACTGCGTGTTCCCGATCGACATCATCTTCCTCGACAGCGCCGGGCGCATCGTCGCGATGCACCACATGCCGATCGAGGAGCCCAAGAAGGAGGGCGAGTCGCAGTACGAATATGAGATGCGCCTGGCCAAGTACTCGTCACGCTTTAACGCCCAGTACGCCATCGAGCTCGACGGGGGCGAGCTAGAGCGGCTCGATCTCAAGGACGGGCAGCAGATCGATCTGGACACCGAGTATCTGCGGTCGATCACCCAGTAGACGCCGGGTTATAGGCCCCCACCCGGACCCGGTCGGGGGCGTGCGACCCTGCCGCCGATGACGCCTGCCGCGTGTGACCGTCCCCGCGTGCTGCCCATAACCGCCCGCGGGGGCATGTCCCTGTTTCTGGGGCTGAAGCGCTCCCCCGGGCGCGGTCGATCTCGTGACGCCCGCCGCGCGCCTCCCCTTGTGCCCGCACCGACGCGGGTGGGACAAGGAGGGACCGGTGGTTCGACGCATCGCAGGCAGCCGGGGGCACGGGCCCCTTGACGGGCGCGCCCAGGGCCCCAGCGTCCTCGTGGCCAGCTCGGCCCACGCCCAGCACGGGCCGCTGGTCGCCGGGATCACGAGCCACCTTCGGCCCAGGGGGATCACCACGGCGCCCGTCTCGCTCGACGCGCTGCTGCGCCTGCGTCCGAGCCCGCGGGAGGCGCAGACGCCCCTGCTGGTGCTGCTGGGCGAGCACGACCCGGACCCCGTGGTCGCCCGCGTCGCCGACATGCTGGCCGAGCACCTGTGCCCGGCCCTGGTGCTCGTCCCGCCGGGCAGCGACCACGCGAGCATGACGCTGCGCGCCTCGGGGCTGATGTGCGAGGGGCTGGATATCGACCCCGCCCACGGCGCGACCATCCTGTGGACGCTGGCCCAGCGCCAGCCCGCGCTGCAGGCGCTGGCCACCGAGCTGGCGTTGACCGAGATGTCGATCAACTCGGTCAATGCCGAGATGAACAAGCTCCACGAGGAACTCCAGAGCGCGGCGTCGATCCAGCGCCAGTACATGCCAAGGGCCTTGCCGACGATCGAGGGCGTGGACATGGGCATTGTGTACCGACCCGCCTCGTATGTCTCGGGGGATATCTACGACATCGTCGCCCTCGACGAGCACCACACGGGGTTCTTCCTGGCCGACGCCGTCGGGCACGGGGTCCCCGCCGCCCTCATGACCATGGTCATCACCCAGGGGCTGCACAAGCTCGACGGCAAGGGCGAGCACCAGCGCATCGTCCCTCCCGGCGAGGCGCTGCGCCGCCTGAACAACACCATGACCGAGCACGCCGGCGAGCAGGCCCGGTTCGCCACCGCCGTCTACGCGATCCACGACAAGTCCAGCAATACCATCACCGTCGCCGGCGCCGGACACCCCCCCTCGCTACTGGTGCGCTCGGCGTCGGGCGAGGTCGAGCAGATCGAATCGGAGGGCCCGCTGCTGGGGGTGTTCCCCGATGTCGAGTTTGAGCAGACCACCCACGCCATGGAGCCGGGCGATGTGTTCATCATCTACTCCGACGGGTTCGAGGTCGCCTTCCCCGCCGCCGGCGCCAAGGGCGATGACCGCAAGCGTCCCACGCTGACCTACATCAAGGAGCTGACCGAGGCCGGCTCGGGGCTGGGCACGCTGAGCCAGGCCATCGCCACGCTCGAATCCCATCTCGACCGCCAGGCGGGTTCGCTGCACCAGCCCGACGACATCACCGCCCTGTTCCTGTCCCCCGCCGGGGCGCTGAGCCCGTCGCCGGTGTGAATAATCCGGCGAGGAACCGGAGCTCAGTCGATCCCCGGCTCGCCGATCTGGATCGAGGCGATGGCCGTGATCAGGTCGGGGGCGAACTCGAAGACCTTGTTGAGCCCGGTCACCACCAGCACGCTCATCACCTCGTCGGCCACGCCCGACAGGATCAGCTGCCGGTCGCGCGCGTCCAGGTTCTTGCGCAAGCGCAGCAGCTGGGCGATGTTCGACGAGTTGACATAGCTCACCTCGTGGAAATCGAGCACCGCGTGGGGGATGGGCTCGTCGCCGCCCGCGCGCTCGATGCGCTCGCAGATCATCGACAGCTCGTCGCTGAGCGCCGGCTCGTCGGCGAGGTTCGCGATCACGATATTGTCCGACCAATCAACCGCCATGCCCAGCCCTCAATCGGTTCCCCGCTCGGTGTCCGAAGCGTCCGGCGCCGGGGCGCTCTCTGCGGCCCCAGTCGCGTCCTCGCCGTCCTTCTCATCGATCCTGGCGGCCGACACGACCGCGTCGCCGTCCCTGAGCCCCACGACGCGCACGCCCTGAGCGCCCCGACCATAACTGGAAATCGAGGACGCCGCCATGCGGACGAGTTGCCCTTTTCGTGAGATCACGACAATGTCCTCGTCCGCGCAGACCCCGATCGCGGCCACCGAGGCCCCGTTGCGGGGTGTGTGCTTGATGTCGGTGCGCCCCTTGCCGCCGCGAGACTGGCTCCGCATCGGGCCCGATTCGGGCTTGACGCGGTACTCGTCCACGGGGGTCCGCTTGCCGTACCCGTGCTCGGTGACGGTCAGCAGGCACAGGTCGCGCTCGATGAACGCCGGGTCGGTGTGGGTGATCTCCGGGTCGTCGCGGTCGGGGACCATGGGGATCACGATGATCCCGATGACACGGGCGCCCTTGCGCAGGTCGATGCCCTTGACGCCGGCGGCCGAGCGGCCCATCTCGCGCACATCCTGCTCGGGGAAGCGGATCGCCATCCCCCCGCTGGTGATGAGCATCAGGTCGTCGCCGCCGCTGGTCAGTCGCGCGTCGAGCAGGGCGTCGTCGCCCTTGAGCCCCACCGCGATCAGCCCCGAGCGGTTGACATTGGCGTACGCCTTGAGCGCGGTGCGCTTGACGATCCCGCCCTTGGACACGAAGGTCAGGTAGTTGCTCCCGCTCTCGAAATCCTTGACCGCCAGGTAGGCGCAGGTCCGCTCGCCCTCCTTGAGGTCGATGTAGTTGATGATGGGCCTGCCCTTGCTCGTGCGGCTCATCTCGGGCAGCTCGTAGACCTTGATTTTGAACACGCGCCCCGTGTCGGTGAAGCACAGCAGGTCGTCGTGGGTTGAGGCGGCGAAGAGGTGCTCGATGAAGTCGTCGTCCTTGGAGTCGCCGGCCTTGATGCCCTTGCCCCCGCGTCCCTGCGCCTGATAGGTCTCCAGCGCCACGCGCTTGACATAGCCGGAGTGGGAGATGGTGACCGCCATCTCCTGCTCCTGGATCAGCTCGGCGATGTCGAAATCGCCCGCCGCCTCCTCGATGCTCGTCAGGCGCTCGCGCCCGAAGCGGGCTTTCATCTCTTCGCAGTCCTCGACGATGATGTCCAGCACCCGCCGGCGGTCGCCCAGGATCGCCTCGTAGCCCTCGATCTCCTCAATGACGGAGGTGTAGTCGCGGACTAGGCGCTCGATCTCGAGCCCCACGAGCTGGATCAGGCGCATGGAGCCGATCGTCTCGGCCTGCACCCGCGTCAGCAGCACGCCGCCGTCGGCGTCGGCGTCGCGCATCATCCGCATCAGCCGCGCGGGGATGTCGGCGGCCGCGGGGTGGTCGGCGGGGATCGAGTAGCGGCGCTCCATGAGCTTGCCGATCGCCTCCTCGCGGGTCTGCGAGCTCTTGATGAGCTGGATGATCTCGTCGATGTCGATGACCGCGTAGATCATGCCCTCGAGCACATGCGCCCGCTTCTTGGCCTCACGCAGCAGGTGGCGGGTGCGGCGAGTGATCACCTCGGCGCGGTGGTCGATGTAGCACTCGATGAGCTGCTTGAGCCCCATCGTCCGCGGCTGGCGGTTGACCAGGGCGATGTTGATGATGCTGAAGGTCTGCTGGAGCGGGGTGCACTGGTAGAGCTGGTTCTCCACCACCCCCGCGTCGGCGCCCTTCTTGAGCTCGATGACGATGCGCGACTGGGCGCTGCGCCCCGACTCGTTGCGGACATCGCTGATGTCCTTGATCCGCTCTTCCTTGACCGCCTCGACGATCTTCTCCACCAGCGTGTTCTGCACCAGCGCGTAGGGGATCTCGTCGATGACGATCTGCTCTCGCCCGCCGCGGAGCTCCTCGACATGCACATTGCCCCGCACCGTGACGCGCCCGCGTCCGGTGCTGTAGGCGTCCATGATGCCCTTGCGCCCCAGGATCCGCCCGGCGGTGGGGAAATCCGGGCCCTGCACCCCGCGGCGCACAAGATTCCCGTTGTCGTCGGTCTCGTCGGTCATCAGCTCAAGCAGGCCGATCGCCGGGTTGTTCACCACCCGCACGATCGCGTCGAAGATCTCCGTCGGATTGTGCGGCGGCAAACTGGTGGCCATCCCCACCGCGATGCCCATGCCCCCGTTGATCAGCAGGTAGGGGAACTTGCCCGGCAGGACCGTCGGCTCCATGAGCCTGTCGTCGTAGTTGGGCGCGAAGTCGACCGTGTCGGACTTGATGTCCTGCATCATGTCCACCGCCGCCGCCGTCATCCGCGCTTCGGTGTAGCGCATCGCGGCGGGCGGGTCGCCGTCGATCGAGCCGAAGTTGCCCTGGGGGTCCACCACGGGGACATTCATCTTCCACTTCTGGGCCATGCCCACCATGGTGGGATAGATGACCGACTCGCCGTGGGGATGGTAGTTGCCCGAGGTGTCGCCGCAGATCTTGGCGCACTTGAGGTGCTTGCGGTTGGGGCGCAGGTTCAGGTCGTTCATCGCCACCAGGATGCGCCGCTGGGAGGGTTTCATCCCGTCGCGCACATCGGGCAGGGCCCGGTCCATGATCGTGCTCATCGCGTAGGTGAGGTACGAATCCTGGAGCTCGCGCTCGATCTGCAGGTCGATGGCCTTGACCTCGGACGACGCCTGGGACTCGGGCTCTCCGGGAGATCCGGCGCCGTCCTCGGGCAGTCCATCAGCGTCAAATGGGTCGGGCATGCAGGGGTCTCCGCGGGGTGCTTTGGCGCGATCCTCACTCGCCGGGCGACCACGGAAAACGGGATCGATCGGGGGGATCTGGCGACACGCAAATCATAGGCGCGCCGCGGGTTTCACGCCCGCGATTCGCGCGTTTTCAGACGCCAAAGAACCCGGATATCGGCGCGGAAACGGGGCTTTTTCGTCCCGCCGGTCAGGGGGCCGACCGGCGCAAGATCGCGTCGAAACTCTCCCGCGTCTCGGTGAGGACCAAGAGCGCCATCGCGTCCACCTCCACCGGCATCCGCTGGTCCCAAAGCGCCATGCGCACCCCCCACTGGGCCGCCTCGACCGAGGCGTACAGGTGCATGATCTCGCCCTCGGCCGTCAGCTGGCGCACGAAGCGGATCGAGTCGATCAGGCGCGTGATCTGCAGCGGGACATCGCCCGAGGTCACCGTGCCCGGGGTCAGGCGCTCGTCGCCCGCCATGGCCGCCAGGGCCGCCAGCGGCCGCATCATTACCCAGCTGGGCAGGGGCGCCTTGGCGCTGGTGAACACGATCCCCCCCGCCAGGTCCCGGTCGCTCCAGCCCAGATCCGCGCGCCGGAGCTGGTGCTCCCAGACCAGCTCACGCATCCGCTCCAGCAGCACGCGCGTGGGGATCTCGCCTTCGTCGCCCGCCCGCTCCAGTTGCGCCCAGGCGAGGAAGGGCATCTGCGCCGGGAGCCCCGAGGGGGGCGTTTCGACGAACACGCGCCCGATGGCCGAGCGGGCCAGCCCGGCGCGGTCGGTGGGGTCCAGCCTGGCGCTGCACACCAGCGCGTGCGCCGCCAGCCCGCGCGCCGGGACCGGGAGCGACTGGGCGAACCCCGCCGACTCGCTGTAGAGCGTGTCGAGTTCGGCCAGCGATTTCTGGCGCAGCGCGTCGAGCTCGTCGTCACCCAGGATCAAGTCCAGGGGCAGCTCGGCCAGGGCGATGACCGTCATGCAGGCGCCAGTCGGGGAGTCCCAAGGGGATTGCTCGCCCGGCTCCACGATCGCCAGGTCGGCGAGGATCTCGCGTCCGGCCGCCGCGGCCCGGCGCTGCGAGTCATCGGCGCCGTCCCCGCCGAACCGGAGCAGCGCGTACGCGCTGATCGCCTGCTCGAAGGGGCTGGCGGACTCGGACTCGGCCGTGCCCGTCACCGGGTCCAGCGTCCCGGTGAGCCCGAAGTGCTCGACCCCGGCCCAACGCCGGCCCATCAGATGCTCGGCGATGTGCCCGGCCAGCGCCCCGATCGACCCCACCGTGATCGCCGACGCCTCCACCACCCGTCCGCCGCGGTCGGTGAACACCGGCGCCAGCCCGGGAGCCGGCTGGGCCAGCACCAGCGGCTCGAAGCGGTAGAAGCTGTACCCCGCCCCGGCCAGCTCGGCCGGGCTCTGGAGCACCGCGTCGCCCCGGTCCGAGACGGCGTTGGCCAGCGCCACCGCGCTGCGGGCCATATCCGTCTCGCGCATCAGCATCGACTCGGTTCCCATCGCCTCCGTCCGCTCGCCCCGGCGCACCGCCACGCCCATGATCCCGGGCGTGTACCCGAAGCCCGGCAGCTCCAGCTCGTTGGCCGAGACGGGGACCAGCCGGTCCGAGATCTCCAGGGTGATGGTGACACGGCGCGTGAGCTGCTTGATGGACGCCTCCCACATCGCGTCGCGCTCGCTGGTGAGCTTGCCGCTGGCGCCGATGATCGCCTGGTTGGTCGCGTCCCAGACCAGCGTGGGGCTGGGGTCGGGGCTGGCGGCGGCGCCGCGTCCGAAAACATGCCCGTCGAGGCGCAGGGTCACCATGGCCGCGCACACCGGGGTCGTGGCCGCCTGGGGCTCATCGCGTGCGGGAACATCCCAGGCGCGCACCCAGCCCTGGATCGTGTTGAACACGCCCAGCCCCTCGTCCACGGGCATCGTGGGCTGGGCCCCCGCTCGCGCGGGCCCCCACGCCAGCAGGGCCAGGAGCGCCAGAGTTATCGGGCGTCGAATCGTGTGCTTCATGGGCATCGGTGTTGACTCCTGGTGTGGTGTTCGTGCATCATGTGGCGTGGGATCCACGCCCCCGATCGCCCCCAGCGGGGCACCAACGCCCCTGAGGGCCCTCAGCGGGGCGGGGCACACCCTCGCCAGGGGTTTGGCACGGCGGTTGTATCTGTACTCGTGACAACCCAATACAGGAGCCCCATCATGGCCACAATGCAGCAGATCTTCATCATGACCAGCCTCCGCCGCCGAATCGCCCTGCTGACCCTGCTGAGCTTCGTCGCGATGTGCTGAACACGACCGTCCCGAGCCCGGACCCGAGAATCCGACCGGGCTTCTGCTGAGAGCATACCCCTCCCGGGGTGCGATCGGCCACCGAATGTCTTGTCGCCGCGGGCTTTGTGTGCGCCCGCGGCCTCTCCCGGGGCGTCGCCCCTTTGCGAAGTGTCCCTCCAGAGCGGATCTGTTGACCGGTTTCGACACCGCGCCCCTGGGAATACAAAGACGCCCCGGCCGCCTGTCGGCCGGAGCGTCTGCGTTTTTGAGATCAGCGAGCCGCTGAGCGGCCCAAAACAGCGGGCCTTAGAGCTCGATCTTGTCGGTGCCCATGGAGCCGTGGTCGTCCATGCCGCCTCGGCTGGGCAGGTCGAGCCCGCCGCCGCCGAATGAGGACGCCCCCCCGCCCGAGTCGCCGTCGCCCCCGCCCGAGGCGTCGCCCCACTGGGCGCGCTTGAGCGAGAGCCCGATCTTGCGATCGTCGATGTCGACGCGCAGGATCTTGACATCGATCTCCTCGTCGACCGAGACGACATCCTGCGGGTTCTCGACCTTGTGGTCGGCCAGCTCGGAGATGTGCAGCAGCCCCTCGAGATCGTCCTCGAGTTCGACAAAGACGCCGAAGTTGGTGATCTTGGTGACCTTGCCCCGAACGACCATGCCGGGCTGGTAGGCGCTGGGGATGGCGTCGATCCACGGGTCCTCGGAGAGCTGCTTGACGCCGAGACTGATGCGCTGCTTATCGCGGTCGACATCGAGCACCACGCACTGGACCTCGTCGCCCTTCTTGTAGAGCTCGTTGGGGTGCGTGACCTTCTTGGTCCAGGACATGTCGCTGATGTGCAGCAGGCCGTCGATGCCCGGCTCGATCTCGACGAACGCGCCGTAGTTGGCCAGGTTCCGGATGGTGCCGGTGACGATGGTCCCGTTGGGGTACTTCTCGCTGACCAGCTCCCAGGGGTTGACCTCGGTCTGCTTCATGCCCAGGGAGATCTCCTGCTTGTTCTTGTCGATCTCGAGCACGACCACATCGATGATGTCGCCGGGGTTGACGATCTCGCTGGGGTGGTTGACGCGCCGGGTCCAGGACATCTCGGAGATGTGCACCAGGCCCTCGATGCCGTCCTCGAGGCGGATGAACGCCCCGTAGGACATGATGTTGACCACCTCGCCCTTGACCCGGGCCCCGACGGGGTACTTGCCCTCGATCTCCTCCCACGGTGAGGACTCGGTCTGCTTGAGCCCCAGGGCGATCTTCTCCTTGTCGAGGTCGATGTTGAGCACCTTGACCTCGACCCGGTCGTCGATGCGCAGCAGCTCGCTGGGGTGGTTGATGCGTCCCCAGGACATGTCGGTGATGTGCAGCAGCCCGTCGATGCCGCCCAGGTCGACGAAGGCGCCGAAGTCGGCGATGTTCTTGACCGTGCCGGTGATGACCTGGCCCTCCTGGAGGTTGGCCAGCAGGTTCTTCTTGGCCGCCGAACGCTCGTGCTCGACGAGCTTGCGGCGCGAGATCACGATGTTGCGCCGCTCGGTGTCGATCTTGAGGATCTCGGCCCGGATCTTGCGTCCGATGAACTCGTCGAGGTTGTGCGGGCGGCGGATGTCCACCTGCGAGGCGGGCAGGAACACGGGGACGCCGATGTCCACCAGAAGACCGCCCTTGATCTTCCGCATGACGGTGCCCTCGACGATGTCCTCCTCCTTGGTCGTGTCCACGATGCGCTGCCAGGCGATCTGCCGATCGGCCTTGCGCTTGGAGAGCTCGATGAGCCCGTCGTCGCCCTCGAGCGATTCGAGCAGCACATCGACCTCGTCGCCGATCTTGAGATCGGTCATCGCGGCGAACTCCTCGCGCGGGATCAGCCCCTCGCTCTTGAGCCCCACCTCAACGACCACATCATCGCCCGCGAAGCCGATGATCTTGCCCTTGATGAGCTTGCCCGGCTGCAGGTCCCCGGTCTGGTCCGACAGGATCGAGTCCATGCGGTTGTCGGAGGTGGCGGCGGTGCCGAAGGCCTCGCCCAGGAGCGCCATCGTCTCGTCGTCGGCGATATCCAGCGACGCGATCAGGTTCTCGTCGATCATACTTGTGGTATCCTTTCATACGCGTTGTCGCGTATCGCGGGGACGCTCCCGGCGACGGCTGGCCAAGCCATCCCGTGTGCCCCGCATGGGCATCGGCGCCGACCCGTGTCCGCGTCCGTTCCCAATGGCGCCGTGGCGGCGCGGTAAGGGTTTCACTGCCCGGCCCGGGGACCTTCCCCGCGCCGAGATCGGCCAACTCCCACGCATCGCGTGGGACCCAGAGGATAGAGCGCCCGGGCCGCCCGGAAAAGCAACTTCCCGTGGAATTGCGCCGATCGCCCCGCCCCGAGCGTCCCGCGGGAGCCCGCGCCGCGGCGGAAGTATCCGGTCGATATATATGGGGAACAGGAAACACTTTCCGAAAGTGGCGAAACTGGGATTGGCCCGCGAACCCGCATAGGATCAGGGCTTGACATCGGCTTTATTGGGAAGCCGACCGCCCGGCCTCGGCAGCCGACCGGGCGACTCCCCCCTCGACGAGGGGAGGCGTGTGCTGCGGCTCGCCGGGCGGCTCCTCGCCCGCGTAAACATGGGTGCATCGCAATGACCGCAACCGTCACCGCCACCGAACTGCCCCGCGGGGCCGTCACCGAAGAACTGGGTTTCCCAAACGACCCGGACAACCTGTACCTGCAGACCGTCAACACCATGCTTGACGCCGCGGAACTGATCAACCTCAAGCACCGCACGCGCATCATCCTCGCCCAGCCCAAGAACGAGATCATGGTCCACTTCCCCGTCAAGATGGACGACGGGCACCACAAGCTCTTCAAGGGCTACCGTATCCAGCACAACAACGCCTGCGGGCCCTACAAGGGCGGCTTCCGCTTCCATCCCGATGTCCATCTCGACGATGTCAAGTCGCTGGCCTTCCTCATGACCATGAAGTGCGCCGTGGTGCGCATCCCCTTCGGCGGCGGCAAGGGCGGCGTCAAGGTCAACACCCGCGAGCTCTCGCAGGGCGAGCTCCAGCGCCTCACCCGGCGCTACTGCAGCGCCATCATCGATCAGATCGGCCCCGATGTCGACATCCCCGCCCCCGATGTCGGCACCAACGCCCAGATCATGGCCTGGTTCGCCGACACCTACATGATGTCCTCCAAGCACCAGCACCACGACGCCCTGCGCTGCGTCACCGGCAAGCCCGTCGAGTTCGGCGGCTCGGCCGGACGCGAGAAGGCCACCGGCCAGGGCGTGGCCGACACGCTGGCCGAGATGCTCCCGGGTGTGGGCATCCCGATCCAGGGCATGACCGTCTCGCTGCTGGGCTTCGGCAATGTGAACGGCTGGGGCGGACGCATCCTTCAGGACATGGGCGCCAAGATCGTCGCCGTGGGCGACCACACCGGCTTCCTCCGCAACGACAACGGCATCGACTGCCACAAGCTCTACGCCCACAACATGAAGACCGGCGGCGTGGCCGGCTACGCCGGCGCCGATGTCATCAACCAGGAGGAGTTCTACCGCACCAAGGTCGATGTCTTCATCCCCGGCGCCCTGGAGCAGATGGTCAGGGAGAAGCAGGCCGACTGGCTCGACTGCAAGGTCATGGCCGAGGCGGCCAACGCCCCCTGCGATCCCTCGGGCGACCGCAAGCTCATGGAGAAGGGCATCGAGGTCATCCCCGCCATCCTCGCAAACGCCGGCGGCGTGACCGTGTCCTACTTCGAGTGGGTCCAGAACAAGAACGCCGTCACCTGGAGCGCCGAGCAGGTCGATCGGGAACTCAACCGCCACATGGTCGTCGCCGCCCAGCGCGTCATGCAGCGCCGCAGCGAGCTCAAGTGCTCGCTGCGCGAGGCCGCCTTCGCCTCGGCGCTGGACCACATCGGCGATGTCTACCGCGTCCGCGGGATCTTCCCGTAATCGGTCGTCAGCCTCAAGCTAAGGCGTCCCCGGGACGCCTTTTTCATGCGCTCGACTCGAGGATGCCGCGGCGCCGGGGGCTCACTCCTCGCGCCCGCTCGGGTCCTTGTAGCGGCGCAGCAGCTCCACGATCCGCGGCTGGTCGCGGTGGAGCTTGATCGACTGGCGCATGGCCTCGACCGCGCTCTCTCTCGCCGTCCCGTCGGTCTTGGAGGACCACAGGTAGGTGTTGAGTTCGCACACGGCCACGCCGTTGAAGGCCGGGTAATGCGTGGGGTCGAGTTCGGCGGACTTCTTGAAGGCCGCCAGGCTCTCGTCGTAGCGCTTGAGCCGGAACAGGCCCGAGCCCAGACGCTCGTAGGCGATGGCCGTGGGCTCGATCCGCACGAGCTGGTCCAGGGCCCCCACCATCTCGGCGTATCGCTGGAGCTGGTTGAGCGACTCGGCCATGTTCAGGAGCAGGCCTGGCGTCGGGGCGTCCATCAGCTCGGCGGCCTGCTGGTACTCGACCACCGCCTCCTCGTGGCGGTCGATCGCCGCGTAGACATTGCCAAGGTGCATCCGCGCCCGGCCGCTGGGCGGCTCGCCCTTGACGGCCCGCTGCCCGTAGGGCAGGGCCTGCTCGGCGCGTCCCATCTCCAGCAGCACCGTGGAGATCCCCAGGTTCGCGTCGAACGATGCGGGGCGGATCGACAGCGCCCGCAGGTACGCGCGGTTGGACTCCTCAAGCCGGTTGAGCGTGTGGAGCACCTGGGCGTGGCGGTACTGGGCCATGAAGTTGCGCGGCTCGTTACGCACCGCCAGGGCGTACTGACGCTCGGCGTCATCGATCCGGCCCATCTCCATGTAGATGTCGCCGGCCTCGATATACGCCGGGGTGAACTGGGGGTTGAAGGCGATGGCCCGCTCCAGCTCGTTGAGCGCCCGCGTGAGGTCGCCCGAGCTGTGCAGCTCCACCGCCCTGCCCAGGCTCTGCTCCTCGCGGCTCTGGCGCTCGAAGGGGCGGTTGGGACCGGTCTCGATGATCTCGGGCGCCGTGGCCTCCGCCCCCCCGGCCCGCTCATCGACGATGGTCATCCCGCTGTCGGTGCGCTCCACGCTGGGCGAGTCGGGCGCGGGTGTCGCCGGCTCGTCGTCCCGGGCGATCGGCTGGCGCGCCAGCCAACTGCTCTGGGACTGCGACTGAACGGGATCGGCGTTTGGGAGCCGACGCGGCTGATCGTCGGATCTGGCCTCCACGCGCGCCTCGCGCTCGGCGGCCCGCTGGGCGCGGCGCTCGCGGATCGCCTGGCACCCGCCGGCGCTGGATATCAGCGCCGGCGCGCACAGCACGACGCACGCGAGCGCGGCATTTCGCGAGGGGAGGCGGACGGCGGAGCGGGGACGAGGGAGATACAGTTCTGTGCGGATGGGCATGACCAGATCTTATCGCCCCGGGCCCGCCCGTACACCCCGAATCGGCAGGAGAAGCACCATGGCCAAGCAAAACGCACTGAGAGGGCGCGTGGCGGTCGTCACCGGCGCCAGCGCGGGCATCGGCCAGGCCATCGCCATCGAACTGGCCGCCCGCGGCGCGGGCCTGGTCCTCAACGCCCGGCGCGAGGCCCGCCTCGACGAGCTGTGCCAGCGAATCACCGACCAGCACGGGATGCTCGACGGGCGCCAGCGAGCCGTTTGCGCGCCCGGCGACGCCAGCGACGAATCCACCATCGAGCGGATGCTCGACCTGGCCCAGAGCCACTTGGGCGCGCCCGCCGATCTTGTCGTCGCCAACGCCGGACGCGGGCTCAACGGCTCGGTGATGACCTCCGACACCGCCCAGTGGGAGGAGTTGGTCCGCACCAACCTGCTGGGGGTCGCCCGCCTGATCCGGCAATCGGGCGAGCGCCTGCTGGCGCTCAACGAGGGCCGCGACTGGACCAGGCACCCCACCGACATCGTGGTGCTCGGCTCCACGGTGGGGCGCCACATCTCGCCCTTCTCGTCGATGTACGGCTCGACCAAGTTCGCCGTCAACGCGCTGGCCGAGGCGGCCCGTCGCGAGCTGGGTCCCAGGGGCATCCGCGTGACGCTGATCGAGCCGGCGATCGTCAAGAGCGAGTTCCAGGGCATGGCGGGCTACGACCCCGAATCGTTCGGCCAGCTCATGGACAAGTTCGCCCCGGTCCTGGTCCCCGACGACATCGCCCGCACGGTGGGTTTCATCGTCTCCCAGCCGGCGGGGGTGCATGTGTGCGATGTGGTGGTGCGCCCGACCCGGCAGGATTATCCGTGACTTCTTGATGGGTGCCACTACTCGCCGTCTTCAGCGCAGTAGTGCTCTTGGACGGCTTTGAAGACACTACTGCGCCGAAGACGGCGAGTAGTGGCACCCGGAAATACAGTTCACCGTCCCAGAAAATGCCCCGGCACTTCCCCATGTTCCGCCCGGATCACCGAGCGGATGCCCCCCCGCCCCTTCCAGTTGGTATCGATCTGCAGCCACACCGGGTCGAGCGCCTTGACAAGGTCGTCTCGGATGGTGTTGGTCACCGCCTCGAAGTAGATGCCTTCGTTTCGGAAGCTGTGGTAGTACAGCTTGAGGCTCTTGAGCTCGATGCACACGCCGCCGTCTTTGTTCGCTCGGGGCTGGTAGCGCAGCGAGATGATCCCGAAGTCCGGGTGGCCGGTGACGGGGCAGACGCTGGTGAACTCCTCGGCGATGTGCTCGATCACGAGGGGGGCATCGGAGGGGGTTGGGAAGACATCGAAGAGGGACGCGTCAGGCATGGAACCACCCTAGGCGCGAAGGCGCAAACCGTGCTTTGAGCCGATGAAAAAAGGGCGTCCGATCCCGGGACGCCCTTGTGGTTTCACTTTCTCAAGACGGATGGGCCTATTCAGCCCTCGGTCGTCTCGGCGGCCTCGGGCGAGCCCTCGCCCACCATGACATCCTTGACATCCTTGACCTCGACCTGCGGCGTCGAGGCGTAGGACGAATCGTGCTCGGCCATCCCGGCCTCGAACTCGGCGTCGCCGTAGTAATCCTCGTCGGCCATGGCCTCCTCGAGCTCCTCGGGCGACACCAGGGTCTTGACGCGGATGTCCTGGTACTTGCGGAAGCCCGTGCCGGCGGGGATCAGGTGTCCCAGGAGCACATTCTCCTTGAGCCCCACCAGGTGGTCCTCGGCCCCGCGCAGCGACGCCTCGGTGAGCACCTTGGTGCTCTCCTGGAACGACGCGCCCGAGAGGAACGAGTCGCTCGAGAGCGCCGCCTTGGTGATGCCCAGCAGCAGCGTGCGCCCCGAAGCCGGGCGGGCCCGCTTGGTCTTGGCGATCTCGCCGCCCTCGGCCTCGGCCCTGGCGTTTGCCTCCTTGACGACATCCTTGTCCACCAGGTCATTGACCCGCAGCGTGGTGTTGCCCGCGTCCGTGACGCGGACCATGCTGGCGATGGCGTTGTTGGTCTGGCGGAAGTTGAACTTGTCGACGATCTCGTGGGGGAGCAGGTCGGTGTCGCCCGGGTTCTCGATGCGCACCTTGCGGAGCATCGACGACAGGATCATCTCGATGTGCTTGTCGTTGATAGGCACGCCCTGGGCGCGGTACACATTCTGCACCTCGTCGAGCATGTACTGCCACAGCGACTCCTCGCCCTTGATCCGCAGGATGTCGTGCGGGACCAGCGGCCCCTCGGTCAGCGGGTCGCCCGCCTGCACGAAGTCGCCCGCGTGGACCAGCAGCGCCTTGTCGTTGGGCACATGGTGGTCCTTCTCGATGCCCGAGTCGGACACGACGCGGATGGTCATCTTGCCCTTGCGCTTGTCCGAGAGGATCTCGACCACGCCCGAGATCTCGGCCATGAAGGCGGGGTCCTTGGGCTTGCGGGCCTCGAAGATCTCCGTCACCCGCGGCAGGCCGCCGACGATGTCCGCCGAGCCCGACGCGGCGCGGGGCTGACGCGCCACCATCCGTCCCGCCTCGATCATTTCGCCGTCGGTGACCTCCAGGCGCGCCTTGGCGGGCAGGTAATGGAAGTCAAGGATGTTTCCCGCGTCGTCGACGATGTTGATCTGCGGGTGCAGGTCGCCCTTGTGCTCGATGACCACCAGGGCCTTCTGGCCGCGCCCGGCGTCCTCCTCGCGGACCGTCTCGCCGATCTCGATGTCCACGAACTCGACGCGCCCCGACTTCTCGGCCAGGATGGGCGTGCGGTGCGGGTCCCACTTGACCAGCACCCCCCCGCGCTTCACCTTCTCGCCGTTCCCGGCGTAGATGAACCCGCCGTAGGGGATCTTGGTCTTCTCCAGCTCGCGTCCCTCGTCGTCGATGATCGCCAGCTCGCCGTTGCGCTTGAGCGAGACGAAGCAGTCGTTGCCGTCCTCGTCCTTGACGGCGACCTCGTTGCAGTCGCGCACCTCGACCGTGCCGTTGTTCAGGGCCCGGTACTCGGTGTCCACGACCGCGCGCGTGCCGATGCCGCCCGAGTGGAAGGTCCGCATGGTCAGCTGGGTGCCGGGCTCGCCGATCGACTGGGCCCCGATGATCCCCACCGCCATGCCCTCCTCCACGAGCTTGCCGGTGGACATGTCCATGCCGTAGTCCAGCACCGAGCAGCCCGTGGGCGACTCGCTGGTCAGCGGCGAGCGGACCAGCACCGCGTCGATGCCGCAGGCCTCGATGCGCCGCGCCGCCTCGTCGCTGATCATCTCGTTGGCGTCCACCAGCTTCTCGCCGCTCTTGGGGTCGGCGACGGCGTTGACCGCCACGCGCCCGAAGATCTGGTCGAACAGCGGGACATCGATCTGCTCGCCCTTGTAGATGGCCCGCTTCATGATCCCGCGCCGCGACCCGCAGTCGTGCTCGCTGACGATGACCGACTGGGCGACATCGCAGAGCTTGCGCGTCAGGTAGCCCGAGTCGGCCGTCTTGAGCGCGGTGTCGGCCAGGCCCTTGCGGGCGCCGTGGGTCGAGGAGAAGTACTCGAGGATGTGCAGCCCCTCGCGGAAGTTGGCCCGGATGGGCGTCTCGATGATCTCGCCGCTGGGCTTGGCCATCAGCCCGCGCATGCCCGCGAGCTGCTGCATCTGCGAAACATTACCACGCGCGCCCGAGTCGCTCATGAGGTATACCGGGTTGAGGAACGCCTTGCCCTCCCTCTGCGTGATGCTCGCGTACGAGCCGTCCTCGTGGCGCCTGTCGTTGCGGAGCGTCTCGATCAGCACGCCGGTGAGCTCCTCGCGGCAGTGCGACCAGATGTCCAGCAGCTGGTTGTAGCGCTCGCGCTCGGTGATGATGCCCCGGTCGAAGTTCTTCTCGACGCGGTTCACCTTCTTCTGCGCCTCGTCGAGCATCGCCGTCTTTTCCTCGGGGATGCGCAGGTCGGTCACGCCGAACGACAGGCCCGCCAGGGTCGCGTTCTTAAACCCCACGCTCTTGAGGTCGTCGAGCAGGTTGATCGTCGCGGCACGCCCGCAGTACTCGTAGGTGTCGTCGATGACGCGGGCGCAGCCCTTCTTGCCGATGGCGCAGTTGTAGAACGGCATCCCCGCGCCCAGGATCTCGGAGAACAGCACGCGCCCGACCGTGGTGATCAGGCGCCCGTGCTCGGGCATGGGCTTGATGGGGCCGCGCTCCTTGGAGACGACCTTGTCGAACCCGGTCAGGCGCACCGAGATCAGGTCGTGGATCCCGATCTTCTTGCTGTCATAGGCCAGGATCGCCTCGTGGCGGTCCTTGAATCGCGGGATGTCCTTCTCGTCCACCTCGTCGGGGTTGTGCAGCGTGGTGGTGATGAAGTACACGCCCATGACGATGTCCTGCGACGCGTTGATGATGGGCGAGCCGTTGGCCGGCGAGAACACATTGTTCGTCGAGAGCATCAGCACATGCGCCTCGGCCTGCGCCTCGATCGAGAGCGGCAGGTGCACCGCCATCTGGTCGCCGTCGAAGTCCGCGTTGAACCCGCCGCACACCAGCGGGTGGAGCTTGATCGCGTTGCCCTCGACCAGCACCGGCTCGAAGGCCTGGATGCCCATGCGGTGGAGCGTGGGGGCGCGGTTGAGCAGCACGGGGTGCTGATAGATGACCTCCTCGAGGATGTCCCAGACCTCGGCGTCGCGCCTCTCGAGCATCCGCTTGGCGCTCTTGATCGTGTCGGCCAGGCCGTGCTCCTTGAGCTTGCGGATGATGAAGGGCTGGAAGAGCTCCAGGGCGATCTTCTTGGGCAGCCCGCACTGGTTCAGGCGCAGCTCGGGGCCCACCACGATGACCGAACGCCCCGAGTAATCGACGCGCTTGCCCAGCAGGTTCTCGCGGAACCGCCCCTGCTTGCCCTTGATCATGTCGGTGAGCGACTTGAGCGCCCGGCTCGACGAGCCCAGCACCGGACGCCGGCAGCGGTTGTTGTCGAACAGGGCGTCCACGGCCTGCTGGAGCATCCGCTTCTCGTTGCGGATGATGACCTCGGGCGCGTTGAGGTCCATGAGCTTCTTGAGCCGGTTGTTGCGGTTGATGATGCGACGGTAGAGGTCATTGAGATCGCTCGTCGCGAAGTTGCCCGATTCGAGCAGCACCAGCGGGCGCAGGTCCGGCGGGATCACGGGGATCACATCCATCACCAGCCAGGCCGGGTCGTTCTCGCTCATGCGCACCTGCTCGACGAGCTTGAGGCGCTTGGCAAGGTCCTTGGTCTTCTGCTTGGACCGCGTCGCCGCCAGGCCGGCCCTGATCTCGTCGGCGATCGCGTCGAGGTCGAGCTGGTCGATCAGCTCGCGCACCGCCTCGGCCCCCATCAGGGCCGTGAACTCGTTGCCGTACTGGTCCAGCGCGGCCCGGTGCTCGTCCTCGGTCAGCACCTGCTTGTACTTGAGCTCGGTGTCGCCCGGGCGCGTCACGACATAATCCTGGTAGTAAATGATCTTCTCAAGATCGCTGGTCTTCATCGCCAGCAGCGTGCCCAGGCGGCTGGGCAGCGACTTGAAGAACCAGATGTGCACCGAGGGCGCCGCCAGGTTGATGTGGCCCATGCGTTTGCGGCGGACGCGCGAATGGGTCACCTTCACGCCGCACCGATCGCAGATGTAGCCCTTGTACTTGGTCCCGCGGTACTTGCCGCACGAGCACTCGTAGTCGCGCTCGGGCCCGAAGATCCGCTCGCAGAACAGGCCGTCCTTCTCGGGGCGGTATGTGCGGTAGTTGATCGTCTCGGGCTTCTTGACCTCGCCGTAGGACCAGGCCCGGATGTCGTTGGGCGAGGCCAGGGTGATCTTCACCGACGAGTAGTCGTTGACGCGGTCGTATACGCTCTCAGTCATAATTGAGTCTCCCGTGAGAGGAGTGAGGTTCTCAGTTCAAGACCTTGCCTGTCTCGCGGTAGGAGGTCTGATTTTCAGTGCCACGAGGAAAATCACAATCGAGGCGAGGAAGATGTACCATCTCGGGTTTCCGGTTCCATTCCAGCCCGGACGGTTCAACTCGATGATGAACCAGACCATCAGAAGCAGGGCTATCCCCCACATGGTGCGAGCGATGCTTCGCCGCTGCTTCTCTAGTAGCCTGATCCTCATTGTTTACAACAGACTCCCGCCCTCGAGCTGCTTCTTCTCCAGCGTCAGGTTCATGCCCAGGCCCTTGAGCTCGTTGCAGAGCACATCGAACGCGACGGGCATGCCCGCCTCGAGCTTGTTGGTGCCCTTGACCATCGACTCGTAGATCTTGGTCCGGCCCTCCACATCGTCGCTCTTGACCGTCAGCAGCTCCTGCAGGATGTACGCGGCCCCGTACGCCTCGAGCGCCCAGACCTCCATCTCGCCGAAACGCTGGCCGCCGGTCCGCGCCTTGCCGCCCAGCGGCTGCTGGGTGATGAGGCTGTACGGCCCCGTCGCACGCGCGTGGATCTTGTCGTCCACCAGGTGGTGCAGCTTCAAGAGGTACATGAAGCCCACGGTCGTCTTCTGGTTGAACGGCTCGCCCGTGCGCCCGTCGTAGAGCTGGATCTTGCCGCCCGCGGGCATCTCGGCGAGAAGCTCGCGCGGGTGGGGCCAGGCGCCCTTGGCCTCGCAGTCGGCCCAGCGCCTCCTGACATGCTCGTTGGCCTCGGCCACCGCGTCGTGGATCTCCTGCTCGCGGGCCCCGTCGAAGACCGGCGTCACGGCCTGGAAGCCCAGGACCTGCGCCGCCCATCCCAGGTGCGTCTCGAGGATCTGCCCCACATTCATGCGGCTGGGCACGCCCAGGGGGTTGAGCAGCACCTCCACGGGCGTCCCGTCGTCCATGAAGGGCATGTCCTCCTCGGGCACCACGCGGGCGATCACGCCCTTGTTCCCGTGGCGGCCGGCCATCTTGTCGCCGGCGGACAGGGTCCGCTTGGAGGCGATGTAGACCTTGACCATCTCCAGCACCCCGTTGGGCAGCTCGTCGCCGCGCTTCATGTGCGCGACCTTCCGCTGCTTCTCGGCCTCGACCGCCTCGATGCGCGGCCAGTACTGGCGGTAGACCGTCTCGGCCTCCTCCTTGGTGTCCTTGGAGCCCTTGATCCACTTCACATTGAAGGTCTTGATCTGCTCGATGATGACCTCTGGGATGTCGCTGGCGCCGACCTTCTGACGCGTCATGGGGTCGACCATCTCGGTGCCCACGACCTCGTTGATCGCGACGGTCATCTCCTTGAAGAGCTTGATCGCCGCCGCGTCCTGCTCGGCCTCGTACGCCGAGATCTCCGCCTTGAGCGCCTTCTTCTGCGACTCGTTCATGTGCACGCGACGCGAGAACTTCTTGGTCCCGATCACGATGCCGCTGGTCCCGGCGCTCACCTCCAGCGAGTCGTTCTTCACATCCTCGCCCGCGCGACCGAAGATCGCGTGCAGCAGCTTCTCCTCGGGGGTCAGCTCGGTCTTGCTCTTGGGAGAGACCTTCCCGACCAGGATGTCGCCCGGGCCCACGCGGGCGCCGACGCGGATGATCCCGCTCTCGTCGAGGTTGCGAAGCATCCGCTCGCTGACATTGGGGATGTCGCGGGTGAACTCCTCGCGCCCCAGCTTGGTCTCGCGGACCTCCACATCGAAGGCGTCGATGTGGATGCTGGTGAACGCGTCGTCCTTGACCAGACGCTCGCTGATCACGATCGCGTCCTCGAAGTTGTAGCCGTCGAAGGTGTTGAACGCCACCAGCGCGTTGCGACCGATCGCCAGCTCGCCCTGGAGCGTCGAGGCGCCGTCGGCGATCACCTGGCCGGCCTTGATCTTCTGCCCCTTCTTGACGATGGGCTTCTGGTTCTGGCAGGTCCGCTCGTTGAGCCCCACGAACTTGCGGAACACATACTCGTCCGCGTTGTCCACGATGATCCGCTCGGAATCGACATAGGTCACCGTCCCGGCGCGCCGCGCCCGGATCAGCATGCCCGAGTACTTGCCGACCTCCTTCTCCATCCCGGTGGCCACGCACGGGGGATCCACCTTGATCAGCGGCACCGCCTGGCGCTGCATGTTGCTGCCCATCAGCGCCCGGTTGGCGTCGTCGTGCTCCAGGAAAGGGATCAACGCCGCCGAGATGCCCACCAGCTGCTTGGGCGACACATCGACATAGTCAACCTGGTCGGCCTTCACTTCGGCGATCTCGCTGTCGGCCCGCGCCAGCACCAGCCCGGGCTTGAACTGCCCCTGCTCGTCGAGCGCGTCGGCCGGCGCCAGCACCGTGCGGATCTCCTCGTCGGCCCGCAGCTCGACGACCTTCTTGGTCACCTTGCCGCCCTCGACCACGCGGTACGGGGTCCGCAGGAACCCGTACTCGTCGACCGTGGCGTAGATGCCCAGCGAGCAGATGAGCCCGATGTTCGTGCCCTCGGGCGTCTCGATGGGGCACACGCGACCGTAGTGCGAGGTGTGCACATCGCGCACCTCGAAGCCGGCGCGCTTGCGGTTGAGCCCGCCCGGGCCCAGGGCCGACAGGCGACGCTCGTGCACCAGCGTGGACAGCGGGTTGGTCTGGTCCACCACCTGCGAGAGCTCCGAGCGGCCGAAGAAGAAATCGATGGCGCTGCTGATCGACTTGCTATTGACCAGGTCGGCGATCTTGGCGACCTCCTCCGGGTCCTTAACGCTCATGCGCTCCTGGACGGTGCGGCGCAGCTTGAGCAGGCCCTTGCGGACCTCCTCCACCGCCAGCTCGTCGAGCGTGCGCAGGCGCCGGTTGCCCAAGTGGTCGATGTCGTCGACATAGGCCGCCGGACGCCCCGTGCCCGGGTCGATGCGGTTGGACCGCAGGTCCAGCATGTACTGCACGACCTTGAGGAAATCGATCCCCAGCAGGAACAGCTGGTCGGGCGCGATGTCCATGTCGAACTTGCGGTTGATCCGGAAGCGCCCCACCTTGCCCAGGCGGTAGCGGTTGTCGTCGAAGAACTTCTCATGGAAGAGCTGCTTGGCCTTGTCGACCTGCGGCGGGTTGCCCGGACGCAGGCGCGAGTACACCTTGAGCATCGCCCGGTCGTAGTCGCTCTCGACATTGGGCACATCGTCGAACTGCTCGAGCTTCTCCTCGGCGATCGTGTTGAGGATCAGCGAGTCGCTCGGGTTCTGCACCACGCGGATCGTCTTGAGCGCCGAGGCGCGGATCGCCTCGGCCGCCTCCTCGCCCACCTGGCTGCCCACGCCCACCAGCTCCTCGCCCGTCTCGGTGTCGATGATCGACGCCGCGGCCCAGTCCTCGGGGTGCACATCCTTGGCCTTGATCTCGGCGACCTCGTAGAAGAGCCCGATGATCGCGTCGGTGCTCGCCACCGACTCGTCGAGGCAGCGCAGGAAGGTCGTCGCCGTGAGCTTGGTGCTCTGGTCGATGCGCATCGCCAGAACATCCTTCTTCGTCACCTCCAGCTCGATCCACGAACCGCGCTCGGGGATGATGCGGGCGCTGTGCAGCGGGCGGTCGCCCTCGCTGCTCACGATCGAGAAGTCCACGCCCGGCGAGCGGTGCAGCTGCGACACGATCACACGCTCGGCGCCGTTGACGATGTACTCGCCCCCGCCCATCAGCACCGGGAACTCGCCGAGATAGATATCCTCCTCGGGCAGGTCCCCGTGCGTCTCGCGCTTGAGACGCAGGCGCAGCCGGAAGGGGTGCCCGTAGGTCAGGCGCAGCTCGCGGCACTCATCCGAGGTGTACCGCGGCTGCTCGAGCGAATAGCTCACATATTCAAGAGACATCGTCTCGTCGTACGATTCAATAGGGAAGATCTCACGGAGCAGCGCCTCAAGCCCCAGCTCGGCGTCGCGCTCATCGGGGTTCTTCTCGATCTGCAGGAACCGCTCGTAAGCGACCTCCTGAACCTGCCAGAGATCGGGGATCTTCGTCGCGTCGCCCCGTTTGGCGAAACTCCGAACGCTGCGGGTACGCTCCATATCGCGCACTTTGGTCGCTGCCATCCAAGCACCTCGTGATGGTTCGATTCACAACCCGCAAGCAATCTCTTGCCCGGGTTGGGAAAAATGTCAGTGATGTGTTGTGCTCATACCGCCCAAGTATGCCGCCGCCAACCAAGAAGACCGGATGAATATCCTAGCACTCGACGCGCAACAAAGCCACCCGGCACTGGATTTGCTCCCAACTTGGACCAAATCGCACCGCCGGGCAACCCGGAACCCGATCAACCGAAGCGTAGCTGCCTCATCGATCTCGACACCACACCGCCTGACGCCTAACTCTTTCCAATCACCACCGACCGAACACCGCCCGAGTATACGCACGACGATCACGAACGATCGGACTTTTACGCTGATCTAGATCCCCCCGGGTGCGGGCGCCACACCCGCCCCGGGCCAATCAACCGCCCCGCGTCTCCGCGGAGCGGCAGGCAGTGTACCTGTACGCCGCGACGAACCAGCGGGTTCACCGGGCGAAAACCATCAGGCCAGCTCGATCTCGGCGCCGGTCTCTTCCAGCTTGGACTTGATGTCCTCGGCCTCGTCCTTGCTGACGCCCTCCTTGACCTTGCCGCCGGCCTCTTCCGCAAGCGCCTTGGCTTCCTTGAGCCCCAGACCGGTGATCTCACGGATGGTCTTGATCACCTGGATCTTGTTGCCACCGGGGTTCTTGATGATCACATCGAACGAGGTCTTCTCGGCCTTGGCCCCGCCCGCGTCGTCGCTGGGAGCCGCCGCCATCATCACCCCGCCGCCGGCGGCCGCCTCGATGCCGTAGGTTTCCTTCATGTACTCACCCAGGTCGACGGCTTCCTTCAGGGTCAGCCCCGCCAGCTCGTCGCCCAGTTTGCTGATCTTCGCGTCGAAAGTCTTGGTTGCTTCGTCGGACATCGTCCAACTCCTTCATGCTTGGCGCTCGCCGCGTTGGCGTCCGCCGGGACTCGCTCACCCGAGAGGGACCGAACCGCTCGGTTCTTTAACCCCTCCCGCGCGTCGCGCGGGATACTGATGGGGCCAGTCGGGTGACAACGGGTTGTCTGTGAACACCCCGGGCCGCGGCCCGGGGCCGTGATGTCTGCACACGCTGGATCGATCACACCCTGGCGATCGCCTCGCCCTTCTCCAGCTTCTCCTCGATCGCCTTGACGATCCCCGCCAGGCCCGAACCGGGGCCCTTGATCGCGCCCAGCAGCTTGCGCCCGGGGCCCAGGATCAGCGTGACATCCTGCGCGATCGCCTCGTCGCGGGTGGGGTACTTGCTCAGCGCCTTGACCCCCGCGTCGCCCTCGAAGAGCATCCCGTCGAGGACGGCGCCCTTGAGCTCGATGTCGGGGAACTTCTTGAGCAGGTCCACGATCTCGCGCGCCACCTCGACCACCGACTCGGCGCCGTACGCCAGCGCGCTGCTCCCGGCCAGCACGCCCTTGAGCGGCGCCAGCTCGGTCTCGCCGAAGGCCTGGCCGAAGAGCTTGTTGCGCACCACGGTGACCTTGATTTCCTTCCGCGCCAGACCCGCCCTGATCGCGTTCGTGTCGTTGGAGCTGATCCCGCGCAGCCCGATGGCCAGCGCGTTCTCGTTGTCCCCGAGCAGATCGCGGTACTCACGGATCATCATTTCCTTGACAGGCTTGCTCATGATGCTCCTCCTATTCAGCCGCGACCGCGGTCTTGATCCGAACCCCCGGGGTCATGGTCCCGCTGACCGTGATCGCCCGGATGTACTCGCCCCTGACCGACGAAGGACGCGCCTTCTCGATCGTCTGCACGAAGTGGTTGTAGTTCTCCAGAAGGTCGCCCTCGCTGAAGCTCATCCGCCCGATGACCGCGTGGACATTCCCGCCCTTGTCGGCCCGGTACTCGACCTTGCCGGCCGCGAACTCCCCAACCGCCTCGGCCACCTTGGGGGTCACCGTGCCGTTCTTGGGAGACGGCATCAGCCCCTTGGGGCCCAGCACACGACCGAGCTTGGAGATCACACGCATCATGTCGGGGGACGCGACGGCGACATCGAAGTCGAACCAGCCGCCGTCCACCTTCTGCATCAGGTCCTCGCCGCCCGCCTCCACCGCGCCCGCGGCCTTGGCCTCGGCCACCTGGTCGGACGCGCAGAACGCGATGACCCGCTTGGCCTTGCCGATGCCCTTGGGCAGCGACACCGAGCCGCGCACCATCTGGTCCGCGTGCTTCACATCCACGCCCAGGTGCATGCAGATCTCCACCGCCTGGTCGAACTTGGTGGGGACAAACTTCTTGAGCGCGCTCATCGCCTCGCTGGCCTCAAGGGCCGCCTTGGGGGTGAGTTTCGCGTTTTCTGTTGCTCGTTTGCTCTTGCCCATGATCAGCCCTCCACCTCGACGCCCATCGAACGAGCCGTCCCCGCGATGATCAGGGCCGCCGCCTCGGGATCGGTCGCGTTCAGGTCCGCCTTCTTCTCATCCGCGATCCGGCGGCACTGGTCCATCGTGATCTTGCCGACCTTGTTCTTGTTGGGCTCGCCAGAGCCCTTCTCGATCCCGGCGGCCTCCTTGATCAACACGCTCGCCGGCGAGGACTTGACCTCGAACTCGAACGAGCGATCGTTGTACACGGTCACGATGCAGCCAACGACCTTGCCGTTGAGCTGCGCCGTCGCCGCGTTGAACTGCTGAATGAACTGCCCCGGGTTCACGCCCTTGGCGCCCAGCACCGGGCCCAGCGGCGGGGCAGGCGTCGCCTTCCCCCCCGCGGCCATGATCTTGAACTGCGCGGTGACTTCTTTAGCGGCCATGATTCCTCCACCTCCCACACCCGGATTCCCGCAGGAGCCCAAGCCCCCTCAGGCGTGCGCCCCCGGCCAGAGACGCCCCGCGTGTGGTTCGCACGGTTGATTCGGCCCCCTCTCAGCGCTCGCCAAAAGCGGGGCCCCGACTCTAGACGGGCCTGTAAGCCCCGTCCAATGCCGACACATCCAAATTGACTCAATTCCATTCCCCGACAGGGGTTCAGGCGATCCACCGGCGCCCGCCCAACTCGCCATCATCCTCAGAAAGCTAGCCAATCACCGCGTACCGGATCAAAACCACCACCAGCGACGCCCCGAACGCCATCGCGTCTAAACCGGGCAACCAAGTCCCATGCCGCTTGATCGCCCACACCAATATCGGGTAGTTCAGCCAGTACGAGAGCCCCATCCCCACCACAAACCCGATCATCGCCCCATCCTGATGCCCGCTGCGCTGGCCCAGCCAGTACCCCACCAGCATCCCGATGAGCATCAGCACCGCCCGCAGCGCCTGCAGGATCATGAACCGGAACGAGTCGCCCCGCGCCAGCACCACCCCTCCGGCCGTGAGCCCGATCACCAGCCCGATGTTGCCCGCCGTCAGGATCTCGAACATCCAGCCCGCGTCGCGATAATGCTCAGGGTACATCCACCACACCAGGTAGCGCCCGAAGAGCACCATCAGCCACATGAGCGGCAGGAACACGCCCAGCAGCATCGCCCGCATCTTGAAGGTCCGCCGGCGCACCTGCTTGCGGTCGTTCTCGTCCATGTTGGCGTAGATCGGCAGCAGCACCTTGGGCCCCAGCGCCAGCAGGATCTGAGGCACCCCCCGCGCCAGGAAATACGCCACGGAGTACACCGCGAAATACTCGGTCGTCACAATGACGCCCACCACCGCCTGGTCGCCCTGCGCCAGGAAGAAGGTGATGGCCGTGGACACGACGATCCATTTGCCGAACCGGAACAGCTCGTGGGCCGCCTCCCTGTCCCAGCAGAAGCGGTTGCCCCTCCCCGGCAACGAGACAAAGGAGGTCACCAGCATGAACAGCGACGAGACAATCGACCCGACCACCAGCACCCCGATGTGCTCGGGATCGTACAGCGCCCAGGCCACCGTCGTCACGAGCCCCAGCGCCTGGGCCATGACCCTGAGCACCGTCTGGCGGCCAAGACGCAGCTCGCGGTTGAGCGTGGCGATCTTGGTCGAGCTCGCACCGTTGAGCACGGCCGTCAGGCCCAGCAGCGGGATCACCAGCAGCAGCAGCGGCTCGTTGTACATCCGCGCCGCCGGCCAGGCGCACACGCACGCCACGAGCCACACCAGCACCCCGCGCACCACCGACATCGTCCACGCCGTGTCGAGAAACCTCGGCTCCAGGCCACGCTTATCGCGGATGATGCTGACATTGAGCCCGATGTCGGAGAACCGCCCGATCAGCCCGATCACCACGCCCGAGAGACCGATCAGCCCGTAGAACTCCGGCGCCAGCAGGCGCGTGAGCAGCAGACTCCGCGCCAGCCGGATCGCCTGCTCGCCACCGAACCCGATCATGGTCCAAGCGCTGCTGGTCAGCGCATGGGTGCGGGTCAGACGCTGCTCGACCACGGGCTGGTCCGCCGCGGCGGCGCCCAACTCCGGCGAGAAGACCACCGCGGGCTTTGCCTCCCCGTCCCCGAGCCCGGCCTCCTCGTGCATAGCGCTCCCGCCCATACTCCGCACCCTTCCTCCCGGCGTTGCCGCGGCGCGCAGAGCCTAGCCTTCTCACCCCGCGGCATGCAAGAGGACGGGCCGAACGCCCGTCCTCTTGCATGCGATTGATGGGTGTTGTATCGGGATGATCCCCGTCAGTCTTCCACAATATACCCCGCCCGGATCCACTCGCACGCCGCCCGGCCCGTCAGTCGCGAATCCCAGTGGGCCCGGCTCATGCCGCGCGCCGCCTGGAGAAAGTCCCCGGCGTCGTCGTAGCCCAGGTGCCGCGCGTACGCATCGAGGTCACGACCCGAATCCGGCAGATCCAGGTTCCCGTACTGGCTGTGATCCACATCGTCGCGAGTCTCCCACTCGTGATAGTTCAACTGTGAGCCATTGACGATGAAGGCGTCGCTGCCCTGATCGAACCCGTACACACGATTATGATCGAAATGCAAGTTCGCGTCATGCCTGATCTCAATGATCTGGTCGGCGCCATCGTTCTGCCACTGATTGTTGACGAAGCTCGCCAGCCCCTGAACCTCGGCCGTCATCTTCATCGCCTTGCCGGTCGACCAGCCGTATACCACATTGCCGTCGTACACGACTTCGTCCGCGTAGGCCCCAAGCGTGAACGCCCAGGCAACATTTCCGTTCCCGTAATGAGCGACGACATTATCCTTCACAAGCAGGTCGTCCGCTCGTTCCACCGAAAGCCCGATGCCCGCCCCAATCATGGCCGGATCCGAGAGCTCACCGCCGAGCACCACATTACCCGAAATTCGCCCGGTCGCCGCCTCGGAGGGCCAGTCCAGCGTGCGGTAGCCGAATCTCATCCCGGTCGGGTTGGCGTAGATCAGGTTTGATTCCGCATCACCACCCGTACGCATCTGGATTCCGGCCGCGCTGGCGCGAGAGGTGATATTCCCGATGAACTCGACACCGAAAGTCGTCGTCTGAAGATAGATGTTCTGATTAAACTGGGTCGGCTGAGCATTGGCGACCGAGGGATTCCAACCATTATGATCGAAGATATTTTCTTCAAGCAGCACCCCATCGGTCCCATATACATAAAGGCCCTGAGAGTGGCCATCGGTCGACCAGGAATCCACGATCACATTGCGACGAAGCGCGAGATTGGCGTAGCGGCCATCCACCGCCTGGCACACGATGTTGTCCTTGAAGCCAGAAATGAGGCAGTCCTCGATGAGCAGGTCCTCGCCGATCGAGAGCCAGCGGATGCCAGCCGAGTTATCACTCGGCTCGCGATCCGCCACCATCGCGATGCCCACGAACGCCACATGGCTCACATCCCGACCCGACCATCCCAAGATCGCATTCCCCGACCTCAGCAGCAGCTCGGGCCGCTCGTCGCCCTCGCCGTAGGACGAGATCACCATCCGCTCGTCCGCCGAGCGACCCGAGAGCTTCCAGGTCCCGAAACCCTCGCTCCAGGTATCACCCCGCTTGAGCAGCAGCCAGTCAGGCGAATCATCACGCATGAGCTCCTTGGCCCGCGCCAGCGTCTTGACGGCCTTGGAGGGCGAGAGCCCCGTGTTCGTATCGGAACCCTCGGACGAGGACACGAAGATGAACCGTGTGTCCACGCTGGGCTCGAGCACCGTCCAGCCCTGCTCGTTCACCTCCAGGGCCTCGGCGTGCGAGACCGCCAGGCCCGAGCTCAGACCGATCGCGGCGATCAGGCCCAGGGCCGCGCGTCGGCCGGAGCCGGTGGTGAACAGGGACAGACGATCAGAGAGTGTAGTCGTCATTGCAGACATTCCTCATGTGCATCAGGGTGATCCCGAAAGCTTGACCAAACTATCTCAACCAAGCAAGGGAGTGACAAACGAGAGAACGGATTTACCCGCTTTCACAAGAGATTCCAGCCGGCACAACCAGCCCGGCTTCCCATCCGCATTATCGGACACCCTGCTCCACAAACAACGCCCGCAACGATTCCATCATACTGAACTGGGACGATGCTCCACCAGAATTCAGGGAACAGACGCCGAATCATCGTGACGCCATTTCCCTACTTGTCATCAAAAAGGACCATCACCCCCTGCTTCCAGTGGCGTGACGGCGCTTTGACCGGATCCCCATCCGCCTCGCTATCGAGAAGCGAGCACCGCACGCATCGTGCGCGCGATCTCGGGGTCCAGCCCGTACTCCTGGGCCCGCTCGATCATCCGCAGCGCCGGGCCGTCTTTCCCCTCCGCCTGCATCAGCACCGCCACACTCAGCCACGCGCTGGCCGAGGGGTTCCGATGCCCCCAGCCAACCACATCGACCACCGTATCGCGCAGCAGGTGGTTGTCACCCCCGAACAGCTCCACCGGCAGCGCGTCCCACGCCAGCTGGGGATCCTGGGTGTACGCGTAGCTCAGTATCGCCACGCCGTCGCCACGCTGCCCGTTGCGGATCATCGCCAGGCCCAGCTCACGCATCGCCAGCCAGTCGTCGGGGTACGCGCTCAAGTGCGAGCGGTAGGCCTCGATCGCGACCTGCGGCTCGCCGATCGACATCTCCAGCCGCGCCACCTCCAGCGCCGACAGCGGGACCGCATCGGGCATCGATTCGGGCGCCGGGGGCGTCACGCCCGCCTCGTCGGCCAGGTCGCCCCCCGAGCCGTACACCACGCCACGGTACCGATCGGGCACCGAGTAGCTCCACCAGCGATACCCATGCCGCGAGGGGTACCACCCATACCACGGTGAGCAGTCCCAGTACGAACCGCTCCACCCGTACCAATAGATCGAGTAAGAACCGTTGGTGCAGACATAATCCGTGAACCCGTCGTGGTTGTAGTCGCCGTACACATACCACCACCCGCCCGGGCAGTAGTCGTGGTGGGTCCAGAAGTTGATGTTGATGTCGATATCCCAGTCGTCGTCGTGATGGTCACCATGGTGCCCGTCGTGATCGCCGTGATGCCCGTCGTGGTCGTCATGATCATGATGATCATCATGGCCATCCCCCGCTCCGTCCGGGCGCTCTTGCAGGCCCGGCCCCATGTCCTTGAGCGACCCCTGACCTCGTTTCAGGTACAACCGGCGCGCCGCATCGAGATCGAACCCGTCGGGAACATCCCCGGGGCGAACCACCGGCGTGATCGCCGACATGGGCACATCACGGCGCTGAACCCCCACGGGCACCGCCCGCACCCCGCCCGGCGAGGCGCCCGAGGGTGACGAGCCCCCGCCCTCGCCCGCGCTGGAGCCGGGCGTGTCGCTCAGGCCGCCAGGTTGCACCGGACGCGGCTGGTTCGGCGTCCCCGGCTGGAGCCCCGGCTGAGGGACCGGCTGGGGCTTGGGCTGTGTCTGGGGCTTGGGCTGGGGCTGGGGCTGAGGCTTGGGCTGGGGCTGCTGGGGTTGAGGTGGGATGTTGGGTGTCGTCCGCGGCCTCGGGGCCGGGCGAGGCGTCGGACGCGGCGGGGCGGGCTCCACGCTCGGCCGGGGCGAGGGGCGGGACGTGGGGCGCGGATTGCTCGGACGCGGACGCGGCTGCGCGCTGGGACGCGGCGTCGGCTTGCTCGCCGGGCGCGGCTGGACGCTGGGCCGGGGCGCCGGCGCGGGTTTGGCCGCGGGACGCGGAGCGCTCTTGGCCGGTGCGGCGCTCGCACGGCTCGGCGCCGAACCCTTCGCGTGCGCTGGCGTCACCGCCTTGCGTGGAGCCGCGGCGACGGACACCTTGCGCGCTGGCTCCGCCGCCGGGCCCTTGCTTGAGCCCGCCTTGGTCGGGGCGCTGACCGACTGCCCGGCGCACGATACGAGCACCGCGGCGCACGCGATCATCATCTTCCCGCGTCCCGTGATCCGGCGTAATCCGCGGCTCATCATCTTCTCATCCGTCATGGCGGGCACTCCTTACTCTGGCTATCCGTTCCTACGACGCGGTGGTTGCAATCGTTTGCCCTCAGCGGCGAAACCGCCACAACCGCCACACAACCCCCCTGATCCCCGCTATGCTCGGGTCATGAACCGCACGACCCGACACGCCCTGGCCCACCGCGACCGCCGACCGAGCCGATGGGGCCTGACCGCCGCCGCGCTCGCCTGCGCCACGCTGAGCGCCTGCGGCGCCCTGCGCGGGCGTGGGGGCTCGGGCGGGTCGAGCTCCATCTTCTCCGACGCCAGCGAGGTTGTCCTGCGAGCGTCTCTGCCCACCAAGGCCTACACCTTCCACGACGACAACACCGCCGACATCTATCTCACCGACCTCACCGATGCCGAACTGACAGCCTTTTTCGCCCCCAGCGCCGATTGGTCGCGAATCGAGGGCACGCTGGTGCAGGTCCACCTCTTCCTGGACCCCAAGCCGGGGAAAACCCCCATCGAGCCCACCGCCGTCACCGCCTCGATCCGCTACGCCATCATCACCGCTGGCCAGATCGGGATCTACGACGGCGCCGGGTTCATGCTCCCGGGGCGCAAGCCCGGCCGGTCCTCGATCGACGCCTCCATCTCCGCCGCCCCCATGCGCCTGACCCGCGCCACCGAGGGCTTCAACGACCTCTTCGGGGCCGCCAAGCTCGACATCAGCTTCGAGGCCCCCCTCGACGAGCGGGCCGCCCCTGAGCTGGGCGCCCGCGTCGACGCCCTGGCCGCCGCCGCCAGGCCCATCCGCGAACCCTGACCCCGGCGCCCGGATGCCGGCCACAGGCGGTAAAGAAAGACCCGCGTGCGCCGCACGCGGGCCCTGTCGTTTCTATCACCCCGCTCGGCCAGGCGCCCTTTAGGGGCAGCCCGCGCCAAACGCGTTGAGGAACGCCGACACATCGAAGAAATCAAAGTGCCCGTCGCCGGTGAAGTCCGCGCCGGGGTTCATCGCGCCGTAGGCGTTGACGAAGTACGACACATCGAAAAAGTCCAGTGAGCCGTTGCTGTCGAAGTCCGCCGGGCACGACGAGGCGTCGCACACCTCGCTCGAGATCCTGAACCCGTCGATGCCGCCCTCGACCGTCGTGTCCGCGCCCGCGTCGGTGGTGGTCACGCGCATCCTGAAGGCGTTGTTGAGGTCGATATAGTTCTCCAGATCGAACGCCAGACGGTCCCACTCACCGCCGGTGCTCGGGATTGTGCTGGCCGTGACCCACGAGACCCCCGCGTCGTCGGTGAACTCGATCGTCATCGAGTCGGGGCCCGTCCCCGTCATCCACGCCGAGACGCGAAGCACCGGCGCGTCCATCCCGCTCAGGTCCACGACGGGCGAGAGCAGCACCACGCTCCCGTTGTCCACATCCACGCCGTTGTTGTTCGAGGTCACGAAGCAGTGAGACGAGCCGTCCGCGTCACCGCTCGGGTCTCCCTGGCCGTGGTCAGCCGGGACCGTCCGCACCCAGTTGCCCGAGCCGCCCGTGGTGTAGCTCACCCAGCCCTGGTCGGTCTCGAAATCATCGTCGAAGGCGATGGTCAGTTCGTCGAGCGCCACCGTGCTGAACGAGCCCGTGCCCGGAACACGCACGACGGTCCCCTCCTCATCGACGAGCTCGAAGTGATAGTCCACCCCGCTGCCGCAGTAGTACGACGCGAAGGTCCCGTCGTAGCTCCCGTTCCCGTTGTCGACCATGGGGCCCACATGGCTGGTCCCGTCGGTGCCGACGACATGCATCGTGGGCAGCCCGACCACCGTGTGCCCCTGCAGGTTGTCGATCACCAGGGTCACCACATCACCGCCCTCGGGCTGGATATGCGTGGGCTCGAACAGCAGCGAGGCCTGGATATCCCGTGGCAGGCAGATGCCGTGCGGATCGCCCAGCGCCGCCTGCAGCCCCGCGTTGAACAGGCTCGTGCCCTGGTTCGAGCCGCCCCCGGGCCCGCAGCCGGCGTTGGTGTGGATCCCGAAAGCCGTCGAGTTCGTGTCGTCCACGATCGCCGAGCCCGAGTTGCCCCCCGTCGTGTCCGTCTGGTAGCGCACCGTGTTGCCCGAGATGCTCACCAGCGGCCCCACATGCGTCTTCTGCACCTGGTTCCAGCTCGCCGGGACCGGCGAGCTCGTCGTCCCGTAGCCCGTGATCCGGATCGGGCGCCCGTCCACCGGCGGCAACGCCGTCGCCAGCTGGTAGCTCGCCCCCTGCGCCTGCCCGGGGCTCATCCCGGTGTTCGAGTTGTCAAAGGTCCCGAAGAACGACCAGTCGTTGCCGATGAACACGCTGCTGGTGATCTGCACCGAGGCGTTGTCGATCGCGTACTGGTCCTGCGGCGGCGGGTTGCGCGTCGCCCCGCTGCTGCTCGACAGCGGCACATTGAACTGAACCACCTGCCCGCTGCTCGGCGAGCAGTGCCCCGCCGACAGGAAACAGCTCCCGTGGTCACCGAACAGCCACACGCTGCACCCGATGGGCATCAGGCGCGCGTCCTGCGGCGAGTCGCTCAGCACCCGGTCGTCCGTCGAGAAGCAGATTGAACGCCGCGTCACACGGTCCGAGACCTGGGCGCCCGTGATCCGCACGCTGTTGACCTGGCTCGACGCGTTGGGCGAGGCCATGATCTCCACCCGCACCGCGTTGCCGTTGAAATAGGCCGTCGAGTTGCTCCACTGGGCCAGCGACTGGGCGTCGAGATACTGCTCGTAACCGTCCTCGAGCGAGGTGATCCGCAGGTAGCTCTCGCGCGTGAGCTCGGTCGAGCGGGCCAGCACCACCTCGCTGAAGTAGAGCCGGATCCAGTCCGAATCTTCAACCGTGACCACCGTGGACCACACCGGGACCTGCACCGCCCGCGCGTCGGCCCCGGGGGTCGTGTGCGTCACCCGCACCGCCCCCGAAGACACATGCAGCGGCATCTCCCGGAACGAGGCCTCCTCGAAGACCTGCCCGATGTCCGTCCCCGTCTCTCCCGCGTCCCGAGCCGCGAGGGGATCCCCCGCCGCCCCCGCCGTGCCCGCAAGTCCCGCCGCGCACACCACTGAAAGCCCGAAGGCGATTGTCTTCTTCATGGTCGTCCTGCTCTCGATGTCAGTAGTCCAGCTCGCTCAAACACGCACAAAGCGGGCCCGACGCATGCGAGCGCACCGCCCGAGCCCCGCACCGAGCATAATCGAAGCACCCCGACCCCACAAGCCCAAAGCGCTCATTTCAACCCCGCAGGCCCGACCCGGGAAGACCAGACCGATCCCAGGCCCCATTCAAAGGGGTCCCGCCCCGCGTACCACGCGTCCAGCGTCGCCGCCGCCGCGTCGTGATACAGCACCCGCAGCCGCTCGTGATCGAGCCCGTGCCCGCGCAGGGCCGGGGCGCTCATCGCGTCGTAACGCTCGGGCTCCACCATCGCCAGGTCCGGATCGGCGATGTTGGACTCCCCCCGGTACCGCGTCTCGTACATCGTCCGCAGCGCCCAGTACCGCGAGGCGTACAGCTCGAACGCCTCCGCCTCGCTCCCGGCCAGCTGGCTGCCGAACGCGGGGTTGTCCGGGTCGGTCGCCCGGAGATGGTCATCGCTGGTCACGATGTCCGAGCCGAAGAGAATCCGTCCCCGATAACGATCGAGGAAGTCGATCAGCTCGCCCGTCTCGTGCTTGCTCAGCTCCCGGACCATCCACTTGGTGGCGCTGGTGTCCAAAATCAGCTTTGGATGCCGATCCAGCAGCCCACCCAGGAACCCCAGGTCCTCGGGCCACCCGCCCATGTGGGCCGCCATGCAGGGCATCCCCGTCTTCCCGAGCAGCCGTTCGAGCGATTCGTACTGCGACGCCTTGGTCCCGTAGACGCCCGGATCCTTATACATGGATCGGAACCAGGTGTCGGGGTCGCCGCAGTGCACCATGAGCATCATGCCCAGCGAAGCCGCCTTCTCAGCGATTCTCAGCTTCCAGGGCGAATCGAAGGGGACGATCTCCTCGGACGCGATCCCCATCGTCGAGACATAATCCCGCAGACGCGGCGCCCCCCAGAACTTGACCATGCGCGCCCCGCGCGCGTGCCACGCGTCGAGGTTTTCCAGAAACCCCTGCGTGTGGGCCCATGTCCGGTCCTCGTGCATGTATTCGGGGATGGCCACGAACCGGATCCGGTCCCCCATGACCGCCTTCACCGCGTCCGCCTGGGCCAGCTGCGTCTGCGAGTACACCCGCTCGATCCCGTACAGGTCGCACACACGCTTATACACTTGCGAGGCCCGTCCACCGTTGATGTGCGCGTGCGCGTCGATGATGGGACAGACGGGTTTCCCCAGGCGCTCGGCCTCGTGCTCGTAATCCAGCCCCAGCCGGTTGGCCGCCGTGGGGGTGAACGACGCCGACGCGGAGCCCGATGAACGGCCTGCCCAGCGGGTTTGATCTGTCACGGCCTGATCTCCCTGTCGTTCCCGTTTCCTGACCTCATGATAGACCCCCCCGCCCAATCCGGTCCCGCCCACCCCCACCCCGCGCGCCCCCTCCGCGTCGCCCTGGCCCACGACTGGCTCGTGGGATACCGCGGCGGGGAGATGGTCCTCGACGCCATCGCCCGCCTGCTGGTCGATGACGGCCACGCCATCGCCCGGCTCTACACCATGTTCGACTCGGGCAAGGCGCTCTCGCCCGCCATCGACGCGCTGCCCCGCACCGCCTCCTCGCTCAACCGCTTCCCCCAGCCACTGCGCCGCTGGCTGCTGATGCGCTATCCCGCGGCGGTGCGCCAGCTCTCACGCCGCCTGGCGCGCGACCACGCCCGCGAGCCCATCGACCTGCTCATCTCCACCCACTCGGCCGCCATCAAGGGCCTGCGCTCTCCTCCCGGGGTCCCCCACCTCTGCTACTGCCATTGCCCGGCCCGCTACCTCTGGTCGCAGACCGACGCCTACCGCTCGCCCGACCTCAAGGGCCGCCTGCGCTCCGCGGGGCTGCGCGTCTTCTCCCCGTCGCTCAGACGCTGGGACCGGCGCACCGCCGCCCATGTCACCCGCTTCATCGCCAACTCGCACCACACCGGCGCCGAGATCGAACGCTGCTATGACCGAGATTCGGTCGTGGTCCATCCCCCCGTGCGCACCGACTTCTTCACGCCCTCCGCCCAGCCCCGCGACGCCTCGCTGCTGCTGGTGTCGGCCCTCGAGCCCTACAAGCGGGTTGATCTGGCCATCGACGCCGCGTGCCTGGCCCGCCGCCCGCTCACCGTCGTCGGCGCCGGCTCGCACGAAGCCGCCCTGCGCGCCCACGCCCGGCGCGCCCAGACCCGCCACGACCTGCCCGCCCACATCACCTTCGCCGGGCGCCTCGAGGACGCGGCCCTGCTCGAACACTACCGGCGCGCCCGCGCGCTGCTCTTCCCCCAGGTCGAGGACTTCGGGATCACCGCCGTCGAGGCCCAGGCCGCCGGGTGCCCCGTCGTCGCCCGGCGCGCCGGCGGCGCGCTCGACAGCGTGATCGAGCACGAGACGGGCGCCCTCTTCGACGCCCCACGCGCCGAATCGATCGCCCGCGCCATCGACCGCTGCCCACTGAACCCGCGGACGCCCGGTCGCTGCCGCGACAACGCGCTGCGCTTCAGCGAGGCGGTGTTCCGGGAGAAGATGCGCGCGTGGATCAGTCCTTGGCCTCGGTGACCGGGTCGATCTTGAGCAGCTGCTTGTCGTGGTACACCCCCACCACCAGCCCCACGAACAGCTCGGTCTCCGCCTCCAGATCCACGCGCCGCATGACCTCGCAGTCGAACCATGTCGCGCACCGCACCAGGGCCGGCGCGCCCGTCACCAGCCGCCTGGTGGCCATCGCGTCGAAGGGATCGTCCGTCCCCTCTGGCCCGTGCTCGCTGGGGGCCGCGTCGCTGACGCTGAAACGGCGGGTGAGCATCTTGTCGCCCTCGGGGATGACGCCGATGGCGAAGGTCCGCGCGTCGCGGATCAGCGGGTCGATCTTGTGCCCCTTGCGCGCCGCCACGCAAAGCATCATCGGCTCGTGGCTGCAGCACTGCACCGCCTCCACCAGCATCCCGCTGCGCTGCCCGTCGAACGACGCCGTCATCAGATACCGCCCCCGAGGAAGAAACCCCAGGGCCGCGCTGACCAGTTGATGCTGTGACTGCCCGCTCATGGTTTCCCCACGCCCCCTCGACATCCCTTTCGAGCCCTTTCCCCGCCGATGATGCTACCGGATCGGCGCGATTCACGATTCCGCCCCGCACAACGGCACAAATTCTTACCCACTTTCTCCATCTTCACCATCCGCGCCCCACCCGCGCACCTTCTGCGCCAGGTCATTCTAAATACTTATCCCGCAACGAGCTACTCCATCGCTCTCCCGGACGGCGCGGGTGGACAACACCCCCATCTATCCACATCCGATCCCCAAACTGCGCCATGTTGGGTCAACCGACTTGCGTTGTGGGTGAGAGTGGGCGATAATCCCACGAATGAACCACTTCGGGGTCACAAGCCGTGCCATTCACCGGACAAGCAGAGGCCAGCATCGACGCCAAGCAGCGTCTGGCCATCCCCGCCAAGTTCCGCAACCGCTGGTCGCCCGAGCACGACGGCACGACCTGGTTCTGCGTCCCCTGGCCCAAGACCGGCTCGCTGCGCCTCTACACCGAGAAGATGCACAACGAGCTTTTCACGGCCGGTCGGCGCGACCCGAGCCTGACCCCCGACGAGGACCAGGCCGAGCTGGATGTCATCCTGCACTCGGTGACCGAGCAGGTCGATGTGGACGCCAACAACCGGATCCGTCTCCCCGCCTGGCAGGTCGAATCGCTGAGTCTGCCCCGCGAGGTGGTTGTGCTGGGCGCGGGAGACCGGCTCGAGATCCGATCCCGGGACGCCTGGCAGAGCGAGTTCAACGATCGGCTCGCCAGGATGGCCGAGCTCTCCTCCAAGCTCTCAGGCAGGAGCCCCAGACCCCAGTGACACGAAACACGCGCCCCCCGCGTGTCCCATGATGGGACGCCCGGGGAGGCCCAAGCCAACGCGGATCAACCCCGCCCCGTACCCCGCCCACGACGCAAGGCCGCGCCGTGGACGACCACCACGCCCGAGCAATCGGACGAGACAATCAGGACTGAGCCACACTGGTGAGGGGTGAGTCCGCCCCCTTGATCCACCATGGACGGCGAGCCTCCGCAAGGACGCGGAGACCTCACGGATCATGCTCCCGGCAGGGAGCCCCCAGCACGGCCCAGTTCACCACCGACCCGGCTGACCCACCACCAGCCGGGTTTTTTTGCGTCCGCACGACCCGGGCGATCAAACCGGGATCAAACCCGGGCGATCAACTCAAGACCCCGGCTTTCACCGGGGCGTCGTTCACATCGCATTCTTCACGGCCGGTCATCCCCGTCGTCGTCCTCAGCCGGCTTGGAGAAGACCGTCCGCGGCGTCGCCACGAAACCCGTGCGGGGTCTGACCACCGCCGCGTCCCTTCTTCTCGGCGCCAGCCCGGTCGCCCACCCCCCTGATCCGGCCCATCCGACGCTTGCGCGAGGGCTTGACCGCCCCGCCCACGATCGTCCCGGGGAGCTTCTCAAGCAGCGACGCGGCGCACACGGCGCACACCGCGGCCCATCCCGCGTGGTGCACGATGCGCACCCGCACCACCCGCGTGGCCGCCATGCCGCAGCAGGGGCACTCGTACCGTCCCTCGCGCGCCGGGACGCCGAGGTCCTCGAGCCCCAGCTCGCGATCGACCACCGAGATCCGCTCGATGGTCTCGCCGAGGGCGTCCGCGACACGATCGGGTCGCGGGCCCTGCGCAGGGCGCGTGGAAGGGCCTGCGCCCTCACGGCGCGACGCCTCGTCGTCGGCGAAGGGGATGATGCCCGCGTCGGCGAGCGTCTCGTCAACGATGGTGCTGTCGGTGCGTGTGTCGTCCATATCCCACATCCCTTGCGTCTCGTCCCACATCGTCTATCGGAATGCTCCCGCTCAAGTTTCAACCGTGACGCATTTCTCCCGCCACGCACAGACGCATTCTCGGACCGTTCCCGCCGCCAACCCGGTGAACCTGACCAGTTTTAGTCCAAGAAAGCACATGCAAGAAAAAGCCCGCCCCCCTTTCGGGAACGGGTCACGATTCTCTTTCTTGCGTCGGCGCCTGCGACCGGCCCGATGAGATCGGGTCTCAGCCCTCGCTCTTGACCAGCCCCAGCTCCTCGGCCTTGGCCTCGTCGAGCACGGTCACCTTCTCGATGACCACCGCCTCGGTGGGCACATCGGCGTAGCCGCCCTTGTTGCCCGTGGGCACGGCCCTGATCTTGTCGACGACATCCATGCCCTTGACGACCCTGCCGAACACGGCGTACCCCGCGCCGTCGCGCGGCTCGTCGAGAAAATCGTTGTCCTTGACATTGATGAAGAACTGCGCCGTCGCGCTGTCTGGGCGTCCGCCCAGGCGCGCCATCGCGATCGTGCCGCGCCCGTTGCTCAGCCCGTTCTTCCACTCGTTCTTGATGCCCTCGTGGGTGCTCTTCTTCTTCATGTCCTTGTCGAACCCGCCGCCCTGGATCATGAAGTTCTCGATCACGCGGTGGAAGATGGTCCCGTCGTAGAACCCCTCCTTGGCGTAGGTCACGAAGTTTTCCGTCGAGATCGGCGCCAGCTCGTTGTTGAGTTCGAGGAAGATGTCGCCCTTGCTGGTGGTCATCTGGATGTACATGAACCGCTCCTCGTCCTTCTCGCCGCTCTCGGGGTCGGCGCCCTGCGCGGGCTGGGCCGCGTTCTTCGTGTCCTGCTCTGTTTTCTGCCCGGCATCCTGTTCCCCCGCCGCGGGCGGGACCGCGAAGGCCGCGATCACCAGCGCCATCAGCGCGAACACTCCGACAACGATCGATTTCATCTCGACTCCTTCACATACTCGTAGGCGGGTCAAATGGACGCTCGTCCCCTTCACGCGATCATAGCGCGCCCGGCACGAACGCGAGCCCGATGCGCTCCGGCATCCACCCCGGTTGCGGGGCGATGCACGAAAACGGGCCTCAGGCGCCCGATGGCTGACACCTGGGGCAGAAATAGCTCGTCCGCCCCGAGACCTTCACCGTTCTCAGCGCCCCGCCGCAGCGGGGACACTCCCCGCCCGGGCGCCGGTGGGGCAGCAGCCACGAGCCGGGCAGCGCGTCGACATCGCCCCCGTTCGCGGCCCCGCGCTTGAGGGCCGTGCGCATCGCCCGGTGGATCGCCGCGACCTCCTCATCGCTGAGCTCGTCGCTGCGGCGCTGGGGATCGAGACCCGCCTGGAACAGGATCTCGTCGCCCCACTCGTTGCCGATCCCCGCCACCAGCGACTGGTCCAGCAGCACCCCCTTGAGCGTCCCGCGCCGACCCGCCATGAGCTTTCGGAAGCGCGTGAGCGTCAGGCGCTCGTCGAGGGCGTCGGGGCCGAGGCCGTGCTCCTCGATGTACCCGTCCACATCCTCGCACAGCCCCACGCGTCCCAGCATCCGTCGGCTCAGATAGGCCAGGCGCGTTCCCCTGGCGAACTCAATCGACACCCGAGTGTGCCGGGGCTCCTCGCCCTCCATCTCCCCGTAGACCAGCTCGCCGGTCATCCCGAAGTGGAACACCAGCCACCCCCCAGCGCTGATCCGCGCGAACACCAGCTTCCCGTGCCGGCGCGTCTCGCGCAGCGAGCCGCCCACGAGCCGGCGACCGAGCACGCCGGCGCTGATCCCCTCCTCCAGGATCCGCGCATCGCGCACATGCGCCCCCGTGATCTTCTGGCGCAGGGCCGTCGAATCAAGATACATCCTGAACCCCTCCACATCGGGCAGCTCGGGCATATCGCCCTCCTTCCTCATCTACTCGCCCAGCACATACCGGCGCAGGTCCAGCCCGTTGTGCACGGCGTGCCCCCCGACATCATTGTTGAAATACACATACACATCCAGCCCGCTCCCCAGCCACCCCCCGATCCTCCTGGCCCACGCGCCCAGCGCCTGCGCCGGGTACCCGTGCCGGTGCCTCTCTCCGCCGTGGAAACGCAGATAGGTCCAGCCGGCGGTGAGCTCCGGCGGGTGGTCCTCGATCAGGTCATGGATGCACAGCCCCGCCCCATGCGCGCGCAGCACGCCGTACACCTCGTCGCACAGCCAGCTCGGATCTCGAAACTCCACCGCCCACCGGTGCTCGCGGGGCGCTTCACGCAGGAACGCGTCGAGCCGCTCGGGGTTCGCCTTCCACCGCGGGGGAAGTTGCACCAGGATGGGTCCCAGGTACGATTTCAACCGCTCGGCACGCTCCACGAACACGCCCAGGTGCTGCTCGGGGTCCTTGAGCTTCTTCATGTGCGTCCCGAAGCGCGAATACTTCAGCGCGTAGAGAAACCCCGGGGGCGCGCGATCATGCCAGTCGTCGAACACGCTCGCCTCGGGCAGGTTGTAAAAGGTATTGTTGATCTCCACCGTGTCGAACGACTCGCTGTAGATCTCGAACCATCGCCGCTTGGGCTCGCCCTGAGGGTAGAGATCCCCCCTCCAGTCGTCGTACTGGTAGCCCGAGGTCCCCAGGCGCAGCACGCCGCTCGTCTTCTTCCTCTCGCCCATGGCGACCGCCTCCCGGCCCGTCGCCCCCCAACCGAACATGAAAACCCCCGCACGATGCTACGCGCGGGGGTCGGTATGAGGAACATTGGCGCCGCGAGCGGCGCGGCTTTAGTTCGAGGAGGGCCACTGCGATTCGTTCCCCGAGAACGCCCCGTAGTTGATCCCCGACAGCCCGCCGTAGGTCCAGCGGTAGCGCTGGCTCACCAGCGTGTCGTCGCCCAGACCACCCACCGGCAGCGGGAAGGTATCCAGCGGCACAACCTGCTTCCAGTGGAACAGCCCCTGCTCGGGCACCATCGATGGCGCCGCCGCCCCGCTGGCCCAGATGTTCACTGAGCCGTCGAACATCAGCTTCTCGCAGCGTGCGTCGTCGCACCCGAAGTACAGCGGGTCCGCCCGGTCGCGATCGAACTCCTCGAACATCCACACCTTGTTGGCGTGGTGCAGCACATCGGTGATCCGCCGACCCTCGGCGAGTTCGATCCCAATGTCACTCTGGAAGAGATGCGGGGTAGTCGCGACCGGGATGTAGCGGGGCGATGGCGGTCCGTTGGACTGCCACGCGTCGGGTACGACCTGGTAGCTCGACCCGAACGCCCAGCGCTGGCGAATGGCATTCTCTGTCCAATCACCATTATTGCCCATATCGTAACCCTCAGATATTCCATCCGCATACGAAACACGAAATCACATCGCCCCATGTGCTGGAACCACCATGAACCCACACACACCGCCCCCCGATGTGATAAAGCGCCGTCCAACCCGCGGCGTGCAACCCCCATCCGCACCGGGCATGAATGAGACGGTTCCAAAGCGGTGAAATCGGGATTCCAAGGCCTCAGGGCCTCAGTCGTCGCCCTGGGCCTCGGGACGCGAATCGTCGTCGAGGCGCCCCGCGTCGTGGTCCGCCAGCAGCTTGCGCGCCCGCTCCTCGAACCCAGCGGGCACGATCACCCGCACCATCCCAGGCACCTCGGCGCGGAACCCCGCGACGGTCCCGCCGGATACCTGGGCCGGGATCCCCTCCTCGGTAAGCATGTTGCGAATAATCGACGCCTCGAACTCGCTCGGGTATTCACCCACGACGACGGGATCCGCGTGCTTGTCGCTCATGGTCCATCCTAGCCCGCCGCCCCGCGCCACGCCCCGGGCCGGACACGCCCCGCCGACTTGGGATACACTGGCCCCCATGACCACCCCAAGCACGCCCGCGCCGCTCAACACCCCGGGATACGCCTACCAACGCGTCATCCCCCTGCCGCTGATCCTCTTCGTCATCCTTTATATGATCGTCTGCTCGGCCCTGGCCCTGCGCCAGGGCAACACCGAGTTCCTCATGTACGCCTTCGTCATGACCGTCATCATCCTCACGGTCCTGGCCCTGCACCTGCGGATCCGTTTCTCCCGCGCCGTTCTGTGGCTGCTGGCCGTCTGGGGGCTGCTGCACATGGCCGGCGGCACCGTCCCCGTCCCCCCGCAGTACACCGACGCCTGGCGCGCCGCGACCGATCCCGCGGCCCGCCCCGACGCCGCCGTCCTCTACTCCCTTCGCCTCCACCCCGCGCTGCTCAAGTACGACCAGCTCGTCCACGCCTTCGGGTTCTTCAGCGCCACCCTCGCCTGCTTCCAGGCCCTCATCGTCCTGCTTGGCGCACGGCGCACGCTCGCCACCGCCGTCGCCGCCGCGCTGATGGGCATCGGTCTCAGCGCCCTCAACGAGGTCATCGAGTTCATCGCCGTCCTCACCGTCCCCGAAACCAATGTCGGCGGCTACATCAACACCGGCTGGGACCTGGTCTCCAACACCCTGGGCGCCACGCTGGGCGGAGTCGTGTGCCTGATGACGCGCCCACGAACCTGAAATCTCCAAACTTCATGTTCGGGATTTGTGCATATCCGGATTTCGGGTATTGTGGCCGCATGATGATTCATTACTCAATCCCGACCGCCATGGCGTTCTGCGCCGTTTTCTGCTCATCACACTCCCCCGCCAGAGCGGGCGACGACATCCCGGGGCCATGCTTCACCTATGACATTGTGAATGCTGGCGCCTTCGAATCCACCGGCGCCCACGACCTGCTCATCGATGACGGCTACGCCTACCTCGCCACCGACGACGGACTGGCCATCATCGACATTGACGCCGGCGTCGGCCTGCCGCAGGTCGGGTTCACCGATCTCCTCTCGTTCTATGGTCGGAGCCTCGCCGTCCACGACGGGTATCTCTATGCCAACGACCACGGCAACCTGAGCGTCTGGAATATCGAAGACCCCACCGACCCCTGGTTCGTCCGGTTCTATGAACCGGAGCGGGGGGCCATCGCGATGCCCATGACGGACAACAACCTCATGGGCGTGGGAAGAAATGTGGTCGACATCAACTTCCCCTATGCGCCAGCTCGCAATATATCTCTTATCGACTCGGACAGTTTCCTGTGTGGCCTGGGCGGGAATCTCCTGCTCTCCCAGCACCTCGTCGTCTGGGACCTCTCATCTCCTTACGACCCCATTCCCCTCAACGACCCGCCGCTGGGGAACCTTTACACGGACCAGCTCGTCATCGAGGGCGACTTCATCTACGCACGCGACGGCGACGACTTCACCGTTCTACACCGGACCGGGCCTGCGACATTCCAGCCCGTGGGGAGCTTCACCATCAACGACACTGACGACTTCGGCGCCAGGGGCTCGGTCCTGACCGTGCTCAGCAACCAGTCGCTCCTCTTCTATGATGTCTCCAACCCCACCCTCCCCATGCTGATCAGCGAGATCGCCCAGGTCGGCGAATACTGCCCCACCCCATCGCCGACATGCAGCACGGGCTCGCCTACACCACCCGCGTGCAGCCGGTCGATCTGAGCGACCCCCTTCACCCCGTCGTCGATCCCAGCGCCAAAGCGTTCGAGGGCAGCGAGTACACCCAGATCGATATCGACCCGCTCACCCACACCCTCTACGCCAGTTCCACGGACACCATCGCGGTGTACGACATCACCAATCCCAACGCCCCCGATCGACTCTACGACCAACGACTCTACTCCGATTCATACAACTACAGATCGGCCCGCATCGGGTCGCTGCTGTTCGTCAACGGGAGGTATCCAAGCGACATGCGCGTCTTCGACGCGTCGTCAGCCGAAGGATTGACTGAACTCACACTCACGCTCGATCTCGACGAGGGCGAGGGCGCCCGCTTCATCCAGCTTATCGACGGCGTCTTCTACAACGTCACCGACACCCGCTTCAGCGCGTACTCCATCTCCACCAGCCCCTACACCGCCGCTCACCGCACCGAGGGGAGCACCAACGACATCCTCCGCTACAACGATCTCGTCATCACCTCCGAGGAAGGCTTCGGCATCGAACTCTTCGACGCCTCCGATCCGGCCAACCTGAAACTCGTCGGCCGCTACGGCGGGCTCGACAGCGTCTCGGCCGTCGCCGCCTCGGGCGACACCCTCTACCTCGCCGCCGACCGAGACGACCTCGTCGTCCTCGACATCACCGATCCCGCCAATCCCACACTCCTTCGCACGATCGACACCGGGCGACGCGCCCGCGACGCCGCCGTCGTCGACGGCACCCTCTTCATCGTCGATCGCACCAGCGGACTCTCCATCTTCGACATCACGGACCCGACCGATCCGCGGCTCCGCGCGTACCTGGACACACCGGGCTGGAACGAGGCATCGGTTTCAGCGAGGGCCACCAGCTCGCCTGCATCGCCAGCGGCAGATTCGACGCGCTGCTGCTCGACATCAGCGATCTCGACCACCCCCGGGTCATCTCCACCATCGCCCCGCTCGACCAGAGCAACTCGGGCATCCAGACCGCCACTTTCGATCACGGCCTCCTCTACACCCCCGAGTTCACCGAGGGCTACCGCGTCTGGGACATCTCCGACCCCGCCGCCCCCGCCCTGCTCGCCCACCATCCCTTCAGCTATGACGATGAGGTTCTCGAAGAACTGACCCCCATCGCCTACCAGCTCATCCCCCACGGCGATCAACTGCTCATCGCCAACGGCAACAACGGCCTGGCCGTCTTCGACAACACCGACCCGCTGGCCCCGATCTTCGATCGTTATTTCAGAACACGGCCAAGCATCAACGCCACCGCCTCCGCCCGCCGGATCGTCATGGACGGCGATCTCGCCTACACCGCCGTCTACGGCGGCGGCCTCAAGGTCTACGACCTGGCCCCCTGCACCCCCTGCCCCGCCGATTTCAACAACGACGACCAGCTCAACTTCTTCGACATCTCCGCCTTTCTCGTCGCCTTCCAGAACCAGGACCCCGCCGCCGACCTCAACGGAGACGGCGGCCTCAACTTCTTCGATGTCTCCGCCATGCTCGTCCTCTTCCAGGCCGGCTGTCCCTGAGCCGGACAAGCCCACCCGCGATCACCCCCCCCCGGGGGAGTCCGAATCGCCCATTCATGGCCGAATATCGGCCCTCGGCGCTTGACCGGCGGCCCTCTTTCAAGTACCTTGGCCCCGCGGGCATGCTCATTCCGCCCGCGTTTTCGTATCCACGGCCCCATTCGGGGCTTGTCGTGCGTCGCACATCAGAAGCAGGTTCCCCGCGCCGCCGCCGTCCGCACCCGCAGTGTCCCCACGCATTGCCGATGCCTCATCGTGTGCTCTCAAGCCATCCGTAGCTCCCTCAGAAAGGCAAGACATGACCACCACGCGTTCCCTCACCCGCCTGATGCCGCTGGCCATCGCCGCCGCGTCGCTCTCCCAGGCCACCGCGGCCGATATCGTCGCCCACTCGGGCACGACCCTCTCGCCCACCCGCGCCCAGGCCGTCGCCGACTTCCAGGCCGCCAACGCCGGCGCCCACTTCGCCGAGAACCGCGACGGGCGCATCGGGCGGGTCTACGGGCGCGCCTTCAGCAGCGGCCCCACCGCCGAGGCCTCCGCCCAGCGCTTCATCAACCAGCACATCGATGTCTGGGGCCTGACCCCCGTCGAGCTCGTCGCCAAGGGCCCCTTCAAGGACGGCCACCACACCCAGCCCATCGGCTACGAATCCTTCAACGACACCTACAAGTTCACCGGCAGCTACTACACCCAGTTCAAGGTCGGCCTGCCCGTCTTCCAGTCCGGGCTCATGCTCCTGACGCGCAACGATCCGGGCAACCCGCTCGTGCTCGCCTCGGCGCAGTTGCACGACCTGTCCGCCTTCCAGCCCGACGCGGCCCTCATCGCGGCCCCCGCCCGACCCAACCTCATCGCCCAGAACATGCAGGCCCACTACGGCGGCAAGGTCGTCGTCATCAGCACCGAGCGCGTTGTCTACGCCGGGCTTGAGAACCAGCCGCACGCGCCCGTCGTCGCCGACTCCTCGCTCATCTCCGTCGACGGCTACAAGAAGTTCCGCGTCGTCACCGACGCCGCCACCGGCGCCCTGCTCCACGACGAGGCGTTGACCCACACCATCGATGTCTCGGGCCATGTCTCGGGCCTCGTCACCGAGGGCATCGCCGCCGATTTCTGCGAGGACGAGGTCCCCACCGGCCTGCCCTACCTCCGCGTCAGCGGCCCCGGCGTCTCCACCTACACCGATGAGAACGGCGATTACACCCTCCCCTTCCCCGGCGTCACCCCCGTCACCGTCGGCGCCAACCTCGATGGACGCTGGTTCGAGGTCTCCGACTTCCTCATCTCCGTCCAGCACCCCACCGCCACCGTGACGCCCCCCGCCACTGTGGACCTGCTCTTCAACCCCGACAATGACGACGAGCTCATCCGCGCCCAGGCCAACGCGTACTTCTACGCCAACATGGTCCGCGACTTCGCCATCCGCGCCAACCCCGCCTACCCCAGACTCAACAACGAGGGCTTCCCCGTCACCGTCAACCGGACCGACGGCTTCTGCCCCGGCAACGCCTGGTACGACGGGGCCGAGGAATCGCTCAACCTCTGCCGCTCGGGATCGGGATACCCCAACACCGCCTGGTCCTCGGTCGTCATGCACGAGTACGGCCACCACCTCGTCCAGGCCGGCGGCTCGGGCCAGGGCGGCTACGGCGAGGGCATGGGCGATGTCATGAGCACCATCATCCTCGACAGCCCCGCGCTGGGCCAGGGATTCTTCGGCAACTGCAACACCTCGCTGCGCACCGCCGACAACAACATGATGTACCCCTGCGGGAGCGACGCGCACACCTGCGCCCAGCTCATCTCCGGCTGCGTCTGGGAGACACGCGAGGTCCTCATCGCCACCGAGCCCGACAACTACACCGAGATCCTCAACTACCTCGCCGTCAACTCGATCCTGCTCCATAACGGGTCCGACATCAACCCCCAGATCACCATCGACTGGCTGACCCTCGACGACGACGACGCCGACATCGGCAACGGCACCCCCCACTACGCCGAGATCGCCGCTGGCTTCGGCGCCCACAACATGGACGCCCCGCCGCTGACGCTGGTTGATATCCAGCCCGTCGATGTGCCCGACTACGCCAATCCCAGCGGCGGAACCATGATTGCCGCCGAGTTCACCGATATCGCGGGCACGCTCGACCCCTCCACGCCGACCCTCATGGCCGACACCGGCTCTGGATTCATGCCCTACCCCATGACCAACACCGGTGGCGATATCTACGCCGCCGCCCTGCCCGCCGCCGACTGCGGCTCGCAGATCAACTACTACATCACGGCCAATGACACCGAGGGCTTCGAGCAGACCGCCCCCCAAGGCGCGCCCACGACAAGCTACTCCGTGATCGCCGCCACCGACGCCCCCGCGCTCGTCTTCGAGGACAACTTCGAAACCAACCAGGGATGGACGGTCAGCGGGAATGTCAACAGCAGCGGCACGGGCCGCTGGGAGCGCGCCGTCCCCGGCGGGAACGGCTCACGCGGCGACAACCCCACCGACTATGACGGCTCGGGCCGCTGCTATGTCACCGGCAACGGGGGCCCCGGCTCCAACACCGATGTCGACGACGGCTCCACCATCCTCACCTCACCGGTGATGGACGCCACAGGCACGCCTGTCGTCAGCTACGCACGCTGGTACGACAACACCGGTTCGGGCACCGGTGCCGCTCCCGGCGCCGATGTCTTCGTCGTCGAAGTCTCCGACGACGCCGGCGCCAGCTGGACCACCCTTGAATCTGTCGGCCCCAACACCGACGAATCGCACGGCGGCTGGTTCGCCAAGGAGTTCAGCCTCTCTTTCGTCGCCGGCTTTGAAGCCAACAGCCAGTTCCGCATCCGCTTCACCGCCTCCGACAACGGCGCCGGCTCCGTGATCGAGGCCGCGGTTGACGCCTTCAACCTCGAGGTCTATGACTGCAGCTCCTGCCCCGCCGACCTCGACGGCAACGGAGAGACCGACTTCTTCGATGTCTCCACCTTCCTCAACGCCTTCAACAGCGGCGACTCCCTCGCCGACCTCGACGGCAACGGCAGCTTCGACTTCTTCGATGTCTCCACCTTCCTCAACGCCTTCGGCGCCGGCTGCCCGTAACCAACAGCCGATGCTCCAACACAACACGACAGGGACGCCCCGACGGGCGTCCCTTTTCTTTCCCCCATCCCGCTTTACCCCATCCCCCCAGCCGCCGATGACCATTTTCCGCTGGCTTCGATCCCCCCCCTTCCGGTACCATCGACCCATGCCCGTGACCCGCTTCATCCCCATCGCCCTCCCCGCCCTCCTGCTGGGGCATCCCGCACCCGCCCTCGCCCAGTCCGACGACTTCTCCTGCGCCCAGCCCCAGCTCCTGGGCTCCATCAGCGGCCTTGAAGATCCCACATTCATGACCATCACCAACGGCCTCGCCTACATCATCGAGCACGAGACCACCCTCGCCATCGTCGACATCAGCGACCCCGAGCACATGGCGATCCTGGGACGCACCGAGATTCCTTATCTGGAAGCCGAATCGATCACACTCAACGGCCGGGCCGCCTATCTACAGCACGACCGCCATCAGTTCAGCATTTTCGACATCCAAGACCCCTCCGATCCCTGGTTCGTGCGGTTCTATCAGGGGCTCGATCTCGATGACGGCTCCATGCCTATCGGCCAGGGCTACATGTACGCCAACCAGTTCTATATATTTAATGTCAACCGCCCGCTGGCGCCGGTCCTCGATGTGACCCTTGAGAACGAGGACGCGCCGGAGTCGCCCATCGCCGCCATCGTGGACGGCGTCGGATATTCGCAAGGCCTCCAGCGCTACGACCTGAGCGACCCGCGATTCCCAACGATTATCGATGACGGGCAGTTCTCACCCGGGGGCGGACAGTACCTCACCTCCGATCCGCCCTACCTGACCACCGTGATCCCAGGCTCAAGTGCATTCAGCTACCGGTACGATGAGGAACTCGGCCGCTACTTCTTCAACGGCGCCTCCATCCCGGGCGTCAAGGACGCCGTGTTCCACGACAACATCGTGCTCGCCGCGACCGACCAGCTCGACATCTATCTCACACAAGTCACGCAAAGCGGCCCCGCCGGACTCCACATCGCCTCCTACTCGGGTCAGCCCGCCCTCGACAACCCCATCGCCATCCGCAAGGTCGGCGACCACTACTGCCTGCTCAACGCCGCCGGGCAGCTCGCCATCTACGACATCCCCACCAACCCCATCGCCAACATCCCGACCAACGGCCTCGCCCAGCGTGTCGAACTCATCGGCGACACCGCTTTCGTCATCTGCTCCGACGGGCTCGGCGGCAGCCAAGCCTACTTTCAGTCATACGACATCGCCGATCCGCGCCACCCCGAGCTGCTCGACACCATCGCATATCCCTTCAACTCCTACGCCGAGGGCTTCGCTTTCTACCAGCACTACGCCTACATCGCCATGCGCGCTGGCGGCCTCGACATCATCGACATCGCCGATCCCGCCAACCTCGCCGTCGTGGGCCACTACGACACACAGATCGACCCTGAGTTCAACACCGCCACCTGGGACATCGCCATCACCGGCAACACCGCCTATGTCGCTGATTCCCACTCCGGCCTCCACATCCTCGACCTCACCGATCCCATCCACCCCACCCTCATCGCCCGCTACGACTCCGACATCCCCCAGCGCAGGATCACCCTCCACGACAACCTCGCCCTCGTCTCCGGGGGCAACACCGACCTGCTCATCCTCGATGTCTCCGACCCCGACGCCGTCACCGAGCGATCCCGCATCGCGCCCTCCCCCGAATCCGAACTCGGCTTCCAGCGCCACACCTTCGACGGCGATCTCCTCTACACCGCCGAGCAGACCGCGGGCTACCGCGTCTTCGACCTCTCAAACCCCGCCGACCCCATCGAGCTGGCCCACCTCAGCACCGACATCTCCACGCCCTACGGCGACTTCGTCGGCATCACCTACGAACTGCTGGTCGATGGCGACCTCCTCTACACCGCCAACAGCTCCGCCGGCCTGACCATCTACGACAACGCCAACCCCCTGAGCCCGATCCTGCTCCGCCACGCCATCGCCGCGATCCCCCAAGCGGGCAGCTATGTCTGGATGCGCGACATCGAACTGCGCGACAACCTCATGTTCGTCACCGCCGCCAGCAATGGCCTGCGCGTCTACGACCTCAACAACTGCATGGGCCCCTGCCCCGCCGACCTCAACGCCGATGGCGTCCTCAACTTCTTCGATGTCTCCGCCTTCCTCGTCGCCTTCACCAGCCAATCGCCCCCGGCCGATCTCAACGGCGACGGCCTCTACAACTTCTTCGACATCTCCGCCTACCTCGTCTCATTCCACAACGGCTGCCCCTGACACCCCAGCATGCAAAAAGACGCTTAGGGGCGTTGTGACGATTCAAGGTTTAGATCTCAATCCCTCTTCAACCCCATCTTTGCTCCCTCTATCTTCCCCTCTGTGTGCTCTGTGTGCTCAGTGGTGAACTCTTCCTCTTCGAGAACCCACCCCTCCCCAGCACCGGCATCTTCACACCGCCAGCTCCGTCGCCCCGCTGCGCACCAGCCTGTTCATCAGCGCCAGGTCCTCCCCGTCCAGCTCGATCGACCCCGCTACCGCGTTCTCCTCCGCCTGGGGCGCCGTCCGAGCCCCCACCAGCGCGTGCGTCAGCCCGGGCTGGGCCAGCGTCCAGGCGATCACCAGCTGCGCCATCGTGCACCCGTGCTTATCCGCCACCGGCTCAAACGCGCCCAGCAAATCCGCCACCTTCGCCCGGTTCGCCTTGCTGAATCGCTTCTGCTTGCTGCGCAGATCGCTCTCCGGGAACTCCCGCTCATGGCCCACCTTCCCCGTAAGCAGCCCCAGAACCAGCGGCGAGTACGCCAAAACCGCGATGTCGTTCCTCTCGCAATACCCCAGCTGATCCGGGAGATCCTTCTCCTGCCCCCAGTCCCCGCCCTCCATCTTGCGATGGATCATCGAGTACTGCTCCTGGTCGCTGTCCAGAGGCCCCACCGATCGGTACCGGTCCATCTCCGCCGTCGTCGCGTTGCACACCCCGATCGCCCGGATCTTCCCCTGCTCCTTGAGCCGCACCAGCTCGCCCATCGTGTCCTCGATCGGCGTCGTTTCCTCCTGCCAGTGCGTCTGATACAGATCAATGTAATCCGTCCCCAGGCGCTTGAGCGACAGCTCGATTTCCTGGCGGATCGACTCGGGTTTGTTGTAGATCTTGATCTCCAGGTGCCCGTGCTCCGCCGGGCCCGCCGCCGTCGAACGACCCACGCTGCGCCCGCCGGGCGCATTGATCACCATCGAGCACTTGGTCGCGATGACCACACCGTCGCGCCGCCCCTTGATCGCCCTGCCCACCACCATCTCGCTGTGCCCGAAGCCATAAATAGGAGCCGTATCCAGCAGCGTGATCCCCGCGTCCAGCGCCGCGTGCACGGCCCGGATCGACTCGCCCTCGTCCGCACCGCCCCACATCCAGCCGCCCATCACCCAGGTCCCGATCCCCACCACCGACGCCTCGATCCCCGACTGTCCCAGCGCTCTGGTTCGCATCGCTCGCCTCCTGACCCCGTTTCATTCCCATGAGAAAGAGGATTCTAGCCCGCTGGCCCTGTGCGACGATCCCCATATCGGGCTGCCTCAAAATGAGCCCAATTTCATGCGAACTTTAGAATGGGCTCACACCCGCCGGGGATAGTTACACCATCGAAAGGACCGGAGGAAGATGCGATACGCGGCACACACTTCCAGAACTACCCAAGCTACATACTTCGGGATGATGCCCCGCGACGGGCTCATGATCGCCCTGCTCACCGCGACCACGATGATGATGTCGGGTTGTCTCGTGGGAGCCGCAGCGGCGGGAGCCGGCGCCGGGTACGCCGTCGGGCACGAACAGGGTGAAGACCATGTTCAGGATGGAGTGCACCACGACGACGATTGATCCCGTTTCTATGCAGCGCCCCTGAGGTTGAGGGACCTCGGGGGCGTTTTTCCAGACCCGATCGTTCAATCGGCCCGCCCGTCCGGGGGTCGGGTGGTGGGATGATCCGGCTCTGATCCAGATAGACGCCCCCGCGGCGTCGTCCGCCGCACCCGGTGGGTAGGCGCTCGAACTTTCGAGCAACACAAATGGGTGCGGCCGACGGCCGTCGCGGGGGTGTCCCAGTCTTGAACACTTCCACAGCCCAGGGGCGCCCGTCGCGTCCGCCAAGAGATGTCGCCGGTCTGGCCGCCTCCTCGCCGTCGCGCGTGGGAAGTCGCCGAGTCTCCCAGGCACAGGGGTATCAAACCCATAGCGGAAGAGCTACACGCTGGGACGGTTGCTTCTCGCCTTGACAGATGTTATCGGACCACTTGTTCCGGTAGGCACGGTCCATCGACGCGGAGGATGAGCGGCAAGATTCGTGACAATTCCTCGATTCTGAGGGGGTGAGGGGTTGCAATGGATTGCAAAAAGGCTTAGGGTAATCTCCCATCGCTGGATTCCGTAACCCAGCTGATTCGTTGTAGAGAGAGGTTCCTCAGTATCGAGAACCGGAAAGAGAGAATGAAAATGACCGCAAACGCATGCAAGTGGGCGTCCTTCGCCGCCGTCTCCGTCGCCATGTTCGCTGGCGCTGCCCAGGCCGATGACCTGCTGCTCATCGACCTGTCGGTGGCCAACCAGATGACCATCACGGCCACCGATGGCCTCTCGTCCGCCAACGCCTCGGCGAGCAGCTTCTCCGGCGTGCTCCTGGCTGGTTTTTTCAACAACACCTCCACCGGCCTGGCCATCACCAACGGCGTTGGTGACCTCACCGTCGCGGGCACGGTTTCCGACGGATCACCCTCGCTCTTCCACGCCTCGGGGAGCGCTGGTCTGAACATCTGGAGCTTCACCAACGGCTCGCCCTCATTCACCGCGGGCTCACTCGCCTTCACCGGCTCGGCGACCTGGACCGTTGACGCGGCGTCCTACGCCGACATGCTCAGCGGCAACCTCAGCGGCAACATCTACAGCCCCGCCGACTCCGACGACGACATCGGCTCCGCCACGCTGATCGGCACCTACAATGTCGTTCCCGCACCGAGCGCCTTCGCCCTGCTGGGCCTCGGCGGTCTGGCCGCGACCCGTCGCCGTCGCGCCTGAACCGCGACCGAGAGTTCACACCCGCGGACCGTTCGTCGCGAGGTGGACAACCTGATTCAAAATAGCAACACGGGCTCCTTGAGCCCGTGTTGCTGTTTTTCATCCACGCCCTTGATCCAAGCCCTTGATCCACGCCAGAAACCAAAGACCCCCGGCCCGTACCCGGCTTGCCGTCTCCGCACGCCGTGTCTTCGGCGCCCGGTCCACGCAGATAGCCCTTCACGATCCCTCCTTTCTCTCAAGCCTCGACCGCTCCAGCCTTGGATCAAGGTACAGATGCCGCGGGCGAAAACCGGGCGTGCGTAGATCCCACACCAACGCCCCGAACAGACCACTGCTCACCAGCAGAAACAGCCCGGGCCCCAGCCAGCCACCCAGCCCATCATCAACCTGCGTCTGACTCGGATCATCCGCCCGGTACATCACCGGGATCGTCTCTCCCACCGTAAAAGCCCGACCCGACCGTCCCTGCGACGCCCGCACCAGATACGCCCGCCCCTCAACATCGAACCTGAAGGTGGGCCAAAACGCCGGCTTAGGCGCATACGAGGACCGCTCCACCCGAGTCACGACCGCGCTCGTTCGCCGCATATGCGCCATGAAGATCGCATGCCGGGTCGCCCACACGAGCCCCCCAACGAGCGACACGCAGATGACGAGCATCATCAAACCGCCGGCGATCCCGCACAGTCGCTTGCGGCGCTCATCAGCACGAACTTGGGACATGATGCCTCTCCCAGTCCATCATCGGCCATACTAACGACATCGCCGGGTGCCCTGCTTACGCGCAGCTGAAGCAGGTTCTTCAAGAACACCCCCGCCCCGAATCCTGCTCTAACCCGGCGAGAACACCGAGTGTAAGCATGGCGCCCCTGCCTCCTGTCTCCGCGACCTCCGCGCCCTTCGCCACCTCTGCGTACCAACTCCCCGTGATCATCACTCACCCCACCCCCCGAAAACTATCCCCGCTCGCCTGCTCCCACTCCCTCCGCCAGACCGCTGGCACATCCCCGCCCTCGGCCAGCGATCCCGGCTCAAGAAACTCGTAGATCTCGCTGAAGGTCATGATCCGCCGGTCGCTCACACGGCGGAAGATCATGTCCGGCGTAACATCCTCGGGACGCTCCACCCCCATCGCGTGCAGCAGCTCCAGCAGGCTGCTGATCGTCGCCATGTGGAACCGGCGCACCCGCTCGCTCTTGTCTTCCACCACCAGCCCCTTGTACAGCGCCGGGTTCTGCGTCGCCACGCCCGTGGGGCAGGTGTCGTTGTTGCAACGCAGCGCCTGGATGCACCCGATGGCCAGCATCATGCCCCGCGCGCTGTTGCAGATATCCGCCCCCAGGGCCATCGCCCGCACCATGTGGAACCCCGTCAGGATCTTGCCGCTGGTGACCACCTTGATCCGGCTCCGCAGCCCCGCCCCCAGCAATGCGTTGTGCGCGAAGGCCCACCCGTCGCGCGCCGGCATCCCCACTGAGTTGCTGAACTCCAATGGGGCGGCCCCCGTCCCCCCCTCGCCGCCATCGACCGTGATGAAATCCGGGCGGATCCCCGTCTCGATCATCGCCTTGCAGATGCTCAGCAGCTCCACCCGGCGTCCGATGCAAAGTTTGAACCCGACCGGTTTGCCCCCCGACAGGTCCCGCAGGCGGGCCACGAACTCCATCATCTCCTTGGGCGTCGAGAACGCGCTGTGGCGAGGCGGTGACACGATCGTCTTGCCCACCTCCACATGGCGGATCTCGGCGATTTCCCTGGTCACCTTCACCCCCGGCAGCACGCCCCCGTGCCCCGGCTTGGCGCCCTGGCTGAGCTTGATCTCGATCATCTTGACCTGGTCGTGGGCGGAGCGTTCGGCGAAGAGGGCCGGGTCGAAGCGGCCGTGTGTGTCGCGGCAGCCGAAATAGGCGGTGCCCAGTTGCCAGATCAGGTCGCCCCCGCCGGCCAGGTGATAGGGCGAGATGGCGCCCTCGCCCGTGTTGTGGGCGAAGTTGCCGAGCTTGGCCCCGGTGCTCAGGGCCCGGATGGCGGTGGGCGAGAGGGAGCCGAAGCTCATGGCGCTGATGTTCAGTCGCGAGGCGGAGTAGGGCTTGGCGCAGGTGTGCTCGCCGATGAGGACGCGCGGATCCCCGCTCAGGGCCTTGCAGTCGGCCAGGGAGTGGGCGACCCACTCGTATCCCACGGCCCCGGTGTCCCGCTGGGTGCCGAAGGGCAGGGTCTCGAGCTCGCCCTTGGCGCGCTGGTAGACGAGACTCCGCATCTCGCGTTCGATGGGGTAGGCGTCGGTGTTGAGCTCGATGAAATACTGCTGGATCTCGGGGCGGAGCATCTCGAAGAGGTAGCGCAGACGCCCAAGCAGGGGAAAGTTGCGCTTGATGGTGTGCTCGCGCTGGATGGCGTCGTGAAGCCCCATGAAGACCAGGGGCAGGACGACCACCAGGGACCAGAGGACGGGGGACCAGAACCAGGCGGTCAGGGCGATGGCGAGCAGCAGCAGGGTGCTCACGGCGTAGAACCATCTTCGGAACATCCGGGCCTCCGCGGGTGCGAGTGGGATATCCGATTCTATCGGCACGAGATGCGCGAGGGGGACGAATGGCTCATGACGGATATCCGGAGCTCGCCGCCACGCGGGGAGCGCGATCCGTTCGCGTCTTCGGGCAGTATGGTCTGGTGGAGAACGACGATGGCCGCATCGCAACCGACGATCTGGACGATCGGACACTCCACGCGCACGCTGGAGGAGTTCGTCGCCCTGCTCCGCGGGCAGCGGATCGGGCTTGTGGCCGATGTCCGCTCGTATCCCGGCTCACGGCGCTACCCGCACTTCAATCGCGAGGCGTTGGCGGTGTCGCTGCCCGCGGCGGGCGTGGAGTATCGCCCCTTCCCGCTGCTCGGTGGTCGCCGGAGGGTGCGGGCCGACTCGCCCAACACCGCGTGGCGCAACGCCTCGTTCCGGGGCTACGCCGACTACATGCAGACCGAGCCCTTCGGCGAGGGGCTCGGGCGTCTGCTCGAGGCCGCGGGTGAGCGCCGGACCGCGATCATGTGTTCCGAGGCGGTGTGGTGGCGGTGCCACCGCTCGATGATCAGCGATGCGCTCAAAGCGCGCGGCGTGCTCGTGCTGCACATCATGGACCGGGGCCAGGTCCAGCAGCACCCGTACACCGCACCGGCCAGGATCGTCGATGGGCGGCTGACCTACACCCGGCAGGACCCGGTAGGCGGGTCGGACCTCTTTGAACCGCATCATTCGAAGAAGGGCTAGGGCGGCCCGAAATGGTCGTCCCTGGCGCCGGGCGGAGGGGGCGATTGCTGTTCGAGGCGCTGGAACACCGCGGCCACGAGCCGGTCGCAGCGGGCTCCGTCGAACGACAAGCGGCGACGGACCTCCTCGGCGCCCGACCCGGCGAGCGCGTCGGCCATCTTGGGCTTGGCGCGGAACAGGCAGACCTTCACATGGCTCTCGCTCATGCCGAGGCTTGCGGCGGTCTCGCGGGTGCCCAGCCCCTGCACGATGCGGAGCATCACGACCGCGCGTTCACGCTCGGACAGCGCGCCCAGCGCGTCGTCGAACATCCGCATCCTTTCGGTTTCGTCCATGACTGGCTCCGGGCCTCCCGCTCGGGCGTTGGTCGCGGCGAGCGAAGCGGCGGCCCGCTCGCGCTGGCGGATGCCCGATCTTCGGGCGCGGAAACGCAGCGCCTCGTTGAACACGATCCGGGTCATCCATGTGACCAGCGTGGAGCGCTCCCTGAACCGCGGCAGCCCCCTGTAGACCCGGATGTAGGCGTCCTGCAGCGCGTCCTGGGCGTCGGCGTCGTTGGAGAGCACGGAGCGGGCGGTGCGGAAGAGGCGCTGGTTGTGGCGGCGCATGAGCAGCTCGAAAGCGCCGGTATCGCCCGCGACCACGCGCAGCGCCACCTCCTCGTCGCCCAGCGGCGAGAGCTGCCTGAGCGTGTTGGGCTGCATGCGCATGTCGTTGCTCCGAGGGCTTCGGGCACGGCCCGGCCTCACGATGCGAGCGTCGCCGCCGAGCCGCGCGAGGCGTCCGCGAATGGGAGCAGCTTCTCGCCGCGGTAGGCCGCCAGACCGGACATGGTGTACGCCCCCAGCGCCATGGCCAGGTCACGCACCGCGATGTCGTAATACCCCGCGATGATGAGATTGATGGCGATGAGCACGAGCCAGACGGCGACGATGTAACCACCCAGGCGTGGGAACTTCGTCAGCACCGCCAGGCCGGCGATGATCTCGATCACCCCCACAATCATCATGAACGCGGAGGGTTGCATGGGCAGCAGCCGCGAGACCTCATGGGGCAAATACTGCGACCAGTCGGTCAGCAGGTTGGTGAACTTGTCCGCCCCGGCGATGAGGGGCACCAGCCCGTAGCACAGACGCAGCGGAATGTAGAGGTGGTCCAGTCGTGCGTGGTCGTTCATGGTATTTCCTTCCTTCCAGACATCCAGACCCGCTCTCGGGGCGAGCGGTTACAAGGGTGACCCGGGCTCTGGGCGTAACCCGCGGTAAATTGTCCCATGAATCCTCAACGGCACAAGGGGAAAGTGTGGGAACGCAGGGTTGTTGCGAACGAGGGGCGTCAGTATGGGGCGGTTTGGGGACGCGGCGGACGGGCATTCGCAGAAAAGAGGGGGGCCGGTGTCCCGCGGTCCGGGCCGCCCCAAGGCCCGGCTTGCGGAGACGACAAGCCGCGGCGCTCGGCTATCGGGCCCGGCCCGGACGGGGGCCGGAGCGAGGAGCAGGGAGCGGGGCCCCCGCCGGGGGCTCGGGCCCGGTCTTTACCTCACCCCCCCACTCGGAACAGGATCACCGTTTCCGGCACGATCTGGCGGATTGCGAGGTGGGTGGATGGCATCAGCCGTCGCGCGTTTGGCATGCTGAGGGAGGGTCACCAGGATGGTGTCGCCCCCATGGACAGAGCATGGCCGCAGGGAGGATGAAAGGAGGGCGAGATGAGAGTTCCATTGGGGGCGGTCTCGCTCTTGGGCGTCGATGGCGACGCCGGAGGCGAGCCGATCGGTGCGGTTGTGGAGCGGTGCAACGACGAGCGCGCGGTGGTGGTGGTCCAAGACGCCAGCGCCGTGCGGTGCTCGGTCGGAGGCGCGTGCGAGATTCGGTACTCCGATCCCCGCGATGGTCGGTTCGTGGGCGTCTCGTGCGTCGTGGAATCGATCGATCAGGGGCGGCTGACGCTGCGGGATTTGGCCGAGACGAAATCGGCCAACCAGCGCCTGTCCTTCCGGGTGAACATGGCCTGCTCGAACATGACGGCGCGCGTCGGGCCCTTCCCCGAGTGCCGGCTGATCGACATCAGCGCCACCGGCATCCGCGTGCAGACGCCCAAAGCGCTGGGCATCGGCGACACGGTCGCCGTGCGTTTTAGCGCCGAGGGACAGGAGGTCCGGGGGCGGTTCTCGGTCCGGCGGGTGCGCGAGGCGCAGGGCGGGGCGCAGATCGGGTTGTCGGCCAATCCCAGGGATTCACGGCTGAACGGGCTGCTGTCGCAGCTGGCCGCGGCCGCGGAGCGCAGGCAGCTGCGCCGGCGTTCGGGCAACTCCGCTGGCGCGCGCTGCGCGCCCGGCGTTGAGACCGGCGCTCCGGACGACCCGGGCACGGACGAGTCGCGGGATGACCACATCCCCATGGATGGGCCCGAGCGGGAGGCGTGGGTCCGGGTGCCCGCGGCGCTGCTGGCCGGGCGGGCGCTGCCGGGCTCGCTGGTCACCGAGCAGGGCGCGGCGGTCGCGTCCCGCGGCCAGGTCCTGGGCATGGATGACTTCAAGAAGTTCGACAAGGAGGGCCTGTACGCCGGGGAGGACTGGTCGCCCGAGCATTTCGAGCGCCGCGCCAACGGGCGGTCGAGCTGTCAACGCGTGGTGCGGGTGGTCGCGCTCCAGGGCGAGCGGGTCACGAGGATGCCCGCCGTGCTGACGGATATCTCCCGCGGCGGCGTGGGCTTGCGGACGCCCGCGGCGCTGGAGGAGGAGGCGTACCTGGTGGTCGATTTCTCGAACGGCGGGGACAGCCGCTGGATCATCGGCCGGGTGGTGCACCGAGACATCGGCGATGGCGAGCGGTGCCGACTGGGTGTCCAGTTCTACATGAGCGCGCCCCAGACCGGCCCGGTTCCCGACAGCGCCCCCGCCTTCGCGCGGTGGGTCTCGGTCAAGCCCGCCAAGGGCCAGTACGGGCGGGCCGGTTGAAGCCGACCCGCTCGCCGCAGGAAGAGGGGAGGGGGACTGAACGCAGAGGGCGCGGAGAAGAGAGAAGAAGGCGCCGTGCTATGGCCCGCAGGGCAAAGCACGATCCGGGAAGTTCGGGAGCGGGTGCCCTGCTTACACCCGGTGTCTTCGCCGGGTGTAAGCAGGAGCGGGAATGGAATGATGGTTGGAGAACCTGCTTAAGCTGCGCGTAAGCAGGGCACCCGGCTTTGCCCTTCGGGTCAAAGCAGGGCACGGGAGGGGAAAGAGCAGGGCACCCGGCACCCGGCAACCCCTCTTGGGGAGGGGCGGGCGTCAGGTGTTGAAGATGTAGCGGCCGCCGAGGGTGTGGCGGATATGGCGTTCGATATCGGCGGCTTCTTCGCGTGATGTGCAAGGGTGGGTGCGGTACTCGATGTCATCAAGGTGTTTCAGCAGGTACTCCCGCTTCGCGCTGTTGTTGCGGGTGCCGCAGCCCAGGGGCTGAGGGAGGAGTGAGCACATGCGGTGTGCGCAGCGGGAGCCGATGCCGTAGAGGACAGGCTTGCCGGTGGAGATTCGGCGGAGGTCGTAGACGCCGGGGCCGATCGGGGCGTGGAGGATGCCGCCTTTTCGGGGGTCGGGGAAGGGGTGGTAGCGAGACCAGTTGGGGGTGTTAGGGGTGGGCATCGGGTCAGGGTACACGATGCGGGAAGGGATCGCGTGTGCAGGGGAGGTGTCCCCTGCAACCCTCTTGGGGAGTGGCGGGGATTATGAGGCGTCTTTTGAGCCGCCGGGTGCCATGCTTACGCCCTGACGCAGTCAGGGTTTAAGCATGATCTTGCCCCATCCAACCTGCTTAAGCTGCGCGTAAGCAGGGCACCCGCATCCGGCGGGGCTCGGGGGGGAAGCAGGGCACCCGCTGGGCTGAGGGGGGAAGGAGGACGCCACACGGAGGTGGCGGGGGGCCCTGAGGTCCCAGAGAAGAGAGAGAAGGGGTGGCCCGCCGGGGCCAGGGGAGTTCGGAAGAGTTGGAAAGACTTTCCAGAGCCGTGCCCTCCTTCGACTCGAAGAGCGAAGGAGGTGGTGGTGCAAGTGATTTGGTTGGTGAAGGGGTTATTGTGGAATGGAGCCCGTTGCACTGCCTCCTCCTTCGCCCTTCGGGTCGAAGGAGGGCACGGGCGGGGAGGAAGACTGAACGCAGAGGGCGCGAAGATCACGCAGAGGACGCGGAGAAGAGGGGGAGGGTGCCGTGCTTTGGCCCGCAGGGCAAAGCACGATCCGGGAAGTTCGGGAGACCTGCTTTGCTCTTCGGGTCAAAGCAGGGCACGGGGGAGGGCAGCAGGGCATCCGGCACGGGTATGGGAAGGAGGGCACCAGGCCTCTTGGGGATGGAGGATTGGGCCGGGGAGTGTGCCCTCCTTCAATCCGGAGGATGAAGGAGGTGGTGGTGCTTGTGGGTTGGTGTTTCAGTGGGCCTTGAGGGATGGGGGTGGTTGCACTTCGTCCTCCTTCGCTCTTCGAGTCGAAGGAGGGCACGGAAGGAGGGCACCCGGCGGGGATTATGAGGCGTCTTTTGAGCCGCCGGGTGCCATGCTTACGCCCTGACGCAGTCAGGGTTTAAGCATGATCTTGCCCCATCCAACCTGCTTAAGCTGCGCGTAAGCAGGGCACCCGCATCCGGCGGGGCTCGGGGGGAAGCAGGGCACCCGGGTCCGGCATGGCGTCCGGCGTCCGGATGTATACTGGTTGGGCGGCGGCGAGAGATGGCTGGAATCGTTCAAGGAGATGCACCGATGGGAACGACCACACCCGAGCATGATGAGAAGATCGCGAAGATGACTTTCAGTTCCGTGTATCCGCACTATGTGACGAAGGTCGAGAAGAAGGGGCGGACGGAGGCGGAGCTGCTGGAGGTGATCCGGTGGCTGACCGGCTACACGGACAAGCAGATCCGCGGGCACATCGATGACCAGTCGAGCTTCGAGGCGTTCTTCAGGAAGGCGAGGGTCAACCCCAAGGCCGGGCAGATCACGGGGACGATCTGCGGGTATCGGATTCAGGATATCGAGACGCCGCTGACGAGGCGGGTGCGGCAACTCGACAAGCTGGTGGATGAGCTGGCCAAGGGGAAGGCGATGGAGAAGATTCTGCGGGCGGGGTGAGGGGCGGTCGGGGTGAACGCGGAGGTGGCGGAGGTCACGCAGAGGGCGCGGAGAAGAGAGAAGAAGGCGCCGTGCTTTGGCCCGCAGGGCAAAGTACGATCCGGGAAGTTCGGGGGACCTGCTTTGCCCTTCGGGTCAAAGCAGGGCACGGGGGGGGGCACCCGGCGGTTGCACTTTGGCCTCCTTCGCTCTTCGAGTCGAAGGAGGGCACGGATGGAGGGCACTCGGCAATTAGTATACCATAGTAGTATGGAAAGATATCGAGGAACTCTAAACGACCTGACCAATCCAAATGTACGCCAAAGGGTTAACCAAAGACACTACACAAGGCTTGCGAACGCCATGTACTTTTGGTGCGATTTTACTCGACCCCAGCTCCAGAACCGAATTGATCAGTTCGGTACTGATTTTGACATCATCATTTTTCGCGACGAGAAAGTTTCTGCTGGCTATGCGATTCCATTTGCCCAAGTTCAACACCTGTTTATCGAATCCACTCTAGACGACTCAAGAGACCGCTGGGTAACTGGCATTCGTAATGAGCACCTTCACATCGTTGGAACTGATATCTCACTTGATGTTTCTGCTTGGAGAATCCCCGCAGATGGCCCTGAACCACTTGAGAGCACAGAATCCACTGAAACCGAGAACCACGAACCGGTTTGGCGACAGATACAAGCCCGACGTGGCGGACAACTCTTTCGAAGAGGGATGCTTGATGCACATCGTCGCTGCCAAATCACGAATTGCGATATTGAAGACCTCCTAGAGGCCGCTCACATAGAACCTTACATGGTTAATCGAAATAACAGCCTCTCTAACGGCCTTCTTTTGCGAGCCGATATCCACACCCTGTTCGACGTAGGTCGAATTGGAATTTACCCAAATGATCTGCGAATCGTATTAGACGACATTCTGAGAGACAGCTACTTACGCGATTTGCACGATACGACACTTCGCACAGACGACTCACCGCTTGACACAGATATATTGAATATTCGGTGGCAGTGTTATATGGATCACTCAAGATGGCCAGGTTGAGCAAGAAAATGCTTGCCTGCATAGAGGCATAAAGAAAACGGGCGTGGGTTGCACTTTGCCCTCCTTCGCTCTTTGCGTCGAAGGAGGGCACGGATGGAGGGCACCCGGCGGCTCGGTTGGGCCACCTGCCGCAAATGGAACACGGAATCAGTCTTCAAAAGGGCTGAGAGTTGGATTAGACCTAATAGGGCTGAGTAGACCAGATGACTTAGCCGCGCCCTTAGGCCTACCGGAGGGTGGTGCATAGAGACCTACACAGCACGCGTTTGGGGCCATCAGTTTGTCAGCCATCTTTTCCCATTCGTACAACCGCAATGCAAAAATACAACACGAAACACCATGATCCATTCGATCCCATGAGCAAATGTATTGGCATTTACCATTGTACACATCGATAGAATCTACACACTTAGCCAATCGATCTACACGAAGCCTACTCGCAACAGGCATATGAATGGGATGCAACCCTTCAATTACCCTCTGGCTCTCTATGTCGAAAGCCGGAAATTGAATGCTTATATCATTTATTGTATTTTCAGGTAAATATTCACAATAGAGCGCGGCATGGAATCCGCGAATAAGACGCTGTATTATCGACCGCAAATTTAAGCCAGAAACAGTATCAAACTGATGACCATCGCTAGAGCGGCGAAATCGCTGCAAAGTGAGCTTTGGCTTATTGCGATCATCAAATTTTCTATCATTGTGCCTAGAGAATATTTCTCCTAGCAATGTATCCGCCGTACTCCAGCCATGATTACACTTCTCACAGCTATCCAGAATCAGTGGATTAGATCTGTCAGCTTTGGAAAACATGTTCTTTGGCACGACATGATCGCGATCGACTTCATCAACTTCACATAGTTTTCTGCCGCAGAAATAGCAAAAATCAACAGACTCACGAACTCGACGCAAGTCTGCTTGGGCAGTAAGTGTGATGGGCATAAACTTCACGAGCCCCTTTCGGGACTCGTGAAAGTAAAATCGTTTAGTAATCAAAGTCCTCGCCCGAGTGCCCCGCACCGACGGGTTTGTCCTTGATCTCCACGATCGCGGCTTCGGTGGTCAGCAGGAGCCCCGCGACGCTTGCGGCGTTTTGGAGGGCGACGCGTTCGACCTTGGTGGGGACGATGACGCCCATCTTGACGAGGTCGCCGTACTCGTGGGTCAGGGCGTTGTAGCCAAAGGAGTTATCGTCGGATTCCTCGACCTTGGAGGCGATGACGGAGCCGTCGAGGCCGCAGTTTTTGGCGATCTGCTTGATGGGTGCGGAGACGGCGCGGTGGACGATGTCGATGCCGATGCGTTCGTCGCCGGTGGCCTTCTTGCGGATGGCGGTGAGTGCTCGGCGGGCGCGGAGGACGGCGGTTCCGCCGCCGGGGAGGATGCCTTCTTCGACGGCGGCGCGGCACGCGTGGAGGGCGTCCTCGACGCGGGCCTTCTTCTCGGTCATCTCGACCTCGGTGGCGGCGCCGACATTGACCTGGGCGACGCCGCCGGCGAGCTTGGCGAGGCGTTCCTCGAGCTTCTCGCGGTCGTAATCGGAGCTTGAGGCCTCGATCTGGTGGCGGATCATGGAGATGCGGCCCTGGATGTCGTCGGAGGCGCCGGCGCCTTCGACGACGATGGTGTTGTCCTTGGAGACGGTGACCTTCTTGGCGCGGCCGAGCTCACTCAGCTGGAGCTTCTCGACATCGATGCCGAGTTCATCCATGATGGCGGTGCCGCCGGTGAGGATGGCGATGTCCTGGAGAAGCTCCTTGCGGCGGTCGCCGAAGCCGGGGGCCTTGACGGCGACGACCTTGAGGGTGCCCCGGAGCTTGTTGACCACGAGGGTGGCCAGGGCCTCGGAGTCGATGTCCTCGGCGATGATCAGCAGCTGGGAGCCGGACTCGGCGACCTTGCCCAGGATGGGGAGGATGTCCTTGGCGCTGCTGATCTTCTTCTCGTGGATGAGGATGTAGGGCTTGTCGAGGACGGCCTCCATGGTGGCGGTGTTGGTGACGAAATGGGGGCTGAGGTAGCCCTTGTCGAACTGCATGCCCTCGACGAGTTCGACCTCGGTCTCGAGGGACTTGCCCTCTTCGACGGTGATGACGCCGTCCTTGCCGACCTTGTCCATGGCGGTGGCGATGATCTTGCCGATCTCCTCGTCCTGGTTGGCGCTGCAGGTGCCGACCTGGGCGATCTCCTTGGAGGAGGAGATGGGCTTGGACATGTTTTTGAGTTCACCGATGAGTGCGGTGATGGCCATGTCGATGCCGCGCTTGATCTGGTTGGGGTTGGCGCCGGAGGTGATGTTCTTGAGCCCCTCGGTGAAGATGGACTCGGCGTAGATGGTGGCGGTGGTGGTGCCGTCGCCGGCCTCCTTGGAGGCGCGGGATGCGACTTCCTTGACCATCTGGGCGCCCATGTTCTCATAGGGGTCGTCGAGGGAGATCTCCTTGGCGACGGTCACGCCGTCCTTGGTGACGGTGGGCGCGCCGAAGGACTTCTCGAGGATGACCACGCGGCCGGAGGGGCCGAGGGTGACCTTGACGGCGTTGGCGAGTTTCTGGACGCCGCGGAGGATGCGCTCGCGGGCGTCGGTGTTGAATGCGATCTGTTTGGCTGGCATGGGAATCTCCTAAGTAGGCAATGGGCAGTGGGCAATAGGCAATCGCCTGCGTGCTGCCGGTTCTGGTTGGTTGTGCGCCCCTCGGTGGTGCGGGGGCGGGTTGGTATGCTGTCCGCTCCCTTACGGTCGCGGCTCGCTGGAGAAGTTACAGGCCGATGCGGATGTAGGCGATGCGCTCGGCTTCGATGATGAACACGCTTTTGCCGTCGGTGACCTTGACCAGGTGGTCGGTCTCCTCGGGGATGAGCATGGCTTTGGGTATGGTGAGGACGGATGCCGACTCGAACATGCCCGCGAGGGCGAAGTGCGCGTCGCGCTCGCCGTTGAGTTCGGTCAGGGCTTGTCGGAGTTGGTCCTGGTTCATCGGGCGCGTCCTTTGCGGTGAGGCAATAGGCAGTGGGCAAGAGGCAATGGGGTTGCAAGCGAGGCGTCCGGGTCTTTCCCATTGCCTACTGCCTGCTGCCCATTGCCTGGAACTTCTCAGTCCACGATGGCCAGGACATCGCTGCTGTTAATGATGAGGTACTCCTCGCCATCGAGCTTGAGCTCGGTGCCGCCCCATTTGGAGAGGATGATGCGGTCGCCGGGCTTGATGTCCAGGGGGACGCGCTCGCCCTTGTCGTTGAGGGTGCCCTGTCCGACGGCCAGGACGGTGGCGAACTGGGGCTTCTCGGTGGAGGACTCGGGGAGGTAGATGCCGGCGCTGGTGACGGTCTCGGCCTCGTCGCGCTCGACGAGGAGCTTGTCGTGGAGGGGGCGGATGGCGACTTTGGACTTGGTGCGGGTCTTGGTTGCGGTTGCCATGGTGGATTCTCCTTTGGGAAGGGACTGGGGGACGAGCCACTCGCCACGCGGGAGAGGGCGTTGGATGCGAAACGGAAACGACTAGGAGCTGGCGTCGGGCCAGCGGTTCTGGTAATGGCGGTTCATGCAGCGACGCAGGACATCGAGGAGCGACTCGATCTCGCGCTGGTCGTTGGGGCGGTCGACGACGGCGAAGGCGCCGCAGCGCAGCGCGGCGTTCATCTCGCGGATGTCGTCGCGGGCGGTGCGCCTGCGCTTGATGATCACGGTGGGCGGCGGGGCGGCCAGGCGGGCGAGCAGGTTGAGGATGCGGGTGCCGGCCACCTCGGCGGGAACGGCGTCGGCGTCGTCGAGCGGCAGGGCCAGGTCGACGACGGCGATATGGATGGCGTTGGACTCGATGACCCTCTGAGCGCTGGAGAAGGAGGAAGCGATGTGGGAGCGGACGCCCATGGGGGTGAGCATCGCCGGAAGGCGCTCGACCCACGGCGTCTCCTGCCAGCCCGCGTAGGAGAGCAGAAGGTTCAGGCGCCCGCCGGTGGGGGCAGGGGCGGCGTCGGGATGGGCGGAGTCGGAGACCATCGTGCCTGAGTGTGGGCAAAGGGCGTGCCGGATGGATGAGGTGGGGAGTGGGAAATTCAATAGAATTGGGGCCTGGATTCGCCGGATCGGTGGCGGAGCGGGCAGATGAGCGGGGCGGGGGTGCCGAAATGGCAGGAATGCGGGCTTTGCAGATGCGGGAGCGTGGGGGTGGCCCGATGGAGGCGTGCTCGGCTCCTTCGGGTTCGTGGGCTGGCGAGCGGCGAGAAGAGGGGGAAGGTACGCAGAGGTGGCTATGCTTGAACCGTACCCCGCGATGGGGAGTAGCCACCCGCTGAAGCGGGAGCGTTCATCGTCAGGACGGCCGGGGCTTTCTTGGAAGCCCGGCCCGGTGACGCAGGCGGGTTCGCCCGTTCGGCAAGACCTTCGCGATCGCGGCCGCGCCCTCGGAGCGCGGCCACGGTCCGCCGCATGGTCTCCGACACTCGGGTCCTTCCCATGGTCATTCCGGTTCTGTTCGAGGCGTCGCCGCCCGCGTCCGTGCTGTTCTACGCCGGGTTCATCGTCCTGGTCCTGGCGCTGCTGTCGCTGGATTTGGGCGTCTTTCATCGCAGGGCGCACGAACCCTCCCTGGGCGAGTCGCTGGCCTGGAGCGCGGGCTGGATCGGGCTGGCGGTGGTCTTCGCGTGCGTGGTGTATGTTCTCTATGACCATCACTGGGGCGGGCTGGGCGAGAGCGTGCCGGTCATGGGCGCGCCGGGAGCGACGGAGCGTGTCGGGGGGTGGGAGGCGAGCAAACTCTATCTCGCGGCCTACCTGGTCGAGAAATCGCTCTCGATGGACAATGTGTTCGTGATCTCGATGATCTTCTCGTCGCTGGCGATCCCCGTGTCCCTCCAGCACCGGGTGCTGTTCTGGGGGATTCTGGGGGCGCTGGTCATGCGGGGGGCGATGATCGGCGCGGGGGCGGCGCTGGTGGCCGAGTTCTGGTGGGTGTCGTATGTCTTCGGCGCGGTGCTGATCATCTCGGCGCTGAAGATGATGCTCAGCCATCAGGGCGAGCAGGATGTCGCTCACGGACGGCTCGTGCGCCTGATCTCCCGCTTCCTGCCGGTGACCGATCGGTTCGACGGGCAGCGGCTGATCTCACATATGGATGGCAAGTGGCACGCCACCCCGCTGCTGGTGGCCATGGTCGTGGTCGAGGCGAGCGATGTGCTGTTCGCGGTGGACTCGATCCCGGCGGTGTTCGCCATCACCGGCGATCCGTTCATCGTCTTCACCTCCAACATCATGGCGGTGCTGGGGCTGCGGTCGCTCTACTTCTGCCTCGCCTCGGCCGTGCTGCGGTTCCGGTTCCTGAAGGCGGCGCTGGTGGCGGTGCTCCTGTTCGTGGGCATCAAGATGTGCCTTGTGCACACGGCATGGAAGATCCCGGCGGAGATCTCGGTGTTCGTGGTGGTGGGCCTGCTGCTGGCCGGCCTGCTGGCCTCCCTGCTGGTGCGCCCGGCGGGCGGGGCGAGGGGCGCGGCGAGGTGTGAGAAGCCATGTGAGCCATCCGACCTGGCCGGGGCGGATCCGCGGGCGCGGGGCGTGGCGCGGGTCTGGCGGTCGAGCCGCCTGCTGCGCCGGGGCGTTGTCCTGGCCACGGGCATGGTGATCATTGTGACAGGTGTGATCATCTCACCGCTGCCCGGCCCCGGGCTCACGATCCTTGGCCCGGTGGGGATCGGGGTTCTGGCCAGCGAGTTTCTCTGGGCGCGACGCCTGGCGACCCACGGCTTGGCCCATGAGCACCGGGCCAAGGAGCTTGTCCATCGCGTCGCGTCCCGGGTTTCGAGGCTCTTTATGATTCCGGTTGTCGTGATCTTGGGTCTGCTGTCCTGGTGGTTGAGCACGAGGGACTGGCTGCCCGCGTGGGCGCTTGGGGTGCTGGGAGTGGCGCTGACGACGCCGTGCTGCTATGTGCTGTACCGCTGGTATCAGGTCCGGGCGTCGAGAAAGCGGGTGGACCGGGGTACGAACGAGGAGAGGCCCTCGGCAGAGCGCGTGGGGCAAGATACCTGATATACTCCTGACATGGAGATCGTGATTGGTGTCTTGGGTGTGCTGGTGCTGGGGCTGTCGGCGGGGATGTTCGTGCTCGCGGCCAGACTGTCGGCGGCCCGGGAGCAGTGCACGGTGGCGTCGCAGGGGCGGGAGCGGGCGCATGAAGAATGCGCCCGGGTCGCGGCGGAGCTGGCCGGGGTGCGCAAGGAACTGGTGACGGCCCAGAGCCGCTGCGAGGAGTCGACCGAGCGCCTCACGGCGCTGTCGGTTGAGCGGGCCCGCCTGGTCGAGCGGCTGGACGCGGCGGGGAAGCTGATCGAGGAGTTCAAAGCGAACCGCGAGCAGCTCAGGCAGGACTTCGCGGCTCTGGGGGGCAGGACCCTGCAGGCCAACCAGGAGGCGCTGGGCCGGTTCCTGACCGAGCGGCTCAAGGAGGTGGATGAGAAGTCCAGCGCGGAGTTTCGGCATCGCAAGGAGTCGTTCGATTCGCTGGTCAAGCCGATCGGCGAAACACTGGCCAGAACCAGGGAGCAGCTCACGCAGCTCGATGAGCGGGTGAAGGCGAGCAGCGCGAGCAACGAGTCGCTGAAAGAAGAAACCGCGCGGCTGACGCGGGCGTTGTCGCGCCCGGAGGTGCGGGGGCAGTACGGGGAGATCCAGCTGCGCCGGGTGGCGGAGCTGGCGGGGATGACGAGCTACTGCGATTTCTGCGAGCAGTTCTCGCAGCGCGACGACGAGGGGAACCTGCAGCGTCCCGACATGATCGTGACGCTGCCCAACGAGCGGGTGATCGTGGTCGACGCCAAGGCGAACATCAACGCGTACATCGAGGCGGTCAACGCCCCCACCGACGAAATCCGTGAGGAGCAGATGCAGCGCTTCGCGCGCCACACCTTCGAGCAGGTGAAGAAGCTGAGCGACAAGAAGTACTGGTCGATGTTCGATGGCAAGAGCGCGGAGTTTGTCGTGATGTTCGTGCCGGGGGATCATTTTATTGACGCGGCGTTGTCGCGGCGGCCGGAACTCTTGGATGTGGCGGCCCAGCAGGGGGTGATCCTGGCCTCGCCGAGCACGCTCATCGGGCTGCTGCGGGCGGTGGCGGTGGGCTGGCGCGAGCACGCGTTGACGGAGCAGGCCGCTGAACTCTTCGAGCTGGGCAAGGAGCTGCACGACCGGGCGGCGACGGCCTTCGAGCACGCGGGGAAGCTGGGCGATTCGATCCGGCAGTCGGTTGAGCGGTACAACCGGCTGGTTGGGTCGATCGATTCGCGGATGATGCCGACGCTCAAGAAGTTCGAGGACGCGGGAGCCAAGAGCGGCAAGGCGCTCGAAGGTCCCAAGGCGGTCGAGGGGACGGTGCGGGAGCTGGCGAGCGGGACGGCGTTGTTTGAGGAGTGAGGGCGGTCGGTGTTTCTTTTTGAACGCAGAGGGCGCGAAGGTCACGCAGAGGCGCGGAGAAGAGAAGAGATGGGGTGGCCTGCTTCTACCCGGTGTCTTCACCGGGTTGAAGCAGGATGTGGGATGGGTGATTTGTTTGAAGACCTGCCGGGCGCCACGGGTTGGCCGTCCCCGGCAACCCGTGTCTTCGTTGGTGCGAGGGCATTCAAAGACACGGCTTGCGAAGGCGGCCAAGCCGTGGCGCCCCGGTCGTGGCGCCCCGATGAAAGAAGTGTGTGAATAGATGTCGATATCGCTCAGGGTCATCCGCGAGGCGCGCGAGTGCCGGGAGTGCGAGTCGCGCCTGCCGCTGGGAGCGGGGGCGCTGGTGACGGGGTCGGCGCGGTCGAGGATCGTGATCATCGGGCAGGCGCCGGGTCGTGCGGCGCATGAGTCGGGGGTGCCGTGGAATGATCCCAGCGGGGTGCGTCTGCGCGGATGGATGGGGATCAGCGAGGAGGAGTTCCACGACGAGCGCCTGGTGTCGCTGCTGCCGATGGGGTTCTGCTATCCGGGTCGGGGCAAGAGCGGGGATCTGCCGCCGCGCCCTGAGTGCGCGCCGATGTGGCACGATCGGATTCTTGCGGGGCTCACGGGGGTGGAGCTTCGGATCTACATTGGTCGGTACGCGATCGGGCGGTATCTGGGGCGTGAGTACGGTTCGATCACGGGGGCGGTGCGGGATTGGGAGTCGTTGCTTCCCGGGGCGGTGGTGCTGCCGCACCCTTCGGGTCGCAACAACAGGTGGCTCAAGCAGAACCCGTGGTTCGAGCGTGAGACGGTGGCGGCGCTGCGGGCGCGGGTGGGGGAGTTGGTGGGGGAGGGGAGTGGGGAGAGGGGGAGGGTACGCGGAGGTGGCGGAGGGCGCTGAGGGCGCAGAGAAGAGAGGGAGATGGGATGCCCTGCAGGTGGCGTCTTCGCCTCCTGCAGGTTCTTGAGGAGGTGGAGTAGAGGGGAGAAGGACATGCAGGAGCCGGGGACGGCACCTGCATGGCACCCGGCTGGCGGGTGCGTGTGCGCCGGTTTAGAGCTTGTCAGGCCCTGGGCGGGAAGCGTTCTTCGAGTTTTTTGAAGCGGTGACGGAAGATGGTGATGATGTCGCGCTGGACCACAAGGCGGTTGATGAGGGGTGCGAGGAGCCAGCCCTTGGGTTTGTAGAGGACCTCGTCCTTGCAGATGGTGGCGCGGCCGCCGGCGGCGGGGGTGAACGAGTGGGTGTGGCGCCAGAGGGCGTAGGGACCCGCGTCCTGGTTGTCGATGAAGCGGTGCGGGGGATCCCAATCGAGGATGGTGGCTCTCCAACTGATGGGGAAACCTCTGACTTTGAGCTTGTAGCGGATCTCGGTCCCGGCGCGCATGTCGATGGGCGCGGGCGTGAGCACTCGGAATCGCAGGAATTCGGGGGTGATCGACTCCAGATGGTGCGCGTTGGCGAAGAAGGGGAAGACCTCCTCGACAGGGCGTGGCAGGGTCTGCACGGCGTTCAGCCGGAAGATGAGTCCCAGGCGTGGATAGGCCGGGTCGCGGTGCGCCGCAACATGGATATCATCGGGCGGAAGGGCTCCGGGCCTGCGCCGGCGCTTGCCGCTCTCTCGGGCGTCTACGGGGCCGTGGCCATCACGAACGCCGGGCTCCGGATTGGAGCGGGATGCGTTTGGGCGCTTCGGTTCCACCCTTGCCCATTCGGCGGATTGAGAGCCGAGTGTGCAAGGAATTGACGCGGAGTAGGCCGCCCGGACCGGGTGAGCGCCCATTTACCGGAGGTTTCGGGGGGGTCGCGGCTTATCGGGCGGTGCGCGGAGACCGGACGGGCCCGGGCGCGCGCCGGGCGAGGAGCGGGCGAGTGGAGGCGGATGACGGGGCTTGCGAGTGGGAAGGGGCTCATTGATGGGCGATGCACGGCGGGCGATGATTGTGGGCGCGGGCCCGGTGGGGCTGGCGGCGGCGCTGTTACTGGCACGGAAGGGGATCGCGACGCGCGTGATCGAGAAGCGCGAGCACGCCTCGCGTGAATCGCGTGCCCTGGCGGTCAACCCGCGCACGCTGGCGCTCCTGGAAGCAAGCGGGGTAGCCGCGTCCATGCTGGAGATGGGGCGGGTCATCCGCGGCGCGCGCCTGCATCGGGGCGGACGGATCGTGGGCTCGGTGGGCTTCGAGGGAGTCCACGAGAAATACCCGTTCATGCTGGCGCTGTCGCAGGCGGCCACCGAGCGCCTGCTGGAGGCGGCGCTGGCCAAGGCGGGAGTCTCGGTGGAGCGGGGGGTGGAACTGATCGAGTGCCGAGCGATCGGCGGCGGGGTCGAGGTGGAGCTCGCATCGGGGCCAGAACCGGGCGGTGGGTGCGAGACGGCGCGCGCGCCGTGGCTGCTGGGGGCCGACGGGGCGCGCAGCACGGTGCGCGCGCGGATGGGCATCGGGTTCCCGGGGCGCGGGTTCCGGCACGAGTGGTTCCTGGCCGATACGCCGATGCGGACGGGGCTCGAGGAGGACCACGCGCATGTGATGCTCAAGGGGGGCGGGGTGTTCGTATTCCTGATCCGGGTGGTGAACCCGGCGCTGGAGGGCGAGCGCGGGTCGCCCGTCTGGCGGGTGATCAGCAACCGCCGGGACCCGATCTCGCTGGTGGACGGGGCGGAGGCGGCGGGCGCGCCGCTCTGGGAATCGGAGTTCCACATCGCCCACCGGCTGAGCGCCGCGTTCGCGCGCGACGGGGTGTACTTGGCGGGGGACGCGGCCCACATCCACTCGCCCATCGGGGCGCGGGGGATGAACCTGGGGATCGAGGACGCATGGGTGCTGGCCGAACTGGCGGGCGCCGGGCGACTGGACCGATACGCACCGATGCGGCGCCCGGTGGACCGGGCGGTGGTGCGTCGCGTGGCGCTGATGTCGCGTCTGGTGGCGGGCGAGCCGGCGGTGCTTGGGGCCGTGCGGGATCTGCTGATGCCCCTGGCGCTGCGACTGCCGACGGTTCAGCGGCGGATGCGCCCGGTGGTGAGTGGGCTGGATCACGACCTGGGCGGCCTGCCGGTGGCGTCGCTTCCTGTAGATCCTTGTTGATCGGGTGGCCCGATGGAGGCGTCTTCGTCTCCTTCGGGTTTCTGGGTGGGGTTGATTGGTTGGAGAAAGAAGAGAAAGACACGCAGGAGCGGGGAACGGCTCGGCATGGCGCCCGGCCCGGATGCGTCATGTTCAGAGGTGCTCGATGACGGCGATGAGCGCGTCGAGGGCCGCGGGGGTGAGGGCGTCGGGGTAGTCGTAATCGCTGGCGTGGAGGTGGGGCTGGGTGGCGCCAGCGCCCAGGCCCAGGAGCATGGAGGGATAGTCGTCGCCGAAGCGGCCGAAGTCCTCGGACCAGGGCATGGGGGTGTCGAGGGTGATGGCGTCGAGCCCGGCATCGAGGGCGATGGCGTGGACCCGGGCGGCCAGGTCGCGGTCGTTGATGGTGGCGGGAAAGCGCTCGTAGGTGGTGTGCTCGACGCGGACGCCGGCGCGCTGGGCGATCTGGCGGGCGAACTCGACGCCGCGGTCGAGCATGGCGTCGAGCTGAGGGTCGCGGATGGCGCGGAGGGTGACGCACAGGGTCGCCTGCTGGGGGGTGATGCCGAAGTTGAAATCCAGCCCCGAGCCGATGAAGGTGGCGGTGATCAGCGCGTCCTGGAGTTCCATGCGTTTGGGAAGCTCGGTGAGGGTGCGGACGAGTTCGGCGGCGACGGGGATGGGCGAGCGGGCCAGGTGGGGCTGGGAGGAGTGGCCGCCGGTTCCGGTGAGCACGAGGCGCAGGCCCATCGAGGCGGGGCACATGGGGCCGGGCTTGATGACGAGCTGGCCCAGGGGAAAGCCCGGCAGGTTGTGGATGGCCAGGGCGCGCGTTGTGGCGGGGTCGGGGACGAGCTGGGTGAATCGCGGATCGCTGAGGACCGCGCTCGCCCCGGTGCCGATCTCCTCGGCGGGCTGGAAGAGGAACACGAGGCGCTTGTCCCGCGGGGGGAAGGCGGCGAAGTGGGCGGCGAGCCCGGCGCCGATGGCGGTGTGGCCATCGTGGCCGCAGGCGTGCATGACGCCGTCGTGGCTCGAGGCGTGCGGGCTTCGGGTGTGCTCGTGGATGGGCAGGGCGTCGGTGTCGGCGCGGTAGATGAGCGTGGGGGCGGGCAGGTCGGGGTTGACGACGGCGGCCAGGCCCGTGGCGCCGATGCGTTCGGTCAGGCGGGCGCCCGGGGCATATTCGCGGATGAACTCGGCGATGCGGTCGTGGGTGGCGTGCTCGTCGCCTGATCGCTCGGGGTGGGCGTGGAGGTCGCGCCGGAAGGCGGTGAGGGCCTCGGTGAGCTGGTTGGCGGTCGCGGGAGAGGGCATGGCGGGGAATATATCGGCGTTTGGGGGCGGGTCGGTGATGGGAAATGGGGCGGATCAACGGGCATTCTTGGGTCAATGAAACAAAGTCCGCGTCGTGGGACGCGGGCGGGGAGGGCGGGGAATGGATCGGGCCCTCACGCCGGGTCGGGGACGGCGTCGCCCAGGCCGGTGTCGTCGCCGGGGGCGGCTTTTTTCCCCGTCTTGCGGCTCGCGGGTGTCTTGGGACCCGCGCCCAGCAGGTCGGCGACGGTGGAGCGGCCCAGGGACTCGCCGCGCATGAGCTTGTGGACCTCGTCGGCGGTGAGGTTCTCGTACTTGAGCAGGGCCTGGGCGACGGCCTCGACCTTCTGCCAGTTGTCCAGGAGCATGCGTTCGGCGTCGGAGTAGGCCTCGTCGACCAGGCGCCGGACCTCCTCGTCGATGACGCGGGCGGTGTCGTCGGAGTAGTCCTTGTCGGGGATGAACGAGTCTCGTGTGTCCTCGCCCATGTAGTTGATAAAGCCGAGCTTGCTGCTCATGCCCCATTCCAGGACCATGGCGCGGGCCAGGCGGGTGACCTGCTGGATGTCGGAGGAGGCGCCCGAGGAGACATCGTCCATGGCCTTGGCCTCGGCGATGCGCCCGCCGCAGATCACGCGCATGGTGGCGTGGATCCACTTGAGGTTGTAGCCCATGCGGTCCTTCTCTGGGAGCGAGAAGGTGGCGCCGCCGGCGGAGCCGCGGGGGATGATGGTGACCTTGTGGAGCGGGTCGGCGTCCTTGAGCAGGGCCTGGAGGACGGTGTGGCCGGCCTCGTGGTAGGCGACGAGCTTGTTCTCTTCCTTTTCGCGGACGCGGGACTTGTTGGCGCGACCGAACTTGACCTTGTCGCGGGCTTCCTCAAGATCCTCGTGTTCGATGAACTCCTTGTCGAGCATGGTCGCGGAGATGGCGGCCTCGTTCATAATGGCGGCCAGGTCGGCGCCGGAGAACATGGGGGTGCCGCGGGCGATCTTCTCGAGATCGACATTGGGGCCGAGCTTGACCTTCTTGGAGTGGACCTTGAGGATCTCCAGGCGTCCGGCGACATCGGGCAGCGGGACCATGATCTGGCGATCGAAGCGGCCCGGGCGGATGAGGGCGGGGTCGAGGACATCGGGGCGGTTGGTGGCGGCGATGACGATGACGCCGTCGCCGGAGCCGAAGCCGTCCATCTCGACGAGGATGGCGTTGAGTGTCTGCTCTCGTTCGTCGTTACCGCCGCCGGAGAACCCGCCGCCGCGGCGTCGTCCGATGGCGTCGATCTCGTCGAGGAAGATGATGCAGGGTGACGAGTCCTTGGCCTGCTTGAAGAGGTCCCGCACGCGCGAGGCGCCCACGCCGACGAACATCTCGACGAAGTCGGAGCCGCTGATGGAGAAGAACGGGACATCGGCCTCGCCTGCGATGGCCTTGGCCAGGAGGGTCTTGCCGCAGCCGGGCTGGCCGGCGAGCAGTACGCCGCGGGGGATGCGGCCGCCCAGGCGTGTGAAGCGTTTGGGGTTCTTGAGGAACTCGATGATCTCGGTGACCTCGGACTTGGCCTCCTCGATGCCAGCGACATCCTTGAAGGTGACGCCGGTCATCTCCTTGGTCATGGTGCGGTGTCGGGATTTGCCGAAGGAGCCGATCATGCCCGCGCCGCCGCCGGCGGCGCGCATGCCGCGGGCGAGCATGAACCAGAGGATGGCGACCAGGAGGATGAAGGGGCCGAAGACGATGAGGAAGTTGACCCAGCCGGAGGTGGGCTTCTCCTTGATGTTGCCGCCGGTCAGCTCGTAGGCGCGCCGGGAGATCTCCTCGCGCGAGACGGGCGTGATGGGGACGCGGACGGTGGATTGCTTGTTGTCGGCGGAGACCTCGGCCTGAGTCTCGATGGCGGTGATGCCGTTCTCGTGGATGGCGACGCTGTCCTTATCGATGTTGCCGGCCTCGTAGGCGGTCTGGAACTGCTGGAAGGTGATCTCGCGTCCCTGCTCGGCCGAGGAGAGGAACATGACGAGCATGAGCAGCATGAGCATGACGGCGAAGAAGCCGAACATGCCCCGGCTCTGGCGCGGGGGCGGGGCCCCGGGCTTGTTGCCCTTGGGATCGCCCGGGTTGGGGCGCTTGGGGGGGGTGGGTGTCTGGTCAGGCATCGTGTTGATTTCTGAGTTGGTCTCGGGCTTCGTGGATCGCCGGGCGCGCTGGCGAGCGGCGGCGGGGAGTGGTGGTCCAGCGTGGATATCGGTGCCGATGAGGGGGTTATTTCCCCGGAGATTCGACGCCGGTGTGAATCGCACGCTCCGGCGGGGTCTGGACCGATCATAGGGCCCGCGGCGGGCGTTGCCGATCGGTCTTCCCGGTCATATACGAACAGAACCTGGTTGAGGATCGCTGATTACCAGCCCGATCTCATCTCGGAGATGACATCGTGGGCCAGCTCGTCGATGACGGCGCGCTGGCCCAGCTCCAGGCGGTCGCCCACGGCGCGCGAGGGCGAAAAGACGGCGGCGGCGCTGTAGTTGTCGCGGGCGGCCAGCAGCTCGCCGCTGCGGTTGTCGCGCCATTCGAAGCGGATGGTGATGCGTGCGGCCTGCTCCTGGACGAGCCCGGTCTGGGGGTCGTCGGAGAGCACGGAGAGCTCGGTTGAGGTGATGACCCCAACGAGGGTGGTGTCGGCGCGATCGGCCCGGGCGATGTGCCAGGGGGTGCGGCGCTGCAGTTCCTTGATGATGGATTCGGTGAGCTGGAGCTCGAGGCCCCGCGAGGTGGTTTCATTGCGGAAGATGGGGACGGCCACGGACTGGATCGACTCGTCGAAGGTGGACGAGAAGGCGTAGCCGCGGGACGGATCGGAAGCGCACCCGGCGCCCAGGAGGGCCGCGGCGAGGGCGAGGGGCATGATGGCGCGCCGGATGCACATCACTGATCCTGATCCGTGCCGGCGCGGGTGTCGGTATCGGGCTCAGCGGATTGGTGCTGATCGGTTTCGGACTCTGGTTCGTCGAAGACGACCCAGGCGCGTGCGAGCATCATGTCGAGCGCCTCGTCGGCGGCGTCGGTGGCGGGGTGTCGACGGATGAGGCGGCCCAGGGTGAAGCGGGCCGAGGGCTCGTCGTCAACCTTGAGATACCAGCGCGCGGTGTCGAGCACCTGCTGGGCGGCGGACTCGTCGATCCAGGCGTCGAGGCCGTCGGTGACGCCCGACTTGATCGAATCGGCGGGGTACTGCTTCTGATACTGCTCGATGAGCAGCTTGGCGTCGAGCAGGCCCGACCCGTCGTAACGAGGCCCCTTGAAGCGGGCGATGTTGGCCTCGATCTCGCGGAGCATGGCCCGCTGGACGCGCGTGGAGTCGGGGTAGTTCTGGCGGAAGATGGAGTACATCTCGGCGGCGAGCTTGAGCTCGCGCCGCTTGTAGTAGTGGTCGGCCAGGGTCATGGCGGCCTCCTCGGCCAGCTCGGAGCCGGGAACGCGTTCCTGGGTGCGGATGAGCAGTTCCTCGCCCGTGGGACGGGCCGTCTCCCAGCGGAAGCCCAGGAAGCGGCGCTTGAGGCCGTTGATGTAGGCGACGCCGATGTCGTATTCCTGCTCGACGGCCTTGAGGAAGTAGGGAGAGGAGGGGTAGTCTCGGATGATGGCCTCGAAATCAAAGAGGGATTTGTACTCGCGCCCGTCGCGGACGCGGGCCACGCCGCGGAGGAAGTAGGCCTGGGGTAGGAAGTCGTTGCGCTGGCGTTTGTGCTCGTCGAGCCATTCGTCGAGCAGGTCTCGGGCCTTGCCGGGCTTGTCCTGGGCCAGGAATCGGGTTGCGTCGGCCATGACGGCGGCGTCCGAGCCCGGCTCGGGTGCGTCGGTGGTGGTCCAGTCGCCGGAATCGTCGAGCCGGAACTCGGAGGACTGCGCCAGCGCGGGGGCGGCGAGCAGGGCGAGCAGGGCGAGCATGGGCGTGCGCATGGGGTAAGGATAGCGGAGGATCGGGCCGGCTGCGCCGCAGCGGAGGGGGAAACTGGTCGGCTAGACTGGGTGCATGGGCACCCCAAAGGGCAAAGACCGGGCCTCCGCGGCCGATCTCAAGGCGTTGTTCGCCCGCGCCCAGCAGCTTGAGTCGGCGGGGCGCCATCAGGAAGCGCTCAAACTGGGGCGTGAGCTCGTGCGGGCGCAGCCGGGCTGGGCGATGGGGCACTACGCGGTGGGCTCGGCGCTGTGCGCGATGGGACTACTCGACGAGGCGGACGCGGCGCTGGGCAAGGCGATCACCCGCGACGGGAATCAAGCGGGGTTCCTGATGCGCCGGGCGGAGGTGCTCAACCGTCTGGGGCATCGGCGCGAGGCGCGGGAGACGATCGATCGCGCCGTGGCGCTGGCGCCGGGCGACGGTCGCGTCGTTGTGGTCCAGGCGATGGTGCTGTGGCTGGGGGGTGACAAGGAGGCGGCGTACAAGGTGACGGGCCGGGCGCTGGCGTCGGGGGTGGAGCACCCGCCGCTGCGCAATGTGCACGCGCAGCTGGCGGCGGCGACGGGCGACATCGGGGCCGGGATCGCGGGGCTTGAGGCGATGCTGGAGGAGTCCGACGGGGGAGAGGCGCTCGGGCGGATGCTGTGTTCCGAGGTGCTCATGCAACTGGCGCGGCTGTACGACATGGCGGGGCGGTACGACGAGGCGTTCGCGGCCGCGGCACGGGGCGGGGCGATGCGCCGGACGGGGTACGACCCGGGGGAGGTGCTGGCTCGCTGCGAGGACCGGATCGCGGCGTGGAGCGCCCAGAGAATCGCCCGGGCGCCCGTGGCGAGATTCAAGACGCAGACGCCGGTGTTCATCATCGGCATGCCTCGCTCGGGGACGAGCCTGGTGGAGCAGGTCATCGCGTCGCACCCCCGAGCGTACGGGGGGGGCGAGATGCTCGCGACCAAGTTCGCCGCCCACGAGCTGAGCGAGCCCAACGGCTTGATCCGCGATCGGGCCCAGCTGATCGAGCAGCTCAAGCCCGCGGCCCTGGACCGATGCGCCCGGAAGATCGTCAGGGCGATGGAGCAGGCGGCTTCACGCGAGCGGGACGCGGGGATCCAGCGGATCACGGACAAGCTGCCCAACAACTACGAATATGTGGGGATCATCGCCAAGCTGTTCCCGGACGCGAAGATCATCCACTGCGTGCGCGAGCCGCTGGACACCTGCGTGAGCTGCTTCATGCTGGATTTCGTGGGCGATCGCAACCATGGGTACTCGTACAACATGGAGCATCTGGCCGCCCAGTACCGGATCTACGAGCGGTACATGGCGCACTGGCGGGCGGTGTCGCCGATCGAGATGCTGGAGGTGCGCTACGAGGAGCTGGTGGCGGACCCGGAGGCGGGGGCGCGGCGGATCATCGAGCACATCGGTCTGGAGTGGGACGGGGCCTGCGCCAGGGCGCATGAGACGCGGCGGGCGGTGAGCACGCTCAGCAGCGACCAGGTGCGCCGGCCCGTGTACACCAGCTCGGTGGGCCGGTGGCGGAACTACGAGAAGCACATCGGGGTGCTGGTCACAGCGCTGGGAACGGGCGGCTGAAGCATGGACCTGCGGAGCATGCGCCAGATGATCGCGGTGGCCGAGCACGGTCACATGACCCGGGCGGCCGAGGAGCTGGGCGTGACGCAGCCGGCGCTCTCGGCGGCCCTGCGCAAGCTCGAGGAGGAACTGGGGACGGAGCTGTTCCATCGCACGGGGCACGGGGTGCAGCCGACCGAAGCGGGCAAGGTGTTCATCGAGCACGCGAAGATCACGCTGCGGGCTGCGGGGCAGACGACCGAGGCGGTACGGTCGCTGGTGGGCCTGGAGGCCGGGTCGATCCGTGTCGGGGCTGGGGCGACGGCGACGGGGTACCTGCTGCCCGGGGCGATCCAGGCCGTTCGCACAATGCACCCGGGGCTGCGGTTCTCGATCCGCGAGGCGGGCAGCAGCGCGGTGGCCGCGGGCGTGCTCTCGGGCGAGCTGGACCTGGGGGTGGTGACGCTGCCCATCGAGCACCCGCGCGGCGACGAGCTGATGGTGGTCAAGGAGATCGGCGACGAGCTGCTGCTGATTGTCCCCCAGGGGCACGCGCTGCACGGGCGCAAGACTTTTCGGTGGGAGTCGCTGGTGGGAGAGGCGGTGGTCGCCTTCGAGGCGGGCTCGGCGGTGCGCAAGATCATCGATCAGGCGGCGGCGGCGCACGGGGTGAATCTGGAGGTGGTGATGGAGCTGCGTTCGATCGAGAGCATCGTGCAGATGGTGCTGGCCCGGATCGGGGTGGGGTTTGTGAGCCGGCACGGGCTTCCGGCGGGGACGGGGCTGCGCTGCCGCGACGGGGGGCTCACGCGGACGCTGGGCGTGGTGCGGGCGCGGGATCGGCTGCCGAGCCGGGCGAGCCGGGTGTTCGAGGAGATGCTGATCGAATGTCTTTGAGCATTGATTCCGGGGATCATCACATTCACATTCTTGATCGAGTGTCTAAAACGGATTGATTTGATTCATGAGGCGATCCCGGCGATAGTCATGCTCGAGCACATCCCCCACTCTCCCAGGAGCACCATCATGGCAGGCGATCGGTTCAATGCGACAGACACACTCACCGTCCTCGGCAGGGACTACCGCTACATCCGCCTGGCGGCGCTGCAGGAGAACGGGCTGGGGAACATCGCGAAGATGCCCTTCTCGATTCGGGTGCTGCTCGAAGCGATGATGCGGAACCTCGACGGGTTCATCGTCACCGAGGACGACATCTCGGGTCTGGCCGGGTACAACGCGAAGTTGGTCAACAGCGTGGAGATGCCATTCATGCCCGGGCGGGTGGTGCTCCAGGACTTCACGGGGGTGCCGTGCGTCGTGGACCTGGCGGCGATGCGGGACGCGATGAAGAGTCTGGGGGGCGATCCCGAGCGGATCAACCCGGATGTGGCGTGCGACCTGGTCATTGACCACTCGGTGCAGGTGGACGACTTCGCCACGCGGGTGGCGCTGACGATCAACGCGCAGAAGGAGTTCGAGCGCAACAACGAGCGATACTCGTTCCTCAAGTGGGGGCAGGAGTCGCTGGACAACTTCCGCGCGGTGCCACCGGCGACGGGGATCGTGCACCAGGTGAACCTGGAGTATCTCGCTCGGGGATGCCTGACCAAGAGCAAGGATGGGCTGAACTGGGTGTACCCGGACTCGCTGGTGGGGACCGATTCGCACACGACGATGATCAACGCCGTGGGCGTGCTGGGCTGGGGCGTGGGCGGGATCGAGGCCGAGGCGGTGATGTGCGGCCAGCCGGTGTACATGCTCACGCCCGAGGTGGTGGGCTTCGAGCTGCGGGGGCGTCTGCCCGAGGGGGCCACGGCCACGGACCTGGTGCTGACGGTGACGGAGATGCTGCGGGCCCACGGGGTGGTGGAGAAGTTCGTCGAGTTCTTCGGCGACGGGATGGCCGAGCTCTCTATCCCCGACCGGGCGACGATCGCCAACATGGCACCCGAGTACGGGGCGACCTGCGGCTTCTTCCCGATCGACAAGAAGACGATCGAGTACTTCAAGCTCACGGCCAAGACGGACGAGGAGATCGCCCTGACCGAGGCGTGGGCCAGGGCCAGCGGGTTCTTCTGGACGCCCGACACGCCCGTGCCCGAGTTCGCCAGCGTGCTGGGGCTGGACCTCTCGACGGTCGAGCCCTCGCTGGCCGGCCCCAAGCGCCCCCAGGACCGCGTGGCGCTCAAGACGATGAAGGCGGAGTGGCACAAGGAGCTGAGCGACACCTTCGGCAAGCCGGTGCCCAGCGAGCGGGTGGGCGTCAACCGCTGGGCGGGCGAGGGCGGCGAGAGCGCCGAGGGGATGCCCGAGAAAAACAACACGCAGCACGACCAGCCCACCCGCAGCGAGGGCGACGGGCAGTCCGCTGGCGGGCGGACCGGCGGCGGGGCGGGGTGCAACTACACCGAGCGGACGATGGTGAGCATGGGCGGGCAACAGTTCCCGCTCGGGCACGGGTCGGTGGTGATCGCCGCGATCACCAGCTGCACCAACACCAGCAACCCGGATGTGATGATCGCGGCGGGGCTGGTGGCCCGCAAGGCGCACGCGCTGGGGCTGACCCGCAAGCCCTGGGTCAAGACCTCGCTGGCGCCGGGGTCCAAGGTGGTCACGGAGTATTACGACAAGGCGGGGCTGACCGAGGACCTCAACGCGCTGGGGTTCAACACCGTGGGCTACGGCTGCACGACCTGCATCGGCAACTCGGGCCCGCTGCCGGCGGAGATCGAGCGGGCGATCGAGGCCCATGATCTGGTGACCTGCAGCGTGCTGTCGGGGAATCGGAACTTCGAGGGCCGGATCCACCCGGCGGTCAGGGCCAACTGGCTGGCCAGCCCGCCGCTGGTCGTGGCGTACGCCATCGCGGGGACCACGGACATCGACATGAACAACGAGCCGCTGGCGGTGGCGCCCGACAGGCGCGAGGTGTTCCTGCGGGACATCTGGCCGACGAACAAGGAGATCCAGGACCTCAAGGCGATGTGCGTGAGTCCCGAGCAGTTCGACCGCAAGTACGCCAGGGTCTACGACGAGAACGAGACCTGGAACGCGGTGCCGGTGTCCAAGAGCGAGCTGTACCCCTGGGACGAGGCCAGCACCTACATCCAGAACCCCCCGTTCTTCGAGGGGATGACCGAGGAAGCGCCCGGGTTCGGGGTCATCGGCGGGGCGCGGTGCCTGTGCCTCCTGGGCGATTCGGTCACGACGGACCATATTTCGCCCGCGGGGCGGATCGAGCCCGAGACGCCCGCGGGCCGGTATCTGCTAGAGCGCGGGGTGGCCAAGTCGAACTTCAACAGCTACGGCTCGCGGCGCGGCAACGACCGGGTGATGACGCGGGGCACCTTCGCCAATGTGCGCGTCAAGAACCAGATCGCCAAGGACGGCGACACCCAGCGCGAGGGCGGCTGGACGCGCAACTTCACCAAGGGCGACGACCTGGCCAGCGCCCCGATCGAGTACATCTACGACGCGGCGATGGACTACAAGAGGGCGGGGATCCCGCTGGTGGTGATCGCGGGCAAGGACTACGGGATGGGCTCGAGCCGCGACTGGGCGGCCAAGGGGACGCTGCTGCTGGGCGTGCGGGCGGTGATCGCCGAGAGCTTCGAGCGGATCCACCGCAGTAATCTTGTGTTCATGGGCGTGCTGCCGCTGGTCTTCAAGACCGGGCAGAACGCGGCGACGCTGGGGATCCGCGGCGACGAGCGGTTCAGCATCGTCATGCCCAGCCCGGTCACGGCGCGGTGCGATGTGTCGGTCAAGGCGACGCGCCCGGATGGTTCGAGCTTCGAGTTCGTCACGGTGTGCCGGATCGACACGCCGGTGGAGATCGAGTACTTCCGCAACGGCGGGATCCTGCAGACGGTGATCCGCAAGAAGCTGAATGAAAGCAGGCGGATGGCGTGAATGTGATCTCGGCATGAAAACTTTGAGGGCATGCCCATTGAGGGGTGTCCTTTTTCATATACTCGGGTCATGAACTCTGTCAAAACCTATTTTTTGCTTGGCTGCTGTCTTTTTTCTTTCCTGTCGGGTTGCAGGCCTCGATGGGCGCTGGTCACCTCCGAGCCGCTCCAAGGCATGGCGGAGATTCAGAGCGAGTTGAAGTATGGCAGGATCTATGTCTTCGCCTCGATGAACGGTTCTGAGCCAATGCGTATGCTGCTCGACACCGGGGCGTTTACGAACTCGGTCACGAGGACCGCTGCTCAGCGGTTAGGGCTCGTCGCGAATGGGCAGTGGGCGATCAGAGATTTTCATGGAACGAAAGAGAAGTACGATCGGGCTGCGATCGACGAGCTACGGCTGGGTCCCTTGTTGCTGCGGGATTTTGAGGTTCTGGTGACATCGGACAGAGCGACTCCAGATATCTTCGGCGTAATCGGCATGCTCGGGATCCAGGATCACACGCTCAGTATTGATTTCGATTCCGGCCATGTTGAGCTGAACGATCATCGGCTCGACGCGAACAAGGCGGGCGTGATGGCCTTCAGACTCACGCCCGACTACAAGGCCAAGGTACCGATCAACATTCGGAACGCCGATGGTGAGATGAAGCGTGTGTGGGCGGTGCTGGATACTGGTTTCAATGGGATACTGACGCTGGATCAGAAAAACGCACAGGCGTTTACGCGACCGGACGGCCTTGTCATACATGATCGGGCGTACGGTGCGCACGGCCCGACGAAGTCTTGGGCGGTGGACGGCTACCTCATTGAAGGCGATGTACAGCTTGGCGATCTCACTTACTCCAGGGTGGTCGCCGCAGCGGATCAGACCGCCATCAACTTGGGGATTGATATGCTCGAGGGCTGCCGCGTCACGATCGATTGGCCCTCACGGCTGTTCCATATCGAGCGTGCCGATAAAGCTTCGCGTCTAGTAGACTTGATGTCGTATTGGATCATTCCGATGGACGACGGACACGGCGGTCTAAGCATCCTCACGGCACACAACACCGATGCGTTCAGTCAGGGATTGGACTACAAGAAGACCGTGATTTCGATCAATGGCCAGACGCCGGATAGCCGGTTCATTGAGAAACAACTCTGGCCCATCCCGGTCGATGACACGGAAATCGTGATCGAATATCTTGATCCTGAGACAGGCGAGCATGGGATCTGTCGGCTCCCGATTGATGAGCGGGGTTCACGACAATGAATGACATGAACAGTGAGAAGAATCGTTTCGGCTGGTGCGAATATATCAGTCGTGGGATGGCATCGGCAACTTGTTGCAGTCAAGAGCCACAAGAAGGTCGGGATCCCGCAGACGGCGATCCGCAGGAATCTCAACGAGAGCCGGCGGATGGCGTGAGTTGGATTGATCTTTGAATCTTGGACGGCACGGCCGACCGGCCGTGCCGCCGTTGTATACTGGTGGCATGAGTGAACCTGTTGCGACGAATCAAACGAATGCACTGCGGCTGACCTGGAAGCATGGGCTCGAAGATCATGTGATCATGATCGCTTATCAGCTCTTCAAGTCGCGGGAGGGAACTTTCGCGAAGCAGGCGAAGAAACGCAAGGTTGTCATCAACCTGATCTTCGTGCTCTTTGTCGGGGGTATCTGGTCGCTGTCTGAGGGATGGATCGGCTTCGCCGCCGGCGTCATTTCCATGTTGACCGTCTATGGGCTGTTCTGGCTGATCACCAAGTTCATCGGCGGCGGGTATGCATCGAACAACAAGACCACCGCCCTCGCGCGTCGCTATGTGAACGCCTTAGGTATGAAACCGCTCGCGACATATCACCTGACGCTCACCGACAGGTTCCTGACCTTCCATTGGGTCGAGGGAGAGCAGACCACGACCTTCCCCACCCGCAGGATCGGTCAGGTCGAAGAATACAAGGGAAGACTCTTCATGCTTGAGCGGGGCGAGCCACTGGGGTCGTGCCGATCCATGCTCTGGGCGATCGTCAGACCAAAGACTGGTTCTGCACGCTCGTGCTCAATACAACACCGCAAGGAGACACGCCATGAGCGATTACAACAGCAAGTACAACCGTTTCGTCTGGATGGACATCCCCGTGGTCGATCTCGACCGCGCGTGCCGCTTCTACGAGGGGGTGCTGGGGATCAAATGCCCCAAGGACTCGTTTGAGGGCTTCGAGTTCGCCGTGCTTGAGCACGAGGACGGCAACGGCGGGTGCTTGGCGCCCGGGGCGGACACGATCAGCGGGGACAAGGGGCCGCTGGTGTATCTGAATGTGGACGGGCGGATCCGCGACGCGGTGGCCAAGGTGGCGACGCTGGGGGGAAGGGTGACGCGGGAGGTGCACGCGATCGGGCCCCACGGCGTGCGGGCGCTGATCGTGGACAGTGAGGGCAACCGGTTCGCGCTGCACTCGACCACCGACGCGTGAACACGGATCGGCAAAAAAATCGGCCGCCCGATCGGCGGTTGTCTCCCGCGCCTCGGGCGGCCGTATGAACATCGCGACCCTCTGCTGAGGGCGCGGACATGTCGCGTTGCGGCCGCGGGGTGTCTCCCTCCGACACTCGTGGCCATAGCGCGTGATCGGCGGGGCTTACTTGCGGTTGGGGGCCTTGGACTGGTTCTTGTTGTCGCCGGCCTTGGCCGCGGGTTTGGCGCCCTGCTTCTGATCGCCCTGCTTGGCGTTCTTGTTCTTCATATCGTCCTGTTTGGTCGTCATGACACGGTCCTTTCGTGGTGTATTCGGCGGGACGACGCCTGTCGCCCCGATGACCGAACAAGCATGCCTTGCTTTGATGCGCAATGCAATATGATGCGCCCGGAATGCGAGAAGATGAATCCGATCTCATGCACCGCGGGCCCCGAACGGGGTGGGACGCATGCGAACGGTGTGCGAATCGCTCAGCCGGGGCCGCATCGCGCCGGCGATGGCGTTGATGCTCGCCTCGGTCACGGGTGCGATCGTGGTCCGCTGCGCCTTGTGGTCGCGCCCGAAGCGTTCGAGCAGGTCGATCTGGGTCAGGGGCAGCATGTCGGTCATGGGGTTGCGCTCGTGGATCGAGCGCCCCACCACCGGCGCGTGGGCCATGAGCCGGCCGTGGCCGTGGCGGCGAGGGGCTGGCGACGACGAACCAGGCCCGGAAGCGCTGTCGTCGATCAGCCCGCGGTACTCGTTCCTGGCCGACTCGACCAGCCCGAGGGCCATGTCCTCCAAGCCCGTCGAACATGGGCGGCCCATCGCGGTCGGCCTCGCAGACGCCAGACGAGGCGAGGGATGGGGATGGAAAAAGGACGCCCGCGAGGGCGTCCTTTGGGGAGAGAGAGATTGATGCGTGAACCGGCCGACGGCTAGGCGGTCTTCTGGCGCTGGTGCACGCCCTCCTTGAGTTCCTCGATGGTCTTGTCCACGAAGGCGGGCAGGTCCTTGGGGGTGCGCGAGGTGGTCAGGCCCTGGTCCACCACGACCTCCTTGTCAACCCAGCGGGCGCCGGCGTTCTTGAGATCGGTCTTGAGCGAGGGGTAGCTGGTCATCTCGCGTCCCTGGAGCACATCGCACTCGATGAGCAGCTGGGGGCCGTGGCAGATGGCCGAGACGGGCTTGCCGGCCTTGAAGAAGGCGCGTGTGAACTCGACGGCGTCCTTGTCCATGCGGAGCTGGTCGGGGTTCATCACCCCGCCGGGGAGGACGAGCCCGTCGAACTCGTCGGCGCGGGGCAGGGCGTCCTTGATCGTCATGTCGACCTCGTAGGAATCGCCCCAGTCTTTCTTGTCCCACCCCCGGATGGATCCGGATGCGGGGGCGATGATCTTGACCTGAGCGCCGGCTTCGCGGAGTTTCTGATACGGAACATCGAGCTCGCTGTACTCGTAGCCGTCGGTGGCGAGGATGGCGACTTTGATGTCGTTGAGCGTGGTGGTCATGGCATTCGTCCTTTCGTCGTCGTCGGGCGCGGGCCTGGGCCGAGCGCGGGTTGTCATGGGAAAGATACGGGCGGGACGATGACGCGCAGATGAGGGAAGGGTGAAAGCGGGATCATTCTGAACCGGAGAGGGAGAGAATCAGCGGAAATTGCCCGAAGAACGGGGGCACAACGCGCGTGCCCCGCCACTACAATGCCCCCGTGGCCCCGCACCCACCAGTCACACCCCGAACAGGCACGCCCGGCGCCGCGATCGGCGCGGATCTCGATGCGCGCATCGCCGAGGCGGTGGAGCGTGTGTGGGGTTACGACGAGCTGCGTCCGATGCAGCGCCGAGCGATCCGGGCGGGGCTGGAGGGTCGCGACTGCCTGACGGTGTTGCCCACGGGCGGCGGCAAGAGTCTTTGTTACCAGGTCCCGCCGCTGATCAGCGGGAAGGCGACGATCGTGGTCTCGCCGCTGATCGCCCTGATGCGCGACCAGGTGCGTGGGCTGGAGCTGCTGGGCTACAGGGCGGCGGCGATGCACTCGGGGCTCGGGCCCGACGAGTCGCGCGACATCGCCCGCCAGCTGGTCACGGGGGAGCTGGACCTGGTGCTGGCGGCCCCCGAGCGGGTGGTGACCGGCTCGTTCAAGACGCTCATCGGGGTCCTGTGCGAGCGGGATCGGCTGGGGTCGATCGCGATCGACGAGGCGCACTGCATCAGCCAGTGGGGGCACGATTTCCGCCCTGAATATCGGCGCATCGCGGAACTGCGGGAGGTGGCGCCGGCGGTGAGCTTCCAGGCGTTCACGGCCACGGCCACCCCCCGGGTGCGCGAGGACATCGTGGGCCAGCTCGGGCTGCGCGACCCGGAGGTGATGATCGGGGTGTTCGACCGGCCGAACCTGACCTACCGCGTGCAGGGGCGCGAGCGGGCGGCGGACCAGATCGCGGCGGCGGTGGGCCGGCACGCCAGCGCGGGCGACGGGGGCGGGACGATCGTGTACTGCCTGAGCCGCAAGGACACCGAGAAGCTCGCGGCCGAGCTGCGGGCGCTGGGGCTCGACGCCGACGCGTACCACGCGGGGCTGGGGGTTTCGGACCGGCACCAGATCGAGCGGGCCTTCAGCAACGAGACGCTGGACATCGTGGTGGCGACGGTGGCGTTCGGGATGGGGATCGATCGCAGCAATGTGCGTCTGGTGGTGCACGCGAGCATGCCCAAGAGCATCGAGGCCTACCAGCAGGAGACCGGGCGGGCCGGGCGCGACGGGCTGGAGGCCGAGTGCCTGCTGCTGTACGCGCCCAGCGACGGGGGGCGCTGGGAGCGGCTGATCGAGCAGTCGGCGGCCGACAGCGGGGCCGACCCGCGGGCGCAGATCGAGCTGGTGCGCGACATGCGCCGGTTCGTGGCCAGCTTCAGCTGCCGACACAAATATCTCAGCGAGCACTTCGGGCAGGCGTACACGCCGCCCGAGGGTCGCGGTGACTGCGGGGCGTGCGATGTGTGCCTGGGCGAGACGGCCGCGGAGGAGGATTCCAGGCGCATCGGGCAGATCATCATGAGCGCGGTGGCGCGCACGGGCGAGCGGTACGGGGCGGCGCACATCTGCGACATTGTGCGCGGCGGTCAGAGCGAGAAGCTCAGGGCGGCCGGGCACGACCGCCTGCGGGTGCACGGGATGCTGGGCGAGCGGCGCCGCGCGGAGGTGATGTCGTTCATCGACCAGCTCGTGGCCGCCGACGCGCTGCGGCGGATGGTGGACGAGCGGTTCGAGACGCTGACCTTCGGCGAACGCGGCAACGGCGTGATGAAGGGGACCGAGCCGCTGTCGCTGGCGCGTCCCATCGGCACGGGGACCGAGAAGAGCGAGCGCAACCGGCGCACGCGCGCGTCGCGGGTGATCGAGCGCCGCCCGATGAACGAGGGCGAGAAGGCGTTGTTCGAGTCGCTGCGGGCGCTGCGCAGGTCGATCGCCGAGGACCGGGGCGTCCCGCCGTATGTCGTGTTCAACGACTCGACGCTGCGGGAGATGGCGCTGGCCAAGCCCGCCAGCCGCCATGAGCTCTTGGGAATCCGCGGCATCGGGCAGAAGAAGCTCGACGAGTTCGGGCGGGTGTTCATGGACGCGATCGAGAAGCACCTGAGCGGGCCCTCGGCGGGCGGGGCGCCGGATGACGATTGACATCCTTGAGATCAGCGCCGCGCGGACCCGCCCGGTGCGCCAGTGGGTGCTGCGCCCCCACCAGCGCGCCCGGGATCTGGTGTACCCCGGCGACGACGACGCGGATACCTTTCATCTTGGCGCGATCGATGGATCGGGGGCGGTGCTGGCGATCCTGTCGATGTATCGGCACGCCCGCCCGCCGACCGATCCCCTCGGCCAGCCGCGGGCGTGGCGGATCCGGGGGATGGCGTCGGTCCCGGCGGCGCGGGGGACGGGGCTGGGCCGGCGTCTGGTCGAGGTCGCGCGCGACCGGGCGTGGGGCGTGTCCAACGACCCGATCTGGTGCAACGCGCGTCAGAGCGCGTTCGGGTTCTACGAGCGACTGGGCTTCACGATCACCGGCGAGCTGTTCGAGATCGAGGGGATCGGGACCCACGCGGTGATGGTGCTCTCCCCGGGGGGCTGAGGGCCAGCTCAGAAGCGCGCCAGGGCGCGGGCGACGCGGTAGGGGTGCTTGGGGATGAGCACGGAACGGGGCTGGAGCATGGCCCCGGCGCGGGCGTAGCGGAGCACCTGCGTGGGCTTGAGTTCGATCTCGCCGGCGGCGCTCTGCTTGATGGCCCGCCAGGCGTAGCGCGAGAGCACGGTATTGACGCCGGCGCGCACGGCCGAGCGCCGGCCCGCGGGCAGCGACTCGATCAGCCCGGCGTTGCGGGCGTACACAGCCCTGAGCGCGTCGAAGTGGGCGGCGTATGAGATGCGGTGGAGCCCGTCGGGGTGCATGCGGTAGCGGTGCGTGGGCCGGGCGACGGCCACGGCGTGGTGACGGCGCGCCAGGCGGAGCTTGAGGTCGAAGTCCTCGTAGAGGTTCAGCCCCGCCCGGTAGGAACCCTCGCGGGCCAGCAGCTCGCGGCGCACCATCTCGCAGCGGTGGCACACGCCGCGTGCCAGGGTGAAGGTCGCGACGCGGTCGAAGAGGTCCCCGCCGGGGGGCGGGGCGGCGGGATCGTCGTGCCAGAGGCCAGTGGTGATCCCCTCGGGGTCGATGAAGGCGAAGTTAGAGTAGGCGTAGCCGGCCTGGGGGTGCTCGCGCAGGGCGCGTTCCTCGGCCTCGAGCTTGTCGGGGTCGTAGAGGTCGTCGCCGTCGAGGTAGGTGACCAGGTGGGCGAAGCACCGCTCGACGGCCAGAGCGCGGACGGCACCGATCCCGATGTTGCGATCGTTGATGACGGCGTCGATGAGACGGGGGTGGCGGCGGCGATAGCCCTCGATGATGTCCCTCGAGCCGTCGGTCGAGGCGTCGTCGATGATCAGCAGCTGGTCGGGCGGGCGTGTCTGGGCCAGGACGCTCTCGATCGCCCGCGGGAGGTACCGGGCCTGGTTGTAGGAGGAGATGTAGAGCGAGATGGTGTTGCGGACGCTCATGCTTCTCTCGCGGCGCGCAGGTAGAGGCGGTCATGGTGGCTGAGCCGGGCCAGCGGCTCGTAGCGGTTGGCGAGAGCCGAATCGATCGCATCGGGATCGTTGGCCTCCACGCAGATCAGCAGGGGGGCGTGGCGGTCGAGATCGAGCCCCGCCAGCGCCTGGGGCTCGAAGCCCTCGACATCGAGCGAGAGCAGGTCGATCTCGCGCCCCGGGGCGTGCTGGTCGATGATCGAGCTCAGAGTCCGCACGGGAACGGCGATGTCGCCCGTATCGGCGCCGGGCTGGAGCCCCTTGGCGCGGGCGAGGTGCTCCTCCTGTCGCGGGCCCAGCGCCCCGTCGATGGTGCTCATCAGGCCCGCGCGGTGGAGCGTGAGCGTGATTCCCTCGTCCCCGGGAGGCCCCAGGGCGGCGTTGACGACGGTCGATTCGGGGCGGATGCGTCGGCAGTGGTCGGCCAGCTCGGGGACGGGCTCGATGAGCAGCCCGGTCCATCTGTGCTTTCTGGCCAGGAAATAGGTGTTGCTCTGGTCGAAGCCGTCGTTGGCCCCGGCCTCGATGAAGAAGCCGGATCGCCCGCCCAGGCGCTCACGGGTGTGGGCGGCGAGCTTGCGGTCGAGATCGTGGAGGGCGGGCGTGGAGTAGCGGTAGTGGCCCAGCGCTTCGAGCAGCGCTCGTCGCAGGCGGCGCTTGCGGTAGGCGCGCCCGACGCCCCCGATCGCGCCGGAGGGCATCAGGGCGTCTCCGCCGGGACGGAGGGCGCGGGCTTGCGGTGCGCTCGCCGCACGGTCTTCATGTTGATCAGCTCCACGCCCACGGCGAAGGCCATGGCGAAGTAGACATAGCCGCGGGGGAAGTGCTGGCCGATGCCCTCGGCCACGAGCAGCACCCCGATGAGGACCAGAAACGAGAGCGCCAGGTTCTTCATGGCCGGGTGGGTGTTGACGAAGCGGGCGATGGGGCCGGCGAAGCCGAGCATGACGGCGATGGAGATGACCACGGCGCAGGCCATCGTCCAGTAGTTGCTGGTCATGCCCACGGCGGTGATCACCGAGTCGAGCGAGAAGACGACATCGAGCAGCAGCACCTGGGTGAGCACCGCGGCCACCGTGGCGGTCTTGCGCCCCATCCCGGCGCGCCGGGTGGGGTCGGGCGTGGTGGCGGTCCCGTGCTCGACGCTGTCGATCAGGTGGTGGATCTCGAGGGTGGCCTTGCCGATCAGGAAGAGCCCGCCGACGATCAGCAGCAGCGACTTGCCGGTGATCTCGACATCCAGGACGGTGAACAGGGGCTTGGTGAGCTGGACGATGAGGTAGGCCAGCGCCAGCAGGATCAGTCGGGTGACCATGGCCAGCAGCAGGCCGATCGTGCGGACCCGCCCCTGCTTCTCCTCGGGAAGCTTGCCCGTCAGGATCGCGATGAAGACGACATTGTCGACCCCCAGCACGATCTCGAGCACGGTCAGCGTGAGCAGGGCGATGAGCCCGGCGCCGGACCAGAAGGCGACATCGGCGGGCGGCAGTGAAGCGTCGCCCGCCTGGGCCAGGGCCGGGAGGGCGGCGTGAAGCCAGGATGACGCGAACGCGTGCATGATGGCCTCAGTTCTGGGGGTCGGCGGGGACCGTCACGGGATCGGCCAGGGCGACCCCCCCGCCCACCTCTGGCGCGTGCTCGTCCCGGACCGGCGCGTCGGCGCGGCCGTGGGCGGGTTCGGGTGCGTCGAGGCTCGCCGCGCGACGCGAGCCGCTGACCACGGGGGCCGAGAACACCAGCAGGAAGATCACCATGAACGCGGCGATCACACCGGAGGCGGGGCGCAGCAGGAACGGGGTGACATGCACGGGATCTTTCGCCTTCTCGTGGTCGTCGGTGTAGGCGACGGCCACCAAGCGGAGGTAGTAGGCGGCGGCGATGGCCGAGTTGATGGCCAGGATGACGACCAGGGCGTAGTGCCCGGCGCTGACGCCGGCGGTGAAGAGCCCCAGCTTGCCGATGAACCCGAGCAAGGGCGGGAAACCGAGCGTCGAGAGGATGCAGATGACGAAGGTCCAGCCAAGCACGGGGTGGGACTTGCAGATCCCGCGGATGTCGTCGATGTGGTCGGCCTCGCGCCCGCTGCGGTGCTCGAGCGAGGCGAGCACGGCGAAGGCGCCGGTGGTCATGACGCCGTAGGTCAGGAGATAGAAGAGCACGGCGGCCAGGCCGTTCTCGTAGAACGGCGCCCCGGGCGCGCCGGGGCCGGCGATGATCCCCACGAGCATGTAGCCCGAGTGGGCGATGGATGAGTAGGCGAGGATGCGTTTGACGGAGTTCTGCAGCAGGGCCAGGACATTGCCCACGGTCATGGTCAGGGCGGCCATGATCCAGAGTGTCGCTTCGAGCTCTTCGGGAAGGCGATTCCCGTTCTGGAACGACCAGCCGACGGTTCCCAGCAGGAGCATCAGGGCCAGGAAGCCGGCCGTCTTGGGGACGAAGGCGAGCATGGCCGAGACGGGCGAGGCGGCGCCTTGGTAGACATCGGGCGTGTAGAAGTGCATGGGCACGGCGGCGATCTTGAACGCCACGCCGACGACGGCCAGCAGCAGCCCGATCATCCCGATGGGGTTGATCCCGTGCTCGGCGAACGAGGCCGCGATCTCGGGGAGGTTGGTGCTGCCGGTGGCGCCGTAGATCAGGGCGAAGCCGTAGAGGAAGACCGCGGCCCCCATCGCCCCCAGGAAGAAGTACTTGACGGCGGCCTCGAGGGCCCAGTCCTCCTCACGGGAGATGGCGACCATGATGTAGGTGGGCAGGGAGGTGAGCTCCAGGGCCAGGAAGAGCCAGATCAGGTCGTCGGCGGAGGCGACGAGCATGAGCCCGGTGAGCGAGAACATGAAGAATGCGTAGAACTCGCCGCGGTTGGATCGCATCGAGTGGAAACGCCCCCCGGCGTCAACCTCGGCCTCGAGCCTGCGATCGACCGTGCCGGTGATCAGCAGCAGGAGCATGAACCCCACGCCGGCGATGACCATTTTGGCGAAGGGCGCCAGGGCGGGGAAGAGCCCGCCGGCCTGCGGCGATCCCATGGCGGCGAAGAAGGCGCACAGGATCGCGGTGGCGGCGATCCAGGGGGTGAAGTGGCGGACGGCGCGCGAGGGCCATTGCCCGGTGAGCATGACCAGGCAGGTCCCGATGAACAGGAAGATCTCGGGCCAGAGGATCGCGAGTTTCTCAGTCATGCGAGGCTCCTTGGTGGACTGGCTCAGTATTGATTGCCGTCTGCCCTCCCTGAAGGATCCTGAAGAACTCCTCGCCGTCCGCGCCGGGACGGAGGCCTTGCAAGCCACTCTCGTCGGGCTCAGTCATGAATGAATCCAACTTTGCGAGGTATGCCCATGCCCGTTCTTCCTCGCTCCGCGGGATTGGCTTGAATCCATTCATGCTCACATCGAACATGGGTTGGTTTGCATCCGGCACAACCTCGGACATTGGCTCGATCCCATTGGCCGCGTCGACGAGGGCGACGGTCTGGTTCACCGGTTGGCTGATCGCGTCGAGGAGCATGTTGGGCTGGAGACCGAAGAGGATGCAGCCGATGGCCAGCGGGGTCAGGGTCAGGATCTCGCGGAGGTTGAGGTCGCTGGGAAGCGTCTCGTGGGGATGATGGTCGGCGGGCTCGCGCAGCGGGCCGAAACAGATCTTGCCCACCATGATCAGCAGGTACATCGCGGCGATGATCATCCCCAGGGCGGCGAAGGCGGAGAACCAGGGCCCCAGCGACCCGCCCCACGCGCCCGCCTCGCCCGCGGCGTTCCACGAGGCGTGGGACTGGAAGGTCCCGATCAGGCACAGGAACTCGGAGGGGAACCCGTTGAGCCCGGGCAGGCCCACCGAGGCCATGGCGAAGAAGACCATGAAGGTGGCCCAGATCGGCATCCTGGACGCCAGCCCCCCCACCGTGTTCATGTCGCGGGTGTGATAGCGCTCGTACATGAACCCGATCATCAGGAACAGCCCGCCGGTCGAGAGCCCGTGGGAGAGCATGTAGAGGATCGAGCCCGAGACCCCGGTGACATTGAGCGCCGCCAGGCCCATGATGCAGAAGCCCAGGTGACTGACCGAGGAGTAGGCGATGAGCTTCTTGATGTCGGACTGGACCCAGCAGATCAGCCCGGCGTAGAGGATGCCGATGATCGCCAGCACGGCGATCTGGGGCGCGTACTCGAAGAAGGCCTGGGGCGCCAGGGGAACGGCGAAGCGGTAGAAGCCATAGGTCCCCAGCTTGAGCAGCACGGCGGCGAGGATGACCGAGCCGGCGGTGGGCGCCTCGGTGTGGGCCAGTGGCAGCCAGGTGTGGACCGGGAACAGCGGCACCTTGACGGCGAAGCCCGACAGCAGGGCCAGCAGCACCCAGCCCTGCTGGGCGGGGGTCATGTTTCCCGCGTAGGCGGTGAGCGTGGGGATGTCGAGGGTCCATGCCCCGAACTGGTCGGGCTGGGCGACGAACCAGACGACGAAGACCAGCCCGGCCAGGGCCAGCATGGAGCCGGTGAAGGTGTAGAGGAAGAACTTGGACGAGGCGGCGATGCGGTTGGTCGAGCCGTACCTGCGGATCAGGATGAACATGGGCAGGAGCGTGAACTCGAAGCAGATATAGAAGAGCAGCAGGTCCTGGGCGGCGAAGACGCCCACCATCGCCCCCTGGAGCGCGATGAGCCATGCGTAGTACATCCGCCGGTGGCCGGTGATGGCGGTCTTGCTGGCGAGCACGACGATGGGGCCCAGCACCACGGTGAGCAGGATCAGCAGGAAGCTGACCGAGTCGACGCCGATGGAGAACCCGAGCCCGAGCCCGGGGATCCACGGGACGCTGTAGGCGAACTGGGGCGTGGCGGCGTGGTCAAAGTCGAAGCCCGCCAGCAGGCGCAGCGCCGGCACGAGCAGCAGGATCGAGGTCAGCAGGGCGGCGCGATAGGCGTGGTCGGGGTAGCGCAGCAGCCCGATCAGCACGCCCGCCAGCGCGGGAACGGCGATCAGGGCCAGCAGCATCAGCGATTCGGGGCTCATGAGACGCCTCCCGAGCGGATGACGATCACCAGCACGACCAGCAGGATCACCGCGATCCCACCCGCCATGCTCACGGCGTAGCCCTGGAGCACGCCCGACTGGCTGGGTCGGATGATCCACGCGAAGACCCGCGGCAGGAACCCGAAGACATTGACCAGCCCGTCGACCAGCAGCTTGTCGAGCCAATGGAAGATGTGCGACAAGACCCGCAGCGGGGTGACGAGCACCGCGTGGTAGAACTCATCGACATACCACTTATGCTCGGCCCAGCGCGGGATGGGCCCGGCGCGCCGGGCCACGGCGTCCATGCGGCACTCGTCTGCGTTGACGCGCCCGCCCAGGAACAGGCCCTGCCAGCCGACGGGGCCGTGGAAGAAGGCGGCCACGAGCACGCCCAGGACGGCGCCCAGCCCGGAGATCAGGATCATGGCGCTGTGGGGGTTCATGCCCAGCACGGAGCCGGGCTCCGCCGTCCCGACCGGACCCGCGACGGCGTGGGCCGATTCGTGACCGGCGACGGCGTAGGGCGAGTGGAAGCTGGCGGTCGAATCGGCGACCATCGAGCCCACCCAGCCGTGGTGCAAGTCCTTGTCGATGTACGCCAGCGAGATGGCGAGCATCGAGGCGCAGGCCAGGACAACAAGGACGGTGTTGATGGCCCAGCCCGGTGGGTGGGGGTGGAAACCGTGGTGGCCGTGGCGCTCGGCGTGCTCGTGCATCGCGTCCTCCTCGGCGACGGCGTGGTGCTCGTCGCCGGGCTCGGCGTGCTCTGGGCCGACGAACACACGGAAGTAGACGCGGAAGGTGTAGTAGGCGGTGAGGACGGCGGTAAAGACCAGAATCCAGCCGATGACGGCGTAGCCGGGGGTGACGAACGCCTCGGCCAGGATCATGTCCTTGGAGTAGAAGCCGCTGGTGATGTAAGGGAGACCCGAGAGGTTCATGCAGCCCACCAGCATGGTGACGCCCACGACGCCCCAGCCCTTCATCCACGACACGCCCGAGAGGCGGCGCAGGTCGAGCTGGCCGGCGAAGCCGTGCATCACGGCGCCGCAGGCGAGGAAGAGCAGGGCCTTGAAGAAGGCGTGGGTGAGCACATGGAACGCCGCGCCCGTGGTCGTGAGCAGCCCCAGCCCCGCGAACATGTAGCCGAGCTGGGAGACAGTTGAGTAGGCCATGATGCGCTTGATGTCGAACTGGGCCATGCCGATGGTGGCGGCCAGCAGGGCGGTGATGGCGCCGATCCAGGCGACGATGGGCAGGGCGTGCTCGCTGACCAGAAACACGGGGTACATGCGGGCGATGAGGTAGACGCCGGCGGTGACCATGGTGGCGGCGTGGATCAGCGCCGACACGGGGGTCGGGCCCTCCATGGCGTCGGGGAGCCAGACATAGAGCGGGAACTGGGCGGATTTGCCGAAAGCGCCCACCATGAGCAGCAGGGCGATCCACTGGGCCGCGCCGGGGATGGCCGAGAAGTCCCCCACCGACGCGGCGCTGATGTACTGGTGCAGCTGGGGGCTGGCGAAAAGCTCGGCGTACTCCACGGTGCCGAAATGGACGAAGGTCAGGTAGATCCCCAGCGCCAGGCCCACATCGCCGATGCGGTTGACAATGAAGGCCTTCTTGGCGGCCTCGACGGCGGCGGGCTTCTTGTAGAAGTACCCGATCAGCAGGTAGGAACACAGCCCCACGCCCTCCCAGCCCAGGTAGAGCATGATGAGATTGTCGCCCATGACCAGACAGGACATGGAGAACACGAAGAGCCCGAAGGCCGCGAAGAAGCGGCAGTAGCCCACGCCCTGATCGTGGGCCATGTACTCGCTGGCGTACAGGGCGATGAGCGTGCCCAGCCCGGTGACGAAGAGCATCCAGAGGATGGTGAGCTTGTCGACAAAGAAGGAGAAGTTGGCGACGAAGGACCTGTCGCCGTAGTGGATGTTGAACCACTCGAACGCGTGGACGGTGTAGGGCGTGCCGTCATAGCTCAGAAACATGCTCAGGGCGGCGGCGAAGGCGATGGCCAGCAGCAGCACGGTGGTCCAGGCGGGGAGCTTGGACCTGACGCCCAGGGCCGCGTAGATGGCGCAGAGCACGAAACCCAGCAGCGGCAGGAAGGGGATGAGCAGGACCCAGCCCGGGCCGGTCCCGACATGGGACACGAGGTGTTCGAGGTGGGCCGCGGCCCCGGCGTGGGCGCCGTCCCCGGCTTGGGGCGCGATCGTCGCCAGCGGCGGGGCGAGCGTGGTCAGCAACGAAGAGGTCATCATCCGTTGAGTTCCTTCCAGGCCGAGGCGCCCAGTGTTTCACGGTGTCTGAACAGCAGCACCACCAGCGCCAGCGCCATGGCCGCTTCCGCCGCGGCGACGCACAGGACGAAGACCACGAAGGTCTGCCCGTCGCTGCCCAGGTGGTGGCGCCCGAAGGCGATCAGCGCCAATCCGGCGGCCTGGAACATGAGCTCGGTGCACAGGAACATGATGATCATGTTCCTGCGGGTGAGGAAGCCGATGAGCCCGATCACGAACATGGACGCCGAGACGAAGAGGTAGGGCGCCAGCACCGATGCGCCGACCTCCTCGGGGAAGGCGAGCTGGGCGAGCGTGAGCGTGTGCGTCAGATCCAGCAGGGTTGTCATGCCGCGCCCCCTTCGGTCGCTCCGAGCGTGGCGCCCAGCCTGCGGGCCTGGGCGGCCTTGAGATCCTCTTCGAGCTCGACATGCTTGCGGGCCAGCACCGTGGCGCCCAGCATGGCCATGAGCAGTATGATGCCGGCGACCTCGATCATCATCGGGTGGTCGTTGAGCAGGTTGTAGCCCAGCCGGTCGAGGTTGTCGGCGCTGAGTTCCTGTGGCCACTGGTCCTGGCCGAGCGTGCGGGTGGCGACCACGACGGGCTCGCCGTGGGCGTCGGCGCCCTCGATGAGTTCGAGGGTGATGGTGCGCGCGTCGGGGTCGATGACGGCTAGGCCGGTGTCGCGGTCTCGCGCGACGCGCCAGCCGTCGCCGAGCAGGTCGTTGCGGGCGAGCACCTTGTCAATTTTGCGTGGGAGGTGCCCGAGGACGCTGTCGCGGGCCATGGCGCGGGTCATGGTGTGCTCGGGCAGATCGCCCAGGCCCCGGAACATCGCGGAGGTGAGCAGTCCCACGAGCACGAAGCCGATGACGCAGGCCAGGACGGGCTCGCGCGCCTCGGCGTCGACGGCGTCGACGGCGTCGAGCATCTCGTCCTCGTTGCCCGACGGGGCCTGGGTGGCGAGCATGATGACGAAGAGGTAGGTGATCAGGATCGCCCCCGCATAGATGATGACCAGGGCGAAGGCCATGAACTCGGCGGACAGCAGCAGGTACATCCCGCAGGAGGCGATGATGGTCATGATGAAGTACAGGGCGGAGTAGACGGGGCGCTTGTGGGTGACCATCCGCAGCGCGGCCCCGAGCCCGATGGCGGCGAAGGGGTAGAAGAAGATGTTGGGCATCGCTCCGCCGTGGTCCCGGACCCCCAGCCCCAGCAGCAGAGCCGCCAGGCCGAAGGCGGAAGCGAGCACGATCGCCCCGCTGATGGTCAGGGCGCGGCCGCCGTCGCGGGTGCGCCGCGGCAGGGCCAGCGCCAGGCCCGCGGCCCCAAGGGCGCAGACGAGGTACAACGCAATCGGGTCGATGATCTGTTCCACCGTGTCTCTTTCGCGCCCCGCTGGGCGTGTACCCCGAGAAACCGGGCGTTGGTGCTTGGCCCCGACCCGGGCCGGTTCCTGCTGGGCGGGCGGGGCGTCGAGATAGATGCCGCGGAACCCGGAGCGGGGCCGAGGCGTCGGCATCGGTGCGTCCCCGGCGCGACGGCGCGTGGCGTCGTCTCGTCGAGATGGTGAGGATAGAGCGGAATGGAGTTGGCTTCCACTCACGAACCGGTTTCAAACGCGCCACGGGCCGTTCCCACGCGGGGCGCCGCGCGTCGTCGAGCCGGGTGCGAAACGCGCGTCGTGGGTGACGCCGCCGGTATGGGGGCACTATCATCGTCGCTATGAACGCATCGAGAGCCATGTCGCAGGCCCAGATGATGGTGCCTCAAGATCGAAGAATGTACATCCCCAACCTGCTCACGATGGTGCGCCTGGTGCTGGCGTGGGTGTTCATTTTCCTGCTCTCGCTGGTGAGCCCACGCACCATCAGCGCCCAACCCACTGATATTGATCGACTTGGAGAAATCTCGCACCCGTCGGCCGGGCTGCTGATCGCGGCGGCGGTGGTCTTTGTGATCGCCGCGGTCACCGACGCCCTCGACGGGCATCTGGCCCGCAAATGGAACGCGATCACCCGGTTCGGGCGGATTATGGACCCCATGGCCGACAAGCTGCTGATCCTGGGCGGGTTCGTGATGCTCGCCACCCCCGCGTTTCACGCCAGAGTGGTCCCCAGCGACACGAGCATGCAGCTCACCGCCGTCGCGGGGTGGATCGTGGCCCTGATGATCATGCGCGAGCTGCTGGTGACCTCGATCCGGGGCGTGTACGAGGCGGAGGGGGTGGATTTCTCGGCCGGGACGCTGGGCAAGGCCAAGATGGTCCTGCAATCGGTGTCGATCCCGATGATCCTGCTGATCATCGCGCTGGGCTCGCCCGGGCCCGACAGCACAGGGCGGCTGGTGATCGTGCTGCTGGTCTGGGCGACGCTGATCATCACTGTGCTCTCGGGGTTCCCCTATATCTGGCGCGCGCTGAGACACAGCGTGGAGCAGAACGCGCGGATGCTGGAGGTGATGCGAGGACGCAAGGCGCGCAAGCCCACCAAGGGGCAGGGCCCGCCCGTCAAGCCCCGCCCAAAGAGCAACAAGGGCGGGCAGGGCAGGAAGCGCTGAACCGACGAGCCGCGAGCGCCAGGGAGCGGTTCTGGGATCGCATACCTTAAGAAGGTCCCGCTCCCTGACGGTCGCGGCTCGTTCAGAACTGAACAAACGACAAAGGACCCGCGACAAAGGACCCGGCATGAACACGATGGATCGACCCACCGAGATGCTCCTGACCGTCGCCGGGCTGGGCTACAGGCGCCCGTTCCCGGGGACCTGGGGCTCGCTGCCGCCGGTGATCGTCGCGGGGATGCTGATCGTGGCGGGGCTGGGGCCGGGCACGGAAATGGGCTGGATCTACTACGCCGTGCTGGCGCTGCTGCTGGTGGTGTACGGCGGGGCGTGTGTGCTGCTGGGGACCGAGGGCGAGGCGAGATGGGGCAAGGACCCGTCCAATGTGGTGGCCGATGAGGTGGCGGGGCAGAGCATCCCGCTGCTATTGATCCCGGCGGCCCTCACGGTCGGGGTTTGGCAGACGCTCATGGTGCTGGTTGGCGCGTTCCTGCTCTTCCGGGCCTTCGACATCCTCAAGCCCTGGCCCGCGGGGGCGGTGCAGCGGGTGGCGGGGGGCTGGGGCGTGGTGCTCGACGACCTGATCGCCGGGGTGATGGCGGGGGTCCTGATGCTGCTCGTGGTCTGGGCGCTCTGAGTGCGGGTCACTTCTTCAATGTGAAGGCACAAGAAGATTGACCACACAGCACACCGAGGAAAGACAGAGTAGAGAGAGAATGGGTGAAGCGTATCACGCATGGGCGTGCCGCGCGCCGATATGGCGCCTTCCCTCTTCTTCTACTTCATCCATTTTTTCTCCTCCTCTGACTTTCTTCTCTGTGTGCTCTGTGGTGAACTCTTTCCCCTGATCTATGATCGTCCGTGATCGCCCGGGCTCTGACATTGTGCGCCCCCGAGGGGACTGTCTCGCTGGAAACCAACCTGCTGCTGGCCCCAGTTGCCGGGTGGTGCGAGCTGGCGTGGCGGGTGACCTGCCGCGAGCTTGGCGGGGTGGGGCTGGCGTGCACGGATCTGCTGAGCCCCAAGGGCCTGCTGCTGAGCGAGGAGACCAGCCGCGACCTGGCGCGGACGAACGATCTCGATCGCCCGATCGGGATGCAGCTCTACGGGGCCGACGCCGGGATCCTGGCCGAGGGAGCGGCGTGGTGCGCGGCCCACGGTGCGACGGTCGTCGACATCAACATGGGCTGCCCGGTCGACAAGGTGACCAAGAAGAACGGCGGGTCGATGCTCATGTGCGACCTGGAGCGCACCTTCGATCTCTTCGAGAAGGTCCGCGGGCGGCTGCCCGGGCATGTGCCGCTGACGGCCAAGATGCGCCTGGGCTGGGACGAACGGGCGAAAGACGCGGGGGTCGCGAGCAGACTGGCGCTGGGGCTCATCGAACGCGGGGCGGCGATGATCACGGTGCATGGTCGAACGACCGAGCAGCGCTTCAAGGGGGCGTGCGACCTGACGGGCATCAGGCGGGTCGTCGACGATGTGGGCGAGCGGTTCCCCGGCGTGCCGGTGATCGGCAACGGGGACATCAAGGAGCCCGCCGATGTGGTCCGCATGATGCACGCCACGGGCTGCGCGGGGGTGATGATCGGGCGCGGGTCGTTCAGCAACCCGTGGCTGTTCCGCTTCGCCTGGGCGCTGCAAGAGCGCGTGATCGATCAGGGGATCGACCCGGGGGACGAGGCGGGAGTCGCGGGGGTTGACTTGAGTGACCTACAGCCCGGCGAGGACGAGAAGCTGGACATGCTGGTGCGATTCTTCGACCGCATGATCGAGTATCGCGGCGCGGACCACGCGCGCCATGTGCTGCGACAGAAGGCGAACCTGCTGGGCAAACCGATCAACGGGGGGCACTGCCGCCCGCTCAAGGACGCGCTGCGGGCGGCCACGAGCGTGCAGGATGTGCACGACGCGATCGATCGGTGGCGGGAGAACCCGGTGAGGCCGAGAGAAACGATGCGTGAGTTGTTCCGGTGAGCTTCCTTCACCGATGGCAAGCCCGGTTGCGTGCGACCACGCGGACTCTGCGGCCTTTGTCGAGGGGCGCACGGGCGTACTCGATGATTGTGGGCGGTTGATCGAGACACAATCGGAGTGGTCGGGCAATCCGAATCCATTCGATCCAGAAGATGAGCTTGAAGACGAAGACACCGGGATCGCGACCGATCGGATCGACACGAGGTTGTCGTTCATCTATCGAGCATGCCGATGGGGCAGAGCCGTGCTCGGTTGTGGCGTCACGCTGATCTTCGTCGCCTGGAGTGCTTGGGCTTGGTGGCGCCTCATGGGCTGGGTCGGGAGCTCACTGCTCAGAGTTCCCGGCCCAATGGGCGGCGTTGTTGGGATCGTGAGCGTGATGACGGTCTTGACCATCCTGGCGGCAGGTACAAACCGCTTCAATCAGGCACGAGGGTATCGGAGAGCATGCAAGGGTGAATCCGATGAGTCGAATCGCCGCATGAAGTTTCTGGCGCTCACCAGGTACAACCGATGCCCGGCGTGCATGTATGAACTCGATGAATCTTCCTGTGATGCTTGCGGGAAGGTGCGGTGCACCGAGTGCGGTGCGTGCTGGATCCCGCGGCGGTGGGTTGGGTATCTCAACCAGAAAAGACGGGGCGTATACGCGGATCTCAGGAAAGTCAAACAACGCAAGGCGTGCTGCCTGCTCGATGCACGCGGCCAGATTTTCCGGGTGCTCATGGGTGTCGATCTCAACGCACTCAATGATCGAATCCGTATCATCAAGCCCGAACCACTCTGGACCGAACGGATCAAAATGCTGTGCATGATCATCGTGATCGCGGTGTTGGTGGTGATCGTGATTGGGATCTCGACTTTCATCAGTACCGGGATTGTCGGGCTCATGTTCGGCGCCGTTTTCCTCCCCATGCTGCTGGTGCTGCCCTTCGTTTTGATCCGGGGCTATCGACGCAGGTTCAGCACTCGTCGGCTTCAGCAACTAGCGCGGGAACTGATCGACAACGGCTGCTGCGCGTCATGCACCGGCCCGCTTGATGAGAACCCACACCCGATTGACTGCTGTCGATGCTGCCCACACTGCGGGCTTGCCTTTGATGCCGATACCCGCCATCGGCGTCATCACACCCGCAAGCGGATCCCCGACGAACTCATCGGGTCAGACCCGGTCTTCGCCAGTTGATCGGGCACGATGTTCGGCGTTCGCGAGCGCATTTCGCGTGTGATGCCCTGGATTTCACTTTGGGGCCTCACCCGGTCGTTGTATACTGAGCAAAGACGCATGCCTTCAAAGGAGGCGGACATGTATGCACGCGGGACACTCGTGAACTTGGGTCTAGTCGCGCTGTCGGCGGGATATGCGCACGCGGGGCCGGATATTCTGGTTTCGCAGATCCAGGGCGCGAACAACTACGGGGTTGTGGGCGATGTGCAGGCGTTCAGCTTCGGGGATGTGACCTGCAACATCGGCGACGCGCCGTTCACCTATGTCGCCAACACCAGCCAGCACCCGGTGTTCGCCACGACGCTCTATCGGCTCCGGGACGGCCGCTTCGAGCAGATCGGCGTCGGGTTCGCGGGGCACGCATCCTTCCCGCTGCAAACCAACGCGTGCGACCTGGGATGCAACCCCGGCGCACCGGGGATGCTGGGTAACGGGTGCTCGGACACGCTGAGCGCGACCACGGCCGGCTCGCAGGCGGGCCTCGGCCCCCGCATCGAGATCAACGCCTCCACGGGCGAGTTCCCCTACCCCTTCACCACCTTCAACCAGAGCGGGAACGCGGTGTACAAGCGCATGAAAGTGCGTCTCGACGACATCACCCACGACGGCGCACTGTACTTCGTGGAGACGCAGTACATCAGTTCCGAGGAGGGCGCCGACGCGGCCCGGAACAATAACGCGAGCTACCGCGCGATCTCGTTCCTGCTGACGCCCGCGCCCAACACGCCCCAGCTCATGGGCGTCACGGCGGCGGGCCAGGCGGCGATCTATGCCTGGCGAGCCGCGGACCCGGGGGTGATGATCACCGAGACACAGATTCCCGGCGACGGGGTCGTGCAGGTGGGATCGCGCGCGACCGATCTGGGCGACGGCGCCTGGCGCTACGACTACGCGGTGCACAACCAGAACAGCGACCGGGGCGTGAGCAGCGTCTCGATCCCGCTGGGGTTCAACCGCGGCGTGAGCGATCAGTCGTTCCACGACATCGAGTACCTCGACGAGGTGGACGGCGCCATCGACGGGACCGACTGGTCGGTCGCGGACCTCAACGGGTTCGCGATCTGGACCACGGGCGCGCGTTTCGACGAGAATCCCCTGGCCAACGCGATCCGGTGGGGCACGACCTACTCGTTCTCGATGGTGTCGATCCATCCCCCCACCACCAAGGTGATGGAGCTGGGGATGTTCCGCGACGAGGGGCTGGGCTCGGTGGTGGTGTCGGTCACGGCGCCCATGAGCGGGGAGTGCCGGGCGGACATGAATGCCGACGGGGCGCTGGACTTCTATGACCTGGCGACCTTCATCGACGCGATCCTCGGGGGGAATCTCAACGCCGACTTCACGGGCGACGGCCACAACGACTTCTTCGATGTCTCGGCCTTCCTGAGCGAGTACGCCGCCGGGTGCCCATGATCGGACCTTGGAAGCGGTCGTTGACCCGGGGCCGTTGACTCAAGAAGGTTGGAACCCGGGCCGATGAGCCGCGTATGGAGCCCCGTCCCCGGCGGGGCTTTGTCGTCATTCCCGGCGCCATCGCACATCTTTGTTTCTTGTGCATCCCCGCTCGCAACGCAATCGCTCACCCTCAAACGCTCGTTTCGAGTGGAGAAACCGGTCATGACCATCACGCGCACGCTCCCCGCGGCTCTCGTTCTCGCCCTCTGTGGACAGGCCCTGGCCCAGGCGGCCGTCGCCCCGGCGGGGACCGATATCAATGACCACGGGCAGTTTCAGGAAGTTTTCGGCTGCTGGCAGGGCGCGGACGGTCAACTCGAGGGCGGGCCGTTCCTGGTCCCGGCGGACCCCGAGGCGATGCGGATCAGGGAAGCCGTCGAGCGGGCCAACCGGGGGATCCCCGACAACCGGGTGGATTTCGTGATCGTGGGCGACGGGTACACCGCGGGCGAGATGGCGACCTTCCACGCCGACGCGACGAACATCGCCGAATCGTTCTTCCGCTACGAGCCGTTCAAGAGCTACGCGCCATACTTCCGGTTCACGCAGATCGAGGTGGTGTCGAACCAGTCGGGCGTGGACAACGACCCCAACCCGGGCGTGAGCCGCGACACGGCGCTGGACATGGGCTACTGGTGCGGGGGGACCGAGCGGGCGCTGTGCGTGAGCGTGTCCAAGGCGTACGCGGCGGCGGCCGCGGCCCCGCACATCGACCAGGTGATCGCGATCGCCAACTCGGGCAAGTACGGCGGGGTGGGCTACCCGGGCAACGACCTGGGCACCGCGGCCGGGCACAACAGCGCGGCGGTGGAGATCGCGATCCACGAGATGGGGCACTCCTTGGGCGACCTGGCCGACGAGTATACCTACGGCGGGCCCAACACCTACACGGGCGGGGAGCTGACCCCCGTGGATGTGTCGATCTTCAACCGCCAGCAGCAGCTGGACCAGGGGCGCAAGTGGTGGCGCTGGATGGACGAGTCGTTCACCGGTTTCGACAACCCGATCAACACCTACGAGGGCGGCAACTACTCGGTGCACGGTGTATACCGCCCGTCGAGCAACTCGATGATGCGGAGCCTGGCGCGTCCGTTCAACATCGTCAGCGCCGAGCGCCTGCTGCACCAGATCTACAAGCTGGTCAACCCCATCGACGACGGGACGCCCGACGCCAGCGTGGTGGACGCGGACGCGACGCTGTGGGTCGCGCCCATGCAGCCGCTGAACCACGACCTGAGCGTGCTGTGGTATCTCGACGGGTCGGTGATCTTCAGCGCCGTGCAGCAGACCGAGCTGGACCTGTCCACGCTGGCGCTGGGCCCGGGCGAGCACACTATCAGCGTCGAGGTGATCGACCCGACCCCGTGGGTCCGCAACGAGGCGATCCGCAACGCGTTCATGAGCGAGACGCGGACCTACACGGTCCGCGCGTGCGCCTCGGCGGCGGACTTCACCGGCGACGGCGCGGTCGATTTCTTCGATATCAGCGCGTTCCTGGCGGCGTTCAACAGCCAGCAGGCCGCGGCCGACTTCGACGGCGACGGGGAGTATTCCTTCTTCGATGTCTCGGCCTTCCTGACGGCGTTCGCTCAGGGCGGGTGCTGAGCGCGTGGTCGATCGGGGCGCGTATCGGCGTCGATTTTCGCGATCGTGCCGGATTCGGGCAATACCCCCGCCGCGGGCGCGTTGTTCCGGCACGGGTTGGATCCGCTCGGCCTGACAGGTTCGTCTTGTGTACGGCAATGAGCCCGTTTTTCGCAAAGTTCTTGGCTCAACCCGGCCCATCGTGGCCCGGATGGATCAAGAATGTTCAGTGGCCGCGGGGATCGGCGGCCGGCAATCAGGCGCTCGCAACACGGGAGGAAGACACATGAAGCTTCACAAGTCACTCATCGCTCTCACAGGCCTGACCATGGTGTGCGGCCTGGCGGCCACCCCCGCCGGCGCTCAGGCGCTCGACCGCAAGGACCTGGCCCCGGCCGGCTCCTCGCTCGCGCCCGAGCTCGACGGCAAGGGGGCCATCGTGTTCGCGAGCAAGATCCAGGACACGGGCGAGATCCTCGACACCGATGAGTTCAAGACGACCTACATCTTCCGCAACACCGGCGCCGGGCCGCTGACGGTGACGCAGGTCAAGACCTCGTGCGGGTGCACGGTGGCGGAGCTGGACAAGAAGACCTACCTGCCCGGGGAGTCGGGCACGCTCAATGTGACCTTCGATCCCAAGGGCAAGAGCGGCGCGGTGGCGCGGAACATCACGGTCTTCACCGACTCGGACAGCACCCCCAGCGAGACGCTGATCATCCGCGCGCTGGTCAAGCCGGTGGTGGTGATCGAGCCGCGGGTGATGCCCTTCGACGCGCTGGAGAAGGGCGAGACGAAGACCAAGGAGTTCAAGATCTACGGGCGGACGGACGATTTCAAGGTCACGCGCGCCACGATCGACGCCCCGCAGACCTTCGACATCGAGGTCGTGGACCAGGGAGAGGTCGAGTACAAGAACGAGAAGCTGCGCCTGTCGGTGGTCCGCGTCACCATCCGACCCGACGCCAAGCCCGACAACCACCGCGCCGAGGTCACGATCCGCACCAACGACGAGCGCAAGCCCATCTTCGGCGTGAGCGTGGTGGCGCGCGTGATGGGCGACCTCAAGATCGATCCCGTCCGCCTCACCATGGGACGCCTGGCGGTGGGCGACGAGTTCGACAAGGAGTTCCATGTGATCTCCAAGTCGGGCAAGCCCTTCGAGATCAAGGGCGTGGGGCTCGACACCATCGCCCTCGAGACCGCGTACGAGTTCAAGCCCGTCGACGAGAGCAAGACCGACTGGCTGGTGACGCTCAAGGGCAAGGTCGTCAACCCCGCGCCGCGCTTCAACACCGAGCTGCACCTGACGACCGATGTCGCCGACGAGCAGCAGCTGAGCGTGCAGTTGTACGGGCAGCTCCGCAACCAGTGACCGGCGTTCGCCGCTCTCATGCGCCCGCGGTGTCGCCACCCGCGGGCCGCCCGCCCGAGCGCGGGCCGCGGCGGCTTGCCAGGGCATGAGCGGGCGTACGGGCCGAGGACCGGATTCAAGGCGACTTTCGGGGATGAAAGCATGATCAGGTGTGCGCAGACCATCTCGGGCGTGCTGATGATCGTCGGCCTGGGCTTTCTCGCCGGGTCGGTGCAGGCCTTGCTGCGCGACAAGCCGCTGATCCTGGGCGTGGTCGCAACCGTCCCCGCGGCCGAGAGGGCCGCGAGTCCGGCGTCCGATCCGGCGTCTGGTCGGGCGACCGATCCGGCGACCACTCCGGCAATCACTCCGGCGTCTGGCGCCCAGAACCGGCCTGACACGGATCCAACCCCGCCAGCGACCATCCCCGGTGCGGACTCCGCCGCTCCGGTCATGGGCGAGGGCGACTCGGGCGAGGCCGAGTACGAGGCGCGTCTGGACGCGCCGGTGCCGGCGGGGATGCTGACCCTGCGCCGGGCGCACCAGATGTGGATCGACGGCGCCTACTTCGTGGACGCGCGCCGCCTGGACGAGTACGAGGCGGGGCATGTCTCGGGCGCGGCCCACTTGACGGCGGAGAACATCGTCACCCGCGCCGGCCAGGACCAGCTGGCGACCATCCCGCCCGACGCGGCGGTGGTGATCTACTGCATCGGCGGCGAGGGCTGCGACGCGTCCAAGAACACCATGGCGCTGATGCAGCAGTACGGCTACACCGACATGCACATCATGGGCGTGGGCTACGACGAGTGGGCGGCCGCGGGGCTGCCGACCGATAAGGGGGCCCCGTGAGCGCGCTGCGTTGGTTCGAGTCGATCGTGCTGCAACTGCCCGTGCGCCTGGCGCTGGGCGGCATCTTCGTGTTCGCGGCGTGGAACAAGATCCACAACCCCCAGGCGTTCGCCTTCGCGATCAAGGGCTTCAAGGTCTTCGATCCCGCGACCCACGGGCACCTGATCATCAGCGCGGCGTACACGCTGCCCTGGGTCGAGATGATCGCGGGGGTGCTGCTGATCCTCGGGCTTCGCTCGCGGGCCGCGGCACTGACCCTGCTGCTGACGCTGCTGGTCTTCATCGGCGGGCTGCTGCATGTCATCACCTCGGGGATCGACGCGGACTGCTCATGCTTCGGGGACCAGAAGCTGTTCTGCGGCGGCGCGGTGGGCTGGTGCCAGGTGATCCGCAACCTGATCCTGCTGGTCCCGGCGCTGTACATCGTGATCCGCGGCGGCGGGCTGCTGTCGCTGGACGCGGCGATCCGACCCGATCGGAAACCGATCGCCACGACTTCCCGCCCCGGCGGGGTCGACCGGGACGAGATCCGGGCGTAAACTCCCCTCCCACAGATCAGTTCCGTCGCTCGTCGGCGGCCGCGGCGTCCGCGGCCTTGGCGAGCCACGCAGCCCAGGGCGGAGAACAGACATGAGCAGAGATTCACGAGACGGTTCACGAGATGGGGTTTCACGCGATTCGCGCGACCGTTCGCGCGGCGGCGACAGCGACCGCTTCCAGGAGCGGACCGGCAAGGTCACCGTGACCAGCGGCAAGGGCATCGAGTTCGTCGACTATAAGGATGTCGAGTCCCTCCGGCGCATGATGACCCCCAACGGCAAGATCTACGGGCGCAAGCGTCTGGGCACCAACGCGCGTCAGCAGCGGATGGTCGCCAGCGCCATCAAGCGGGCCCGGTTCCTGGGGCTGCTGCCCTTCACCAGCGCCACGCTCTGATCGCCCGAGCATCTGATGGATCACACGACCCGCCCGGCGTCCGCCCGGCGGGTTTTTTCGTGGCGCGCCCTCTAGAATCGGCCCATGCCCGTGTACGAACGCGATTACAAACCGGTGGCGATGGCGCTGGCCGGGGTCTCGGGCAGCCGGCACAGGCGCATGCGCGAGGCCGCCGATGTCCTGTGGCGGTTCTTCAAGGACCACGGGTACTCGTGGGTGGGGTTCTATGAGAAGGACCGCGACGCCGACCGGATGACCCTGGGCCCGGCGCGCGACAAGCCCGCCTGCTCGCCCATCGCGCTCCACGGTGCCTGCGGCATGGCGTGGACCAAAAAGCGCCCGATCATCGTCAATGATGTGCACAACCTGGGACCCAACTACATCTCCTGCAATCCCAGGGACCGCTCCGAGGTGATCGTCCCGCTGTTCAACGACGACGGGAGCTGCTGGGGGGTGCTGGACATCGATTCCTTCGAGCGCGACGCCTTCGGCGAGCAGGATGTGCACGAGCTGCGCCGGATCATGGAAGCGACGGCCCTGAGCTGGCCCGCGCCGCACCTGCCGGCGATCGTGTACTGAGTGCGTTGAGAAGCGGGGGCGACACCACTCGCCGTCTTCGGCGCGGGAGTGCTCCCGAACCACCGTAGACACTCCAGCGCGGCAAGCCGCCAGTGGCGGCGCCCCGCAGAATGAGCGCCGTCAGAACGGATCGGGCGCGCAGAAGGTCATCTGCCTGCCCGTGGCCGGGTGGTGGATGGTGAGCATCGAGGCGTGGAGCATGAGCCGATCGGCGCTGGGGGACGCGGAGGGGTCGCCGTAGAGCTCGTCGCCGACGATGGGCGCGCCCAGCCCAGGGGTCTGGCCCGGGTCCCCCTGGCCCAGCGTCCCCACGGTGGTGATGAAGGGATGGGCCGCGTGGACGCGGAGCTGGTGCGTGCGCCCGGTCCGCGGCTCGAACTCGACGCGTGTCACGGGGCGCCCGTTGCGGGTTTCCCGCGCCAGCACGCGGTAGCGGGTCACCGAGGGCTTGCCCTGCACGAAGTCCACGAGCATGAGCGGACGCACCTCCATGTCCTTACGCATGGGGCAGTTGATCTCGCCCGAGTCGTGCTCCAGACGCCCCGTCAGCAGCGCGATGTACCGCTTGAGGGTCTTACGCTGCTCGAACTGGCGGGAGAGGTTCCGGTGCGCGCCCGGGTTGAGCGCCAGGATCATCACCCCCGAGGTCGAGAGGTCCAACCGGTGGCAAGTCATGGGTCCCGTCGCGTGGGGGAACATGGCTCGGACACGCGAGCGCAGGCAGTCCTGCTTCTCGGGAGCGATGCCCGGCACCGAGAGCAGCCCGGCGGGTTTGTCCACCACGACGAAATCGGGGTCGGCGTGGATCACCACCGGATCGCCCGGCGACGGCGCGTACGCAAACACGGGAACGGGGCCCCGGTGCACGCGAGCGATCGGGTGTTGAGACCTAGTATCAACCATTCGGTGTGAGTGTAGACCCAACAGGAGCTTTCCGATGAAAAACCCCTTCGTTGCCCCCGTCATCGTTCCCTGTATCGTGCTGGCGGCCCTCATCGGCCCCGCCGGCGCCCAGGACGGCGCGCCGTCGGGCGAGACGAATCCCAACCCGGGCTGGGACGAGCGGTGGCACACGCTCGAGTCTGATTTTCTCAGCAATTATGTGCAGCTCACCAGCGAGCAGGTCTTCGTCAAGGCCGGCGAGAGCTACTTCTCGCCCGACGGGAGCATGGTCATCTTCCAGGGGATCCCCGTGGACAAGCCCGATCTGGGACCCGATTTCGAGGGCGAGAGCGAGCACTACTCGATGTATGTCGCGACCGTGAAGCGGAGCGACGACGGGAGCATCACGGGGCTGGGACCGGCGGGCCTGGTCTCGACGCTCACCAGCGCCAACACCTGCGGCTGGTTCCATCCCAACGACCCCATGACCATCATGTTCGGCAGCACCCGCGTCGCGCCCAGCGACCTGGGCGTCGCGGGGTATCAGCGCGACAACTCGAAGTACGCCTGGCAGTTCCCGGTGGAGATGGACATCATCGTCGGCCGGCTGAGCATGAACTATGCGCTCAGCGCCGAGGCGCAGCAGCGCGCCAAGGGCGCCGAGAAGTCGGGGGAGAACGGGGAAGCCGGGCCCCTCAAGCTGTCGATGGACGATTTCGAGAGCGTCCCCACGCTGCGCAAGGCCGAGCCCTTGTGGAAGCACCAGGGCTACGACGCCGAGGGCTCGTGGTCGCCCGACGGGCGATTCGTCCTGTACACCCGTCTTGAGCCCGACAGCAACGACGGGAACATCTGGGTCTTCGACACCACCGATCAGTCGCAGACCGAGCTGGTCGCGGCCGAGGGCTACGACGGGGGGCCGTTCTTCTCGCCGGACGGCAAGGCCATCTGCTACCGCTCCGACCGGCGCGGCGACAACCTGCTTCAGGTGTTCGTGGCGCCGCTCAGGTTCGACGCCAGCGGCAAGATCACCGGGATCGAGAGGGAGATCCAGCTCACGGACAACGACGATGTCAACTGGTGCCCGTTCTGGACGCCCGACGGCAAGTACCTTCTGTACGCCAGCAGCGAGATCAGCCACGGCAACTACGAGATCTACGCGATCGACGCCAGCGGCGAGTACAAGCCGGAGTTCACCCCCCACCTGCGCGTGACCCGGGCCCGGGGCTTCGACGGGCTGCCGGCCCTGAGCAAGGACGGCGAGTGGATGATCTGGACCGCCCAGCGCGGCAAGATCCGCGAGGGCGAGGACCGGCCAAGCAGCCAGGTCTGGGCGGCGAAGATCAACCTGAAGGCGATCGACACGGCGTATCAGAAGCTGCTGGCCGAGAGCGAGTAAGATCAGGCGGTGGCGCCGGTAGTCGGCGCGGACCCGGAGCGCACGGGAATGATCGAGCCCGCGGATTTCGGCCTGTCGGATGTGCGCACCTTCGCGCACATCGGGGATCCCGTCCCCGGGCCCGAGCACTCGGTGTTCTGGAAGCACTGGTTCGCGCGCCTTGTCGAGCACGCGCCGGTGCTGCGTCGCCGGAGCATCCCCGATCCCTCGGACCCCAGCGCCACCCACGAGCTGATCTCCCACGCCGGGATCCGCATCGGGTGCGCGCTGGTCCTGCCCGCGGGCGGGCGCCCGGTGGGCGCGTCGCTGGTGGCGGTGCACGGCTACGCGGTCCGCGAGCCGCTCAAGGCCGCCGCGGCGCACTGGCAGCGCGTGGCGGACCGGGGCGTGGCGGTGCTGCTGATCCGGCTGCGCGGCTACCGCGGCTCGCAGATCGGCATCGGCGACCAGACCGGGCTCGACGAGCACGGGGCGGGCTGGATCGGGCGTGGGCTGCTGAGCGAGAGCGGGGAAGACTGGATCGTCCCCCACGCCGTGGCCGATGTGTGCAACGCCTGCCGCGTGATGCGAAACGCCCTGCTCCACCGCGACACCGACACCCACATTCCCGTGGTCCGCGCCCAGAATGTCCCGGGCGTCTACCTGCACGGGGTGTCCTTGGGCGGGGGGCTGGCGGCCATCGGCGCGGCGCAGCTGATCGGCAGGCTCAGCGGCGACCCCATCATCGACCGCCTGAGCCTGGCGGCGCCCTCGCTGGGCGACTGGCGCTGGCGCCTGGCCCACGGGACCCGGGGCATGACCGGCGAGATCAACCGCCTGCTGGCGGCCGGGGGCCAGAAGCGGCGCGACGGGCTCATCGACCGCCTGCGCCTGTGCGACGCGGTGGTGCACGGGCGCCGCGTGCGGGCCCCCACGCTGGGGATGCTCGCGCGGCGCGACGAGGTCGTCCCCGCGCCCAGCGCCAGCGCGGTGTTCAACGCCATCGACGCCGACCCGGGGCGCAAATGGCGCTTCGTGGTCCCCTATGGTCATTGCGAGGGCGGGATCGCCAACGCACGGCGCCACGCGCTGTTCGAGCGGGTGCTGACCGATTTCTTCGATCCGGCCCGGACCCCCATCGAGGCGATGATCCCCTGGGAGCACACGCTCCACGAGGGCGTGCTCGATCCCGAGGGGCAACTGGCCACCCCGGCGCCCGATCAGGACACGGAGACGAAATGACGCACACACCAGGGAGCGGCGGGAGCAGGGCCATGACCAGATCCATCGAGACGCTGATGACGGGGCTCATCGACTACGCGGGGCTCTTCCCGCCCAGCATGCTGGCGATGGGACCGGCCGCGGAAAACTACGCCCGCTACCTGCGGTCCGAGCACGAGCGGTTCCTGTCTCGCTTCATCTGCGTGAGCTCACGCCTGGACGAACTGAGCGAGCACGCCTCGGTGCTGATGCCCGGGACCTACGCCACCAGCGGCTACCGCGAGCACGCCGACAACATGGACGCGTGGCAGATCAGCGCCATCATCGACGGGGACCTGGAAGAGAACCTGGAGATGATCTACCGCTTCAACGAGCGCCACGACCGCGAGGAGCACGGGCTGGCGATGGTCGACGCCATCGAGATGAGGATCACCGAGCCCGGAGACATCGACGAAGCGCTGGAGGTCATCCCCGAGATGATCGCCCCCGCCTTCGAGCTGCCCAAGGGCGCGATCTTCGGCGGCGACCCGCGCGGGTTCGTCGCGGCCCTGGCGGGAAACCAGGCGGTGGCCAAGATCCGCTGCGGGGGCGTGACGCCCGATCTGTATCCCCGCAGCGAAGACATCGCTCGGTTCCTGCACGCGTGCAACAGCGCCGATGTGGCGTTCAAGGCGACGGCGGGCCTGCACCACCCGATCCGATCGGAACACGCGCTCAGCTACGAGCCCGACGCGCCGCGCGGCGTCATGCACGGGTTCGTCAATGTGTTCATGGCCGCGGCCCTGGTCCGCTGCGTCAGGGGGTTGGACATGGAGACCACCATCGCGGTGCTCGACGAGACCGACGCCAAGGCGTTCAGCTTCGGCGAAAATCGAGCCGCGTGGCGCGGGGTATCGATCAGCGAAGAGCAGTTGGCCAAGGTGCGCGAATCGTTCGCGACCAGCTTCGGGAGCTGCTCGTTCGACGAGCCGCGGGATGATCTCAAAGCGGTGGGCTGGCTGTGACCCGGTGGCCCGGCTCGCCGAGCCGGGGCCGTTGAGTAGGGAAGAAATCCGACTCGGCGAGCCGGGCCACCAAGCGGAGAGCTTCAGATTTCATCAATCATGGGCTCGGGTTGCCTGAACAGCCCCACCACCGCGGTGTGCCCGTGCTGGAAGATGGTGTCGTCGACCGGGCCGATCTCGCCGGCGGCGAAGAACCCGGCGACGGGGATGCCCGCGCCGGGGTCGACGGCCGTGCCCGACTTGGCGCGAGAGGGGCCGTCGGGCGTCTGGTCGAAGGCGTGGGTGATGGTGCTCGCGTCGTAGCCGGGCTGGGCGAAGAACCGGCGCCCGCGTCCGGTGCACGAGATCAGCAGCGCCCCGGCGGGCCTGGAGTAGAGGCGCTGCCCGTCGAGCAGCAGCGAGAGGTCCTCGCGCGCGGTCTGCTCGTCGTGCAGGTGCAGCTGCACGGTCTGCCCGGCGTGGACCAGATCGGCGACGGCGACGGCGCCCGAGGTCTCGTCGCCGCCCATGATGCCCCGGATCAGGAAGTCGCCGCGTCCGAAATGGGACTTGTTCTCGTTGATCACGCGTCCCAGCAGCAGCCCGTTGCCCAGCAGCTGCTTGTCGGCCTCGCCCAGCGTGTGCACGCAGTCCCTGATCGCGTCCACGGCCCGAACCCCCGCCAGCTCCAGGATCAGGTTGCCCCGGGCGCGGGTGATGACCATGGGGTTGCCGATGGGACGGCAGCCCTGGGAGACGACAGTGTCGACCTGGAGGGGCCCAGAGAGCGTGACGCCCATGGCGCCCGCGTTGCGGATGTCGCCGTCGAGCAGCAGGGTGTTGGTCCCGGGCTTGTTGCCCGCCGAGGCCATGCCCCCGATGACGGTCCCGATGTGGTCGGTGCGCCCCGAGCCGTCCATGACCTGCATGCGCGAGGCCGAGAGCGCGGGGATGAGCTTGACCAGCGGCACCGAGAAGGGGTCGGCGAAGAAGAGCGTGGCGCGCATGTCCTCGCTGGCGCCGATCTGATCGGCGAGGTTGGCGGCCCGCTCGTCGAGCGACTCGCGCGGCGAGAGGTGATCGACCCAGAACGGGTTGACGCGCACGCCCGGAAACCGGCACGCGAGCACCGCCAACCCCGGCCCGTCGTCGACCTCGCTGGGCCCCGACATGACGCCGGCGGCGGTGACCCCGATCATGTGCGACGAGCCCAGGCGGTCGCGCAGGGTGTCGGCGACCATGCCCATGCGCCGAGCGTGGTGGATCGTGGCGAACACCATCAGCAGGTCCGGCGCCGAGCCCAGCTGCTGGGCGACGCGGTCGGAGGCCTGCACCGATGCGTCGATGGGGTCCTCGCGCGTCGAGAGCGCGCTGACCATGGCGATCGTCTCGCCCCGGCCCCGCCCGGCGCCGGCGTCGGGCTGCTCGGGTTTGGGATGGCGCGGGGACATCATTCGGGCATCGGGTCGATCCGCTCGGGCTCGACCACCGTCAGACGCAGCGATGGATCCTCGGTGCGCGTGCCGATCACGCCCACCACGCGCCCCAGCAGGTGGCGCAGGTCCTGGTCCTTGCCCGGCGCGACATACCCGATCGTGCGGGGCTGGCCGGTGATGGGATCGAGGCCCTGAACGCGGTACAGCAGCGGGAGGTTCTTGCCCGTGTACACCGACGAGGTGACCATCCGTCCCACCAGCTGGTAGGCGCGCCCCTCCTGCCATTGCTCGATCGATTCGGCCAGCTCGTCGGCCCGCTCATCGGACTGCGCCAGCGCCGAGGCGATCTGGCGGCGCTGGTCGCGCGTCTGGATGCGGATGTTGATCCACTCGATGCGCTGGTCCAGCGATCGCGCCAGCGAGGAATCGTCCTCGGCCTCGGATCGCGCGCGGGTGAACTCGGCCAGCAGTTCGCTCAACGCCTCGTCGAGCTCGTCGCGTGGCATCGACCGCGCGCGGCTGAAGGCGGCCTCGAGGTCCTCGAGCTTGGAGGCCCCGATGCGACCGTCGTCGGCCGTGCGCTGCTTGCTGGCGTCCCCCTCGGGGACGGGGGTCGAGTTGCTGATCTCGACGGGCTGCTCCCCGTCGCCGGCGTCGATCCGATCCATCGCATCGAGCAGCGAGGTATCCACACCCTGGCCCGCATCATCGGTGCCGGCGGGGCGATCGCCCGTCGTCGGCGTGTTCTGTGGCGTCGCGGCGGGCTGGTTGGCGGCTGGGTTCGCGGCTGGATTCGCGGGCTGTTGAGCCGGGGTCGAGGCAGACGCCTGGGGCTTGGGCGCGGGCGCGGTGACGGGCTGGCCCTGGGACTGACGGAAGGCCCGGGCCTCGTCGTCGTGGGCCGGACGCAGCGCGTCGGTGCGGATGTAGACCACCGGCAGCTCGCCCGCCGGGCCCGCGGGCGCCAGCACGCGATATCCCACCATCGTGCCCGCGTCGTTCTTGAGCGTCTCGATGACCTGCAGCTCGGTCCCGGCGGGCAGGGGTTCGGCGTACATCTGCTTCCATGAGCCCGAGAGCCCCAGCAGCTGGGAGGGGGCGCGGAGCCGCGAGGCGACCTTGAGCGTGACCACGCCCGAGCCGGTCGTGACCTCGGAGGCGGGCGCGAAGGCCCCGATCGTGCGCGGGACCACGACCGTGGTGTAGGCGCCCGAGGTCCCGGCGGTCTGGAGGACCGTGCCCTTGTCGACCTGGGCGACGGCGTAGAAGACATCCTGGTCGCCGCAGCGGAGGGTGGCGCCGTCGGTGGTGACCACCATCAACTCCGCTCCGCCCTGGGCGGCGTCCTGCTCGGCGGCAACGGCCAGAGGCAACGCGAGTGCCAGCCCCGGGGCGATCCCGACGCCGGACAGTGCGGTGAGGGCGATGATGCGATGGAGCGAGCTGCGCACGGCGGGCCTCCTGTCGCGTCCCGTGTGAAGATGGGTTGGATCGATGAGGGACGCGCCAGAAGTGTACACACCCGCCGTCGATCGGGTGAGGTTCTTGGCTCGCGGGCGCGACGGGGGTTTGAATCCAACCTACCGTTTTGGTATGAAGCATCCCTCATGCGTGCGACCCTTCCTCTTTGGCGTCTGCTGCCCCTTGCTGGGCGCGACGGTCGTGCTGGTCGCCGGCTGCGCCTCGCCGCTGGAGCGCCAGGGCGAGCGGGAGATGCGCCGGGCCATGGTCAACGCGATCGAGCAGGAGCTGGGCCAGGCCAGGGCCAACCCCGAGGCCCGCACGGTGTCGATGACGCTCGAGCTCAAGAAGCTCGAGATCCGCGAGGACCACCTGGAGACGATCGGACGCGAGTACTCCCCCGGGGGGTATCTCGGGCGGTTGCACGCGCAGTATCCCGATGACGAGAACCCCATCTCCCGCCTGGTGGGCGAGGACCTGATGGGCCAGGAGACGCGCCTGGTGGGTCTGTCGCTGGAGCAATCGATCCAGACGGCGGTGGGCAACAACCTGGATGTGGAGGTGGCCAGCTTCAACCCGGCGGTGTCGCAGAGCCTGCTGGCGCAGGCCGAGGCGCGGTTCGACTGGCTGTTCTTCGCCGAGGGACGCTACGAGGACGGGCGGATCCCCCAGGCGGGGCAGGGTTTCGGGGGCGCTTCGAGCGGGACGATCTACAACGCGTCGCAGACGGCCGACGCGTCGGTGGGGGTCAGCCGCGTGCTGCCCACGGGCGGGAACCTGCAGATCAGCAACGACCTGAACTACACGAATGTGGACAGCTCGTTCTTCGGGACGGCCCCCTCGCCCAACCCGGCCGACAGCGCGGGCTTCACGCTGGGCCTGAACCAGCCGTTGCTCCGCGGGTTCGGACGCGATGTGAACATGGCCGAGATCGAGCTGGCCCGCAACGCCGAGCGGACGAGCGTGGCGAATCTCAAGTCGGCGCTGATCTCCACGGCGAGCGAGACGGAGAAGGCCTACTGGGACCTGGTGCTGCGGTACAAGGAGCTGGTCATCCGCTCGCGCCTGCTGGAGCGCGGCATCGAGGTGCGCGACGACATCAAGGCCCGCCGGGTGCAGGACGCGCGCCAGGCGCAGGTGGCCGACGCGGTGGCGCGGGTCGAACGCCGACGCTCGGACCTGCTGGTGGCGCGCGCGAACCTGCGTCTGGCCAGCGACCGGCTCAAACGCCTGATGAACGACCCGGCGCTGCCGGTGGGCTCGGAGCTGCTGATCGTCCCCAGCGAGGACGCGCTGGCCGAGCCGATCTCGTACTCGCTGCTCGACGCGATCACCACGGGGGTGCGCCGGCGCCCGGAGATGGACATCGCGCTGCTGTCGATCGACGACGCGACGATCCGCCAGCGGGTGGCCGACAACCTCGGCCTGCCGCGGCTGGACCTGCAGGCCCGGGCGAGCATGCTCGGGTTCGACGATTCATTCTCCGACGCCTACGCCGACTCGGCGGAGAACCGCTTCATCGACGACTGGCTCATCGGGGCGCGCTTCGAGCAGCCCATCGGCAATCGTGCCGGCGAGGCGGAGTACCGGCGGCGGCGTCTGGAGCGGATGCGGTCGGTCGTGGAATACCGGCGCACGGCCCAGGGCATCGTGCTGGAGATCAAGAACGCGCTCAACGCCGTGGTCACCAACGCGGACCTGATCGAGCAGTCCACGCTTTCGCGCGTGGCCCAGGGCGAGGCGCTGCGCTCGCTGGTGGTGGAGAAGGACCTGACCAACGCGGGGTACTCGGTGGAGCGGCTGAACCTGGAGCTGACCCAGCAGGAGACGCTGGCCAACGCCGAGATCGCCGAGGCCTCGGCGCTGACCAACTACAGCAAGGCGGTGGTCGACCTGTACGCCGCGATGGGCACGGTCCTGGAACGCTCGCGCATCGACTTCGTGGTCCCCGACGCCAACCAGCTGGCGCCCGGCGAATCGGCGCTCGATTACAGGATCGACGCGCCAGAGGACGAGCCGGTTGACGGGCCGGACGCCGCTCCAGATGGCCCGGACGCCCCGGGCGAGCGGGCCACGAGGGATCAGCCGCGCCAGGACCACCCCGAGCAGGCGAGCCCCGGCGATGGCTGAGATCGCCTCCGGCCCCGAGGCGATCGCCGAGGCGGTGCGCCGGCTCAGCCGCGGCGGGCTCGTCGCCTTCCCCACCGAGACGGTGTACGGGCTGGGCGCCGACGCCCTCGACGCGGGCGCGGTGGCGCAGGTGTTCGCCCTCAAGGGAAGACCCGCGACCAATCCCCTGATCGTGCATGTCAGCGGCGTCGAGATGGCCCGCGGCGTGGTGCGCCAATGGACCGACGACGCCCAGGCCATCGCCAGAGCGTTCTGGCCGGGTCCGGTGACGATCGTGCTGCCCAGAGCCGAGATCGTCCCCGATATCGTGTGCGCCGGCGGGCGGACGGTCGCGGTGCGCTGCCCCGAGCATCCCTGCGCCCTGGCGCTGATCGAGGCGCTGGGCGGGCCCATCGTCGGCCCCAGCGCCAACCCCAGCGGGTTCATCTCCCCCACCACCCCCGAGCATGTGCTCGACGCCTTCGTCCAGTCCGACCTGCTGGTGATCGACGGCGGGCACTGCCGCGCGGGCATCGAATCGACGGTGGTCGATCTCTCGGGCGACGAGCCCAGGATCCTGCGCCCCGGTGTCATCGGCGCGCGCGCGATCGCCTCGGCCGTGGGACGCGAGGTCGTGGCGCACGAATCCGGCGCCGACGACGCCCCGCCCCGCTCGCCGGGCATGATCGGTGCGCACTACCAGCCCCGCACCGCCACGCGCCTGGTCGGCTCGCCGGAGCTTGGCGAGGCGCCGTCGTCGGCGATCGTGCTGGCGTGGTCGATCGAGGCGCATCCGGCGGGGGGCGAGCTGATTGTGATGCCGCGGGCCCCGGGGGCGTACGCCAGCGCGATGTACCGGGCCCTGCACGAGGCGGACCGGGCTCATGGGACGCGGATCTGGGTCGAAACGCCCGCCGAGGGCGAGAACGAGGGCGAGCGGGCGATCCGCGAGGCGGTGATGGAGCGCCTGCGCCGGGCGTGCCATGGCTGAGCGGCCACCGCCCTCCAAGGTCCGATCTTGCCGCGGATTGCGTTCACAAGGGCTCAGCCCCAGGGCCTATCGTGTCGATTGAAGTGGACCAGCGACCGTTCAAGCCGCGAATATACCCCCCAGATCGAGGTGGACGCATGTCGGACAAGATCAAGATCGCACTCGCGCCCGGCGACGGGATCGGCCCGGAGATCACCCGGGCCTGCATGTCGGTGTTCCAGGCCGCGGGCGTGCTCGATTCGGTCGAGTTTGACGAGGTCGAGATGGGGCAGCGGGTCTTCGCCGCTGGCGAGACGCGCGGGATGACCGACGAGGCGGTCGAGGGGATCGAGCGAACGGGGCTGCTGTACAAGGGCCCGATGGGGACTCCCATCGGCGGGGGCGGCAAGTCGATCAATGTGACGCTGCGCAAGACCTTCGGGGCCTTCGCGAACCTGCGCCACTTCCAGTCGCTGCCGGGCGTGGAGACGGTGTTCTCCCGCGCGGGCGTGCCGGTGGATTTCTATGTGGTGCGTGAGAATGTCGAGGACACTTACGGCGGGATTGAGCACCGCCTCACGCCCGACTCGTACGCCGCGATGCGCCTGATCACCACCCCCGGGTGCGACCAGATCAACCGCTTCGCCTTCGAGACGGCCAAGAACTTCGGGATCGATCGCGTCACCTGCGGGCACAAGGCCAACATCATGAAGATGACCGACGGGACCTTCCTGGACAGGTTCCGCTTCCTGAGCGAGGACTATCCCGACATCGAGACCGAGGATGTGATCATCGACGCGCTGTGCATGAACCTGGTGCTGCGCCCCGACCGGTACAAGATGATCGTGCTCACCAACCTGCAGGGCGACATCGTGTCCGATCTCGCCGCGGGCCTGGTGGGCGGGCTGGGCTTCGCGCCCAGCGCCAACATCGGCGACCAGATCAGCATCTTCGAGGCCGTCCACGGCACCGCGCCCGACATCGCGGGCCAGGATCTGGCCAACCCGACGAGCCTGCTGCTCTCGGGGCTGATCATGCTGCGTCACATCGGGCTGCGCCGGACCGCGGCCGTCATCGAGAACGCCCTGCTGTACACGCTCGAATCGGGCGTGCACACGGGCGATGTGAAGGGGCAGGGGGATCCGGTGGGCACCACCGCCTTCGCCCAGGCCATCGCCGCGAACCTGGGACGCAACCCCGAGTCGATCGAGGGGCGCCCGGTCCCGCCGGCGGACACGCTGTGCCACACCCCGCCCACACGCCCCAGCGTCAACGAGATGATGGTGACCCACGAGCAGGTGCAGAGCACGGTCTTCGGCTGCGACATCTTCCTCGAGACCACGCTCACGCCACTGGAACTGGCGGCCCGGCTCCAACGCCTTTGCGAGAGCACCCCCTTCAAGCTCAAGGTGATCTCCAACCGCGGCACGCAGGTGTGGCCCACCGGCTCGCCCTACACCGAGCTGGTGAACAACTGCGGCGTGCGTTTCGAACTGACGCAGGGGACGGCGATCGGCCAGGGCCCCACGGTGCACCTGCTGGCCAAGGTGGCCGAGAAGTTCACGGTCACGCAGTTCATCCCGATCAAGATGTACGACGGGCAGCGCGGCTTCTCGTTGGCCCAGGGGCAGTAAAAGGACGGGCTGAATCCGCGTGCCCGGATATACTGGTTCCATGATGCAGTCATGGGGTCGGTTTTCGTTCATCCTTGCGCTGGTCGCCCTGGCGAGCCCGATGAGCCGGGCCCAGATGACCACGCCCGAGTGGGAAGAGGACCTCGACGCCCTGGCGACGGTGCTGCCCGAGAAGCACCCCGACTTCTTCACGAAGCACACCGCCGAGGAGTTCGACGGCGCGATCGTGGCCCTGCGCCAACGCCTGGGCGAGCTCGACGACCAGCAGATCGTGATGGAGCTGTCGCGCCTCGTGGCGATGGGCGGCGACGCGCACACGACGCTCGATCTGGGCGCGTACGCCGAGCCGATGCGCCGCATGCCCATCCAGGTGGCGGTGCTCGATGACGGGGTGTTCGTCACCGCGGCCGACGAACCGGTCAAGGACCTCATCGGCGCGCGAGTGGTGTCTGTCCACGGCGTGGACGCGATGGAGGCGATCGAGCGCGTCAGCGTCCTCTTCGCGTACGAGAACCGGTCCAGGAAGATCGCAACGGGGGCGCGGTATGTCACGCTGCTGCCCGCCCTGGCGGCGGTGGGGATGATCGACGCGTTTAACGCCGATTCGATCGATATCATGATCGAGCAGCGTCCCGGCGGTGACGGGTCGGCCGCACTGCCCGACGCGGCGCCCGCCGAGAAAGAAGTGATTCTGGATTGCACGCTTCCTTTCGCGGGATACCAGTGGGTGAGCTTCGTGCAGCGGCTGCCCGAACCGCTGCCGCTGGCGTACCGCACATCACGCGGCTACTACCAGAGCGAGTTCATCGACGCGTTCAAGACCATGTATGTCGCGTACAACCGCTGCGGCGAAGCGCCCGATCTGCCCATGAAGGATTTCGTCTCCTTTGTCATGGGCAAGTGCGGCGAGCTGGACGCGCGGCGCATCATCATCGACCTCCGCTTCAACGGCGGGGGCGACGAGACGGTGATCTGGCCCCTGTGGAAGGCACTGGGAAGCAGCGAGCGGTTCAAGGACAAGGGCGACATCATCGGACTCATCTCTCGCCGGACCTTCAGCAGCGCCATGAGCAACAGCCACCAGCTGCGCGACTGGACCGACGCGGTGCTCATGGGCGAGCCCACCGGGGGCAAGCCCAACCACTTCGGGCAGGTGAGCGGCTTTCCCCTCCCCCACTCCAAGCTGGTCGTGCACCACTCGACCAAGTGGTTCCAGAAGGTCGAGGGCGATCCCGAGGCGGTGGTCCCCGATGTGGAGATCCCCGTGACCTCGGCCGATCTCTTCGGCGGGCGCGATCCCGTGATTGAGGCGGCGCTGGAATACACGCCAGAACCTGAATGACCTGCCCGAACGGGAATGAGCGATCCCACCATCTGCGTTCGCAGTGGTGCCTGGCGGGTGCGTGTTGGGATGCAACCGGGCCGCTCCATGACGGTCGCGGTGGTTTCGAGCCTGCCAACTTGGCAGGGCCGTGCCCATTGGGCACCCCTGGGCGGCGCGCTCGCCCCCCATCGCGGGGTCGGCGGCTGTTTTTCCTCATGCACGCAATGGTTCGGGTGGCATGGGGGTTGCAATATGTGTAAGCGAACAACACACGATGGCGTCTTGATGGCCGTGATCAGGCCTTGGCGGCGCTTGAAGGATAAGTAAGGAGGCACAGAGATGGGCAAGATCATCGGAATCGACCTGGGGACCACCAACTCGGTCGTGGCCGTCATGGAGGGCGATGCCCCCAAGGTCCTGATCAACAGCGCGGGCAACCGCACCACGCCATCGGTTGTGGGCTTCACCGATAAGGGCGAGCGCTTGGTGGGCCAGCAGGCCAAGCACCAGCAGGTCACCAACCCCAAGAACACCGTTTTTTCGATCAAACGCTTCATGGGTCGTCGCCACGGCGAGGTCAGCTCGGAAGAGAAGCTTGTCCCCTACGAGGTCACCGGCGGGGCCGACGACTTCGTGAAGGTCAAGATCCGCGGCGAGGAGTACACCCCCCAGCAGATCAGCGCCATGATCCTGGGCGAGCTCAAGCGCACGGCGGAGGATTATCTGGGCGAGAAGGTCACCGAGGCGGTCATCACCGTCCCGGCGTATTTCAACGACGCCCAGCGCCAGGCCACCAAGGACGCGGGCGAGATCGCGGGCCTGACGGTCAAGCGCATCATCAACGAGCCCACCGCGGCCGCGCTGGCCTACGGGCTCGAGAAGAAGGCCAACGAGAAGATCGCGGTTTTCGACCTGGGCGGCGGCACCTTCGATGTGTCAATCCTCGATGTCGGCGACGGGGTGTTCGAGGTGCTCTCCACCAACGGCGACACCCACCTGGGCGGCGACGACTGGGACCAGCGCCTGATCGACTTCCTGGCCGAGGAGTTCCGCAAAGCCGAGGGCGTGGACCTGACCAAGGACGCCATGGCGATGCAGCGCCTCAAGGAAGCCGCGGAGAAGGCCAAGATCGAGCTGTCCAACTCGCAGGAGACCACGATCAACCTGCCGTTCATCACGGCGACCAACGAGGGGCCCAAGCACCTCCAGCAGACCATCAGCCGCTCGAAGTTTGAGTCGCTGTGCGATGACCTGTTCGAGCGTCTCAAGAGCCCGTGCCTCAACGCGCTCAAGGACGCGGGGATCGACGCGGGCAAGATCGACGAGGTCGTGCTGGTGGGCGGCTCGACGCGCATGCCCAGGGTGCAGTCGATGGCCAAGGACATCTTCGGCAAGGCGCCCAATAAGTCTGTCAACCCCGACGAGGTCGTCGCCATCGGCGCCGCCGTCCAGGGCGGCGTGCTCAGCGGCGATGTCAAGGATGTGCTGCTGCTCGATGTGACCCCGCTCTCGCTGGGCGTCGAGACCATGGGCGGGGTGATGACCAAGCTCATCGAGCGCAACACCACCATCCCCACGAGCAAGAAGGAGACCTTCTCGACGGCGGCCGACAACCAGCCGAGCGTGCAGATCCATGTGCTCCAGGGCGAGCGCGAGTTCGCGCGCGACAACCGCTCGCTGGGGCAGTTCGAGCTGGCCGGGATCGCCCCAGCGCCGCGCGGAACGCCTCAGATCGAGGTCGAGTTCGCCCTCGACGCCAACGGCATCCTGCAGGTGACGGCGGTGGACAAGGGCACGGGCAAGAAGGCCGACATCCGCATCGAGAACTCCGGCGGGCTCGACAGCGCCGAGATCGACCGCATGAAGGCCGACGCCGAGGCCCACGCCGAGGAGGACCGCAAGCGCCGCGAGCTGGTGGACCTCAAGAACCGCAGCGACGGCCTGATCGCCTCGGTGCGCAAGAGCCTCGAGGAGCACGGCGAGAAGGTCAGCCCCGAGGTGCGATCCAAGATCGAATCGGCGATCTCGGGCCTCGAGAGCAAGGTCAAGGACGATTCGATCACCAAGCAGGCGCTCGAGGCCGGGCTCAAGGAGCTCGAGACCGCCTCGCATGAGCTGGGCAAGGTGATCTACGAGGCGCAGGCCGCGGGCGCGACGGGCGGGGCGGCGGCTCAAGCCGGCCAGCCCGCCTCGGGCGGGAGCGACGACAGCGATGTCATCGACGCCGAGTACGAGGTCAAGGACGACAACAAGTAAGGCGTCGTCACTGAATCGGCATCCCCAAGCCCGCCCCGGTCGGGGGCGGGCTTTTTCGTGGTTACTTGAAACCGGGACGGGGCGGCGACAGCCCGTCGCGGGTCCAGAGCACGGCGAAGGGAACGCGGGCGCGCGGCGGCAGAGCGAGCACGATGACCCAGCGCGCGATCGTGCGCCCGATCGCGATCCCCAGCGCCATGGCGAGCACCATGCTCCCGGCCAGGGCCGGCGCGATGATGAAGTAGTATTCTCGCCGAGCGAGCGTGGTGGCGTAAATGACATAGGAGTCGGCGCGGCTGATCGCCAGCGTGATCGCCAGGGCGATCAGCGCGGAGGCGACGGGAATCGCGCAAACCCATCGCCGTCGCGCGCCCAGAAGAGCCGTGCTCCAGAGGATCCCGCTCAGCAGCGCCAGGACCATCGCCGGCAGCGCGACGAACACGAAGTCCCAATCCATGTTCGACAGTCTCCCGCCCGATTCGGACAGCACCTGGGGGTAGCGGGTCTCGACCCATTCGGGCAGAAGATTAACCCATTGATAGTTTCCCGCCGGGTACAGCGTCGTGGCGGTTGTGACGGTGGAGGCGGCGGCGGGATCCGCGTCCGCCCTCATCGCGACCCATCGCTCGTGGTCCATCCCGATGATGCCGGCCAGGCGATCGGCGGCGGTGGCGTTGACGCCGTTGATGAAGCCGATGAAGAGCAGCACGGTGAGGGCGAACGCCCCGAGCAGCAGCGTCACCCACAGCCCGCCGATGATCAGGCGGAAGCGGTTGGCCCAGTGCGTCATCAGCGGGTAGGTCTGCAGGGCCGCCACCACGCCGCACTCGGGACAGCGGGCGATGGCCAGGTTGTAGTGCGGCTCGCGCGTCACACTCTGTCCGAACAGGTTGAACCCGCAGCCGATGCACGCGCGATCGGCGCGGATCTGGTCCTCGTGCTTGTCGCCCGATGCCGTCTCGCTGGTGTTGGAATCACTCATAAGCACCCTAGTCCTGTCTGGCCCGTTGTTTTCGCAACCCGCGCCTGATCTTCACGATGCGCCTGCCCGAGCCCCGCTCGATGTATCGGTTGAGCAGCGATCCCGCGAGCATCCCTCCCGTCGCGACGAGCGTAACCAGCAGCAGCGACTCGTAACGCCGGGCGATCTCGTTGTTTGCGGGGACATCGATGCGCGTGCCGCTGTGGATGATGTCCGCCAGCTGTCGCAGCAGGCGTCCGATGCTCGCGTCGATGCTGATGAAGAAGGCCGTGGGAACCATCAGGACCAGCCAGGCGGCCCAGAACCGGTGATGCGCGTAGACAGCGCGGATGGCCAGGCCGCACAGCAGCACGACGGCGGCGGCGACCAGCACGGTGGTGGAGTCCTCGGGGTCGGGGCCGACAGGGACCAGCAGCATCGCGCGCCGATCGGTGAAGATGGGCATGATCGAGAACGACATGCCGATAAGCGCCCCGATGCTCAGCGCGGTGAGGAGCATCGCCAGAAACAGCTGCCGCAGGCCTTGACGAAAACGGCGCACCGAGCGCCAGAACTGCTGATCGGGATGCGGCGTCCGCACGCAAGCCGTTGTGCAGCCGGGACATACCACGATGGGCAGCCCGTAGTGCGGGTCCGTGATCGGGCGGACCCGGGCCAGTTCGGTGAGGCAGGATGGGCAGATATGCGAGCGGGGCACGCCTACAAGATACGGGATCGGCCGCCGCGGGTTTCGCATCGGGACGGTTGACTCGGCCAAAGCGCATGCATTCGCTCCGTAGGCCGAACCGATGGGGGCGTCGGGAGCGGGCGGGAAACGATGCAACACGAACAGCAGGAGGTGGAACCATCATGAGCACAATCGGGATGAATACGGCGGCTCTGATCCTGGCGTTGGCCGGTGCGGCCTGCTCGGGGATCGCATCGGGCGCGGATGACGCGATGAGCGGTGACGCGGTGACGATCACCCGCACCGAGAAGGAGGCGGCGCTGGAGCGTCTGGACGCGGCCCGCGCCGCGTTCGAGGCGGCCAGGGTCGAGCTCGAGGCCGCCCGGGCGCAGGCCGCCCAGCTCACCGGCGAATCGGTCGCGACCGTCGAAACGACCGCAAGCCGCCGGGCCCAGCCCGATGAGGGGTCCGAGGGCGAGCCCGAGGAGAATGCCGAGCAAGCCCCGCCCGACCCGACCTCCTGGAAGGAGGGTTGGGATTTCAAGGCCTTCGTGGGACTCAACGGCGCCTCGGGCAACAACGAGAACTTCAGCGCGCGCGCCTCGGTGGAGGGGCTGCGCAAGACCTCCAAGTACGAAACCTCGCTCTCGCTGCTGTACACCTACAGCACCTCCGATGGGGAGAAGGACACCTCCCGCGGCGAGGCCAACATCCGCAACGACTGGCTGCTGACCGACAGCAAGTGGCGCTACTTCGCCCAGGGCAAGTACGAGTACGACGAGTTCCAGGCCTGGGACCACCGCCTCTCGACCTCGCTCGGTGTGGGATACGAGTTCATCGAGACCGACAAGCAGGAGCTGATCGGGCGCGTGGGTATCGGCGGCTATTACGAGCTGGGCGGCGAGGCCGAGGAACAGATCAAGCCCGAAGGGCTGCTGGGGCTGGACTGGAAGTACAAGTGGACCCAGCAGACCACGCTCAACGCCAGCACGACCTATTACCCCAACCTGGGCGAACTCGGCGAGTTCCGCTGGGAGAGCAAGGCGGGCGTCGAGGTCGTCATGGACGAAGAATCAGGCATGACCCTCAACGCGGGCATCGAGCACCGCCACGACTCGGACCCCGGCGAGGACAAGAAGCCCAACGACCTGCTGTATTTCATGGGGCTGGGGTGGAAGTTCTGAGCGATTTCGTGCCTCAGTTCCCTTGTATTGCTACGAAAAACGGCTTTCGTGTATGCCCACTCAGCTCCTCCGGGACTCATCACTCCACCCGCCACGCATGTCCCTCGCGCACCACCCGCCGGTACAGCGTGTCCCGCTCGACCGGCTCGTAGCCCGCCTCGCTGATCGCTCGCCGAAGGTCCAGCTCGGTGGTCTCCTGGTGCGTCCCCTCCCCCACCGCCTTGGTGATGTCGTACCAGACGACGGTGCCGTCGATGTCGTCGGCCCCCGCCCCGAGCATCAGTTGGGCCATCGGCAGCGTCTGCATGATCCAGAATGCCTTGATGTGGGGGAAGTTGTCGAGCATCAGGCGCGACACCGCGATGGTGCGCAGGTTCTCGAGCCCGGCGGGGCCGGGGAGGTGCTCGAGGGCCGAGCCGTCAGGGAAGAAGGGCAGGGGGATGAGGGTCTGGTAGTAGCCGCCCGTTGGCGAAGTCTCAGATGCCGGTGGCACAGGCGTCTCGCTCGTGCTCTTGGTGGTGTTCTGAGACTGCACAGGCGAGACGCCTGTGCCACCGGCACTCGGTAGTATCGCGCCCTCAGCGCTGAGGGTGATTACCGGCGCGTCGAATGGGGCCGACTCGGGGACACCCGGCGCGATGTATCCGTTCGGGTCGCCCTCGTAGCCCAGACGCTCCAGCGCCTGGTCCTGTGAGCGCCGCAGGATCTCGAAGTGGCGCAGGCGCTCCTCGCGGGTGTCGATGTGGCCATACAACATCGTGCAGTTGGTGTTGAGCCCCAGCTCGTGGGCCACCAGATGCACATCAAGCCATTCGTGCGCGCCGATCTTGGCCTTGAAGGCCTCCTTCTGGATGCGCTCATCGAAGACCTCGGCCCCGCCACCGGGCAGCGAGCCCAGCCCCGCCTCCTTGAGGCGCTCAAGCACCCAGCGCACGCCGCTCTTGGGGTCGCCGCGTTTGAAGACCTTGGCGATCCGCGCCAGGTGCACCAGCTCGACGGCCGTGAACGCCTTGAGGTGCACCCCGGGCGCGACCTCACGGAGCACCCGCAGCATGCCGGTGTAGTAGTCGAAGGGAAGATACGGGTTCAACCCCCCGACGATGTGCATCTCGGTCGCGCCCAGCTCAACCGCCTTGCGTCCCTCCTCCCGGATGTAGTCCAGATCACGGGTGTACTCGCCGGCCTGGCCCTTCTTGCGATAGAACTCGCAGAACCTGCACGACAGGGCGCAGACATTGGAGTAGTTGAGGTGCTTGTTGATGTTGTAGTAGGCGATGCCCGGGTGCATGCGGTCTCGCACCAGCCCCGCCAGCTCCAGCACCGACCAGATGTCGGGCGTCTCGTAGAGCACGCGTCCCTCATCGATGCTCAGGCGCTGCCCCGCGCGCACCTTCTTGCCGATAGGCCCCAGGCGGGGATCGAGGTTCGACTTGCCGATGGGCGCGGGGAGCGTGGCGGAACGGGCGGGGTCGAGCGTGGCGGTGGTCATGGGCGATTCTACCGTGAACGGCCCGATGTTTCAGTGATTCCTGAAAACCGAACCGAGGCGGGCGACCATCCCCTCCACCGCCCTGGCCCGGTGCGAGACCGCGTTCTTCTCCTCGGGGGTCAGCTGCGCGCTGGTGCGCTCGTAGTCGGGCCCCACGAGGAACAGCGGATCGTACCCGAACCCGTGCCGGCCACGCGGGACCTGTCCCCGGGCGCCGATGCGCCCCTCCAGCTCGCCGGTGCTGGTGGCCAGCACCGAGCCGTCCGGGGCGGCCAGCACCATCGTGCAGGTGAACCGGGCCGTGCGCCGCTCGTCGGGCACCCAGCCCATGTCATCGAGCAGGCGCTCGTTGTTGCGCTGGTCGCGTTCTTCCCGCGAGAGCAGGGCCGCCTCGGCGTGGGTCTGGCCGTCGAAGGCGTAGTGCGAGGAGATCACGCCCGGCAGCCCGCCCAGCGCGTCCACGATCAGCCCCGAGTCGTCCGCCAGGCAGACCAGCCCCGTGGCCCGGGCGTACGCCACCGCCTTGATGGTCGCGTTCCCGAGGAAGGTGCTCCCGCTCTCCTCGGGCTCGGGGAAGGACCGTCCCAGGTCGCCCAGACCGAGGAAAGTGATGCCCGGGGCGCTCACCAGAGCGCGAAGCTCGCCGACTTTCCCCTGATTCTGCGTGGCCAGGACGATACTGGTCATGGGGCCTCCCTTTCCCGCGTGCGGGAACGATGGTATGCTCCCGTTCGCCCGAACGGACTTGCAAGAAGGATCGAGCCGGTCATGAACCCAGTCCCCGCTTCCAACCGCGCCGCCGGATCACCGCCGGCCTCGCGCACCGCCCTGGCGCGACGGGCCGCCGACGCGCTCGGGGGCATCGACGCCCAAGCGGCCCTCTCGATGCGCTCGCTCGTCGGCTTCGACGGCTTTGTCGACTCGATCATCCGCGTCGTCGACCAGCGCCACTCGATGAAACCCGACGACTACAAGCGCATCGGCACCATCCCCGAGTTCGCCGCCCGCTGCGGGGCGGCGGCCAACCGCTCGGCCAACATCGAGCTGGTGGTCACCGATGTCCGCTACGGCGGCAACGGGCCGCTGCTGAGCAGCGCTCTGGGCTCATTGGGCTCGCCGGTGACCTACATCGGGGCGGTTTCGCTGGAGGACGATTGGGACACGCTCGATCCGATCTACCAGCCCTTCGCCGACAAGTGCGAGCGGGTCATCCCGCTGTGCCCGCCCGGGCGCACCGACGCCCTGGAGTTCGACGACGGCAAGATCATGCTCGGCAAGCCCGAGAGCGTGCAGAGGGTCACATGGGACCGCATCAAGGAGGTCGTGGGGCTTGAGAACCTGATCGGGATGATCGAGCGGGTGAGCCTGATCTCGGTGGTCAACTGGACGCTGGTGGGCGGCGTCGAGGGCATCTGGGACGGGCTGTGCACCGACATCTTCCCGAGACTCAGCGGCGAGCGGGCTCAACGCATGTTCATCGACCTCTCCGACCCGGCCAAGCGCACCGACGAGGACATCGTGCGGGCGGTGGGCAAGATCGGCGAGCTTCAGAAATATCTGCCGGTGACACTGGGGCTGAACCTGGCCGAGAGCGGGCGCGTGGCGCAGGTGATCGGGCTCGACACCCACGACGACGAGCACAACCTGCCCCTCTCGGAGGTCATCCCCGAGACCGCGGTTCGCATCCGAGAGAAACTGGGGCTCGAATGCGTGGTGATCCATCAGCACACGGGCGCCGGGGCCGCCGACAGCGCGGGCGACTGGGGCTGGTTCTCGGGCCCCTACACCCGCAAGCCGCGAATCTCGACGGGAGCCGGCGACCACTTCGGCGGCGGGTTCAGCTTCGCACAGATGGCGGGCCTGGGCCTGGGCGAATCGCTGGCCGCGGCCTGCGGCGTGGCGGGGGCGTATGTCCGCGACGCGGTCAGCCCCGGGCGCCAGCGCCTGGTCCAGTTCCTGCGGGACCTGCCGGTCCCCGAAGCCCATTGAGTCACGCCGCCCCCTACGGACACCCCTGCGTGTAGGCCACGATGAAGCCCGAGACATCGAAGAAGTTGAGCACGCCATCGGCGGTGAAATCGGCGCCGGGCTGGCCGGCGCTGAAGGCGACGATATAGGCGGAGACATCGCATCCCATCGCCGATCGCCAGCGCGGCGCCGAAGTTCGCCCTCGCCTGCGGCACCGGCGCGTCGAGCGTGTAGAGCAACGCATCGGTGTGCGCGTCATACACATAGACCCGCCCCGCGTCGTTGAGCCCATTCACATCGACGCCGTAGGACCCGAACACGATGTAGTCATCGCTCATCACGATCGCATCGCCGAACTGATCGCTCGTCATCGCGGAATCGGGAAGGAACTGTCCCTAGACATCGATCCGGGTCGGTGGGAAGATGGGATCCCCCGCCAACGCCAGGGGAGTGAGAAGCAGCAGCACCATCAGCATCAGTCGATTCATCATCAAACACCTGTACATATATCTCAATAGGACCAAAAACGATGCCCATGATACACGAACACCGTGCGAATACAACCCCTTTGCCGCAAAGACCGACCCGTCTCCGCGGCATACGCTCCCCTGGTCCCGAAAGCCCAAGGAAAGCCCCGCCATGCCCTACGCCATCGACGAGACGCACGACCCGAAGCTCAAGTCCTGGGTCGAGAGCGCCAACGACCCCGACACCGATTTCCCGATCCAGAACCTTCCACTGTGCTATGTCGAGGGGGGTTTCAAGGGTCCGGCGGTCCGGATTGGTGACCAGTACGGCAGTGTCATCGCCCTCCTTGAAGAAAGCGAAAACCAAGGTTTCGCCGAGAAATTCAAGGCCGCCGGCATTCACGGCGGGAGTGCAGGCCGCAACCTTGCGAGGTTGACCACAGAACAGCGTAAAGTTGTTCGCCAGGCCCTCTCATGCTCACTGTCAGCGAATTATCCGAACATCGGTGAAGCAAAGATGTCTGTGTATCCGGCTTCCGAGTGCCGGGTGCTGCCATTGGCCACTCCACGACATCCACATCACGACGACGCTATGACCATCGGCGGTTACACCGACTTCTACGCCTCCATCTACCACGCCACCAATGTCGGCTCCATGTTCCGACCCGACAACCCGCTGCTGCCCAACTACAAGCACATCCCCATCGGCTACCACGGGCGCGCCTCGTCGATCGTCCCCTCGGGCACGCGCATCAAGCGCCCCGTCGGCCAGCAGGCGCCGACCGAGGACGGCGGCTCGCCGGCGTTCGGGCCGTGCAGGATGCTCGACTACGAGATGGAGATGGGCGCGATCATCGGGCGCGGCAACTCGTTGGGCGAGCCGATCTCGATCGAGGACGCCGAGGACCACATCCTCGGCCTGTGCATCCTCAACGACTGGTCGGCCCGGGACCTGCAGAAGTGGGAGTATGTCCCGCTGGGCCCGTTCCTGGCCAAGAACTTCGCCTGCACCGTCTCACCCTACATCGTGACGATGGAGGCGCTGGCCCCGTTCCGGGCCCCGGCGATGCGGCGAGCCCCCGGCGATCCCCAGCCGCTGCCCTACATGTCCAGCGAGGCCAACAGGACCCACGGAGGGTTCGACATCACCCTCGAGGTCTGGATCGCCTCAAAGCAGATGCGCGAAAAGAGCATGGCCCCCCTCCGCCTCTCCAGGGGCAACTTCACCGACATGTACTGGACGCTCGCCCAGATGGTCGCCCACCACACGGTCAACGGCTGCAACCTCCAGCCAGGCGACCTGCTGGGTTCGGGCACCGTCTCGGGGACCACGCGCGACTCCCGCGGCTCGCTGCTCGAACTCACCTGGGACGGCGACCCCTTCGCCACCCCGCCCAAGCTGGTCCCGGGCACGCAGCGCACGCCCATCAAGCTGCCCACCGGCGAGGAACGCAAGTTTATCGAAGACGGCGACGAGATCATCATGAAGGCGTATTGCGAGCGCGATGGGTACAGGCGCATCGGGTTCGGGGAGTGCCGCGGGATCATCGACCCGGCGAGGGCGTTGTAAGCAACCCGGGGATCATCCGCCGGGCTTGACGAGCACCATGCGCACGATGCGGCACAGCAGGTCGATCGGGCGCGAGTCGGGGTATCGGCCGCGCACCCGCCGGGCGATCTCGGCGTCGAGCACCAGCGCGTCCTCGGTGCGCACCCGCGGCAGGAACGCGCCGACCTCCAGCCCCGCCGCCGCGGCGTGGGCCAGCGCCTGGGACTGGGTCATGCGATTGATCCCGTCGCGCACGAAGACGCACGCGTAATCGGGCCGGTCGGGGTGGAGCAGCTTCTGGGCGCGCTGATAGTCCCCGTGGTCCAGGCGAGCGTGCGCCCAGGGGATGTCGATCGTCCCCGCCCAGTGGGCCCCGTCGATCGAGAAGAACGGGTTGTACTCGATGAAGGCCGCCCCGCCGGGTCGCAGCAGGCGGGCGATCTCGGCGAACGCCGCGCCCGGGTCCATGATGTGCTCAAGGGTCTGCCAGGAGCAGACGCGATCGAACGAGGCGTCCGGGAGCGACGAGCCGCGGATATCGTCGGTGCGAAGCTCGATGCGAGCGGACAGCTCGCGCTCTGCGAGCCGCGTCCCCTCAATCGCCTCGTAATCGCGCCAGATCGCGCCGCCGATCGGTTCGGCCGGGAGGATATCGATGCCCGTGACGCGCAGCGAGCCGGCGTGGGCCAGCCAGACGCACTCGGCGCCGTCTCCCGCGCCGACCACGAGCACCTCGCCGCCGCTGGCCGCCGGGCTCACGGCGGCCAGCAGCCGCTCGGCGAGCTTCACCCGCTGGCGCACCCCCTCCATCGCGCCCGGGCCGCTCCCCGAGCCCGCCGAGCCGACCGATGGATACCCCGACACGATGGGGGCGACGATGCGCTCGCCCCGGAAGAGCGTGCGTGCGAAGCCCGGCACAACCGCGTGCGCCGCGCCCAGAGCATCGCGAAAGACGCGGATCTGATGATGTGGCTCGGTCCCGATCAAAGTTCCCCATGCTCCGCCTGAATCACGCTGTTCCCTGCCGTGGTATCGGTTGATCGGACGCCGGTTCGTCATTCGCCCGTGTGCTGGCGAAGCCGTCATGGAGGCGATCCGCCGTCGCGCGGGTTCTCGGAGCATCGGTGTGGGCTGGCGACGGGCCTCCCCGGGCCCGGCCGCCGCGAGCATCCAATAACCCCGAAAAACTGAAATTTAAATCATTCCGCTTTGTCCGATTCGTGGGTGGTTCGCTTCATTGCTGGCGCTTTCACGGGATCGGCGCGACAGGGCCGCGCATCCGGTTCGATATTCCTGTTGGCGGCGACCGCGCCGGCCGGACCCCGGAGTTGACCCGATGAACAACAAGACCATCCATCACGCCCGCGAGCCCGAACGCCTCCGGGCGCTGCAGGCGCTGCAGGTGCTTGAGACGCCCATCGAGGAGCGCTTCGAGCGTATCACCCGCCTGGCCCAGCGGAGCCTGGGCGTGCCGGTGAGCGCGATCTCGTGCGTCGATCACCGCCGTCAGTGGTTCAAGTCAATCCAGGGGCTCAACATCGAGCAGACCCAGCGGTGCGTCTCGTTCTGCCAGCACACGATCCTGCAGGACGAGGTGCTGGTTATCGAGGACGCCCGCTTCGACCCGGTCTTCGCCGCCAGCCCGCTGGTGACGGGCGAGCCCGGGGTGGTCTTCTACGCCGGGACCCCCATCTACACCGGGGACGGGCTGCCCGTGGCGGCGATGTGCGTGGTCGATTACGAGCCCCGCTCCTTCGATGAGTCGGACCGGCGCACGCTGCTGGACCTGGCCCGCCTGGCCGAGGAGCAGCTGCTGGCCCGTTCGCCCCGGGTCGTGGAGCACGAGCTGATCCGCCACATCGGCGAGTCGTGGCGCGGCTCGCTGATCGATCCGCTCACACGCCTCTGGAACCACGAGGGCATGGCGACCATCATCACCGAATCGCTCGGCCACGCGCGCCTGTGCACCGAGCACTGCGCCCTGGGCGTGATCGACATCCCTGCCTTCATGCGCGTCAACGAGGCGCTGGGCCACGCCCGGGGCGACACGGTCCTGCGCACCGTGGCGCAGGAGCTGCTCCGCCGCCTCCGCCCCAGCGACTCGATCGGGCGGATCCGAGGCGACGAGTTCGCCGTGATGCTCAACGCCGTCCGCGACGAATCGCAGGCCGCCCAGCGCCTGGAGCACCTCCGCCAGGGCGTCGAGCGGCTCGCGGTCCAGGGGATCGCCGGGCGCCAGACGCTGGGCGCCCACGCCAGCGCGGTCCTGGTCCCGGCGGGGACGGCGTGCAGCCCCGTGCAGCTCTTCGAGCAGCTGGGCGACATGATGCAGCAGCAGAAGCTCGACGCCGAGCGGCGCGCCGATGTCCGCGTGTGCGACGCGGCCCGGGTCGCGCCACGGGTCGCCTGATCAGCCGGGGCAGCGTGGGCAGCAACGCCCCGGCTCGAACGCCGGGTCGCAGCGCAGCTTGGTCGTCAGGGCGTGCCCGCAGCCGGGACAGAACCGGGCCCGATCGCTCGGTCGCAGGTCGTGATCGACCCCCACCCGCTCGTCAAAAACATAACAATCGCCCTCCCACAGACTCCGCTCACGCGGGACCGACTGAAGATAGTTGAGGATCCCGCCCCGCAGCTGGTAGACCTCAGCGAAGCCCCGCTCGATGAGCCAGGCCGTCGATTTCTCACACCGGATCCCGCCGGTGCAGAACATCGCGATCTTCCGGTGCCGCGACGGGTCGAGGTGCGCCCCGATGAACGCCGGCAGGTCCCGGAAGCGTTTGATCCCGGGATCGATCGCGCCGCGGAAACTGCCGGCGTGCACCTCGTAGTCGTTGCGCGTGTCGATCAGCACCACCTCCGGGTCGCCGACCAGCTCGTTCCAGTCCTCGGGACGAACTGATGCCCCCGTGCCCCGCGTGGGATCGACCTCGCGCCCGAGATTGATCAGCGATGGCTTGAGCCTGACCTTGACGCGGCTGAACACATGCCCGGGCGCGAAGCTCGAATGCCCCCCCAGCCCTCCCAGCCCCGGGTGGGCGCGGACGAACGCCATGATCTGAGCGACATCCCCGGGAGCGCCCGAGATCGTCCCGTTGATCCCCTCGGGCGCCAGCAGCACCGTCCCCAGCACATTCTGCCGGATCATCCGGTCCCTGAGACGCGACGCCAGGTTCTCGCGATCATCGAGCGGGACAAAGCGGTAGAACGCGACGACCTCGCAGACGTCGGGAGCGCCGGGCTTTGGTTGGGTCGGACGATCGCCCATCGGGCGGCTCCCTCCGGGGGCTCGCCAGAGCTGCGGAGTCGGCGAGCGGGTGAGAAAAGTGGAGGACAGGGGACTCGAACCCCTAACTTCCAGCTTGCAAAGCTGGCACTCTACCAATTGAGTTAGTCCCCCATCGGAACCGCGGTCATCGGCCCACGGGCGGGGGGAAGTCTAGCCCGTTGCGGGTGTTTCGGCGAGATGAAGCGGCCTCAAAGTCCCGTCAGTGCCCCTGGGACGGGGAGAGCGGGGATCCGGTATGATCTGGGCCGCCCGGGCTCGCCGCGGGCGCGAACAAGAAGCCCCCGACCCACGCCGCCGAAAGGACCCCCGTCCATGCTCGACCCGCTCGCACGCCGCATCGCCCTGTCGCTGATCCTGGCCCTCTGCTCGGGGGGACTCCACGCCGCCCAGCCCGAGCATGAACGCGCCCCGGAGCCGGCGACGCCCCGGCGGGAGGAGCCGGACGCGCCACCGCTGGTCGACGGCGACAGCCCCGAGGCGCTGACGCTCAATGCTTCTCTTCGGGCGACCTACCAGGCGGACACCGACTTCGACGCCGATATCGGGGAGCTGCAACTGACCGAGTACCACGCGGCGGTTGAAGCCCTCATCCATCCCGGATCGGGGCAGCTGAGCGTGGGCCTGGGCTCGGGTCTGCTCGACTATGACATCACTCCCGGCGCCGGGTCGGTCGCGGGGGACGCCGCGAGCATCGGCGCCGAGTTCGACGAGATCTATACGCTCTCGCTGACGGGCATCTACAGCAACCGTTTCAACGAATCGACCGGCTGGTTCGTGGGCGGGGGCGTGCTCTCGGCCTTCGAATCGGACGCCGACTTCGGCGACTCGCTCGACTGGCTTGTGACGGCCGGTTTCACCCACACCGTCAGCGACAAACTCGAGGTCGGGATCGGCGTGGCCGTCCGCTCCCGCCTCGATGACGATGTGCTGGTGGTCCCCGTGCCGCGGATCAGGTACACGATCGACGAGCACTGGAGTCTCGAATCCCAGCGCGTGGGGCTGCGCCTCAACTACAAGTCCAGCGAGCGCCTGAGCTACGGGGTCTCGGGCGAGTACGACACCGTGTCGTTCCGCCTCGACGACACCCACGCCGCCGCCCCCGAGGGCATGGCGACCCATCGGCGCTTCCCGGTGGCGCTCTACGCCGTCTACCAGCCCCAGCCCCGCATCGAGATCACGGGCCGCCTGGGCGCGGCCTTTGCGGGCGAGCTGGAGATCCTGGACACCGAGGGCGGCGACATCGCCAAGCAGGACCTCGACACGGCGGTCTTCGGGTCGCTGGGCGTCTCCTTCCGCTTCTGATGCCGGGCCCCGCTCAGCGATCGGGCTGCGAGCCGTCCTCGGGCCCGATGGGTGCGTCCTGGGGCCGCACCGGCGGCGTGCGCTCGGAGATCGGCGGCGCGTCGCGCAGGTGGGCGCTCAAGAGCATCGGCGGGTCGAGCGGGCGGTCGTTGGGATCGACCGGGACGGCCGCGATGTCCCGGATCACCCGCGCCCCCGAGATCGCCTGGGCGAAGGCGGTGTAGCGCCCGTCGAGAAACGAGGTGCCCTCCTTGGAGAGGCACACGAAGACCTGCGAGCCGTTGGTGTCGGGGTCGGTGTCGCGGGCCATCGACAGCACCCCGAAATCGTGGGGCAGCGTCGATTTCTCCAGATCGATCATGTAGCCCGGCCCGCCCGAGCCGGTCCCCGAGGGGTCGCCGACCTGGATCACGAACGGGCGCCCGTCGGGCAGGGCCGCCACCACGCGGTGGAAGATGATGCTGGTGTAGAACCCGCCCTCGACCAAGTGCATGAAGTTGAAGGCGGTGTTGGGCGCGGCGTCGGGGCGCAGGCGGAAGGCGATCTCGCCCATGCTCGTCTCCAATACCGCCTCCCGCTCCACATACACGCGCAGCCCCGAGTACACCCTCTCGCGCTCGGGCGACTCGACCTGATGGTTGGCGAACTTCGTCGAGAGGCGGTCGTCCTCGAAGACGACCTTGGCGTCGTCCCGTTCCGAGGGCGACATGGTCAGCGGATCGACCAGCTTGGCCCGGTTGGGGGTCACCAGCGGCTGGAGCACCAGCGGGGCGCCGGTGGCCACCGAGCCGAGATAGAGCTGGGCGAGCATGACCCGCTGCGACTTGTCGCTCCAGATGGCGGGGAACAGGCCGGTCAGGTCGGTGCGCCCCCGCGCCGCCGTCGCCGTCGCCAGAACCTCAAGCGTGCGCGGATCATGGAGTTTGATGGTCAGTTCGCCCTCGTAGTCCTGTGGCGCCTTGACCGTGACCACCACCCGCTGCCCCACGCCGCTGTAGAGCTGGTCGGGGATCAGCTGCGCCCGCAAGGAGGCCGTGCAGACCGTCAGGACCAGCAGGGAGGCGAGCATGCGCAGAGCAACGGGGTGATTGGCGCTGGGCATGCGCAAAGGATACACCGGTCCCGGGGGCGATGTTGCACGCCGGCGTGATCTAAGGAAGAGACCTTGAGATCAGGCCGTGAGAACAGATCGTGAGATCGGGGGGCTCAGTCGCCCGGCACGCCGTCGAGCCGGCCCCACGCGTTCTGCACCGTGGTGGAGTGGTCGTCGCCCTCGTCCTCGGTGCGCAGCAGGAGATCGTTGGCGATCTCGTTGCCCACATCGTCGAGCCAGTTGACGGCCAGCCCGGCCTGGAGCACATTGAACCCGCCCTCGTGGTTGAGGTCCTCGTACGAGCGGAGCGTGTCGGTCACCAGCGCGGCGGTGGAGGGGATCTTGTAGAGCACCCGCGAGTCGTTGGGCCCCGTCCCGCGATAGAGGTAGTTGACGATGATCTCCCGGGTCGGGTCGAGCTTCTGCCACTGGTCGGAGGCGTCATCGAAGGAGAAGTTGCCGTGGTGGCTGGGGCAGTAGAAGATATTGGCGGCGGTGATGTAGTCGTCGCCGTAAAGATGACCCAGCCCGTCCCAGAGCCCGTTGCGCATCTGCGCCGGGAACTCGGTGCGGGTGAGGTGGATGGTGTCCATCCGGTCGAGGGCCGGCAGCGTGGAGGCGTTGGTCCTGGGGGGAGGAAGGAACACGCTGGGGGGCAGCAGCTCCTTGTGGTCCTGGGCGTAGAGACTCACACCCAGCCCCATCTGGCGGAGGTTGGAGCCGCAGATCACCCGCCGGGCCGATTCGCGCACCTTGGAGATGGCCGGGAGCATGATCGCGATGAGCACACTGATCACGAGGATCGAGACCATCAGGTCGATCATGGTGAATGCGCGTGCATCCTCACGAGTTATGGTCGTTGTTTGTGCCAATGGGCGACCCATTCTGTTTTTCGCACAGCCCCGTTGACGGCTGGCACGCCGCAACGGCTTGCTGCTTTCCCACGAACTGCCACGAGACAGCACTGACGCATCTTTAAAATACCCAGAATCGCAAATTCATGCAACCCCACTTCACCAAAATGAAACAGGGGGGTCGATAAAAATATTTCCGAACATAAAGCGAACGAATCTGGCGGATATGAGGTCATTTTTTCAAAATGCATCGCAAAGGCATCACTTGCAAGCATCCATCGGATCGGGTAATCGTATAGCACGCCGGTCTGTGGGTTGTTTTCACAGACTCCGGGCGCGCTCGTGAACCCGGTGGGATATGGATAAGAACGAACACAGCCGTCAGCGTGATCCGGGCTCCGCGGACCGATCGCCTCAACCGGGCGGATCGACCCCGACTCCCCCGCCGCTGCGGGAAGGCGATCTTTCGGGCCGGGATCTTACGGGCCAGGACAAAATCGATTACGAACTCATGCAGAGGGTCTCAGCCAACCAGGAACTCGCCGTCAGCGAACTCTACGACCGCTTCGGGTCGCTGGTATTCCGCATGGCCTACCAATCGATGCCCACCCGTGTCGAGGCCGAGGACGCGGTGCAGGAGATCTTCGTACGCCTCTGGCGCACGGCGGATCGGTACGACCCGCGCAAAGCCGCCCTGGTGACCTGGGTGATGCTCCTCACGCGCCGTCACCTTGTGGATAAGCTGCGGCGCAAGCGCGCCCGGATCAAGACCGCCGTGCTCGATGATTCGCTGGCCGCAGGAACCGGGGCGTGGGTCGAGTCGCACGCGGGCGAACGCATGGCCCACGATGAGCACTTCGAAGCACTCGTCAAGAAGATTGAGACCCTGCCCGAGCTGCAGCGGACCGTCGTGCTGCGGGCGTACCTGGGCGGTCAGACCCTGCGGCAGATCAGTGAGGAACTGAACACCCCCCTGGGGACCATCAAATCGGCCTTGAGCCGGGCGCTGGTGCGACTGCGTGAGCGCACCGGAGAGGAAGTCAGCCAATGAACACCCACGAACTCATCGAAACCACGATGCTCCATGCGCTGGGGCTGCTCGATGACCACGAACGCGAGGCCTACGAAGCCGCCTTCGCCGCGGCACCCTCGTCGATCCGCGCCCGGGTCCGCGAGGAAGCACGGCGCATGGCCGACCTTGGCGACCTCATCCCCGACGCCCAGCCCTCGCCCGAGCTGCGCTCCCTGGTGCTCGCCGCCGTGCGCGCCGCCATGCTCGAGGAGGAGAACGAGGCCCGCATCGCCCGCGAAGCGCCATCCCTGGGCTCAGGCGTCGTGGCCCGGATCGACCACGACACGCCCCGGCCACTCCCCGGGTCCCCCGCTGGCTCGCCCGCCAGGCACACCTCACAGCCCCGCCTCTCGACGAGCAAGCGGGTCCACCGCGTGTGGCGCGTGGCCGCCGTCGGCTTCGCCGCCGCCGCCATCGCGATGGGCGTGATCATGGTCAACATCCACGAGACATACCAGCAGGCCGAGTCACGGGCGCTGGTGGCGAGTCTGTACGACACGATCGGGGCCAAGTACCTCGAGTCGACGATCTTCGACGCCAACACCCAGCGCGTGGCGATGACCGCCTCCGACGCCCGCTCCACCGCCGTGGCCGCGGTCTGGAGCAACCCGGACTGGAAGACGGCCCGCCTGTTCGTCAAGAACCTCAGCGCCAAGGCCGACAAGCCCCTGCGCCTGGTCGTGCTCGACGACGAGGGGAACATCTTCCGCGAGATCGCGTCCTTCACCCCCAGCGGGGAGTTCCAGGACTTCGATGTCGATGTCAACCTCTCGACCGAACGCCGACTGGCCATCCTCCCGGCCATGACCGACGACATCCACGCGGCGGCCCCGATGCTCGTCAGCGCCGAGGGATCGCTGTAACCCTTCGGGTGAGACGAAGAGCCCGGGCGACCCGAGCATTTCCCCAAAGAGAAAAGGTCGGCCCCGTCACGGGCGGCCTTTTTCGTATCACGGAATCATGTGCGTCACGCCGGGAGCTGCCACTGGTCCTCGTCGAACAGCGGCTCGACGCGTGAATCCTTCTCGAAGCGGGCCTTGGCGGCGCTCAGGCGTCCCCACAGCACCCCGCCCAGGACGATCGTCGCCAGCATGGCCCCGCCGAAGATGATCCCGGCGGTCCTGATCCGCTGGGTGTCGAGCGGCTCCTGGCCCGCGCTGGCCGGCTCCTCGATGGTGGTCACGGCGTTGTCGCTGCGACGCGCCCGCGCGTTGTTGGCGGCGCTCGAGAGCGCCACGGCGAAGGTGTCCAGGACCCGCCGGGAACGCTCGGCCCCGGGCCCGCGGTACTCGAGCACCATCGTGCCGGGCATGGAGCTGACGATGTCGAGCGATCGGTCCATCTCCTTGGCCAGCTCGCCCGGCACCGCGAACTCGGCGATCCCGCGCCGCTTCATGCGTTCGGCGGCCACCTCCAGGAACCTCGGGTCCTGGGTCAGCCCGGTAATGTAGACCTCCCACTGCGTCAGGTCCTCCGGCTTGAGACGCGCCTCGCCGCCGGCGGCGGCCATGGTGACGCGCGAGGCGTACACCCCCGGGGCGACGCGCCCCGAGACGAACCAGCTGGTGGCCGCCAGCACCATGGTGATGGCCAGCATCCCGAAGAGCCCCATCACCACGCCCGAGCGGACCTCCCGGTTCTGGTACTTGCGCTGGGTGGCGGCGATGGCCTCGTAGGCCTCGGCCAGCTCGGCCCGCTTGGTCAGCACCTGCTCGCACTGCTCGTAGCGCGTGCGCAACGCCTCGGTGGCCAGGCGGATCTTCTCCGCGTCGCCCCGCAGGATCTTGCGCATGCGGCGCAGGCGGTCGCGACGGCGCTGGCTCCACTGGTCGGCGTCGACGCCGGGGCGGGACCGGGCCCGCTCGAGCTCCTCGCTGAGCTTCTCGATCGTGGCGAAGAGCTCGCTCGACTGGGCCTCGAGCTCCTGGACCTTGGCCGTGGCCTTGGCGGCCTGGTTGTCGCCCGCCTCGACCTGCTCGCGCAGGGCGGTCAGCGCCGCCTCGGTCTTCTCGAGTCTGGCGCGCGCCTCGTCGGCGGCGCCGCTCGCCTCGCCCAGCTGCGCCCGCAGGCGCTCGATCTCCTCCGTATCGGCCTCGGGCTTGGCGGCCAGCTCGGCGCTCAGACGCTCTCGCTCACTCTGGGAGCCCTCCAGCTGCTCGCGCAGGCGCAGCACGGCCTCCTTGAGCTGCTCGACCCGCCCGCGCTCGGCCTCCAGCTGCTCGGCGCCATCGCTCAGCCGCGACAGCTCCGATTCCAGCTCGCTCACCCGCGACTGCGCCCGCTCCAGGGCCTCGGCCAGTTCGGCGCCCCGTTGGTCGTGCCGCTCGTCGCCCTGGGCGCGGAGCGTTTCGAGCTGCGCGCGGGTCGATTCCAGCTCCTGGCCCGCCCCCGCCAGCTGCCGCTCGAGCGCCTCGACATGCCGGGCCAGCTCGCCGTCGCCGCGCTTGTGCTCGCGTTCGAGCTTCTCGATCTGGGCGCGCAGGCCGTCGGTGACCTTCTGCTCGCGGACCAGTTGCTCGTTTGTCTCGGCCAGCTGCGCCCGCAGCTCGCCCAGCTGCTGCTCGTACAGCTCACGCGTGGTCGTCAGCTCGTGCTCGATGGCCCCGGCCTTCTCGGCCAGCTCCTCGAGCGCGTGGGTCCGCTCGCCCAGTTCGATCTCGCGCCCGCGCAGCTTGGACACGCTCGTCTTGAGCTCGGCGGCCGCCTTCTCATGCAGGTGGCGCGTCTTGGCCAGCTCGGTGGTCAGCGAACCGATCGTCGCGTCCATCTCGCCCAGCTGCGCCCGGGCCTGCTCGAGCTCGGCGATCGCCGCCTCCAGCCGCTTGGCGCTCTCGTCCTCGATGGCCAGCTTCTGCTGAACCTCCTTCTCCAGCGCATTGAGCTCGGCCTTGCGACGCGAGATCCCCGCCAGCTGCTCGTCGAGCTCGCGGATCTTGCCCTCCAGCTCGCCCTCCTTGGACTCGAGCTGCGCCTCCTGCTGCTCGAGCTGCTCGGCCTGGGTCGCGAGCTTGGACTCACGCTGCTCGAGGCCGCTGGCCCGCTGGACCAGGTTCAGCTCGCGTGACTCGAACTCCTGACGCATCTCGGCCAGCTCCACCTCGCGGGTGGTCAGCTCGGTCTCGCGGCTCTCGAGCTCGGCGGCCTGCTCCTCGATGGCCCGCTTGCGGTTGCCCAGGTCCGCCATCGCTTGGCGGTGCTCCTCGTGGGCCTTGCGCAGCGCCCCAAGCTGCGTCTCCACATTCTGGATTACCCCCAGCACATCCTCTTCCGCTTTGTGGATCTTCATCTCCGCCTGCGGGCTGGGCTCAGACCCGGCGCGGGAACGCGAGGGGGGCGCCTCATTGGTTGTCCGATCGTGCTTGGGGTCCATGCACAACTCCTCCCGGCCTCGATGACCGACCTGCGTCCCTCCCGCTGGGCACGGCCGTGGTCAACGGGAAACAGACATTCCGAACATCGGCATCGCAAGCCCCCCGCCGGAGCGGGGCGCGTGATCTGCGCGAAATGCCGGGGGCCTGGACCGCCTGAGCCGGATGCGCGCACTGGGCGGGGCGGGTCGCGGTCCCAATATCACCCCCGCCCGGGGCCGGTGATGGCCGGCTCCACCTACAGTGTCGGCCATGCCCGCCAGACAAGGCGACATCACGCTCGAACTCGACACCATCCGGCTGCGGGTCAATCCCCACATCGGGGCATCGGTCACGGCCCTGGAAATCCGGGACCCGCGCGGACGCTGGGCGCCCGTGCTGCGAACGATGCCCGAGAACTCCGGCGATCCCGCCGACGCCGCCAGCTTCGTCATGGCTCCCTGGACCAACCGGATCAGGGACGCCCGGTTCCGCTTCGCGGGACGCGAGCACGCCCTGATCCCCAACCACGCCGACGCGACGGCGATCCACGGCCTGGCCCGGGACCTGCCCTGGGCGATCGCCGACCGATCGCCCATCACCGCCCGCTTCGTGCTTGATACACGCCGCCTCGACCCGATCCCGGCGGGTCTGCCGTACCACTTCGGGTGCGTGCAGCGCTTCGAGATCGGGCCCCGATCGCTCGATATCGACCTGAGCGTGACCAACCTGAACGATCGCCCGATCCCTGTGGGCTGCGGGCACCACCCGTACATCCACCGCCACCTGTTCTCGGACGCCGACGAGCTGCGCGTGGGCCTCGATGTCTCGGGACGCTACCCGGCGCGCGGGTGCATCCCCACGGGCGATGCGATGGACGACGGGGTGTGCCGGGCGCTGCGCGCGGGCGGACCGATCGGCAACCCCGGGCTCGACGATGTTTTCGCGGGCTTCGGTGGCGAGGCGGTGTTCGACTGGGCGGCGAGCAATGTGCGCATGACGATGCGCTGCGACGAGGCCCTGGGCCATGTCGTGATCTACACCCCGCGCATGGGCGATGGGAGTCCCGGCGAGTTCGTGTGCGTCGAGCCGGCCACGATGGTCAACGACGGATTCAACCGCATGGAGGCGGGCCACGCGGGCACGGGGGTGGTGGTGCTCGGGCCCGACCAGACGATGCGCACGCGCACCAAGCTGGCGTTCAGCGCCTGCGAATGAAGAAGGCCGTCCCGCGATGGGGCGCGTGGTGCGTGTCGGGGGCGGGCCCGGTGCGGCTCAGTTGTTGCCGATGATGTAGAAGGTCCGGTCGCCGGCACGCCGGATCACGCCATGCTTGAGATCACCGTCGTCCATGTACTTGTCGAGCTCGGTGGCCACCGCCTGCGAGTGGCTGGTGGCCGACTCGCTCCTGATCGAGATCTGCACGGGGTTCCAGTTGGGCGGTCCCTCGTAGTCGTACTTGCCCCCGATCGGGGCGTACTTGGAGAAGGGGTTGTCCGCCTTGAAGAAGGGCCCAAGCACCGAGACCGCCCGCGAGCGGTTCACATCCCTGGGATAGGAACCGAAGCGGGCGTAGTACATGTTGACCGCGTTCTCGATGGCGCGCAGGTCCTGGGCCGTGGCCGTGATGGCCGAGTCCTGCTCGGCGCGGACATACCGCGGGACCGCGATGATGGCCAGGACCCCGATCATGACCAGCACGGTCAGCATTTCGACAAGGGTGAACGCAGGATGCTTCATTCGCTTCCTCCAGACCCGGCGCCAAGCGCGGCGGCCTCGCAATCCGCCTGACTCATCGGGCGTTTTTCCCCGCTCCCTGCGACCATCCGGCCGCCACGACAATCAACCCCGGCGCCTGGCCCCGTGTGATTCCACCATCCCGCCCAGACCCACCCGCTGGCCGCCCACGCCGGGCGGGGGTGATACCATCGCCCATGGCCACCTTCCTGCTCAAGACCGAGCCCGAAAACTATTCATTCGACGACCTGCTGCGCGACCGGCGCACCCACTGGAACGGGGTTCGCAACCCCACCGCCCTGATGCACATGCGCCAGGTCCGCCGGGGCGACGAGGCGCTGATCTACCACACGGGCAAGGAGAAACGCGTCGCGGGGCTGGCGCGGGTGGTCAGCCAGGTGCGCGAGGACCCCGAGAACCCCGGCCTGACGGCCAAGGGCGAGCTCAAGGGCCCCCTGTTCGACCTCGAGCCGATCAAGGCGGCGACCACGCCCTGCACGCTGGCCGACATCAAGGGCGACGACCGGTTCAAGGATTTCGACCTCGTCCGCCTCTCACGCCTGAGCGCCATGCCCGTGCCCCCCAAGCTCGACAGGATCATCCGCAAGATGGCTGGGCTGGGATGATGGTGGGAACTGAAGAGTTCACCACAGAGCACACAGAGAAGAAAGGCAGAGGGGAAGACAGAGACGGCCGGCGGTGCGCCGCACCTGCGGGATCGCTCGTCAGGACTTGTCGTGCGGGTTCCGGCCGCACCGGGCTCGGGCATGGCGCCCCATTCTTCACCCCTTCTTCGTTTCTTCTTTGGCTATTCTCCGTGTGCTCTGTCGCTCTGTGGTGAAATCTTCTCCCCTCACCGATCCGAGTACCGCTTGCGGATCGCGTCGAACTCGTGCCGCCGGGCCGCGGCGAAGGAAGGCAGCGGGACTTCGTCGTTGAAGTAGTGCAGGATGTAGTCCAGCCGACCCGTGTGGAAAAGGCCGGTGAACGCCTCGACGCCCTCACTCCAATAGCGCGTCCCCATGCCCGCCTGCAGCTCCACCAGCGCCCGCTCGGCGGCCTTCTCGCCCAGACTCGCCCGGTACGGACGCACGCTGGTCATCGCGTCGAACGCGTCGATCACCGCGAAGACCCGCGCGCCCACGGGGATCTGATCGCCCTGGGCCTGGAACGGGTAGCCCAGCCCGTCCCAGCGCTCGTGGTGGTAGCGCACCAGGTTGTAGATCGGCTCCTCGGTCACCCCCAGGGTGATCATCCGCGCGTACCCCGCCACGGGGTGGAGCTTGATGATCTCGTACTCCTCGCCGGTGAGCCGCCCCGGCTTCTGGAGGATGTGGTCGGGGATCACCACCTTGCCGATGTCGTGCAGCGCCGCCGCCTGGGTCAGCAGACCGATCGTCTCGTGGTCGACGCCGAACTCCTCGAGCACGGCCCGGGTGTAGAGCACCACCCGCCAGGTGTGGGCGGCGGTGGAAAGATCCTTGCGTTCGATCTCGGCGACAAGCTCCTGGACCTGCTCTGGCGACATGCGTGACCTGCCCTCCCCGAGGTGGCACGACTCTACGCCCCCCCGCGAGCGGGGAAGCAGCAGGGGCGGTGCACGATCTTTTTATTCACAAATAAACAAAATTCTGAGTGTTTTTTGCCCGGCGGCCCCCCGGGACGCATCCCGGTGAGCGCCGGGCTGTTCAACTCCCCCATCCACGGACACAGGAGCACGCTCATGAAACCACGCATCCCCACCCGTCTCTCCCACAAGCAGACTTGCTCGGCGGCCACAACCACCCTGGTATTGGTCGGCGCCATCGCCATGGGGCGAGGCCCCAACGCCGGGAGAGCGGGACGGGCGACGCGGGACTGAATCGAGGGGGTGAAAGAGCGTGAGAGAGAACCTGAGCGAGTTCGGGAGGGATCACGAGGCCTTCCTGAGCGCCACGGGGCGGCCGATGAACTCGGCCGCCTCTTGTGCGCCCAGGGGCTTGGCGAAGTAGTAGCCCTGCGCCATGTCGCAGCCGTGGGAGATCAGGCAGGCGATCTGGCTGTGGGTCTCCACACCCTCGGCCACGACGCGCATCCCGGTGTTCTGGGCCATGGAGATGATGGAGTGGAGCACGGCCGAGAGCTCGCGCGAATCCTCCATGCCCTGGATGAAACTCTTGTCGATCTTGAGCACATCGAGGTGGAACTTGTGCAGCAGGCTCAGCGACGAGTGGCCCGTCCCGAAGTCGTCCATGGCCATCTGCACCCCCAGCGCCCTGATCTGGTCGATCACCACGCTCATGTCGTGGCGCGGGTCGATGGCGGTGGACTCGGTGATCTCGATCTTGAGCCGGCGCGGGTCGAGCCCCGAAGCGTTGAGCGCGTCGCGGACGGTGTGCAGGAACTCGGGATGAATCAGCTGCCGCTTGGCGACATTGACATTGATCGTGAGCCGCCCGTCGAGCCCCAGCTCCCGGTCCCAGCGGCAAAGCTGCCCCACCGCGTCGCGCAGGATCCACTCGCCGATCTCCACGATCTGCCCCGTGTCCTCGGCGATGGGGATGAACGAATCCGGGCTCACCACGCCCAGCTCGGGATGGTCCCAGCGGATCAGTGCCTCGAATCCCACCAGGCGCATGTCGTCGAGGGAGATGATGGGCTGGTACATGGTGCGCAGCTGCCCGGCGGGAATCGCCTGCGATAGGTCCTCCTCAAGACGCAGGCGCCGCCGGACGGACTCGAGCATGCGCTCGTCGAAGATCGTGACCTGGCACTTGCCCGCGAGCTTGGCCTCGTACATCGCCGCGTCCGCGTCGCGGATCAGCTCCTCGCCACGGGTGTATCGCGGGCCCGAGACGACCAGCCCGATGCTGGCGGTCGAGACGATGCGGTGCCCGTCGATGATGTGCGGCTCCTCGCAGAGCCGGAGCAACCGCTCGCTGGCCCGCAGGGCGTGCTTGTGCGAGTCCACGGGGCCGATCTTGATCACGAACTCGTCGCCGCCGAAACGGGCGGCCAGGTCCGTGTCGCGCAGCTCCGCGCGGAACCGCTCGGCGATCGAGCACAACAGCGCGTCGCCCGTCGCGTGCCCCAGCGAGTCGTTGACCACCTTGAAGCGGTCGAAGTCGAAGAAGAGCACCGCGAACAGGTACCCGTTGGTTTCCCGGGCGCGTTCGAGCTCCTGCTCCAGCGCCCCCATCATGACATGGCGGTTGGCCAGTCCCGTGAGCCGGTCGAGCTGGGCGTCGCGCTGGAGCTGCTCGTTGGCGTACTCCAGCTCGCAGGTGCGCTCGGCGATCTCCCCGTCGAGGTGGTCGATCTGCTGTTTCATCGAGACGCGCATGTGCTCGACCGCGCTCCGCAGCTCGCCCAGCTCGTCGTCGCGCGTGACCTCGACCGAGTGCCACAGGTCCCCGTCGGCGATGCGCCCGGTGGCGGCCACGATCTCCTGCAGGGGCTTCCAGAACCACCGCCCCATCACCGCCATCATGAACGCGTAGACCGCCAAGCACGCGGACACGATCAGCACCGCCCCGAGCACGCGCATCTTCCGGGCCTCGGGCGGGTGCAGCCCGATCATCAGCAGCACCGCGCCCATCAGAGGGACCGCGCCCGCGATCGTGAACATCACGATCATCCGCAGCCTGATCGACGCAAATCCCCAGCGTTTTCGTGCCAATACGGATCCTCCCGAAGATGAGAGCATCGAACCGGCGGCGTGGGGGCTTCATGCCCGGCCACGGGCGAGCGGGTATTCGGGCGTCTTTCCCGCCCCCCAGACGGTACACGCCCCCCGACCGGAGACGCGAGGGCCGGCCCCGGCTCAGGACCGGCGCAGCATCGAGAACATATCCGCCTGCTTGTCGGCCAGATAACTCGAGCGGACCAGCGGGCCGCTCATCACCACCTTGAGCCCCGCCGCCCTGCCGACCGTCTCGTACTCGCCGAACTCGTCGGGGTGGACCCAGCGGTCGATGGGCAGGTGGTTGCGCGTGGGCTGGAGGTACTGGCCGATGGTGATGATGTCGCAGGGGTCGCCTCGGGGTGAATCGCTCGTATCGTTGGGATCACGCGGCCCGTCATGAGCGGCGCTCAGTCGCACCAGGTCATCGAACATCTCGAAGACCTCGTGCTTCTTCTCGCCGATCCCCACCATGATCCCGGTCTTGGCCACCCCGCCCTGGGCCTTGACGCGCCGCAGCAGCTCGATCGTGCGCTCGTAGCGGGCGCTGGGGCGCACGGCCGGGTGGCAGCGCCGGACGGTCTCGAGGTTGTGGGCGATGATGTCGGGTTTGGCGTCGATGACCATCTGCAGGGCCGCCTCGTCGCCCCTGAAGTCGCCGATGAGCACCTCGATGGACATACCCGGGCACGCCTCGCGCGTACGCATGATCGTCTCGGCCCAGATCCCCGCCCCGCCGTCGGGCAGGTCGTCACGGTCGACGCTGGTGATGACGATGTGCTTGAGCCCCGCGCCGCGCAGCGACTGGGCCACCCTCCGCGGCTCGTCCTTGTCCACCGCCCCGGGGCGCCCGGTCTTGACATTGCAGAACCCGCAGGCGCGGGTGCAGGTGTCGCCCAGGATCATGATCGTCGCCACCCCCCGCGCCCAGCACTCGCCCATGTTGGGGCAGGCGGCCTCCTCGCACACGGTGTGGAGACTGTGGGCCTTGATATTGGCCTTGGTCCTGCGGAATCCCTCGCCGCCGGGCAGCTTTGCCCGGAGCCAGTCGGGCTTTTTCTTGGGCGCCAGGTGCTGGATCGCCTCGCCCTGGTTGTTGAGGATCATCGACGACAGCGAAACAACGGGCTTGAGATTGGCGATCGGGTCGCCCCCCAGGCGGCGCGGGTGGCGCGTGAGGGTGCGCTCGATGCCCCGGTTCTCGCCCCTGGCGGGAGCGGAGGGGGCGGGGATGGGGGTGGGTCGGTCGCTCATAAGTGCATGGCCTGCAATCTGTATCGGGTGTCGGGGCGATATTCTATGCCCCGCCACCGTTCGTTCGACCCTTCGGGGCCCAAGCTGAAAGTCGGGTCGGATCGTGTTTATTCAGGAATCGGCCCGCACACTCTCGGACCTTTTCGCGTATTCTGGCGATGCGGAATCAACCTTCGGCCGGAGAGTGGTCGATGGTTTCTTCGTGCGTACCGCCCCCGCGGGCGGGCTGGTGATCGCTATGATGAGGGCGAGAGAAGCACACGCGCCGTGGTGGGCCTTTCATGGCGCCCACCCCCGGCGACCCGACACGCACACGAAATGCAGGAGTTGCCCGTGCGTCAGAAACTGATCGATCAAGCCGCCGTCCACACCGTTTCACGCGCGACCGCGTGCCTGGGCCTGCTTCTGGCGGCGGGCGTATTCCTGGGGGGATGCACATGGGATTCCTACATGGATCCCTCAGTGGTGGGGCGCTGGGAGCGCACTCCGACGCGCGTCCCGATCCTCGACCACATCGGCGCCATCGAGAACCCCCCGTCTCCGTATGTCGAGGTCACGGAGATCACCCCCGCGGACCTGATCCCCGAGACCGACATCTACCGCGTGGGGCCGGGCGACTTTCTGGACCTGACCATCTACGACCTGATCACGCGCGGCCAGGCCGAGATCCTTCCGCGCCAGATCGACCAGAACGGGTACATCCAGATCCCCCAGCTCGGGCGCATCTTCGTGACCGGCAAGACCGAGACCGAGGTGGCCGACGCCATCGCCCAGAAGATGGCCCCGCTGGTGGCGGACCCGCTGGTCTCGGTGGTCGTCGAGCAGCGCCGCCAGCAGGTGTTCCATCTGATGGGCAATGTGAACGCGGGGCCGTACTCGATCCTGAACGCGGACTTCCGCATCCTGCAGGCGCTGATCGCCGCGGGCGGTTTCCCGCAGTACACTAAGGAAATTTATGTCATCCGCCAGGTGCCCCTTGAGGAGGGAACCACCAACCTGACCCCCGAAAACCCCAGCGACCGCAACCTGGGGCCAGAGCAGCAGCCCCCGACGCCCAGCGGGGAGAACCTGCTGGATGTGATCGACGATCTCTCCTCGCCAGCGATGATGTCCGGGGCGCGGACGGGCGCCGGCCTGCTCCCGGCGATCAACACCCAGCCCGGCGACGACGGGGCGCAGGGCGGCGACGAGCCGCTCATCGATCTGATCGAGCCCCCGACCGCCCCCGACGCCAACCGGGCGGACCAGCCTCGGGACCAGAACAACACCTCGTCGCCCCCCACCCCCCACTGGCGTTTCCACGACGGGCAGTGGGTGCGCGAGTCGATGCCCATCGCGGCTCGTCGCGCCATCGCCCGGAGCGCCGGCTCGAACATGCTCCGCGATTCACGCGGCGAACTGTTCACCCAGCGGGTGATCCGGGTCCCGGTTGAGCCGCTGATCTCCGGGGACGCCCGCTACAACATCGTGATCCGGCCCGGCGACATCATCAATGTACCCCCGGCCCCGACGGGCTATTATTACATCAAGGGCGAGATCAACCGCCCCGGCGTGTTCAATCTCCCGGCGGCGGGACGGCTGACACTGGGTCGCGCCATCGCCGCGGCGGGCGATCTGGGCCCCACGGCGATCCCCGAGCGGGTCGACCTGACCCGGATGGTGGGGCCCGACGAGCAGGCGACGATCATGCTCAACCTCCGCGCCATCTATGAGGGCACGCAGCCCGATATCTACATCAAGCCCGACGACATGATCAATGTCGGAACCAAGTTCTGGGCGACGCCGCTGGCGGTGCTCCGAGGGGGATTCCGGACCAGCTACGGCTTCGGGTTCCTGCTCGATCGGAACTTCGGCAACGATGTCTTCGGCGCCCCGCCGCTCAACCGCTTCGGCCAGTGACGCTCGCTTGGGCGAATTGCCTGGCGTCGGGCGAACCATCCGTTTGAGCCTTTCGTATCACGATCCCCGTCGCTCCGGCGGGGATCGTTTCGTTTTTGCGCGTCCCCGGATTTCCCCGGGGGTGATCTCGGGCGTCGGGAGGGCATTCACCGGGTTTGATCGGGTTTTCGCGCCAATCATCACCCGGCTCGGATCCGACCAAAGCGGCCCGAGAATCATGCCGATCGTTCCGAAAAAGCCCGGCCGGGTCGCGATAAGCAGCCCAAAGAATCCCGAACCCTCCGTCCCGAAGCGCGCCGGTTCCCTCCTCTTGGCAGCACATGAGCAGCACGAACACCACAACCCCTGACCGCACGCTCCGCGCCGTCGAAGACGAGCGGGTGCTGGGGATCTTCACGCGCCCGGGGCTGATCGTCACGGGGGTGCTGACGCTTGGCGTGGCGCTGGTGTTCTTCCGATGGTTCATCCAGCAGTACAAGCTGAGCGTCAACGAGCCCCAGGACTGGGGGCACGCGTTCGTGATCCCGCTGATCGCCGGCTATCTGATCTGGCAGCGCCGTGAGTCGGTCGTGCGCGCCAGCGCGTCGGTCTTCTGGCCCGCGCTGATCCCGCTGCTGGCCGGGCTGCTGACCTACGCGTACAACATCTTCCTGGTGCAGAACCACATGCTCCAGGGGCTGGCCCTGGTGCTCTCGATCGGGTCGCTGGTGCTGCTGATGAGCGGCCCGGCGATCTTCCGCTATGTCTTCCTGCCCATCGCGTACCTGGTGATGATGATCACCGTGGCCAACGGGGTGATGCTCACCATCACCTTCAAGCTCCAGCTGCTGGCCTCGCAGGGCTCGTGGCTGATGCTCAATCTCATCGGCGGGCCGTTCGACTGGTTCTCGGTCGATCTCGACGGCAACACGCTGGTCATCATGGCCAGCGACGGGCGGACCCTGCCAATGAATGTCGCCGAGGCCTGCTCGGGGATGCGGATGGTGGTCGCGTTCTTCGCCCTGGCCGTGGCCGTGGCGCTGCTGGGCTCGGCCCAGTGGTGGCAGCGGATCGCCCTGATCCTGCTGGCCGGGCCCGTGGCGGTGTTCATGAACATGGTTCGGGTGACGGTCCTGGGACTGCTGATGCTGGTCAACCCGGACCTGGCCGCGGGCGACGCCCACACCGTGATCGGGACGATCCTGCTGGTGCCCTCGCTGCTGCTGTTCCTGGGCATCGCCTGGATGCTCAACCGCCTGGTGGCCCCGAAAAACGACGCGGCGACGGGGGTGGAGGCATGAGCGTCCACGGCAACGGCGTCAGGACCCGCTTCGTAGTGTGCGCGGTGGTTTTCGTGCTGATGCTCGCCTGCGCCGCGGGGATCAGCGCGTACATCAAGGTCTTCAATGTGCACCTGCGCAAGACCCCGATCTACCCGCTGGGCAACCGACAGGTCGCCTCGTTGCCCACGCGCACCCCCGGCTGGCAGGCCATCGGCGCCGACGAGATCCTGGGGGCGGAGATCACCGAGGTCCTGGGCACGGAAAACTATGTCTCGCGCCATTACCTGCGCACACGCGACGCGGACCCCAAGCACCCGATCGTGCTCGACTTCCACGCCGCCTATTACACCGGGATGATCGACACGGTCCCCCATGTCCCCGAGCGGTGCTTCGTGGGCGGGGGCCTGGTCCAGAACGAGTCTTCGCGGGTGCTGGCGCTGCCGATGGAGACCGCCTCCTGGCGGGTCGATGAGGGCGTGCCCGAGCGGCTGGCGGGGCTGAGCCAGAAGATCTACACGGTCCGCCTGAGCAACGACCCGGGCATGTCCGACGCGCCGGGCATGCGCGTGCGCCTCCCACGGGGGATCGGGCCCGACTCGCCATTCGAGATGCGGACCTCGGAGTTCGTGGGCCCCAGCGGCCAGCGGATCTACGCCGGGTATTTCTTCATCGCCAACGGCGGCACCAAGGCCAGCGCCAACCAGGTCCGCCAGCTGGCGTTCAATCTCGAGGACGACTACGCCTATTTCATCAAGGTGCAGGTGAGCAGCGCCAGCGTGGGCTCCTTCGAGGAGTTCATACGCTATTCTGGAGAGCTCGTCGGCGAACTGATCGGCGAGATCATGCGCTGCGTGCCGGACTGGATCGATGTGCAGCAGGGGCTGTACCCTCCCGACAACCCCTACGCCCCCGGCAAGGGGCAGGAAGACGAATGACACCCGACGGCGCCGGGCCATATCGCGGCCCGCGACGCGACACACCCCCACGGGCGGCTCGGCTCGCCCCGCTTGATCGCCCCAGCAGGGCCGGATAAAGGACGAAGATACATGGCATCCCGCGTCAACACTCGTTTCGTGGTCATCCTGGTGGTGGCCGTGCTCGGCCTGTTCGGCCTGCTGATCCTCGCCTACGGCATCGCCCACAAGAGCGCGGGCGAGCTGGCCCGGCGCGGCGACGAGCTCATGGCCCAGGGCGAGTACGACCTGGCCCAGCGCGCCTACTCCAAGGCCGTCTACCGCGACCCGACCGATCCCGAGAACCTGTCCAAGTGGATCGGCTCGCTCGAGAAGATCACGCCCCCCACCGAGACCGAATACACCGACGAGTTCTTCGGCGACTACACCAACGCGATCCGCCAGACGGCCACGATCCTGCGCAGGGATGTGGACGCCCACGAGCGCTACCTCAGCCTCCGGCACCAGATGCTCATGGCGCAGTACGCGCGCGCCCTGGCGGACCGGAACATCGAGGACACCACCAATGTGCTGGCCTTCTTCGACAGCGCCCCCGACGGCCAGCCCCAGCCCTGGGAGCGCCTCAAGCGATACCGGGGACTGGCCATCACCGAGATCGCCAAGAAGGGCGGGGTGCTCAGCGAGGACCAGTACGAGATGGGCATCGACGACCTGGAACGCGCCATCGGCGCCAACCCGCTCGATGTCGAATCCATCATCGGGCTCATGAACCTCCGCACCATCCGGGTCAACCAGACCGTGCCGGAGAACGACACCGAGGCCCGCACGGGGATCCTCAGGGAGAACCTGGGCGTCGTCGACGGCTTCCTGGCCCAGCACCCGGACAACATCGAGATGCGGATCCAGCGCCTGCTCCTGCGGGCCGACATCGAGCGCCGGCAGATCATGGCCGACACCAAGGACGAGCAGGCGCGGTCAGAGGCCCTCGCCGCGGCGTACAAGGAGTACGGCGAGGAGCTCGACGCCATCGCCGACTCGCTCCTGGGCGGCCAGCAGGCGCAGCTGGACAACGATGTGCTCAAGCTCTACGCCGTGCTCGAGGTCGCCATCAACGGCAGCAACGAGCTGCCCAACACGCGCCGCATGGTCGACCAGATGATCGGCAAGGACAAGGACAACGCCGAGCTCTACTGGATCGCCGGGCGCGTGGCGCGCGACGCGGGCGACCCGGAGGAGGCGCTGGGCTGGTACGCCCGCATCGGCGAACTCGGGCCAAAGCCGCTGAGCTACGAGGGCCTGCGCCTGTACGAGTTCAAGCGCCGGGCCATGCTGTCGCAATCGGAGATCAAGGTCGATGAGGCGGACGCGCTGGTCGGTTCGGGCGACCGGGCCAAGGCCGACGCCGTGCTCAAGCAGGCCGGGGCGTACCGCGACCAGTTCGCCGCCTCGGTGAACGAGGACAACCTGTCGCTGGTGCTGCTCGACGGCAAGATCGCGCGTGTCGATGGGCGACTGGAGCAGGCGCTGAGCCTGTTCAAGCGATACAACGACCAGACGCAGCGCAACGACCCCGAGGGGCTGTGGTACGAGGGAATCACGGCGTCGCAGCTCGGTCAGAACGGCGTGGCCCGCACCGCGCTGACCGAGATGATCAAGCTTGACAAGACCAACCGGCGCCTGCTGGCGATGCTCACCCTGGCGCAGATCCAGGTGCAGCTGCAGGACTACAACGCCGCCGCCCAGCTCTACAAGGATGTGCTGGCGGTCAACCCCGATATCCAGCCCGCCATCGACGGGCTCGACGCGGTGAACAAGCTGCTCAACCCCGAGCTCAACGAAGACCCCGTGATCGCGGCGATCTACACCGCCCGCCAGATGCGCACGGGCGACGCCGACGCCCCGGGCGACTACGCCGGCGCGATCCAGTACCTCCGCGAGCAGGTGCCCGGGTTCAACTACGACCCGCGGATCGCGCGGGAGCTTGCGGCGATGCTGCTCGACAGCAACGACATCGAGGGCGCTCGCCAGATCATCGCGGGCTCGATCCGGGCGAACCCGGATGACGAGGCGCTCAAGCGGATGGCCCAGGCGATGAGCTCATCGGACGCCACGGACATCCTGGTCGAGCTGATCCGCCAGTCGGACCGCACCGAGCTCGAGAAGCAGCTGAGCATCGCCCAGGTCGCCTCCGACCGTGGACGCCACGACCTGCTGAGGGCCACGCTCGACCGGCTCAACCAGACCGCCCCCGACGACAAGCGCGTGATCGAGCTGACCTTCATCGAAGCGCTCAAGAGCGGCGAGCTGGAGAAGGCCCGGTCGCTGGCGCAGCGTCCGGAGCTGAGCCAGCTCGAGAAGCTCGGCTTCCAGGCCCGCATCGCCACGGCCGAGAAGAACCCGCAGCGGGCCATCGATCTGCTCAAGCAGGCCGCCTCCTCGGGCACCGCCGACGCCTCGATCTACCAGATGCTGGCGATCCTCCAGCGTGAGACCGGGCACACCGCCGACGCCGTCCAGGCCTTCGAGCAGGCCCTGTCGATCCGCCCCGACGACCAGAATGTCATCACCGAGTATGTGATGACCCTGGCGGGCGCCGGCCAGTACGAGCAGGCCCTGAGCACCGCTCGGCGCCTGCAGCGGTACGGCGCCAGCGACCCCCGGTTCATGAACATCTGGCTGACGCTCGAGTCGCTCTACGGGGGCGACGCCGGGCGTGAGTTCGCCGTCAGGCAGCGAGAGCGCATGCTCGAGCTCAACCCCACCAACGCCGACAACAAGTACCAGCTGGCCAGGCTCTACATCACGATCAAGAAGTGGAGCGCGGCGCGCCAGCTGATCGACCAGCTCCGCTCGCAGGACGACCAGCTGCCCTTCGTCGAGCTCGACGCGACCTGGTACGCCGAGCAGGGCACCGTGGACAACAAGAACGGGCTGACTCTGGCCAACGAGGTGTTCGACAGGTACATCTCGTCGCTGCCCCAGCCGGTGGGCGCCGAGCCCTATGTCGCCAACGCGCAGTTCATGCTCAGCCGCGGGCGTCCCGACCTGGCCGTGGCCGCCGCCGACGAGGCCGTCAAGCGCCAGTCCAAGGACACCATGCTCGGCTCCAAGCTGCTGGGCGACCTGTACATGCGGATCAACAACTTCTCCGACGCCGTCAAGGCGTACCGCGATGTGATCGACGCCGACGCCGACGAGGACGGGAGCATCCGCCTGCGCCTGATCGAGACGCTGACGCGTCTGGACCGATACAAGGAGGCCCAGGAGGTCTACGACGCGCTCCCCGAGGAGCGCCGCCAGCAGATGGTCACGATGCTCCAGGCGGCGGACATCGCTGCGGGGCTCGACGAGAAGTCCCGCGCGGGGTCGATCCTGGACCAGGCGGTGGCCAAGTATCCCAAGGAGCCGCTGGTCTACATCAAACGCGCCGAGATGCTCGTGGGCGACGAATCGCTGCTCAACGACCTGCTCTCGGACATCGGACGGGCGCTCAACCTCGACGCCAGCAGCTGGCAGGCCTACCGCGTGCGGGCCGCGGCCTACTTCGCCGTCGGGCGTCGCGAGGAAGCGCTCAACGACCTCAAATCGGCGGTCCGCCTCAACCCCAACCTGGACCGTTCGCTCTACGCGGTGCTCAACGAGCTGCTGATGCAGAACGGTCGCGCGGGGGAGGCGATGTCGGTGGCCCGCGAGGTGGTCACGCGGCGCGCCGACGACGCGAGCCTGATGTCACGCATCGGCGGGCTCTTCGCCTCCCACGAGCAGTGGCAGTACGCCGCGGAGATGTACGGCCTGGCCTGGGCCAAGCGCCACGCGATCAGCGACGGCGCGGTGTACATCGACGCGCTGGTGCGGGTGAGCCCCCCCGACGCCAACAAGGCCAACGAGGTGATCAACAACCTCGGGGCCCGCGTGGGGGACATCAACACCAGCCCAGGCCTCCTGGCGGCCCAGGCGCTGGTGCTCCAGGCGCGGGGGATGGACGAGTTCGCCCAGCAGCAGATCACCAAGGCGTTCGATCTGTCCATCAACAGCGACGCGGACCTGCTCAACTGGTCGGGCAACCTGTCACGCTACTTCGAGGGCCGCCCCGCCGAGGACCAGGTCCGATATCTCGAAGCGCTCAAGCGACGCAACGCCAACGCCCAGATCCAGGACTGGCTGGACCTGTTCATCGCACGCCGCCTGATGCGTGAGGACCAGGTCCCCCAGCGGGCCAACGACATCCTCGCCCGGCTCAAAGGCCCCTCGGTGAACCCGGCGGTGCGCGTGCGGGCCTACCGTATGCACGGCTCCACGCTGTTCGACCACGGCCAGGACCAGCAGGCCGCCGATGTCTGGACCGAGGGCGTGGGCGCGTTCCCGGACGACTGGGAGATGAACAATAACCTGGCGTATGTGCTCTCGGCCCGGCTCGGCCGCGCAGAAGATGCGCTTCCTTACGGGCAGTCGGCGCTGGACAAGAACATCACCCGCAGCGAGCCGTACGAAACCATGGCCGGGATCTACATCAAGCTCGGCAAGTACGACGAGGCCCAGCAGATGATCGAGACCGGGACCCCGTATGTCCAGTCGATCCCGGGGCGTGTGACGATGCTGATCACCACCGGGCGCCTGGAGCTGGCCCGCGGCGACCGGGTCGAAGCGAGGTCCAAGGTCAACGACGCCCGGAGCGTGTTACGATCCGCACCCGAGGCCTATCCCAGCCTCGAAAGCGACATTGAGGCCTTCGAGGCCGATCTCGACTCAGCCAACGGCTGAAGAAACCGAAAGTACTGATCGCGATACGATCGCGAGCACCAAGCAGGCGTGGATGGGCCCCGGAGCGTGTTCCGGGACCATCAGAAGGACAACGGAGCAGCACCATGAGCACGAATCCAGCACCCCGACCGCCCGTCGCCGGCCCCCCGCGCCCGGGCGCGGGCGCACCTGGAGCCGCCGGCGGTGCGGTCTCTTTCGACCCGCTCAAGATGCTGCAGAAATACAAGTATGTGCTGATGCTCTCGCTCATCGCGGGCATGGTGATCGGCGTGGGCGTGCATTTCATCTGCCTCAGCTTCTTCCCCGGGTACAAGTCAACCGTGCTCTTCGAGTGCACTCCCGTGCAGACCGAGATCCAGATCACGGGCGTCAAGGACATCGACGAGGACGAGATGGCCCGCTTCATGGGCACCCAGGTGGAGACGATCAAGGGCGAGCTGGTGATGAACGCCGTGCTCGCCGACGCCCGTCTCCAGAGCCAGGCGCCCCACTGGTACAAGCGTTTCGTTCGTCGCGGCAACTTCGATGTCGTCGAGGCCTACGAGGAGCTCGACGGGACCATCCGCGCCTCGGCGATCCCCAACACCTACCTCATCCAGCTCTCGGTGCAGGTGGGTGATCGCGGCGACGCGGCCGGGCTCGTGGGCCTTGTCAAGGACAACTACCTGCGCATCGTCGGCGCCGGCAACAACACGAGCGTGACCCGGCGCAAGGAGCAGATCCGCAAGGCCATCACCGAGGCCAAGGCCTCCATTGATGAACTCACCGGGCGCAAGAAACGCCTCGTCACCGAGATGAAGCTCAACTCGATCGACCCCGAGCACTCCGCGGAAGCGGTGATGCTGCGCGTGGTCAACGAGCAGATGATGGCGATCCAGCAGCAGATCAAGGCCTACCAGGTGATCCTGACCCGCGACGAGGCGCAGCTCAGGAAGGAAACACCCATCGTCTACGACCAGACCCTGCGCGACCGCGTGGACCAGTTCCCCCAGATCCTCAACCTCAAGCAGCAGATCATCAACCTCAAGGCCAGCCTCAACGCCCTCGATCAAGCGGGGATCGGCAAGGAGCACCGCAGCTACAAGCAGACGCTCCAGGGGCTCAACGCGACCGAGCGTCAACTCGAGTCCACCCGCGAGGACCTGCTGCTCCAGTCCTTCGAGACGCGCGTCGACGCCACGCGCATGGCCCTGAGCCAGTTCCAGGCCCAGATCGCCGACCTGAGCACCCAGCGAGAAGCGCTGGTCAGCAAGCTCAACAACCTGACGCAGACCGGAGAGCAGATCCAGGAGATCAACCGCCAGATCGAGAGCACTCTTGATCTCATGGCCGAGCACGAGACAAACCTGTCCGAGCTCACGCAGACCGCGGGCCTGGACACGGCCAACCGGATCACGGTGGTCAAGTCGGAGAATGTGCCCGACAAGCCCGCCTTCCCCATCATCTACATCATGGTCCCGGCGGTCACGATCCTGATCATGGCCCTGACCGTGGGTATCCTGATGGCCTTCGAGATGCTCGACCAGCGCGTCAAGAGCGCCGCGGACATCGCCATGATTCCCCGCACCCCCGTCCTGGGGATCATCCCCGACGCCGAGGAGGACCCGGTCAACCACGCATCGCTCGGGACCGTGTTCAGCGACAGCCCCAACTCGGTGCTGGCCGAGCACTTCAGGCAACTGCGCACCCGCATCGTCAAGGACATGACCGAGCACGGGCACAAAACCCTGCTGGTGGTCGGCGCGATGCCCGGCTCGGGCGCCACCAGCGTGACCACCAACCTGGCCCTGGCGTGCGAGTCGGCGGGCAAACGCACGCTGGTGATCGACACCAACTTCCGGCGCGCCCGGATCCACACCGCCTTCGGGCTCCCCGAGGCGCCCGGCCTGGCCGAGGCCCTCGCGGGCCAGAAGACCCTCTGCGAATGCATCCAGCACACCCCGTCGGGCCCCGATGTCCTGCCCGCCGGCGCGCGCAACCTGCGCGTCGTCGAGCGACTGGGGACCGAGAAGATGGGCGAGATCCTGGCCCGTGTGGCCAGCGAGTACGAGATCGTCCTGCTCGATGTCGCCCCCGCGGTCGTCGCAGGCGACGCGCTGGCCATGTGCGCCCATGCCGACGCCACCATGCTCGTGGCCCACGCCATGACCGAGAAGCGCGGGCAGGTCGCCCGGCTCAAGAACGAGCTGTCCGACACCCGCGCCGAGTTCCTGGGCGTGCTCGTCAACGGGGTCAAGAGCTCCGCCGGCGGGTACATGCGCAAGAACATCCGCACCTCGCACCAGTACCACGCCGGCGAAGCGCCCCAGGCGTCCTGAGTCCACGGAGCGACCGCGTGCCCAACCAGCCCACCAACCCCCCGCCCCCGCGCGCCGCCCGGCGCGTGCTGGTCACCGGCGGGGCGGGCTTCATCGGCTCGCACCTGGTCGAGTTGCTCGTCGCCCGAGGCGACGCGGTCACCGTCATCGACAACCTCTCCACCGGACGCCGCTCCAACCTCGACGCCGTCACGCGCGACATCCGCTTCATCGAGGCGGGCGTGAGCGAGGGGCTCGCCACGCTGGGCGACGAGACGCGGTTCGAGGAGATCTACCACCTGGCGGCCGCCGTGGGCGTGGAGCTGGTGCTCGACGACCCCATCGGCTCGATCAGGACCAATGTCCACGAGACCGACGCGCTGCTCGGCTACGCCCGGTCCCATGGCAATGCCCCCACGCTCATCGCCTCCTCCTCGGAGGTCTACGGCAAGCCGGGCGCGAGCGTCTTCTCCGAGGAGGACGACCTGCTGCTCGGGCCCACCAGCGTCACCCGCTGGTCCTACGCCCACGCCAAGGCGCTCGACGAGCACCTGGCCCTGGCCTACTCGCGCCATCACGGGCTGCCGGCCGTGGTGTGCCGGTTCTTCAACACCGTCGGCCCGCGACAAGTGGGACGCTACGGCATGGTCCTGCCCCGGTTCGTCGAGGCCGCGCTCAGGGGCGAGCCGCTGCGGGTCTTCGGCGACGGCGCCCAGTCGCGCTGCTTCTGCGACGGGCGCGACACCGTGCGGGCCCTGCCCCAGCTGCTCGCCGACCCCGCCTGCCACGGTCGCGTGTTCAACCTTGGCTCGGACGAGCCCATCACCATCGCCCGTCTGGCGCGGACGGTCGTCGAGACCCTGGGCTCGGGTTCGACCATCCGCCTGGTGCCCTACCGCGACGCCTACCCGGCGGGGTTCGAGGACCTGCGCCACCGCAAACCCGACCTGGAGCGCGTGCGCGCCGCGATCGGGTTCGCCCCCCGCCTGAGGCTGGAGCGGACCATCACCGACCTGGCCCTTGAGATGCGCTCGCCGCGCACGGAGGGGGCGAGATGATGCAGCCCTCCGAGATCCCCATCTTCGGCGCGCCCAACCCCTTCGACACCGGGGCCGACCTGGCGGCCCATCCCCTGCCCCAGGGGGCCTCCACGGCCAGCGCCGCCGACCTGGCCAGGGCGGCCGCCGACCAGCTCGACATCCTGTCGGGATACATCTTTGTCTTCGCCGTGGCCTTTCTGGTCACACTGCTCATCACGCCGCTGGTGCGCAGGCTCGCGATCGCCAACGGGATCGTGGACCACCCCTGCGAGGAGCGCAAGATCCACAAGATCCCCATCGCCTACCTCGGGGGCGTGGCGGTGTACCTGGGCATCATCGCGGCGCTGGTGTTCAGCTATGTCACCGTCGATATCAGCGGGATCATCGACTATCACTCCATCAGCGACGAGCACCTGATGGACGGGCTCTACAACCCCATCGTCCCGCCCTGGATCGCCCTGGGCATGACCTCGATCGTGCTCGTCGGCCTGCTCGACGATGTGACGGGGATCCCGCCCCGCGTCAAGCTCGGCGGGCAGCTGATCGCCGCCGCGGCGCTGGCGCTGGGCAATGTCGGCATCAATGTCGCCGCCGGCGTGCTCACGCCCACCCTCGGGCGACTGCTGCACAACCCCGAGCTGATCTACCACATCCCACTGCCGGCCGATATACCCGTGCTCGGATCGGGCATCCAGGTGGACCTGATCTACTGGGCCGGGACGGCGATCATCGCCGTGTTCGTGCTGGGCGCGTGCAACGCCTCAAACTTCATCGACGGCCTCGACGGGCTGCTCACGGGCGTCACCTCCATCGCCATGGTGGGCCTGCTGGCCATCTCACTGACGCTGGCGGTCGCCGACGACGGGTACTTCGACGCCCCGCGCATCATCTTCGGGCTGGCGGTGCTGGGCGCGTGCCTGGGCTTCCTGCCGCACAACTTCAACCCCGCCTCGATCTTCCTGGGCGACACGGGATCGCTGCTGCTGGGCTACTGCAGCGCGGTCATGATCCTCTCGCTGGGCGACACGGGCAAGACCTGGCTGGTGGCGGCCGGGCTGATCATCTACGCGATCCCGATCATCGACACGGCGCTGGCGATCGTCCGGCGCAAACTGGCGGGCAAGAAGATGTCCGACCCCGACGCCGACCACCTGCACCACATGCTCAAACGAGCCCTGGGCGTCAAGGGCGCCGTGTTCACGCTCTACGGCATCGGCGTGGTCTTCTGCCTGCTGGGGGTCATGCTCAGCTACTTCCGCGGACGCCTGATCTACGCCTTGGTGCTGATGATCGCCGCGTACATCGGTGTGTACGCGATCAAGGTGGCCCGCCAGTCGCAGATCCACGCCCAGGCCGACGCCGCCAGGCCGCACACCAGGAAGCACTCCGAGGCCCACAGCAAATCGGCGTCCGCCGCCGCCCGGGCGGACGCGCCCGAGCAAAGCGCCACGGCGCCCACCCTGGCCGCGGGCGAATAGAACCCCGCGATCACCCGGCCCCGTTTGGTTCCTGCTGCTGCTCGCCGGGGAAGCGGACGGTGGCCTTGGCGTCCTTGAGCGCCTCGCGCGCCTCGGCCTCGGTGCGGATCAGGCGCCCGCCAAGGAAGGTCCCCAGCGGCCGCTTCTTGTTGTGGCGCCCGATCACCCAGCCCTCGTTGACCATGACCTCCAGCGCCTGCAGGTACACGAACACACCGATGTTCCTGGCCCCGCCCACGGTGGTGCGCGCGATCCCGCCGCTGAGCATCTGGTTGATCCGCTCGAGGTCGGATTCCTTCCTGAGGATCTCCACCATCGCCTTCCAGGCGCCGGTCATCGGCAGCAGGGAATCGCCCCGCTTGTAGCAGAGCACGCGGCGGATCCGGCCATCGTGCAGCTCGGCGCGGTGGATCTCCTGGGCGTTCTTGAGGTTGAGCTTGAAATCGTTGAGGCGGGTGATCTGGTACTTGCTGGCGCGCCCGCTGAAACGCTCGATGAGCTGCTTGGACGAGCCCACATCGAACGAACCGAAGCCCGCCTGATCGATGTTCTGGTTCGTGAAGCCGCCCTTGGCCAGCCACCGCCACGCCTGGGCCGGGCTGAGGTCGAGCCCCTCGTCCTTGGCGATGTTCCGGCAGTACTCCTTGAGGTCCGTGAACCGCCCGTTGGAGGCATACCAGAACTCGGCGAAGCGGATGTGCTGGCGGATGTTCCGCCTGTTCTTCGCGTCGTACTCCGACTTGATCCAGTCCGCGTCGATCTCGCCGCGGTCGCACTCCAGGATGGAGTAGGCCACCTCCCGCGCCGCGGTGTGGGCCAGGGTCATGCCCGCCGAGAGGATGGGGTCGGCGAAGCCGGCCGCGTCGCCGCAGATCCACCAGTTCTCGCCCGCCAGTCTGCCCGACAGGTGCGACCAGTTCTTGGTGCTGTGCACCATCCCGCCCGTGGAGCTGTGGGCGTCGGCGATCAGCGAGGCGATCTCGGGCTGCTCGGCGATGGCCTTGAGATAGACCTCCGCCGGGGTGAGACCGGATTCCTTGTAGTACTCGCTCGGGCAGACCAGCCCCACCGAAGCGCGCGTCGGGCCCTGGGGGATGAACCACAGCCAGCCGTAGGGCAGCGAGCGGATCTGGATGCGCGTCCCGCCCACGCCGATCTCGATGGCCCACTTCGCGTTGTCGTAGTAGTCCCAGAAGGCGACATTGCGCAGCGTGGTGGGCGCCACGCTCTCCACGCCCATCGCCTTGCGGAGGATCGCCGAGTGCCCCGAGCAATCGACATAGTGCCGCGCCCGCACAATCTCGCCCGTGCCCAGAGCCAGCCCGTCCACCCGGTCCCCCTCGGCAAGCACCTCGCGGACGATCGTCTCCTCCCGCACCACCGCCCCCAGCTCGCGCGCGTGGCGTAGCAGGATGTCGTCGTAGCGGTCACGCTCCACCTGGAAGGCCGTGTGACGGCGCTGGCCCTCGTACCGGGCCGGGCGCGCCTCGTCGACGAACTCCTCCACGGGGTAGAAATCGAGGTCCCATTCGTCGCCGCTGCTGCCCCAGGTGAATGTGGCCCCGAGCTTGATGGGGAAGTTGGCCGCCTCGACCTTGTCCCACACCCCCATCTCGTTGAGGATCACGCTGATGCCCGGCAGCTGGGACTCGCCCACATGCTCACGCGGGAACTTGGCCTTCTCCAGGATCAGCACGCTGAGCCCGGGGTTGTATTTTTTGAGCAAGGTGGCGACGGTCGAGCCGCTGGGGCCGCCGCCGACGATGACGACATCGACATCCTTGCTCTCTTGGGGCTGACTGGTCATGGACACACCTCGTGATGGACGGGGATGCACGGGAGCGGCCCCGGCCGGGATCGTGGGCCGCGGCGACGCTAGACTGCCATACCATACCTCGGATCGGCCCCCGGGCCAATCCGTCACCCCTCGGGAGCCACGAAATGAGCGCCACCGCCCGCACGCCCTTCATCGGGGGCAACTGGAAGATGAACACCGACGCGCGCCGGGCCGGCGAGCTGGTGCGTTCGCTCCTCGGGGGCGTTCGCCGCAGCCGCGTGCAGGTGGCCGTCTACCCGCCGTTCGTCTATCTGCGCGAGGTCGCGGCCCTGCTCGAAGGGTCCGATATCTCGCTGGGCGCGCAGGACTGCTACTTCGAGCCCGAGGGCGCGTTCACCGGCGAGATCTCCACCGCGATGCTCAGGGACTGCGCCGTGAGCACCGTCCTCACCGGGCACTCGGAACGCCGCCATGTGCTGGGCGAGAGCGACGCGATGGTCAACCGCAAGACCCGGGCCGCGCTGGACGCGGGGCTCCGGGCCGTCCTGTGCATCGGCGAGACGCTCGGGCAGCGCGAGTCGGGCAAGACCGACGCCATCAACGAGCACCAGACCCGCGCCGGGCTCGAAAAGGTCTCCCGCGAGCAGCTGGGCTCGGTCGTGATCGCCTACGAGCCGGTCTGGGCCATCGGCACGGGGCGGACCGCCACCCCCGACGACGCTCAGGACGCCCACGCCAAAGTCCGGGAGCTGATCGGGGAGATGTACGACCGCCGGGCCGCCGACGAGATCCGGATCATCTACGGCGGGTCGATGAAGGCCGGCAACGCCGCCGAGCTTATGGCCATGCCCGACATCGACGGCGGGCTCATCGGCGGGGCCTCGCTCAACGGCGACGAGTTCAGGGCGATCATCGAGGCCGGAGAGGCCCTGGCGGTCTGAGCCGTTCCTCATCCACCGGAAACAATCCCTCTGTAGCCACAGGACGGTGCGCCTAGACTTCCCCCCGCCGCGGGCGATATCCCTGACGACTCTCTCGCGGCCGTAACGCACGACTTTCCACACCACAGGAGCAGCGCGGTGACGATCGCCCTCATGCATGAAACCCTCTCGCTCGCGGCATGGCACCCCGTGGTGACCAACCTGCTCATCGGCGGGTTCCTGATCGTCTCGCTGGCGATGATCCTGCTGGTGCTCATCCAGCGCCCCCAGGGCGGCGGGCTCAGCGGCGCCTTCGGCGCCGGCGGCGGCGGGGGCGCGGGGCAGACCGCCTTCGGCACCAAGACCGGCGATGTGCTCACCTGGTCCACCATCACCATCTTCGTCTGCTTCCTGCTCCTGGCCATCGTGCTCAACTTCGCCACCCGCCCGCAGACCGGCCAGCCCAACCCGACCATCGCCACCAGCCCCCGCGGCGCGACGCCCGCCCAGACCACGACGACCGGCGAGACCGCCGGGGATCAGCCGGGCGATGAGACCGCGCCCGCCGGAGAAAACACCGACCGGGACGCGCCCCCGCCCGCCACCGCGGAACAACCAACGCAAGAGCAGCCGACGGATGAACCGCCAGGCGCCGATCAGCCCGCGGATCAACCCACCGACCAGCCCGCCGACCAGCCGCCCGGCGCAGACCTGTGAAGCGCCCCCAACGCCCGGTATGTTGCATGATGAGCACCACCCGCCCAGGCCAACCCGTCCGTCCCACGCGCCCCCAGGGAGCATGCCCGTGATTCGAAGCATGACCGGTTTCGGGGACGCCTCGGGCAGCGACGAGGGGTCGGTCTACGGCGTCGAGGTCCGCAGCGTCAACAACAAGTTCCTCAAGACCACCTCGCGCATCGCCGACCGGCTCGCCTCGCTCGAGCCCGAGATCGAGCAAATCGTCCGCGCCACGATCTCGCGTGGGTCGGTGACCGTCACCGTGTCGTGCACCGACACCGATGCGGGGGCCGCCCTGGAAATCAACACCGCCGCCCTGCGCAAGTACGCCCAGCAGATCGCCCAGGCGATCGACGCGCCGCTGGGATCGATCGATGTCTCGGGCCTGGTCATGCTCCCGGGCGTGCTGCGACCGCCCAGCGACGACGAAACGCGCCTGCACCGCGCCCGCGCCGCGATCATGCCCATGGTCAAGCTGGCCCTCGAGCACCTGATCGCGATGCGCACCCGTGAGGGCGTGGCGCTGCACGACGACCTGGCCGGGCATCTGGATTTCATCGCCGAACGCCTGGCCAAAATCACGCAGTTCGCCCCGCGCGTGACCAGCGACTACGAGCGCCGTCTCAAAGCGCGCATCGACGCGCTGATCACCGACTCGGGCGCCGAGGTCGACCAGGGCGAACTGATCCGCGAGATCGCCGTCTACGCCGAGAAGACCGACATCGCCGAGGAGATCTCACGCCTCAGCGAGCACCTGGTCCATTTCAAGGACCTCCTGGGAGACGACCACGGGCGCCCGATCGGACGCACCATGGACTTCCTGGCCCAGGAGCTGCTGCGCGAGGCCAACACCATCGCCAGCAAGAGCCCCGACGCGCAGATGAGCCGCCTGATCGTCGAGATCAAGGGCGCCATCGACCGCATCAAGGAGCAGGTCCAGAATGTCGAGTGAACCGGCCCCCGCCGACCACGCCGACCACGCCGACCGACGCAAGCGAGGGATCCCGTGCCGTCAGCGCGCCAGCAGCTCAGTCAGCGTGAGATCGACGCGGTGCTCGCACGATACGACATCGGCGCCGTCAGCGCCATCAGCGAGCTGGCCGCCGGATCGGTCTACTCGCCCAAGGTGATCGTCGAGAGCGCCCGGGGACGCCTGCTGCTCAAGCGACGCGCCCGCGGCCTGGACATCCCCGCGCTGGTCGCCTTCAGCCACGAGGTCCAGCTCGCCTGCCAGCAGCGCGGCCTGTGCGTGCCCCCGCTGCTGGGCGACCGCGACGAGCACAACTCCATGACCCAGTTCGAGGACCAGGTCTACGAGCTCTTCGCCTACATCGACGGGCGTCCCTTCGATCGGGCCAACCCCGCCCACGCGCGCCAGTCCGGGGCGCTGCTGGCCGAGCTGCACCGCGAGCTGGACACGGTCCGCACACGCTTCGAACCCGCGGTGGAGACCGCCACCATCGACACCCAGCGCCTGACGATGCTCGCACCACGGCGTGAGGGCTTTGCCGATCGGCTCGTCGAGGACCTGACGCGCCTCATGGGCTACGGCGAGGAGCTGGCGCGATCCAACGCCGCCCGACCGGCGCTGGTGCACGGCGACTGGCACCCGGGCAACCTGATCTACCAGGGCGACGAGCTCGTGGCCGTCTGCGACTTCGACAACACGCGCGTGGGCTCGCGGGCCCGCGAGGTCACCCAGGCGATGGTGCACATCTCGCTCATCGCCCCGCGCCCGGGCCAGAGCCCCGCCCAGCTCGCCCCCGAGCCCGATCCCGGGCCCCTGCGCTTGTTCTGGGAGGGATACGCCGGGTCCGGCGGACCGTGCGACGCCCGACTGTGCCTGGGGCTGATGCCCGCGGTCATCATCGACGAGGCCCTGGCCACGCTCGGCCAGCTCGACGCGGGCGCCGGGGGCGACCCGGCCGCAACGCTGCTGACGGCCGTCTGGCGCAAAGCCGTCTGGATTGATGAGCACCAGGGGGCGCTGCGCGAGCTGCTCGCCTTGTGAACCGATCAGCCGGGGACCGGGTATAGTCGTGGGATGCGAGCACCCGCCGCCATCTCGCTGATGCTGCTGTGCACGGGAATCGCGCGTGGCCAAGCCGCGCCCGACACCCGCGCCCTGATCGCCCAGCTGGGCTCCGAGTCGTGGCTGGAGCGAGACCTGGCGACCACCGAACTGGGCCAGACGAGCCGGGGCGTCACCCTCGAAGACCTCGAAGTCTTCATCGCCGCCCCCGACCTGGACCCTGAGCAGCGGGCGCGCCTTCTCAAGGCGTGCGCCCAGCGCTTCAGCGCCCAGCCCAGGGGCGCGCTGGGGGTGCAGTTCGGCACGGTCGGCGTCGGGTCCATCGAGGTCCAGCCCATCGAGGCCAACGCCGAGTTCCCCGCCAGCACCATGCTCAACCCCGGCGACCGGATCACGATGGTGGACGCCCGAATCGTCGAGGGCTCGCTGGAGTTCCGCGCCCAGATCCTCTCGCGCCGGCCGGGCGACATCCTCCCGGTCACCATCCTGCGCCGCGACGCCCAGAGCGGTGAGGACCGGCTCATCGAGCTCGATCTGCCGCTGGGCTCGTTCGAGGCGCTCACCGGCGCGGCCCCGATGGACCCGACGCTGGTGCGCCGGGCCCTGGCGCTGCGCTGGGACAGGGCGGGGATCTCGCCCGAGCGGCCCGGGGCGGTGGGCGCCGGGATCGACATCGACGCCTGGAGCCGGGCGGCCTTCCCCGAGGGCGCCGCCCCCGACCCGCGGACGCCCGATCGGCGCACCCCCAGCGTGGTCGTTGTCGGCGCGGGGCTGCCCGTACAGACCGGCTACGGCTCCGCCCCGCCGCCCATCACGCCGTGGACCGGACCGGGCCAGCTCGCCGCGGACGCGGCCCTCGTCGAGGGTCGCCTGCGCGACCGGCAGCTCGAACTGCTTGAGGCGCGTCGCCTGCTGCTGGACCAGCAGCGCCAGCAGCTGCTCGAAGACCAGCGCGACGCGCCGGCCGAGGAAACGCCCCTGCGCCGTGAACAGGCCGACGAGCTGGCCCGGCGCCTCGAAGCGCTCGGCGCCCGCATCGAAGCGCTGCGCACGCCGCCGTCACCCGGCGACGAGCGCCCCTAGCGAACCGCCTGAAGCGACCCGAGCAGCCCCTGCACCGCGGCCCGGGCCGTCTTCACGCAGGGGATGCCCGCGTCCCCCTCGCTGAGCGTCAGCGCCCGCCTGCAACGGTTGACGCATTTCTTGCGCATCGCCGCGCGGGGGATGTCCAGCCCGTTGTCGTAGACATCGGCCAGCTTGACCAGCCGTCCCTGCCAGGGCCCGGCGGCCAGGCGCCGGTCGTAGTCGGCCTCCCGCTCGCGTTCGACCAGCAGCATGTTCTTGGTGAGCACCGCCACGCAGTCGGCGACCTCCACGCCGAAGCGTTTGTGCAGGTCGTCGTAATCGGTGCGGGTGTCCTCGATCGTGTCGTGGAGCAGCGCCGCGCAGAGCGCCACCTCATCGTCGCAGCCGAAGATGTCGCGCACCACCATCGCGACCCGGTAGGGGTGGGCCACGAAGGGGGTCTTCTTGTCCTTGCGGTACTGGTGGTTGTGGGCGCGCGCGGCGTACGAGGCCGCCTGCTGCCAGAGCCGGGGCCCGACGGGGCCGGGCGCGGCGGTGCTCTCAGAGGATTTGGCCATGCCCGAGCATACAGCCCGGAGCATTCGAAAGCCACGGGGGGATCAAGAGAAGAGTTCACCACAGCGCGGCAATCCCGTCAGCGTCAGTAGCGTTCGACGATGATCTTCACCTTGCCCGGCGCGGCCCCGTGCTCGTCGAAGATCATCAGCTCGTTGTCGCCCGTGGCCTTGAGCCAATCGGCGGGGATCGCCAGCGGCAGCGCGGGCTCCACGGGCGTGCCGTCGCCGGCGGCCACGAAGTAGCGCCCCAGCGCCCGGCCGTTGACATAGACCTGCCCCTTGCTCAGCCCCGAGCAGTCCAGGTTCAGCGCCACCCGCGCATCGGGGGTGTTAAAGCTCGTCCGCCACCACGCGGGCTGAGACACGGCGCTGAGCCGGGCTTTGGCGACCAAATCGAACTCGGCATCGGCGGGCGCCTCCCACTTGGCGAAGGACCACTCGCACTTGTCGGTGATGGGGTTGGACGCCTCGATGAAGTCGGCCTCGTCGGAGACGAGCTTGAGCATCGCCTTGGAGTAGGCCTCGCCGTCCTCCGAGGTCGCGTTGTTCTCGAAGGCCAGCTGCAGCATGTTGTTGCCGCGCTTGGTCGCCTCGTCGTCGAGCACCAGGGTGAAGGGCTTGCCCGGTTCGATGAGCCGGATGGGCGCGTCGTTGAGCAGCACCATCGTGCGCACGCTCAGCGCGGGAAGCTCCACGACGATCGACGATTTCTTGAGGTGCTTGAACGACCATGTCACGCGGTGGGGCAGCGTGGAGTCCCCGGGCTGGAGCCCGAACACCGGCGACCTGTAGCCCAGGATCTCGATCGGGTCGCCCACCTCCAGCGTCGCCTTGCCGGGCTTGAAGGCGACATGCTCGATGAGGTGCCCGAACAACCCCTTGCGCCCGGTCATGTCCGAGCCCGAATCCACGCGCCCCATGTTGTCAGCCAGCATCACCAGCTGCTGTTCGCCCTTCCTGGTCGCCAGCGTGATCTCGCGCTGGGCCCCGGGTCCGGCGCCCAGCACGCCCGCGTGCTCGCCGTCGATGAACACCGACACGCGGTCGGCCGCCTGCGGGGCGCTGATCCTCAGCTTCCTGCTCGCCTGGTTCTTGATCGCCACGCGGTACCACCCGTACCCGTAGGGCGTGCCCAGCTCGGAGAGGTCCGCCGGGCCGGGGATCTGGGCGTAGCGGGGGCTCACGCCCCCGATGTGCTCCTGGGGGACGGCGCACTCCCACGCCCCGAGATTGACCCTGGGCAACTTGTCGCCGGGGTACCCCTCGGGGACCCTCGTGTTGTGGTTGCGGACCACGCCCGACGGATCGATGTGGGTGTGCGACCTGCCCCCCGGGGCAGGCAGCGGCTCGCCCCTGGGGCTGATCCCGCCCACGCCGACAAACACATCGTTCCCGTGCACGAAGGTCTCGTCGGCCATCTCGTCGCTGACGACGATGACGGTGACGCCCTCGTGGTCAACGACCAGCGGCTTGCGCCCCTTGGGGACCTCGACCTCCAGCGGGGTGCCGTTGATCGACACCTCCCCGATCGCGTTGGCCGGGCCGAAGAGGATGATCGCCTTCTCCGTGGTGGTCAGCGCGTTGAGACTGGTGTGGTCGAGCGTGTGCGACGACGAGAGATGCACATCCAGCAGGCACCAGTGCACCCGCTGATGGCCCAGGCGCACCGGGAGGCGCGCCCCGTCGGAGAGCAGCAGGTTCAGCGTGCCCGGCTTGGACCGAGGCGGCGAGAAAATGAACACCACAGACCCTTGCGACCCGCGCATGTGCGTCACGACATGCCCGTTGATGGCGTGCTCGTCGCCGCCGGGGTCGATCGTGATCGGCGGGTCCTCGTGCTCGGTGTGCGCCAGCACGCGCGAAAAGCTGGAAGCGAACATCATCAGCCGACGCGCGGGCATCCCCTGGGGCGTGGGGCGACCATGCTCGTCGAGCAGGGCGCACGCGTCCTGGGTGGGCGCGTAGGGGCTGAACGCGCCCTGGGGCGACATCCCCGCGAAGAACCCGTGGGTGGTGCCGCTGGAGAAGTTGCCCAGATTGAACTGCCCGCCGGCGCACAGGATCTCCGCCAACTGACGCTGGAAGTGCAGCCCGTCGAGGCACTCGGGCTTGGGGTGGGCGAACACCGGACGGGCCTTGGGGCCATAGTCAATCACGATCTCGGGCTGGTCGGGGCGCACGGCCTGGAGCTGGCGCATGATGCCGAACATGTCGCCCGCCCCCGACCACGCGTCGATATCGCCCTCCACCCCCTGCCAGAGGTTGTTGCTGTTGACCTTGGGGACGGTGAATCCCGCCTCGCGCAGATAGCGCCCCAGCTCGCCCAGATAGCCGCGCGCCGTCTCGGGGTCGCCGCAGAACCACTGCGCCTCGTTCTGGATCATCACGATCGGGGCCCCGCGGGTCACCGAGGCCTGCAGATCCCGCACCTGCCGGGCCAACGCGTTGAAATACTTGCCCACGGCCTCGAGGAACGGCTGGTTGGGCCGGCGCACCTCCAGCTCGGGCATGTTCAGCAGCCACGCGGGCAAGCCGCCCAGATCCCAGCCCTCGCCCACATAGGGCCCGACCCGAAGGACGCAGTGCATCCCCGCCTGGCCCACGAGTTCGACGAAGTGCTTGATGTCGTTGTTGTCCTTGAAGTCGTAGGCCCCGGGGCGCGGCTCGATCTGGCTCCAGAAGATCGGGGTCTCGATCGTGTTGAGCCCGGCGTGCTTGGCGGCGTGAATCCGCTGTGCCCACTGCGCCCGCTCGGTGCGCTGGAAATGGATCGACCCTGAAACCAGCCAGATCCGCTTGCCATCGATCGAAAGCGTCCGACTGTCAAAGTTGACTGATGCCATAAGTTGCCCTCGGGACAGTACTTGCCAGCGACTGAAGTGCGTGCGAGCCGCGGTGGAGGCGGCCGGCGAGTCGGGCGCGATGATCGTGCCCGGCATGGGTCTGGACCCTAGGAGCATGTCCAAAAAAGGCAAGTTTGGAGCGCGCAGCGCCCTCCACGCCACCGATCGACCCCGCGCCGGGGCCTCGCGTGGCCGATGACCGCAAAACCTTTGGTATCAAAGATTTATGAAACTGAACATGCCCGCGGGGACGGAAATGAACAATTCATCATGGCCCGAGGGGAGAAGTTGGAAATTTCTTCTCGTCCCACGCCGGCCGTTCTCAAGTGTTTGGTTTTTATCCGGCGACCTCGCCGGGCACGCACTCGTACTCGTCGTGGTGGACCAGCGCCTTGTTAATGCGCAGCAGGGTCCGCACCCCGGTGGGGGTGAACCCGCACTTGGAGGCGATGGCCAGGGACGCGTGGTTGTCGGCCCCGATGTAGGCGCGCACCCGGTGCACGCCCAGGCCCAGGGGGTGCTCGCGCAGGGCGAAACCGATGACGCCCCGTGCCGCCTCGCTGCAGTACCCCTGCCCGTGGAGGGCCGAATCCACCCACCAGTTGGCCTCGCAGCTCCACTCGAGCCCGCGTTCGATCTTGATCAGGCCGAACATCCCCACGAACCGTCCACGCTGGGGGCCGCGGTCGATGAACGCGCCGCGTCTCCAGCCCGAGCCCTCGACCTCCTCGCGTCTGGCCCGCGCCATGGTGCGCTGGAAGAAGTGCTCGTCGCTCTCGTGCTCGTGGTTGATCGGGATCCAGCGACGCAACCGCTCGCGCGAGCGGTCCAGGGCGGCGATGAACGCACCGGCGTCGCTGGGATAGAGCATCCGGAACAGGAGACGCCGCGTGGTCAGCTCGGGCCGGGGCAGCACCTCCACGGGGCGCCGGTTGATCACCCGGCTGCCCGTGGAACGACGCTGCATCCTGGCGGGTTTGGGCGAGCTGATGATTCGCGCAAAGGTCATGGATCGGACTCCGAAAAGGGCCGCCCGTTCTATCGACACGATTCTTATCGAACTCAAGGCGCGAAGAGCCCGCTTTCAGGCGCGCTCCCCAGCGTCCGAGAACCCGCGCAAAATCGATCAGCCCTGAGCGTTCTCGGACGCGGCATCCGTATTCTCGGACGCCCGGCCGGAGCGCGCCCCCCAGCCGGCGCGCCCTTGGCGATCCGATTCTGCCCGACCGGGACATGAGCACGAGCATCGCCAGCAAGCCCAAGACCGCGCCCAGGATGGTGGCCATCCCCGAGTATCCGGCCTGATGACCCCGATTGAATCGCTCCCGCCGCCCATGTCGCACGAGGATGAGGCGAACTGCCCAGAGGCAGAGGCGAGGGAACGGAGAATGGCGCTAACCCTCGAACCGGGCCCAGAGGCGAACGCATTCCCGCCGCGAGATCCGCTGCCCGCACTCGGGGCATGGCTGGGCGTCGTCGGTTCGGGATTGGAGGCTGTAGCCACAGCGGGGGCAGAGGTGGCAGCGATGGGCGATGGCTCGTTTGGCGAATCGCTGTCGAGCGATTTGGAAGATTGCTACATTGAGGGCGACCATCGTCATAAGCACAAAGCAAAGGCGCATGCAAACACTCAGGATGCTCATAAACTGGTCAATAGACCAGTTGACACCAACGAGTGGAGCAATGTTCCAATACCCGATCAAAAAATAGCCCGTCCCGATCGCGAACATGAATACCCACACGAACAAGATGACAAACGAGAGTATATTGAATGCTCTCATCCACCATGTTTCACGAATACACCGCACACCCTTGACCTTCGGGTGCGCGCTCCCATCCGACTTGGCACGATGGCCCCATCGTTTCGGCTTTCGCAGTTGGAACTGATACCAGTGCATCGGATGATTCTACCTCGCCTCAGAACCGCGAACGCAGCAGCCTGCACCACAATCGCACGCATTCGCGCCGCGGCGCAACCGCCCCGCACTCGGGGCAGGTGTCGATCTCGCGAGGGCGGTGGGAGAGGTCATAAAAGCACTTGGGACAGCGCTGACACCGAACGGGGAGCAGGAGCCGTTTCATTCGGTGTTTGCCGGGAAGGGTCACGCTGAGCGACAGCAGGAATACAAATGCCGCGACAAGCATCCCGATGCCCCACACGGGCCATGCGGATTCCCAGAAAGCTGGTGCGTATTGATCATCCGCAGGGTATGTGGGATTGAAAAATACAATGATGATCGCGATGTGCATCGCAAACAAGCAGGAATACACCGTGATCTGCAGCATCCCGCCCCAGAACATCCTCGGGGCGTGCTTCCAGACATGCTTGTCTTTGATGGCCTCAACGCCCGCTCGCACCACGGCCGCTTCCGCCCCATCACTCCACCGTGACCGACTTCGCCAGGTTCCGCGGCTTGTCCACATCGTGCCCACGCAACACCGCCGCGTGATACGCCAGCAGCTGCAGGGGCGCCACCGTCACCATCGGGCTCAAACACTCCTCCACCGCCGGCACATACAGCACATCCTCGGCGACCCGCTTGATCTGCTCGTCGCCCTCGGTCGCCACCGCGATCACATGGCCGCCGCGCGATCGCACCTCCTCGATGTTGCTCATGACCTTGTCGTACTGGTTGCCCTGGTTGGCGATAAACACCACCGGCATCCCCTCGTCGATCAGCGCGATCGGCCCATGCTTCATCTCCGCCGCGGGCATGCCCTCGGCGTGGATGTAGCTGATCTCCTTGAGCTTGAGCGCGCCCTCCAGCGCGGTCGGGTAGTTGTAGCCCCGCCCCAGGAACAGCCAGTTCTCGCGGTGGACATACTTCTCGGTGATGCGCCGGATGCGGTCGTTGGTCTCGAGCACCCGGGCGATCTTGTCGGGGATGCCCTCGAACTCATGCATCAGCCGGGCCGAGGCCTCGGGTGACATCATCCGCCGCCGGGCCATGAACAGCGCGATCATGGTCAGCACCGCCACCTGCCCCGTAAAGGCCTTGGTGCTCGCGACCCCGATCTCCGGGCCCACCCGCAGGTACACCCCCGCGTCGGTCTCGCGCGCGATGGTCGAGCCCACGACATTGATCACCCCCAGCGACAGCGCCCCGCGGTCCTTGGCCTCGGTGAGGGCCGCCAGCGTGTCGGCCGTCTCGCCCGACTGGCTCACCGCGATCACCACCGTCCCGTCCTCGATCAGCGGGTTGCGATAGCGAAACTCGCTGGCGTACTCGCACTCGGCGGGGATCTTGGCCAGATCCTCCAACAGATACTCGCCGATCATGGCGCTGTGCAGCGCCGTGCCCTGCGCCGTCAGGATGATCCGCCGCGACTTGACCAGCTCCTTGGAGAAGCTCATCAGCCCCCCCAGCACCACCCGCCCCTCGTTCTTGTCCAGGCGCCCCTTGATCGTCGTGCGAAGCGCGTCGGGCTGCTCGAAGATCTCCTTCTGCATGTAGTGCGCGTAGGCCCCCAGCTCGATCTGGTCCAGCTCCAGCTCCAGCTGCATCTCCTTGGGCGTCAGCTCCTCGTCCTCCACGGTGCTGGTGCGGAACCCGTCGCGGGTGATGCGCACGACCGAGTAGTCCTCAAGGGTGATCGCCGTCGAGGTGTGGGCGATAATGGCCGCCGCGTCCGAGGCGACGATGTACTCGCGCGCCCCGATCCCCACCAGCAGCGGCGAGCCCTTGCGGGCGCACACCAGCACATCGGGCTCCTGCTCGCAGATCACCGCGATGGCGTAGGCACCCCGGACCTCGCGCAGCGCCGCCTGCACCGCCTTCTCCAGGTCCATCCCGCTCTCGGGCTCGAAAAAGTGCGAGATCAGCATGCCCAGCACCTCCGAGTCCGTATCGGTGTGGAAGGCGTGCCCACGCTCCTCGAGCAGCTTGCGGATCGAGGCGTAGTTCTCGATGATCCCGTTGTGGATCAGCGCGATGCCGTGGGTGTTGTCGTGGTGCGGGTGGGCGTTGACCTGCGTGACCTTGCCGTGCGTCGCCCAGCGGGTGTGGGCCAGCCCGATGGTCCCCTCGAGCTCCCCCACCTCCTCCTTGATCCGGGACTCCAGGATCGAGACCCGGCCCACGGCCTTGACGATGGTCAGCTTCCCCGACGGCTCGATGGTGGCCACGCCCGCCGAGTCGTACCCACGATATTCGAGCCGCTTGAGCCCCTCGATGAGCAGGGGCTGGGCCGGCTTGCTGCCGATGTAGGCGACGATTCCGCACATGATGGGGCTTCTCCAGAGTGGGCGAGGAGGCGCGGGGGCTTGTGCTCCCCCGCTCCCGGTTGGATCGACCGGATGGCGATCGTTCATCATCGTACGGCCCGGCGTGGCCCCGGTTCATCGCCCGCCCTCGAAGTGATCGGCACAACCCCCAGGGTTTGACAGATCCGGCCACCAAACCGGACCCGGTCGCGGCGTCATCGCCCCGGCGGGTGCATACACTCATGTGGTTTAGACCCGCCCAGACCAGCATCCCTATCGGACCCGCCCGACCCCGCCCGCCCGGGGCCCCGGGAGGCCCTGAAGGAACACGCCGCCCATGCCCAGACGCGAAGACATCACCACGATCCTGCTCATCGGCTCGGGCCCCATCGTCATCGGCCAGGGGTGCGAGTTTGACTACTCCGGCGCTCAGGCCTGCAAGGCCCTGCGGGCCGAGGGCTACCGCGTCGTGCTGGTCAACTCGAACCCCGCCACCATCATGACCGACCCGGCCTTCGCCGACCGCACCTACATCGAGCCCATCACCCCCGAAACCGTCGAAAAGATCATCATCAAGGAAAAGGAACTGGGCCACCCCATCGACGCCGTCCTGCCCACCCTCGGCGGCCAGACCGCCCTCAACTGCGCCTGCGAGCTCTGGGACACCGGCGTCTTCACCCGCCACGGCGTCGAGATGATCGGCGCATCCCGCGAGGTGATCCACAAGGCCGAGGACCGCAAGACATTCGCCGCCATCTGCAACGACCTGGGCCTGGCCACCCCCGAGTCCATGACCGTCGAAAACCTCGACGAAGCCAAGGATTTTCTCGAACGCGTCGGCCTGCCCATCATCATCCGCCCCGCCTTCACCCTCGGCGGCTGGGGAGGGGGCATCGCCTACAACCTCGCCGAGTTCGATGAGCTCGTCACCCGGGGCATCCGCGCCTCGATGATCCACCAGGTCCAGATCGATCGCTCCCTCATCGGGTGGAAGGAATACGAGCTCGAGGTCGTCCGCGACAAGAACGACAACTGCATCATCGTCTGCGGCATCGAGAACATCGACGCCATGGGCGTCCACACCGGCGACTCCATCACCGTCGCCCCCATCATGACCCTCACCGATAAGGAATACCAGGCCATGCGCGACGCCGCCCTGGCCATCATGCGAGGCGTCGGGGTCGAGACCGGCGGCTCCAATGTCCAGTTCGCCGTCAATCCAAGCCCCGAGCCCGACGAGAACGGCGGCAAACCCTTCGAGATGGTCGTCATCGAGATGAACCCGCGCGTCAGCCGGTCCTCGGCCCTGGCCTCCAAGGCCACCGGCTTCCCCATCGCCAAGATCGCCGCCAAGCTCGCCATCGGCTACACCCTCGACGAGCTGCGCAACGACATCACCGGCACCACCAGCGCCTGCTTCGAGCCCAGCATCGACTACATCGTCACCAAGATGCCCCGCTGGACCTTCGAGAAGTTCCCCGAGGCCGACGAGACACTCACCACCCAGATGAAATCCGTCGGCGAGGCCATGAGCATCGGACGCACCTTCAAGGAGTCCTTCCAGAAGGTCGTCCGCTCCATGGATGTCAAACGCTACGGGCTGGGCCTCGACAAGAACGACAAGTGGCTCGAAGCGCGACAGTCGCCCGACGGGCGCACCGCCGACGGCCAGCCCATCGAGTGGCCCATCCCCGAGGACAAGCTCACCCGCAAGCTCTCGGTCCCCTCCCAGGGACGCATGTACTTCATCCGCTACGCGCTCAAAATGGGCTGGGAGGTGAGCCGCATCTGCGAGCTGACCGGGATCGACCCCTTCTGGATCCACCAGTTCAACGAGCTCGTCGCCTTCGAGGACGAGCTGTGCGCGGCCGGTTCGCTCGACGACATCGACCACGCGCTCATGCAGCGCGCCAAACAACTTGGCTACAGCGACGCCCAGCTGGCCAACCTCTACCTGGGCCAGATCAGCGCCGCCTCGATCCTCAGGGTCCGCGCACGGCGCAAGCAGCTCGGCGTCGAGGCCGTCTTCAAGTCCGTCGACACCTGCGCCGCCGAGTTCGAGGCCATCACCCCCTACTACTACTCCACCTACGAGACCGGATCGCGCCAGGTCAACGCCGACGGCTCGGTCACCGTCAACCCGCCCCAGTGCGAGCTGCGCCAGCGGCTCCTGGCGACCGGGGGCCCCAAGCAGAAGGTCGTCATCCTCGGCGGCGGGCCCAACCGCATCGGACAGGGCATCGAGTTCGACTACTGCTGCGTCCACGCCGCCTACGCCGCCCGGGAACTGGGCTACGACGCGGTCATGATCAACTCCAACCCCGAGACCGTCAGCACCGACTATGACACCAGCGACCTGCTGTTCTTCGAGCCACTCACCCTCGAGGATGTCCTCAATGTCACCGAACGCCTGGGCGTCACCCAGCGACCCGCCGCGCTCGTGGACCTCTCCCACGCCACCAAGTCGCTCTCCAAATCCGGCCCCGTCCCCCACTCGGCCCGGGACACGATCGCCCGCGACCTCACACTCTTCGGCCACCGCGCGGGGGGGATCGTGCTCACCACCGTTCAGCGCGACCGCGTCGGGCTCACGGTGATGCTCGTCAACGGGCGCTGTATCGAGTATTGGTTCGGCCCGGATTACCGCCAGCTCTTGGAGGTCGATCGCAGCGACAGCCGCGCCCATGTCGCGGCGGAGCTGGAATCGCACGAGATCGAGCGCGTCGAAGCGCTGCTCAGGGACGCCGCCGCGGACGCAGCGGTGCTGGGGACCATCGTCCAGTTCGGCGGCCAGACCCCCCTGAACCTCGCCCACGGGCTCGACTTGGCCGGCGTGCCCATGCTGGGAACCAGCCTCGACGCCATCGACCGCGCCGAGGACCGCGACCGCTTCGACCAGATGCTCACCAAGCTCAACCTCAAACGCCCCGGCTCGGGCATCGCCCGCTCCATCGACCAGTCCGTCGAGATCGCCCAGCGCATCGGCTACCCCGTGCTCGTGCGTCCCAGCTATGTGCTGGGCGGACGCGGCATGGAGATCTGTCCCGACGAAAAAGCCCTACGCCACTACATGGCCACCGCCGTCGACGCGTCGGGACTCGACGACGCGCCCATCCTGATCGACCAGTTCCTCGCCGAAGCGATCGAACTCGATGTCGATGTCGTCGCCGACTTCGCCCCTACGAGTGCCGGTGGCACAGGCGTCCCGCCTGTGCAAAGCTCAAAAAGCTCAGGCGGAACGCCCGTGCCACCGCAACACGGCCGGGCCATCGTCGCCGCCGTCATGGAGCACATCGAGCAGGCCGGCGTCCACTCGGGCGATTCCACCTGCATGATCCCCACCGCCAACATCCGCCCCGCCCTCAACGCCGAGATCCGAGACACCGCGCGCCGCCTGGCCGCCGAGCTCCGGGTCCGCGGCCTCATGAATGTCCAGATGGCCGTCAAGAACGACCAGGTCTACATCATCGAGGTCAACCCCCGCGCCAGCCGCACCGTCCCCTATGTCGGCAAGGCCAAGGGCGCGCCCTGGGCCTCGATCGCCGCCAAGGCCATGATGGGCGTCTCACTCGACGAGCAGGGCGCCAAGGAAATCCCCGACGCGGGCTACTGCGCCGTCAAGGCCCCCGTGTTTCCCTTCCAGAAGTTCCCCGGCGTCGACTTCGTCCTCGGCCCCGAGATGCGCTCCACCGGCGAGGTCATGGGCGTCGATGTCTCGCTGCCCAACGCCTATCTCAAGGCCATGCTCGGCGCGGGAACCAGCTTCCCCACCGAGGGCGGTGTCTTCGTCTCGGTGCGCGAGAACGACCGCGCCGCGATGATCCCCATCGTCCGCTCGCTCATGGCCATGGGCTTTTCGGTCTTCACCACCAAGGGCACCGGCGAACTGCTCGCCCGCCACGGCCTGCGCCCCAAGGTCCTCAAGAAGATCCAGGAGGGCGCCCGACCCAATGTCATCGACCTGATGCAAAACAACGAGATCCAGCTCGTCATCAACACCCCCACCCGCACCGGCTGGCGGACCGACGAGGGACGCATCCGCGCCACCGCCGTACGCCTGGGCATCCCCATGATCACCACCGCCACCGCCGCCAACCAAGCCGTCCACGCCATCGAGGCCCTCCGCGCCGGCTTCTGGGATGTCATCGCCCTCCAGGACCTGACCGCGGCGCCGGTAGTACATCAGGGACTAGCCACGAGCCACTAGGGTCTGCAGGTGGCGTCTTTTCTTTTCTTCCCTAATGGCTAATGGCTAGTGGCTAGTGGCTAGTGGCTAGTGGCTCTCCCCAAATTCGCCGCCGTGAAGGTCCTGCTCACCTTCTCCCGCTCCCAAGTGGGCGACGGCCCCGCCCTGGTCTCGTAGAACGCCCAGATCTCGAACCAATAACTCCGAAACTTGTGCTCCCCGAACGGATCGTAATGGGCGTGGATCTTCTTGATGATCTCCGCATCGCTCCCCTCGTACCCCAGCACCGCCTTGGCGTGGCGGATCGTCTCGGTGTCGATCGCCAGGCGCGAGAACCGCCCCAGCAGCTGCATGATGTTCCCCGCCGCGTATGGCCCGATCCCCGGCAGCGTGAGCAGGAACGCGAACGCCTCGTCGTCGGGCGTCCCCGGATCGCTCAGCCACGCCTCGTCGATCTCGCCGCGAACAAACATCCTGGCCAGGTCCACGATCCGCTGATCGCGATACCCCACGCGGCAGCGCCCCCGCAGCGTCCCCACCCGCGTGCGCGACAGCTTCCTGGCGGACGGGAACGAGTACGCCCCCGAGACGCTCCGCCGCCCGCACACCTCGCACAATCTCCGGTTCATGTTCACCGTGCTCGGCCACGCCACATTGCAGCTCGTCACCGTCTTGATGACATCCTCGAACAGCGTGGGCGAGCGGAACAGCCGCCCACGCCCGCTCTTGCTCCAGCGCGGGTCCACCCGATGAAACGCCCGGATGGCCTCGTGACCGGTGTCCAGACTCAGCATCCGCCCGATCTGCCCCCGCGCCGACGCCTGCTCGCCGCGATCGAGTTTCCGGTCGAACCGCGCCCGCAGCGAACCATCCCGCAGCTGATCGATCACGCACGCCGCCGGGCTGTCGTCGAACTCCAGCACCCGTGAGAGCGACTGGCTCGCCACATCCCAGTGGTTGGGGAGCAGGACAAAGTACCCATAGCTGCACACATCGCGCGCCAGGTCAAAGTCCCGCGGCGGAACAATCTTGAGCACCGAACCGGGCATGATGGGCTCCGTATACCTGAGGAGAAAACCAGACGCGATCGCCTTCGAATGGATGATAAGACACCCCACGACCGATGTTCGTTCTACCATCCACCAACCGGCGATCAGCCCCGATCCCGTATGTTCACCACCGCCCGGCGATGCGCGTCGGCCCCTGACAGGAGATTGCATGACCCTGCCCCATTTCGTCCGTCCCGCCGCCGTCGCCACGCTCGCCCTCGCCTGCTCGCTGGCCCACGCCGACGACAACGCCCAGATCCGCGACTCGGTCGTCAAAATCTTCACCACCCAGCGCATGCCCGACTACGAATCGCCCTGGACCAAGCAGACCCCCCAGGAGATCAGCGGCACCGGCTTCGTCATCGACGGCGACCGCATCCTCACCAACGCCCACATGGTCGAGATGGCCTCCCAGATCTTCGTCCAGCCGCCCCAGAGCGCCGACAAGCTCCGCGCCCAGGTCGTCGGCATCGCCCAGGGCATCGACCTGGCCGTCATCGAGCTGCGCCGCGAGGCCGACCGCGAGTCGTTCCACCAGAAGCACCCGCCCCTGACCCTCAGCGACGACCTGCCCGCCATCGGCTCCACCGTTCAGGCCATCGGATACCCCATGGGCGGCCAACAGATCTCGCTCACCGAGGGCGTCGTCTCCCGCATCGAGTTCACCGGCTACGCCCAGGGCACCGCCGGGCTCCGCATCCAGATCGACGCCGCCCTCAACCACGGAAACTCCGGCGGGCCCGTCGTCCAGGACGGCAAGGTCATCGGCGTCGTGTTCAGCGGCATCGAATCCGCAGACAACATCGGCTATGTCATCCCACTCGAGGAGGTCCAAGCGTTCCTCACCGACATCCAGGACGGCCACTACGACGGGCGCTCACGCCTCTTCGCACGCGGGTTCCAGACCGCCGAGAACCCTAACCTCCGCGACTGGCTCAAGCTCACCAACGACCAGACCGGCCTGCTCTACACCGGCGCCGGCGACGACGCCGACGACGAGAGCATCGTCTTCGAGCCCTGGGACCTGATCGACAGGATCGGCGACGAGGACATCGACAACGCCGGGATGATCACGGTGGGCGAAAACAACCTGCGCCTCAACTGGGCCTACGAGATCCCCATCCTCGCCCCCGAGGGCTCGGGCACGGTCCCCGTCACCGTCCTTCGCGACGGCGAACAGATCACCCTCGACATGCCCGTGGCCAACAAACGCGACGAGCTGATCCCCGCCATCGGCGACGACTACCCCGAGTACTTCATCGTCGGCCCGCTGGTCTTCTCGCCCGCGCGGCGCGAGCACCTCATGAACTTCTACACCCCCTTCCTGGCCATGCAGGGCAACCCCGCCGCCCTCCGCGCCGACCAGGTCAAGGACTTCGAGGGCGAGGAGATCGTCATGATCGTCTCCGACTTCCTGCCCCATCCCATCACCAAGGGATACGAGATCGTCTACAAGCCCGCCGTCAAGGAACTCAACGGCGTCAAGGTCAAGTCCCTGGCGCACCTCGTGGAGATGATCCGAGACTCCCAGGACGAGTACCTCAAGTTCACCTTCTACGACAAGGGCCAGGAGACGCTCGTCTTCAACCGCCAGGACCTGATCGACTCCACCGAGACGATCCTCGAAGACAACTCGATCCGCAACCAGGGCTCGGACCGCTTCATGAAGATCTGGAACGACGGCGAGTAAAACGCCGCGTACACTGACCACAACGCATCAACACCAGCGCCGCGACGGCAGGACGCCCAGCGGCGTTTTTCGTGCGCCCAAAAAGGCACGCGCAGCCCACGAGGGGGCTGCGCATGCACAAGAGGGGGTCCGGTCCCGGCGCGTCGGCGCCGGGGATGTCGTCAGCGCCGGCGACGGGCGCCCAGCAGGCCGCCCACGCCAACCAGCGCCATCGCGCCCGGCGCGGGCACGGTGTTGATGGTCAGGTTGTCCAGCAGAGCGCGAGGCCCCGAGTACTCGCTCCCGTAGGTCGCGTACATGTGCAGCGAGTCGAACTGCGCCCCGCTCACGCTCAGCGACGCGAAGGCGATGTTGTCACGCCCGCCCAGGTCGGAGATGCTGAACGAATCCGACGCCACGACCGACCCGCCCATCAGCGCGTCCAGATGATACACGATCCCGCCCCACGGGCCGTTCTCGTAGTAGGCCATCTCGACGGACGCGAAGTCCGCCACGCTGTCGAGCGTCATGTCGACCGTCGAGAGGGCCCCCAGCGACAGGTTGTCGCCCACAACGAACGAGGTCCCGAAGGTCAACGCGTTGTTGGCGCTGCCCCAGCCCGGGAAGTCGTTGTACAGCAGCGCCGCGTTCTCAACGATCACCTCGTGCCCCAGCCCGAAGATCCCGTCGGCCTCGAAGGTGTCCCCGCCCGGGAACACCCCCGCCTGGTTGTTGACATTCGAGTAGGTCACCCCGTTGTAATGGAACGACTCGCCGTAGAAGCTCTCGCTCAGGTCGTCGTAGTTGCTCACCGAGATGTCCGCCGCGGCGGCCGACGCGATCACGCCCATCAGCGCGATGCCTGTGATTGCCTTGTTCATTCCTGGATCTCCGTTCTTGTCATACAAACAGTCGAACTCTTCCGCGCCCCCCGCCGCGGCTCTCACTCCGTGAGCCCTCCGGCTCGTCCACGCACCCCGTCCCTGGGGAGCAACTCGTGCTTCATCACCACCGTCGCCGGCAGCGGCGGGTACGCCATCCGGATCCGGTGCAGCTCGTACTCGCCCGGGTCGATCGACAGGCGGTCGAAGACGGACCGCGCCAGGTCGGGGTAGCCCGCGATGTCGGGCGCCTGCGCCAGCGACACGCCCCGACCCATCCGGCTGATCCCGTCACACACGCTCAGCTCGTCGCGCTCGTCGAAGGTCACCGCCGTGGCCAGCTCCGAGAATACCCGCAGCTCGCGCCGGACATCCCCGAAGAGCCCCCGACGCACGAACAGATCGAAATGCAGCATCCGCGTCGGGATCCGCACCGCCGAACCGAAATGCGCCGTCCTGTCGTTCTCCGTGGCGTACACCGGCGCGATGTTGCGCAGGATCTCACCCGTCACCAGCGTCCGCTGCCCACGCAGCCCAACCTCCGAGGCCAGCAGCTCGTCCTGCATCAGCCCCTCGGGCGTCCGATGACGCGCCAGACGCGGCGCCGGATCCGAGCAGAACTCCGGAAGCACCGGCACGCCGTTGTGACGCTCGGCGGCCTCGGGATCGAGCGCCCTCCGCGTCATCATGATCTCGTGATGCGATGCGTCGTCGAGCGCCACCGACTGGTTCAGCACCCACCGCACCCCCGGGCGCGTCTGCCGGTAGCCCATCAGCCCCCGCACCTGCACCGAATGAAAATAGTCTTCCTTGTCCTCCGAGGGCATCAGCACGCACATCGCCAGAAGCACGCGGCACTGCACGCCCAGCGTGAAGCTGTTGCCCATGAACGCGTGCTGACGCCACTTCTCCTCCGTCGCCACATCGCACGCCTGCCCGAAGCTCTCGATCAACATCTCGAACTCCGCCCGGCTGCTCGCGTGCGTGTCGATCACCCGCGCGAGCCGATCGCACGCGCGCTGCGCCGAATCGATCAGCGCCCCGTCCACCCCAGCATCCCGAGCCGAATCCAGCCAGACCCCCACGCTCTTGCCCGGGGGCATGTGGCGCGTGGCCACGAACGGGTCCTCGGCGTACGCCACCTTCACCACCTGCCACGCCAGCTTGCGATGGATCCCGAACGCCTCGCTCACCGCCGTCACCGCCTTGGACCCGGGACACTTGGTCTCGATGATCCGCGCATACGCATCGCGAATCTGCGTCACCGCCGCGATCGTGTCCGCCTCGAACCCCCGCTCGGGAGCCGCGCCCCCCGATGTTCCGGTGCCCGACTTCAGGTTGTGCTCGGTCTGGAGCGCCATGGAATCCCACCATACCGACTTGGGGACAAACTTCAAGCACTGTTTCCGAAACAATGAAAGAAATAGTTATCGGCTCGCCGCATGGACGCACATCAACAGAACCCCTCGCGACCATACCCCGCGCCCCGCCAGCACACCCCAGACCACTTCATGAACTTCAAACAGGCGCCCCCCTTTCCACCGGGCGCCACGACTCGCGTCTCCGGCGCAGTCGTGTCTTCCAAATGCCCCCAAGAGCACGACTGCGAATCCATATTTCGACAATTATCAAACAATCTGCCCCAAATCACTTGCACTTGATTCGACGATTGGCTAAATATCGAACATGAACGCCGTGTTCAAAGCCCTCTCCGATCCCACCCGCCGGCGCGTGCTCCAGCTCCTCCGCCAGGGGCCCATGACCGCCGGCGAACTGGCCGAGCGCTTCGAGGTCTCCAAACCCACCATGTCCGCCCACTTCGCCGTGCTCAAGGAAGCCGACCTCATCGACGCCCACAAATCAGGACGCTCGATCACCTACCGCCTGAAGATGTCCGTGCTCGAGGACGCGATGCTCGGCTTCGCCCAGGTCTTCGGGCTCGAGATCAGGGTCCCGGCCCAAATCCCAGCCCAGAATCCGAACACGCCGTCGGTCACCCGCATCGACCCCACGCAACCCCCACCCCCAGCCCATCACCCCAGTCTCCCCGAGCCCCAGCCATGAACACCAGAACGCAACCGATCCTCGCCGCGGCGCTGCTGCTGCTCAACGCCGCGCTCGCACTGTCCATGTGGAGCCACGATCAGGGCCGCTCTGTGGCGCTGCTGGTCACAACCGCCAGCTTCGCCGCCGTCTGGGCGGGCATCGCCCTCCTCATCCGCGCCAAGGGGTGCGCCGGTGAGCGCGCCAGCGGAGCGCGGCGAGAGATCGTGGGCTCGATCATCCTGGGATCGCTTATCCTGCTCGGGGCCGCCGCCGTCGCCGCCCTGCGCGACGCGGGGACCATCGAGGGCGACCTCTCCAAACGCATCGTGGGGATTGTCATCGGCGCGGTGATCGTGGTCATGGGCAACGCGATGCCCAAGAAGCTGGTCCCGCTCGACGCCCCCGGGTGCGGCGCCGCCAACCCCGCGCGCGCCCAGAAGATCCAACGCTTCATGGGCTGGGCCTTCGTGCTGATGGGACTCATTTATATGGCCATCTGGGCGCTGATGGATCTCGATCGGGTCGGGGACGCCGCGCTGCTGGCCCTCCCCGCCGCGGTCGCCCTGCTCATCGCCGCGCGCCTGCTCGCCCTGCGTTTCTCCCGCGCGAAACCGCGTATGCAGTAATCCGCACAACAGGATCACGCAAGCCCGTTCACCCCCAAGGGACCACCATGCCGCTGACCATCCTCCGAACCCTCCTGTGCGTGCTGCTCACCGCCGCCACCGCGCGGGCGGCCCGCTCGCCCGACCCCATCGCCGACGACTGGCACGGGGCGCTGACCATCCCCACCGGCAAGCTCACGCTCATCGTCACCATTAGGAAGGATGACGACGGGTCGTACACCGCACAACTCGAATCGCCCGACCAGGCCCCGGGACAGAAGATCCCCGTCTCCGAGATCACCATCGCAGACGACCACCTGCACCTCTCCATCGCATCGATCAACGCCACCTACGACGCCGACTGGGACGACGAGCGGCGACAGTGGTCCGGGACCTTCACCCAGGGCGCGAAGCTGCCCCTGACGCTCAAGCGGGGCCTGCCACCCATTCAGCCCGTCGTCGAGGGGCTCGATGGCACATGGCGCGCCACGATCACCCGCAACGGCGTCGAACTGCGCATGATCCTCCACATCGAGACCACCGACACCGGCACCCACGCCCGCATGGACATGCCCGATATGATGGCCAGCAACATCACCATGGCCGACCTCACCCGCGCGGGCGACACGGTGTCGTACACCGTCCCCGCCGCCCGCGGCTCGTTCATCGGCACGCTCAACCCCGATGGCACGATCACCGGCGTCTGGAGCATCCCCGAGCGTGAGGACGCCACCCTCACCCTCACCCGCGACCCCGACGACAAGCCCCGGCCCACCCGGAACCGCCCCCAGATCCCCACCGAGCCCTACCCCTACACGGCCGAGGATGTCCGCTTCGACAACCCCGCCGCCCAGGGCGTCACCCTCGCCGGGACGCTGACCATCCCGCAGGGCGTGGGCCCCTTCCCCGCCGCGATCCTGATCAGCGGCTCCGGCCCCCAGGACCGCAACGAGACCGTCTTCGGGCACCAGCCCTTCCTCGTGCTGGCCGACCACCTCACCAGACACGGCGTCGCCGTGCTCCGCTACGACGACCGGGGCTTCGCCGACTCAACCGGCGATTACAGCCAGGCCACCTCCGCCGACTTCGCCACCGACGCCAACGCGGCGTTCGCGTTCCTCATGTCGCGCCCCGAGATCGACCACGACGCCGTCGGCTTCATCGGCCATAGCGAGGGCGGCATGATCGGGCCCATCGCCATCAACGACAACCAACAGGTCGCCTTCCTGGTCATGCTCGCCGGCCCGGGCACCACCGCCCTGCGGATCGTTGAGTCCCAGAACCGGCTGATCGCCCGCTCGCAGGGCGCCGACGAGGAGGCGCTGGACAAGAGCGCCGCTGTCTCGATGAAGATCTCCCACGCGGTCGCCGAGTCCTCCTCGCCGCAGGACGCCGAGCAGCGGATCAGGACGATCCTGACCCCCGAGGCGCTCGAATCGCTGGGGATCGACGCGACGCAGACCGACATGATCATCGCCCAGAGCAACTCGCCCTGGACGCGCTACTTCCTCAAGTACGACCCCGCCGACTTCTTCCCCGCCGTGCGCTGCCCCGTGCTGGCCCTCAACGGCTCGCTCGACCACCAGGTCCCCGCAGAGGAGAACATCGCCGGCCTGCGTGAGCTCTTGGCCGGGCACAAGGATGTGACGATCAAGCCGCTCCCAGGGCTCAACCACATGTTCCAGCACGCCACAACCGGCGCCCTGGGCGAGTACAACGACATCGAGGAGACCTTCGCCCCCGATGCCATGCAGCTCATCGCCGACTGGATCAGCACCCGCTTCGGCATCGGACGCCACGGCGACGGGGCCACGCATGAAGACTGAGCCCGTCAACATCGCCGACAAGCTCGCGCTGTTCAACGAGACCTGGACCCCCAGGATCGTCGGCGCCCTCAACGGCCAGCTCGCCAAGCTCGACGGCGAGCTGATGTGGCACGCCCACGAAGACGAGGACGAGCTGTTCCTTGTCATCAAGGGCCGCCTCACGAACCCTCAACCCCGGCAAGTTCTATATTGTGCCGCGAGGGTGCAGCACAACCCCATCGCCGTCCCCGGCACCAGCGTGCTGCTCTTCGAGCCCGATACGACCAAGCACACGGGGGAGAAAATCACCGAGCGCACCGTCACCGATCAGGCGTGGATCTGAACGCGATGAACAGACTCAGGGCGTGAGGTCGGGGATTGTCACGATGAGCCCCTGCTGCACCCCGTTCACGGTGGCGGAGCCCATGAGCTTCGTGCCGTCGTCGGAGAGATCACCAAACCAATACCAGTCGGCCTTGATCGAGATGCCCAGCGTGTAGAGCAGGTCATCGACAAGGATGAAGCGGTTGTCCCTGAGCCACAGGAACTGTCGCCATTGGTCGCTGTGCCGCTCCCGTGCTTCCCCGAGCACCACCGTGGCGTCGTGATCGATGTCCCACACGCGGGTGGCGAGGAACCGGGAGGAATCCATGATCGGGACCGTCCCGCCCCGCTCGGTCCAGATCCAGGCGGTGCTGGCGCCATCAATAGGTCGATCCCAAACCTCAGGGGGTGGGGCGAGCGATTCGTAACTCAGCCCTCCGCGATCGGGGCCGGCGTCGCCCCCGATGACGGCTTCCCCGTTCCCGGAGACGGCGACCAGGCCGTGCGTTCCGTCGGATTGGGGATCAAGGGGCGGGATCTCCGTCCGCTCGCCATCGCGCCAGACCCAGATGCGGCCGCTGCCGGTGTACGAGCCCGACTGGAACGCGATGACGGAACCGTCCTCGTCGGGGATCCCCTCGTTGTACCAGACATCGTCGTTGCGCGGCAGCCCGTCGCTGATGTTGATCAGGTCGGGACCGCCGTTCCAGACCAGCGAGTAGGTGTCGTGTGATTGATCGCTTCCCAGCATGGTGACCACGCGTCCGTCGCCCGAGATCCGCCCCTGCCCGACCGGGGCCCCCACGACATACCCCGGGCGCGGGTGAGCGCTGTCCGCGTCTTGCGTGTAGCTCCAGTCATGGGGCATGGAGAAGGTCGTGAACCCGTCGATCACCTCGACATGAAACCCGTCATTGAGCACGATCTTCGATCCGTCTTTCGAGACGCCCGAGGGAAACATCCCGGGCACGACCGGGCCGTACTCGCGCCGGATCAGCGTCCACGCTTGATCCTCGTGGCGATAGATCTCCCAATCATCGCCGATGCGGAGCAGCAGACTCAGCGAGCCGTCGCCGGAGAAGATCAGATTGCCCCCCTGGGTCGGGTCTCCGGGCAGCTCGATGAGCCGCGCCCGCCCGTCCCCGCCCTCGCCCGCGATCGTGGGCGAGATCATGAGCGAACCGAGAACCAACGCCGTCGAGATGTGGGATGTGATGTTCATGACCGAGCAATCGGCCATGAACCATCATTGGATGCAATATCCATCACGATCGTCGCGTCGTGGCCCCTGAGGTAGTCGTGGCGCAGGCGGACCAGCGGGGTGCGGCTGAGGGCCCAGTCGAGCATCACCGCTGGATCGAACCGCACCGCCGGGGGGTTGGCGGGTGTGCGCTGCTTGTTGTGGCGGTCGGAGAGGAAGTTGAAGACCATGGCGCCGCGCCCCGTGCGGGCCAGGGGGGCCCAGAAGCGATCGAGCACGCCGATGGCGCGCTCCATGGGCAGGGTGTTGAGCGAGCCCGAGAAGACGAAGACCTCCGCGCCCGCGTCATTGACCAGCAGATCGGGCAGCGATTCGTCGGCCACGAAGTCGCCGGTCTCGATCAGCGCGTGCTTCACCCCGGCGTCCTCCAGGCGCCGCCGGGCCAGCTCGGCCATCGCGTAGACGCCCTCGATGCCGATGAATGACTTGGGGAAGCCGTCGCCCAGGCGTTGGTGCCTCACATGCTTTTCATGCAGGTACAGCGCGAAGTCGCCCTGGCCGCAGCCGAGGTCCACCACCACGCGCCCGCCCGGGCGTCCCAGCTCGTCGAGCACGGCGAAGCGGGTCTGCTGGGCTTCGACGCTCATCCACAGCTGCGCGCCGAAGCCGGGGCCCTGGCGGCGCGTGGCGTCCTCGTAGGGCTGCAGGTAGGATCGGTCGGGTTTCTTGCTCACGGTGATCCTTCACTCCGGGTGGCACGACTCGCGGCTTGCCGAGCCACCGGGGATCAATCCAAGCGGATCATCTGGGCGAACTCGTCGAAGCGCCGGTTGACATCGCCACGGGTGATGCTCCGCATGCGGTCGAGGGAGAAGGATTCGACATTGAAACTCGCGACGATCGTCCCGTGGGCCAGGGCCTCGCGGACGGAGTTGAACGAGCCCAGGTCGTGGCCGCCTCGGGCGGTGAGGCGGCCCATGAGGCCGCCGGCGAAGGAATCGCCCGCGCCTGTGGGATCGACGACATGCTCGGTGGGGTAGGCCGGCAGGGCGCAGAGGCCGTCGCGGTGGACGAGGATGCAGCCGTGCTCGCCCTTTTTGATGACGACGAAGCGGGGGCCGAGTTCCAGGAGGTGCTTGCCGGCGCTGACGGGGTTGCGGTGGCCGGTGAACTGCTCGGCCTCGTCGAAGTTGAGCACCAGGCCGTCGACTTTGGCCAGCAGCTGGGTGATCTCGGGCTTGGCGATGTCGATCCACAGGTTCATGGTGTCGGCGACGCTGAGCACGGGGCGGTCGACCTGCTCGAGCATGCCCATCTGGATCATGGGGTGCGAGTTGGCCAGGAAGACGACCTGCGAGTCGCGGAATGAATCGGGCACGCTGGGCGGCGCCTCCTCGAGGATGCCCAGCTCGGTGAAGAGCGTGTCGCGCTGGTCCATGTCGTCGTGGTACTTGCCGCCCCAGCGGAAGGTCTTAGAGCCCTTGCGGACTTCGAGCCCCGCCAGATCGAGGTCCTTGAAGGACTCGAGGGTCTTCATGAAGGGGGCGGGGAAGTCGTCGCCGACCGCGGCCACCATGCGCGTGGGGCAGTAGAAGGAGGCGGCGGCGGCGAAATAGACGGCCGACCCGCCGAGCAGCTGCTCATGACGACCGCCACCGGGTGTCTCCACGGTGTCGATCCCGATTGTTCCTGTGACGATGAGGCTCATGGGGGATCATAGCGGGAAGAAGGAGGAGGTCGGGGATGGGGGGGAATGGGCAATGGGCAATGGGCAATGGGCAATGGGAGGAGTGAGGCGAGGGGCGCGAGGGTGGTGTGGGCGGCTGATTCGAGAAGTACCCCACCGGGCGCGACAGGGATGGAGCGGGCTCGGGTGCCGGTGAGATTCGAACTCGTTCGGCTTTGTGATGGTCGTTTGTCGTGCGATCCCACGACGGGGAGCTTTGGTTGGTCGCTGTGGCCGCTCCATGCCTGTCGCGGCTGGTTTGGGCGAGGGATGAGGGGCGGGGAAGGCGGGGGGGATGACGGGCTGAAAGCCCGTCCCACTGGGGAGGAACACGCGGCTTTGCGGGCGGTTTCGAGGTGGCGGGATTTGGTGGCGGCGAGCCGCGGGTCGCGGGAGGCCGCGAGGTCGTCGATGTCGGCGGCGGCCATATAGGCGGCGTTGGCGATGGCGCACTGCAGGGCGCGGGACTGGAGCTGGTCGCTGGAATCGATCACCGGTTGGCGGGCGGCGTTGATCGAACGGATCTGGGCGGCGGCGGTCTGGTAGGCGTGTGACTCGACGATGGTGGCGAGGTCGGCGAGGGTGAGGCCGTGCACTTTGCAGATCTGGACGGGGGTGTTGGTGGGGTCGAGGAGGTCGTCCATGAGCTCAGAAGAGAGGGACTGGCCACTGGCCACTGGGGACTGGGGGGAAGAGGGGGAGAGAGAGCCGTCAGCCATCAGGGACCGGGCATCAGGCGGGGAGAACGAGGGGGAGGGGGCGAGTTCGGTTGTTGTGGACATGCGCATGGTCTGGCCCCTTTGTGTTTGTGGGGGCGCGGAAAAGGGGCGCCCTCGTATACACGGGTCGCGACCCGGTTTGTGCGCACGGATGCGGTCGGTAAGTGGGTGCTTGGTTTGTGGAAGTGGTTGTGGGGGGAGGGGTTAAAAAAGTTTTGGGGAATCTGGGAGATTGGGGTTTGGGGGGCCATTTTGTGCGCACAAGGCCAGCCACTACGGGATGTACCCTCCTTCGACGCGGAGCGCGAAGGAGGAGGTGGTGCAGGGTGGGTTGGTGGGTTCAGGGGGATTGGGCACAGCGTGTAGTTGTACGATGGGCTGCCTTGGCGAGTTGATAGAGAGCAGAGGAGATAGGGGAACAGGGAAAGAGGGCACCCGGCGAAGATATTTTCGACTCGCTGAAGCGGTAACTCAGACCGCGTTAGTAGTGGCCGGAAATCTGCAGCCAGCACGCCTCTGGCATCCCACCATCGTCAGGAGCCCACCAACGCGAAAGAGACCCTTACAAGCGATCCTTTGCCTATCTGCTTTGGAGCATCGGACAGCCCAACATAGGGGGCGCTCACCGAAGGCATCCCCGCCAAGCTGTACCTCTTCTTATCACCAGCTTCAAGATTGAGAGGCGCTGGAAGCTCCCAAAATCCAACGCTGTGCGTTGGCAGCAGATCACCACGATCGACATGCCCTTTATGCCATGAGGTGAATTTCATTCGATCACCGAACAAGCACGAACGATCTCCTGTCCAGATCGTGCATCGGCCCCGAATCCACTTTGCGAGATCTTTGGCTTGCTTGCCCGTGGGGCTAAACTTGTCAACGATGAAGTCTTCAACATGGGGCGGTTCGACCGATGTCGCCGCCGCACCGGTTATACTGATCAGGTCTCCAATATCCGGCTTGAACTCCTGCCAACTGTGATAGTTCGCCCCGTCGCGGGGAATTAGCCGCTGGAGCTCACCGGTAGCCGCGTTAACGGCTCCAACGCAAATGTTCTGGCCCATCCGGGTCTTCGCTACTACGACTGAGTTCATGGCAAGATATGCTCCACGGGTAAGCCTGTTTGCTTGGCAAGCTCCTCCGTGAGCAATGAACGATGGCACGCTTTGGGCTCGCGTTCGACACAAAAGAACACTGGACGGCGAGCTCCGCCCAGCGTGTCGTTTAAAAGTGCGCCAGCATCTAGCCCATCGAGACACTGTGCATAGTAGTGCTTCTTGAATACTGATCCGAGTTCGCTGCGATCTCGCTTCGCAAGGCCTTGTTTAGCATCGACCTCGTGTTGGGCGCTTCGCACTGCTGGTGAGGGCGAGAGTTCCTTCACATGGACATAGGCAATCCTGATTGAACGAAGTCGGTCCTGCAGACGCTTCGAGTTGGCAAAGGCGTATTCGGAGCCTCGCAAGCCCCGCCGAGCTCGCACATCGCAGAAGCAGTCAACTTCCGCCTTTTGCAGCGCGGCGAAGAAATCATCTTCGGAGAAACCGTATACCCCGATCGATAATAGGGTTTCTATCGCCACTACAGCTTCCATTCTGACGACTGAGGTTCGTATCGTCCAACAGATGTGAACGATTGCCCAAACAACGCTCCCTGACCGCCGGTGATCCTAGCAATGACCTCTCTTTGCGAAACGCGCTCTCCATCGCGGTCGATATGCGAAAGCTCAATGCCTTCCTTCGCGAGGGCCTGACCGATTAGCTTCGACCGGTGGCACCGTTCTGGATCAAGTTCGCTGCACATAATCGCCGCACGATGGCCACCCTCAAGAGCCAATCGAAGACGATTGAGACCTGAACGAAACACCGTTCGCTGCTCACAGCGGTTGTAATCCACTTTGCCATCGATATAACAAGTGAGATCGTCCGGCTTTCCGCCCAATGTGTCACCCATGAAAATATAACGGACACCCACATTCGAGAGCAAAATTTCAAGGGAATCGGCGTTGAACTCAGGCTGCCGCGATCTCGGCTGAGAACGAACATCGATTAAAAACTGAATGTCGTATCGACAGAGTCGGTCTAAAAAATCCTCCCAAGGACGATCGCCGTATCCGATGGAGGTGAGCAACCCTGATTTGTCCGATTTATGTGACATTTTCGATATTATAGCCGGGTGCCGTATAGGTGCCTTCCACGGTTCCTGCACGTCCTACAGGGAGTGTACCAGATCATGAATCAGTTCTATAACGCGAAGAGTAGCACTCGCAGGAATCTTCGTCACCTGCATGCCACCCAATCTCGTTCACGGCTCCCCCACCTCAATCACCGGCCTCCACTTGAGCCAGTCCTCCTCGGGCGCGTCGGCCAGGGCGAAGTCGGTGCCGGGTTTGGCCTGCTCGCCCATGCGTTTTTCGGGGGTGGCCAGGGAGATGGAGGCGCTCAGGACGGATTGGAGGGAGTCGGCCTCGACGCTCAGGCCCTTGAAGAGGCCGAAGTCGACGCCGACGCCGCCGGATCGCCAGAAGCGGGTGCTGTCGTGGACGAGGGGGGCGTATCGCGGCTCGATGTCGATGGTGATGAGCACGCCGGTGGCGTCGGGGGCCAGGCGGACGGAGCGGACGGCGCCGACGGGGATCTCGCGGTAGAGGACGGGGCTGGCCGGGGAGAGGGTGCCCAGTCGGTCGGCGCGCAGGATCAGGCGCAGGGCCTGGGTGGTGGGCGTGGGGACGGGCGGGGGCGCGGGCAGGGCGGTGAAGGAATCCAGGGGAGCGGCGCCGGTGGGGCCGGGCTCGAGGGCGATGTAGCGCGGGCCGATGAGGGTGTCGAGGCCGGTGATGCCCTGGAGACTGACCCGGGGGCGCACGAGCCAGAAGCGCGTCCCGGCCACGGCCAGACCGGCGGCGTCGGGGCGCAGCTCGGCGGTGATGCGGACGGATTGGAGGTCGCCGGTGAGGGCCAGGGCGCGGACGACTCCCACCGCCACGCCGCGGTGGATGATCTCGCTGCCTGGTTCGAGTCCCCCGGCGTCGGTGAAGGTGATGGTGATGGTTGGGCCTCGGGTCTGGGCGACCTGGGTCCAGACGATGAAGGCGACGGCGGCCAGTGCGAGGGCGGGCAGGAGCCACATGAGCGAGACGCGCCGGCGGCGGACGATGGCCGTGGGGATCGGTTGGGGCGTGGGTGATGGGGTTTGGGGGTCGCTCATGATTGATCTTTGTGGGAGGCTGGCTCCCAGATGGCGTGGGGGTCGAAGGCGGCGGAGGCGAGGAGGCTGAGGGCGACGACGGCGGCGAAGAGGGTGACGCCGGGGCCGGGGGTGACGATGACGAGGTCGCCGAGTTTGACGATGGCGACGAGAATGGCGACGAGCAGGACATCGACCATGCCCCAGCGGCCGATGATTTCGATGAGGCGGTAGGCCCTTGCGCGGCGGTGATCGGCGATGCGGCCCTGGCTGAGGCAGAGGGTGAGGATCAGGGCGAGCTTGGCGATGGGGGCGAGGATGGAGAAGGCCAGGACGGCCAGGGCGACGAGGAGGTGGCCCTCGGCGAGCAGGGCGACCATGCCCGACCAGATGGAGGCGTGGGACTCGTGGCCGAGGCGTTCGATGCGCATGACGGGGAGCCAGAGGGCGATGGGGTACAGCACGAGGGCCGCCAGGGCCAGGGCGGCGGTCCGCGACACCGAGCGGGGGTGGACGCCGTGGCGGATGACGGCGTCGCAGCGAGTGCAGCAGGCGAGGGACCGGGCGTCGATGGGGGGGAGCTCGTGGACCAAGCCGCAGCAGTGGCAAGCGCCCAGGGATGCGGGTCTGGCGAGGGCGGGTTGGCGGTGGAGCGCGTTCATTGCACGATGATACGGGATCCTGTCCCAAACATTGCTCGCCCGGCGCCGGTTGCGGTCAGACGGGCTTGGGCTCTGATTTTTTCGAACCACTTGCATGGGGGTCTCAAATGCTGGCTCTCATGCGAAAATGGGGATTCATGTGTTGCATTATCTCCGTGTCGCATCGGTCGTTGGGCTTGAAATCGTGATTTGTGTCCGATTCGATCCCGTGTCGGATGCAACAGGTTGGCCACGGTCTGCGAATACCTCGACGCCCCGTGCGACTGGGGCACACGGATGCGTGGGGCGCGAGCGGCGAGGCCGGCGCGGCCGAGCATCACTCGAGATGAAGCGAACCCGATCCGAAGACGGTGCATCCCGTCGGGCGATGGTTGCGCGCAAAGCGCGGGCGGGCAGGGCCTGTGACGGAGGACGAGACGGGTCGCCGTGACGCGGATTGGATCCGTGAAGGACGCCGTGCCGGGTGGGTATGGATGAGCGCTGATCGCCGGGCCCGGCGTGCTGACGCGGGCGCGGTGCGGGGTCGGCGACAATCGAGGCGTCAGGGCGGATCGTCATCGTCCCCAACCGACCTGATGCCGACCCCCGGTCGGGCAGCGATGCTCGATCGGGGTGTACCGGTGGCGGGCCCGTGCGGGTCTGTTCTCCACGCCGGGTATGGGAAGGCGAGAGCCCATGCCCGGTTTTTCATGCGCCCCGGCCCGCACCGGTCCCCACGCCAGTGGCGGGTCTGCTGCCGCTTATGGAGGGCGTCCTGCTCCAGTCATCCGGCGTGAGTTTGCACTGCGCGCCCACTGAGTTCCCCGCGCCAGCCCAACGCACACCTTCCCCAATCTCGGGACTCGATCGGGCCTCCCGATCGGACAAGACCCCTCCGTCACGCGAAGATCCGCCACTGGCGGACCACCTTCCACCGGGGGCGGGGAGGGCCATGAGAAGAGGCGTTACTTCATGAGAAAACCGATCGGCGTGGGAGGCCGATCGGCCGAGGAGCGCGGGGGAAATGGGTTTATCGCCGGAACGCGGTGGGCGTGCGGACGCCGGTTCCCATGAGCAGCAGGTCGTCGTTGTCGATGTCGAAGTCGCCGTCCATGTCGAAGATCTCCTGTCCGGGAGAGATGGCCACGCCGGGGCCGGTGCGCTGGCGGGCGGCGGCGACGAGTTCGGCGTAGTCGATGCGGCCGTTGCCGTTGGCGTCGCCGAGCATGGCGGCGGGGTAGATCGTCCAAGTCTGGTTGACGGGTGCGTTGGTGAGGTGTCGGGTTTCCTGGTTGTTGTTGAAGGTGACGGTGATCTCGTCGACGAGGGCGGCGTGGGCGAGGCCGAAGTGCAAGGTGTACTCGTCGTGGGACTTGTAGTTCACGCCCGAGCGGACCTGGCGGATCTGTGACTTGCCGGCCGCGGTGATGTCCACGCAGGTGCCGATCGAGTGCAGGTTCCGGTCATGGGCGACGACATTGAAGCGGACCCAGTTGTTCGCGGCCAGGTCGGGCGAGTTGTTGATGTAGAGGTGGACGCGTCCCATGGTGTCGCCCACGAGCAGGTCGATGTCCCCGTCGGCGTCGATATCGCCCTGGGAGACGCAGAAGACATCGGATTCCTCGGCGACATGGGCCGCCGGCCCCTCGTCCTCCATGGGCCAGTCAGGCGTCCCGCGGTAGAGGCGGTTTGGTCCCTGCATGTTGCAGGCATAGATGTCGAGGTTGGTGTCGTTGTCGAAATCGGCGAAGGTCGTGCCCCAGCTGACATAGTAGCTGCCCACACCGGCGGCCAGGGTCTGGTCCTCGTAGGACATGGTGTCGGGGTGGAACATAAAGAGCTTGTTGCCATGGGGGACATTCGTGAGATACAGGTCGTAGTAGCCGTCGAAGTCGAGATCGCCCACGGCGATGCCCATACAATCGACATAGGCCATGGAGTTGGTGGCGAAAGTGACATCGGTGAAGTTCCCACCGCCGTCGTTGCGGTACATCTTGTTGTAGAGCACGCCTGTAGGGCCGCCCGAGCCCTTGTCGGTGCCCAGGTAGATGTCGTCGTCGCCGTCGCGGTCGAAGTCGAAGAACGAGCTGAGCAGGGTGGGGTCGTTGCCCGCGTCGACGCCCATAGGCCCGGCGCGATCGGTGAAGGTCCCGTCGCCGTTGTTCATGTAGAGGAAGTTGCGGGTCTGGTTGCCGCTGGTGAGGGTGCGGACGGAGGCGTAGAGGTCGAGCCATCCGTCGGCGTCGGCATCGCTCCAGCTCGAGCCCATGCCGGGGGCGCTGGCGGCGACGCCGGCGGCGGCGGCGACATTGGTGAAATGGAAGTCGCCGTCGTTGCGGTACAGGCGGCTGGGGGTGAACCAGCCGCTGATGAAGATGTCGATGTCCCCGTCGTTGTCGTAGTCGGCGCCGGCGATGCCCGAGGCGATGGTCATGGGGGTGATGCCCGAGCCGGTGATGCGGGGAGTGAAATGGCCGGTCCCGTCGTTCTCGAAGAGCCCCATGGCCCCGCTGACGCCACCGGCGATGAGGGCGTCGAGGTCCCCGTCGCCGTCGAGGTCGGCGAGCATGTTTCCCGCGCCGTACTGGGCGTAGTTGAAGCCGATCATGAAGTCCATGCCCCGGGCCTGGGCTTCGTCGGAGAAGTTCAGCGGGGCGGCCTGGGCGGACGACCACGAGGGCCCCGCCAGAGAACCCGCAACGACACCCAACACCGCAAGCCGAAGCGACGGCGACCCCGCACACTGGATACGCATTCTGTCCTCTCCTCTCCCAAGGCCGCACGAAATCGGGCTTGGAACATGTCTCTCTTGGTGAAACCGGAACCCGACCCCGCGGGCTCTCCCCTTCGATGCCGTCCAAGATACAGCATCGGAAGCCGCGTGAGAAGCGTCAAATCGCAAATTTGCGGCTCAAGCGGGTCAGTGCGCGTTTACCATGCGTCCGCGGCGGCGCGCGCGGCGTGGGCGATCCCGTGTTCGGGTGGTCTTGCGCCGCGCGGGGGCCCCGGGGGCGAGCCGGGCGTGTGTTTCATTTCGCGGTGGGCTGTCGCACGCCCGTTCCCATGGCGGCGATGTCGCGGAAGTCGATGTCGAAATCGCCGTCCATGTCGAAGATCTCCGTCCCGGGGCTCAGGGTCGCGCCCGGGCCGGTGCGGGCGGCGATGGCGGCCAGGATCTCGGCGGGATCGATCACGCCGTTGTTGTTGACATCGCCCAGTCGGTCGGGGTGGTAGAGCGTCCAGTTCTGGTCGGCGGGGACATGGGTGAGCACGCGTGGGGCGGCGGCGGGGAAGCGGGCGACGAGCGAGTCGATGGTCTGGGTGGGTCCGAGCCCGAAGTGCATGGTCAGCTCGTCCTGGGACTTGTAGTTGACGCCCTCGCGGACCTCGCGGAGCTGGGTCTTGCCGGCGCTGGTGAGCTCGACGACGGTCCCCACCGCGTCGCGGTTGGTCGCGGTCCCCACGGCGCGCAAGCGGGCCCAGTGGTTGCCCGCCAGGGCGGGCGAGTTGTTGATGAAGAGGTTGACGCGCCGGTTTGTGTTGCCCACGAGCATGTCCTGGTCGCCGTCGTTGTCGATATCGCCCACCGAGACGCAGTAGACATCCCAGAAGACATCGACCCCGCACCCGGACGCCTCGTCGATCAGGGGCCAGTCGGGCGAGCCGCGGTAGAGGCGGTTGGCGTCCTGGATGTTGCAGACATAGGTGTCCAGGTGGGTGTCGTTGTCGAAGTCGGCGAAGACGGTCCCCCATCCCACGCGGTTGCTGAGCATGCCCGCGTCGAGGGTCCGGTTCTCGTAAGCGCCGGCCCCGTCGTGCAGGAACAGGATGTTGCCCTGCATGAGGTTGGTGAGGTACATGTCGAAGTAGCCGTCGAAGTTGAGGTCGCCCACGGCGATGCCCATGCAGAAGATGAACGCCTCGGCGTTGGCCTCGTAGGTCGCGTTGAAGAAGCTTCCATCCCCGTTGTTGCGGTAGAGCTTGTTGTGGAGGAAGGGGGGGAAGACATCCGAGCCCTTGTCGGTGCCGATGTAGATGTCGTCGTCGCCGTCGCGGTCGTAGTCGAAGAAGGTGGGCAGGCAGGAGGGGTCTCCGGGCGCGTGCACGCCCAGGGCGGTGGCGACATCGGTGAATGTGCCGTCGCCGTTGTTGTGGTAGAGCTTGTTATCGATGTTCACATTGTCGGTGAAGGTGCGGACGGTGGCGTAGAGGTCGAGCCATCCGTCCTGGTCGTAGTCGCCCCAGGCGGCGGCCATGGAGGGCGCGCTGAGGTTCAAGCCTGCCTGTGGCGCGACATCGACGAAGTGGAAGGCGCCGTCGTTGCGGTAGAGGCGGCTTGGCTGGAACCACCCGGGGACATGGATGTCCAGGTCGCCGTCGTTGTCGTAGTCGCCGCCCGAGAGCCCCGAGGCGACCATGGGGGTGAGGCCCGATCCGGCGGTGCGGTCGGAGAAGTGTCCCGTGCCGTCGTTCTCGTAGAGCCCGAACACGCCCCCGACGCCGCCGGCGATGAGGATGTCCAGGTCGCCGTCGTTGTCGAGGTCGGCGAGCATGTTGCCGGCCCCGACCTGGGCGTAGTTGAAGCCGAGCCGGAACGGCACGCCTCGCGCCACGCCCTCGCTGCTGAAGCTCAGCGGCTCGGAGGCGGATGAAATCGTGGAACCCGAAAGCACGATCAGCACCAAACAGCACTTGCTGATCGCAGATACGCCGATCTGCAATCCAGGCATCTTGGTTCGTCCTTTCCCGCCGGTGGCCGGGCCACGCATCGGGTACACTGGGTTGTCTTGATACTCCCCACGGGCACGCCGTGCGTGCGCGTCGGGCGCAATATACCCGAAGCCGACGCGTGAAGAAAAGCGCAATGTTGAAAGTTCCCTCGCCCCTCCCCCGAAAACATGTGCCTGATCACAACCGACCCGGACCGCAAGCCGTTTCCCTCATGATTCCCAGCGCCACCGCCTATCTCACCGTCATCGGCTGGCCCGTCGCCTGGGACGAGGGAGCGCGTGTGGGCGCGCTGGTGCGCTGCACGGGGATGGACGCCTACCAGGCGCGTCTTGCGGCCAGGCGGAACACGCCGGGCATCGTGCGGGTGATCGACGCCGGAATGCGCGGGCGTGTGCTGGGGTCGCTGCACTCGATGGGGGTGCTGTGCGTCGCGCCCACGCAGGGCGAGATCGACTCCTGTCCGCAAGCGGAGGTGTCGCGGGGGGTGGAGCAGTTCCCCGACGCGGACCCGGCGCGGTTCGTGACCGGCACGATGCGCGGCCCGAGCTGGACCTTCACCGCCGGGCAGGTGCGGTTGATCGTGTGGGGGCGGCTCAAGTCGAGTTCGGTGTCGATCCATGAGAATCGGCTGCCGCGGATCACCACGGCGATGCACCCGGGGATCGCCGTGGGGCACGCCTTGGCGGGGGACTCGGCGTACTCGAGCAGGAAGATCAAGGTGCGAGAGATCATCGACCTGCATGTCGAGGGCGACGGCGGCCCACGCCTGCTGCGTCTGATCGGGGCTCGGACGCGGATCGGGATCGTGGGCGAGGGCGGGCGTCCGCCGCTGCCCGACGGGGCGCGGGCGCTGGACCTGGTCGAAGCGTTGATGCCCGGGGCGCGGGTGGATCGGGAGTTTCATGACTTTGATCCGCCGCACACGCTGCGCCGGGCGGCGCGCAAGGCGGGGCACGGCGCCAGCGACATGACGATGGGGTACTGGTCGTTCTACTCGGCCTGGGTGGGGCTGATGCATTGGGCGCTGTATGGGGAGTGACTATGAAGCCGGTTCTCGCCAGAAATGCATGCGGATACAACGAAAATAGTTTCGTCGGCTGCATGAACACAATTCGGAACGGCTCAACCCCAACCGCGACTCCGGCAACATCATCTCGACGGATTCAAGTGGTCACGGGCAGATGATTTTTCTTGCAAGCTTCCACCACTCGATGAATGAGTGGGATGCGATTCTGCAGTCAAAGATCCGTGTCTATTTGCCGGTGAGAATCGATTCGAGCGGTATGCTTATCATCGATTCTGAGGACTCTCAGATCGAAGATTTCGCCGAATATTCGCCCTTCCCCTACACTGACCATAACCAGGATGGCGTCTGGGATTTCAATACCGATTTCGCCTCATTCCTGACGGCTCACGCAGCGATGGAAGACGACGCGGACATCAATCGCGACGGGGTGTGGGATCAGTCGGACATCGATGTCTGGGTCATGGATTTCGGATACGACCAGAGTCACATGGAATAGGAGTTTCGTCATGAAATTCATCGTCATCGCGTCATCTTTCGTCATGCTGTGCGCGACGGTCTTCATGGTTGGCGCGGGAGCACACGAGACCTCTCACGCCCCTTCGGACAGCCCGACCCGGGAACAAGTCCAGGCTCTGTTCGCCCTTGACCGCAACTCAGAAATGAAGGCCTACAAGGCCGCGGAGCGGATGAGCGACGGGCAACTCACACAGGAAGTCAGACGGTTGTACACCGCATGGCAAGAGGAGGAACGCTGGGCTTCGTTTCTTCAATCACTGCTTTTATACGAAAAATCTCGTGATACTGGCACATACAAAGTATGGCAATCAACATGGTCAGAACTGACCAGCGGACTCTGGGTCTGGTCGAATATGCACGGGTTTCATGCGAGGCAGATTCTGGAACAAAACAAATTCGACCGAATGAAGTACCAGGATCTCTATGCAAGTCTGACGGTGCTTCTGCCGAAGGTGGGAGACGCCCGCATCAGGCTGGTCAAGGGGCTGATGACGGATGTCTACGGCGCTGAAGATCCAGGGTTGTTCATGGGCCCGTGGTCATTCGATCTGAAGTCAGACTAAGCTGAATCACCATTTACAGAGATCACGAGCACGATCTTCGGGTCGTGCTTTTTTTCGTAAGACCGAGTGCGGGTTGGGGGTGTTCTCGCTGGACCCGGCGGTGTTTCCGCCGATGCTGGCGCGCCGGCGGAAGACCTAGTACGGGGGTCATTGCGGGGTGTGCGGGTACGACATGGGCGGCGGGCCCGACGCGCCGCGGTGTCCCGAGTGCGAGACGGGGTGGAAGAGCGCGCCCGAGGGCGCGTGAGCCGGCGGGCAGGGCAGGGCGGGGAGGCGACGGGGCGACGGAGCGACGCGGCTGTGGGCGCTAGGGCGTCTGGGGCGATTGGGGCGGGGCGACATCCAGCCAGTGCTGGACCCGGGCCTCGAGGAGCATGATCTCGGCGCGCTGGTGATTCTCGGATTCCGTCTGATCGCTCACCTGCTTTTCCTGGCCGATGGAATCGCCGTAGGACACGATGCGGATGCGCTCCCAGGGGATGCCAAGGCGGACCAGCTCGTAGGCGACGGCCATGGCGCGGTGGTAGCCCAGGGTGTATCCCGTTTGGGGCACATGGTCGGCCTCGATCGGGCTGGCGTATCCCCGGATGTCGATGGTGTAGTTGAGCCCGACGATCTTGGGCAGGAGGCGCTCGATCGTGTCCTTTCCCTCCTGGTCGAGCTCGGCCGACAGCGTCTGGAAGCGGACCACCCCGCCGGTCCACGCCATCTCGCTGGGGCCCAGCGGGTCGGGCGGGGGCGGGGGCGAGGCGGGGAGCTGGCCGGTGCGTTCGTCGCCGTTGGACAGGCGCTGACGCAGGCGGCGTACGAGCTGGGCGTCGGCGGGGTTGGTGCTGTTGAGTCTGACCGGGTTGTGGAAGGCCTCGCGGACGGCCAGGGCGAAATCGAGCTCCCGCGCGGAGGAGCCGCCGCCGGTGGACTGGCCCTGAGAATCGCTTGAGGAGGCGGACGCGGTGGATTTGCCCATGTTGAGGGCGAGAAGGATGACGAACACGCCCATCATGAGCATCACATTGTCGGCGAACGAGATGAGCCACTCGGGCGCGCCCTCGTGCTCCTCGTGCCCGCCGGCGGCGTGGCCATGCGCGTGGCTGGCGTGGCGCTGGGGCTTGTGCTCGGTCTGCTCCTTGGATGCATGATTGTCGCTCACGGGCTGGCCCTCTTCCTCACGCGGCCTCGGCGACGCGCAGTTTGTGCTGGGAAGCGATGGGGAGGAAGGCGAGGATCTTGTCGCGGGTCACCCGCGGGTTGTCCCCCTCCTGGATCGAGAGGATGGCCTGGAGCATCATTTCGCGTCCCATGATCTCCTGGGACGATCGCAAGGCGAGCTTGTCGCCGATTGGCCCGGCGATGGCGTTGGCCAGGATGGTGCCGTACATGGTGGCGACCACCGCCAGGGCCAGCGCGTGGCCCATGGCGCCGACATCGCCCGAGGCGAGCTCGCCGAACATGCCGATCTGCCCGATGAGCGTTCCCACGAGCCCCCAGCCCGGGCCGTAGAGCTTGATCAGGTCGAAGAACTTCTTGCCCGACTTGTGCCGTTCCTGCATGGCCATGATCTCGAGGCGGAGCGTGGCGTCGATGAGCTCGGGGTCGAGCCCGTCGATGGCGCTCTTGAGCCCCTTGGCCAGGAAGGGGTCGGTGATCTTGTCCATCTTGTTTTCGAGCGAGAGGATGCCCTCGCGGCGAGCGACCTCGGCCAGTTCGCTGAAGAGCCCGACCATCTCGGAGGGGGAAGTTGATTTCTGGAACATGAAGCGGCGGATGTAGCCGGGGACCGACATGAGTCCTTCCAACGGCATGGCCATGAAGCAGACGCTGATGCTGCCGCCGAAGACCGTGAAGACCCCTTCCAGGGAGAAGAACATCAGGAGATGGCCGTGCGAGCCGTGCCAGCCAACGAAGCTCAGGCAAACTGCCCCGATGATCAAGCCGATCAGACTGGACTTGTCCATTGGAAAAGACTCCGGCCAACATCCCCTTTTTCTTGGCGAAGTTGTTTTTCGGATGGTTTTCTCCGTCTCCTCAGGGCGGGATCCGAAATTGGGAGAAATATGGCCCCCCCGCTCGGGGGGGCTCGCCGTCCGGGTTCTCGTCGGGACGGGGGCTTGTTTGCCCGCGGGGCGATATGATCCACCGTGGGGCCGGGGGTGCGGGGAACCGGGCGGAGCCCGTCATGGAAGCCCGCTAGGGCGGGGGCTTGGGGCAGGCGATGGCGGATTGGGGGGCGTGGTTCATCATGGGCGGGGATGGCTGAAAGATCGGCGATCGGCTTCCCAACCAGCGTGCGGGCGTGGCCGGCGCGACGCCTCGGGGGGCTTGGTCCCACAGGAGAGACAGGCGTGCAAGACATTATCCACGAGATGCTCAATAAGGAAGAACTGTTCTTCGTGCTGGTGATCGCCAGCTCCATCACGATCGTGTCGATCGTCAAGTCGTTGACGGCGATGGTTTCGCGTCTGGCGGGCGAGCGGACGCGGCGCGAGGTGGCGGCGTACATCGCCGAGGGCTCGATGACGCCCGAGCAGGGCGAGCGCCTGCTGGCGGCGGGCAAGCGGAACAACGGGATCAACGGCTGCGGCTGAGTGCCGCGGGAGAGGGGAAACCATGGACGAACTCATCCATAATCTGACGGCCGATCAGGATGTGCTGATCCCCACGATCATGTTCGGGATTGGCGGGATCATCGCGATCGTGGCGATCGTCTTTGGGGCGATCCGGCGGATCTCGGTCAGCAGCGACCGGGAGAAGTCGCGGCGGGAGATCGCGGCGTATGTCGCCGAGGGTTCGATGACCCCCGACGACGCGGAGCGGCTGCTGAGCGCCTCACCCAAGGGTCGCTGCGGCTGAGGCGGGGTCGGCGCCGGTCATGACCAGCACGCGCAGGGCCTCGGCGACCGACCAGGCCTGGGCGGGGCAGCCGTGGGGCGCGCGGCGGCCTGTGCTGTCGGGCTCGGCGTCGTAGATCTCGAAGAGCTGGCCCACGCTGTCGCAGTTGAGGCGTTCGGTCAGCCCGAGCATGAGCTGGCGGGCTGAGGATCTTGATAGCTCGTTGAACCCGTTGATGCGCATGAGCGCTTCGCAGTAGGGCCCGAGGAGCCAGGGCCAGACGGTGCCGTTGTGGTAGGCGCGGTCGCGGTCGGTCATCGAGCCGGTGTAGTGGGGCTGGTAGGGCTCCTCGCCAGCGTCGAGGGTGCGCAGCCCCACGGGGGTCAGCAGCGCGCGGGTCACCACGCCCATGGCGAGGCGCCCCAGATGGGGCGAGAGCCCGACGCCGGGCAGGGAGACGGCGAAGACCTGGTTGGGTCGCAGCTCGGGGCTGGGGCGCCAGGCCGGGGACCCGTCGCCCTCGGTCGGGATGAGGCAGTCGACGAGCGCCCCGCCTGGCCCCTGGGTCATGCCGCGCACGATCGACGCGCGGGCCCGCTCGGCCATGGCCAGCAGCCGCTGTCTTCGCGCGTCGTCGATTCGCCCCATCGAGGGGCGCTGGGTGAGTGCGTTGATCCACAGGGCGTTGATCTCGATGGGCTTGCCGTGGCGGGGGGTGAAGGCGACGCCGGCGCGCAGGGCGTCCATCCAGGTGAGCTGGGTGTGTTCGTCGCCGGCGCGGATCAGCCCGTCCTGCTCGTCGAGGGCGATGCGGTTGATGGTGCCGCGCTGGTAGGCGTGGAGGATGTCGTCGCAGGCCCCGATGAGGTCGGGGTCGAGGCGGCGGCCGGCGGCGCGGGACCACTGGGCGCAGGCGTGGATGAACCAGAGCGAGGCGTCGGCGGTGTTGAAGTGGGCCGGGCCAGCGTCGTCGTCGAAGCGGTTGGGGATCAGCCCGTGCTGGCGGGCGCTGGCGAAGGTCCGCAGGCACCCGCGGGCCTCTTCGAAGCGTCCGGTGGTGAGCAGCAGCCCGGGGAGGGCGATCATCGCATCGCGCCCCCAGTCGCTGAACCAGGGGTAGCCGGCGATGATCGAGGTGGAGACGGGGTGCTCGTGCGTCTTGGAGGTGGTCCCGCTGAGGAGGCGGTCGGCGACGAAGTCGTCGCCCGCGGAGGCGAGGCGGGCGATCGCCTCGCGGAGGCGGGGCTCGGGAGGGTCGCCGGCCCGCGACAGGGCGTGGTCGATCGAGGTGCGGACGCGCATGCGCTTGGACGCGCCGGACTGGGGCCAGTCGATCGGGTCGTCGCCCGCGCCCACGGCCGCCCCGAGTCGGAGCCTGATGGACGACCCGGGCTCGATGACGGCGGTGAACACGCAGGGACAATACAGGTCCTCGAGGTCGGATTGCTCTCGCAGGGTCTCGTGGTGGTATCGCAGCCCGCGCCAGATCGTGTGCTCGGTGCGCCGGCTCAGGCCCCGGCTCCGCAGATTGAGCGGGGCGTCGAGCCCCTCGCGCAGGACCCGCACGCCCTGGATCCCCGGCTCGGTCAGGGCGGCGCTCGTGAAGGCCGCCGTGTCGAGCGTTCCCGCATGGTTCAGGGCGTGAAAATCACGCATCGCCAGCAGGGGGCGCAGATGCAGGGTGACGCGGGCCTGCCCGTCGTCGCTCGTGAGCGTGGATTCGATCTGGTAGTCGATTCGGCAGGCGGCCCGCCTCTGGGCCAGGCGCAGCGTGCGGGTGATGGTGATCTGTCCCTCGCGTCCCGGGGCCTTGATTGCATAGACCCATCGGCAGGCATCGACGCCCTTGGAGAACCCGGCGAGCCCGGGGCAGTGGGTCGGGGGGTGGTTGTCGCCGGCGAACTGGAAGGGGGTGAGGTAGGCCTCGTGGCCTGGCCGGTCCGGTCCGTCGGCGGGGATGTGCAGGTGCTCGGCGACGGCGCTGAGCATCATGGTGCGCCGGACGGGCGGCCAGAGCGCGGGGCAGAGCAGCCCGTGGTAGCGTCGCATGGGCAACCCGAGCACCGAGCCCATCGCCATCCCGCCCTGGGCGTCGGTGAGCACCCACTCGCTGTGGGGGCCCAGCCCTGCGTGGTCGGGCGTCTGGTCGCCGGTGAGTGCGACCGCATAGGAGGGGAGGATCTCCCCGGAACCGGCCTGGGCCTTTGGATGGGCTTGGGCCAGGTCTTGGTCTTGGTCTTGGGGTTGGGGTTGGGGTTGGGCGCCCGGGACGGACGCGTGGCCATGATCGGATGTGCGTGGATCGGCGCCCATGTCGGAGAGGATAGACAGATTGGGCTTGAGATTGGGCCCATCGGTGGACACGGGGTGGGCGGCATGGGATACTCTCTCATGGAGACCATCGCGAAATCGCAGAGTCATCGTGCCGATCCCGCCGCGTCCCAGCCGGGCGCCGTGACGGGCGAGGCCGCCGCACCTTCCGTTCCCACGGGCAAGATCATGGCCGAGGGGATCACCTTCGATGATGTGCTGCTGATCCCGCGGGCGTCGGATGTGATGCCGGCGACGGCGAGCACGGCCACGCGTCTGACGCGGGACATCACGCTCAACATCCCGCTGGTGTCGGCGCCGATGGACACGGTGACCGAGTCGGAGCTGGCCATCGCCCTGGCCCAGGAGGGCGGGATCGGGATCATCCACAAGAACCTGTCCGTTGAAGCCCAGGCGCGCGAGGTGGCCAAGGTCAAGCGCAGCGCCAACGGGGTCATCACCGATCCGATCACGCTGGGGCCCGACGACACGGTGGCCCGGGCCATCGAGCTGATGCACGAGCACAAGGTCTCGGGGTTCCCCATCACGCGCGACGGGTCGGACGACCTGCGGTCCAAGGGCGAGCTGCTGGGGATTCTCACGCGCCGGGACCTGAAGTTCGCCGAGCACACCCACACGCCGATCCGCGAGGTGATGACCAGCGAGAACCTGGTGACGGCCCCGGCGGGGACGACGCTGGCGCAGGCCGAGGGGATCCTCAACCGGCTCAAGGTGGAGAAGCTGCTGCTGGTCGATGAGGCGGGGCGTCTGGCGGGGCTGATCACGATGCGCGACATCGAGCGCCAGAGCCAGTTCCCCAGCGCGTGCGTCGATGGGCGCGGGCGTCTGCGGGTGGGGGCGGCGGTGGGGCCCAACCAGTTCGATCGGGTGGAGGCGCTGATCGAGGCGGAGGTGGATGTGCTGGTGGTGGACACCGCGCACGGGCACTCGGGCCCGGTGATCGACACGGTGCGGGCGATCAAGGAGCGGTACGGCATCGGGGTGATCGCGGGCAACATCGCCACGGGCGATGCCGCGATCGCGCTGGCCCGGGCGGGAGCGGACGCGGTGAAGGTGGGGATCGGGCCGGGATCGATCTGCACGACGCGGGTGGTGACTGGGGTGGGGATGCCTCAGATCACGGCGATCATGAACGCGGTGGAGGGGCTGAGGTCGATCCGCTCGGATGTCACCGTCATCGCCGACGGGGGGATCCGGCTCAGCGGCGACATCGCCAAGGCGATCGGCGCGGGTGCGCACTGCGTGATGCTCGGGTCCCTGTTCGCCGGGCTCGACGAGTCGCCGGGCGAGCTGGTGATCAGCGGCGGGCGGCGCTACAAGTCCTACCGGGGCATGGGCTCGGAGGGGGCGATGAACGCGGGCAGCGCCGATCGGTATCGCCAGAGCGAGAAGCTGGCGACGGCCAGCAGAGGGCCGGCCAAGTTCGTGCCCGAGGGGGTCGAGGGGCTGGTGGCGTATCGCGGGAAACTGGCCGAGTTCACCTACCAGCTGGTCGGCGGGCTCAAATCGGCGATGGGCTACTGCGGCTGCCCGACCATCGACGACTTGCGGGCCGACGCCCGCTTCGTGCGGGTGTCGGGGGCGACGGTGATCGAGAACCATCCGCACGACATCAAGATCACGAAGGAATCGCCGAACTACACGATCGATCAGATCTGAGGGGGTGGTTTCAACGCGAAGGTCGCGAAGGGGCACGAAGGGGAAGACGGGATATAGGGTGCCACTACTCGCCGTCTTCGGCGCAGTAGTGCTCTTTTAATAGTTCAGAAGACACTCCTGCGCGGCAAGCCGCGAGTAATGGCGCCCGGAAGCCAACGGTGATCTGTCAATTCGACAGGGATGAAAGCCGGATCGCCGATGAACCAAGGAGTTGTTTGGGCCGTAGAATGCGGTTGATCGCACACGCACAGGAGGCACATCCATGACACGCATGCAGACCCGGAATCTGGGCATCCTGCGTTCGCGGAACCCCGCGATGCAGGTTCTTGAGAGCGAACAGGCGTTCGGGACCACGCAAACCCGGACGATGACCATCGGCGGGACGGTGACAGCGACGGGCATCCTGCTCTCGATCGTGGCGGTGGTGGGCGTGCTGGTGTGGCAGCAGATGAACGCGATGTGGATGAACGCACAGGCGATGCCGGGGTGGGCGATGCCCGCGGTGTGGGGATCGCTGATCGTGGGCGTGGTGCTCTCGTTCGTGATCTACGCCAAACCCAAGGCCGCGCCTTTTCTCGCGCCGCTGCACGCGGTGATCGAGGGGGCGTTCGTGGGGGTGGCGACCTTTGTGATCCCGATGTCCTTTCTGGGCGCCGACCCGGCCACCGGGGCCAACCCTGGGGCGATGATCGCGCTGCAGGCGATCGGGGCGACCTTCGCCGTGACGGCGGCGATGCTGCTGGGGTACGCCACGGGCGTACTGCGGGTGGGGCCGCTGATGGCCAAGATCATGATGACGGCCCTGTTCGGGCTGGTTGGGTACACCTTCCTGATCTGGATCCTGAGCTTCTTCGGCGTGGGGATCTGGAACGGGTACGCCGACACGGGCCCGATCGGCATCGGGTTCACCATCCTGTGCGCGGGTCTGGCGAGTCTGTTCCTTCTGCTGGATTTCCAGTACATCGAGGACGGCGTGAGCCGCAGGGCCCCCAAGTACATGGAGTGGGTGGGGGCGTGGGGGCTGATGGTGACGCTGGTGTGGCTGTACATCGAGATGCTGCGCCTGCTGAGCAAGCTCAACTCGAACCGTTAGCTCTTGAAAGTTACCGACGACCGGTGGCATCCGCCTTTGGCGGATCAGGCCTGTGCTTTTTCGCATGTCCGGGTGGCTCGATGCGCGGCTTGACACGCTGCTCGCCGCGTAGTCGTTCTTCTGAACGACCAAGAGCACTACGGCGCTGAAGACGGCGAGTGGTGGCGCCGGAAAAGAGGATGTCTGGGGGGCGAGCTTATCGGCTGAAGAGGAAATGGCAGACATCGGCGTCGCGCATGGTGTATTCCTTGCCCTCGATGCGCATTTTGCCGGCTTCCTTGATCGCTTTCTCACTCTTGTACTCCACCAGGTCGTTCACGCTGTAGCATTCGACGCGGATGAAACCCTTTTCGAAATCGGTGTGGATCACCCCCGCGGCCTGGGGAGCCTTGCAGCCGATGGGGACGGTCCAGGCGCGGACCTCCTTCTCGCCGGCGGTGTAGTAGGACTGGTAGCCCAGCAGCTTGTAGGCGGCCCGGGCCAGCGAGTTCAGGGCGGGCTCGGCCATGCCCATGTCGGCGAGCATCTCGGCCTTGTCTTCGTCGTCGAGCTCGGCCAGCTCGCTCTCGATGCGGGCGCAGACGGGGACCATCTCCGAGCCCACCGACTCGGCGTGCTCGCGCACCTTCCGGGCCAGCGGACCCTGGCCGTTGACATCGTCGTCGCCGACATTGGCGATGTAGAGGATGGGCTTGGTGGTGATGAGACTGAGCATCCGCACGGCGCGGGTCAGCTCGGGGTCGGAGAAGGCGACGCCCCGGGCGGGCTTGGCGGCTTCGAGGGCGGGGATGATCTTTTCGAGCACCTTGACGCGGGCGATGGCGTCTCGGTCGCCGCTCCTGGTGTTGCGCTGGGCCTTGGGCAGGGCGTTCTCGCAGGTCTGCAGGTCGGCGAGGATGAGTTCGAGTTCGATGGTCTCGATGTCGCGGATGGGGTCGACGGAGCCCTCGACATGGGTGATGTCCTCGCCGCCGGGCGCTTTCTCGAAGCAGCGGACGACCTGGACGATGGCGTCGACATCCTTGATGTGGCCGAGGAAGGCGTTGCCCTTGCCCTCGCCCTTGGAGGCGCCGCGGACGAGGCCGGCGATGTCGACGAGTTCGAGGGCGGCGGGGATGATCTTCTGGGTCTTGATGTAGCCCTGGATGATGTGCAGTCGGGGGTCGGGGATGGGGACGACCCCGATGTTGGGGTCGATGGTGGCGAAGGGGTAGTTGGCGGCCAGGGCGCCGGCGTTGGTCAGGGCGTTGAAAAGGGTGGATTTACCGACATTGGGGAGGCCGACGATGCCTGCTTTCATGGGGGGCTCCGGTCGTACGCGGGGCGAAACGGGCCAAAATCATAGGCCGGGGGAAGAGTTCACCACCGAGCACACATCGCACACAGAGAAGAAAGACAGAGGAAGGGGGAGAGGTTTGATCAGACAGAGTTTGGATGGGCCATCTTCCCCCTCGTCCACCGTCCCCTTTCTTTGTTTTCCCTCTCTGCCCCCCTCTGTGTGTTCTGTGTGCCCTGTGATCAGATCCTCGCCCTTGAGCGGTTGCGAGGAGCCCGTGGCCGGGCGTGGCGCTCGCATCCACCCCGCGATCGTGCTACGCTTTGGGCCGCGGATTGCCCTCGTAGCTCAGCTGGATAGAGCGGCGCTTTCCTAAAGCGCAGGTCGCAGGTTCGAGCCCTGCCGGGGGTGCTTTGAGCGAGCCGAGCACCAGTGAAATCCCCGACCGCGGGCGTGTGCTCACCGAGCTGCGCAACGAGCGTTCGCTCAATCTCGACGCGTGCTCGACGATTGAATGTCTCACGCTTATCAATGACGAGGACGCGACCGTCGCCGGCGCGGTGCGGGCGCGGATCGGGGAAATCGCGGCGTTCACCGACATGGCGATCGGTGCGCTGCGATCGGGCGGGCGTCTGCTCTACCTGGGCGCCGGGACCAGCGGGCGGCTGGGGGTGCTCGACGCCTCGGAATGCCCCCCCACTTTCCAGAGCGATCCGGGGCAGGTGGTCGGGGTCATCGCGGGCGGCAACGCGGCGCTGCGGAGGTCTTCCGAGCACCTGGAGGACGATCCAATTGGAGCGTTCGCGGAGCTTGACGCGCTGGGCGTGGGCGCGGGCGACGCGGTGCTGGGGATCGCGGCGGGGGGGACGACGGCGTATGTGCTGGGTGGGGTCGAGCTCGCCAAGTCCCGCGGGGCGGAGACGGGGCTGCTGACCTGCACGCCGATGGCGCGGCCCTGCTGGTGCGATGTGCTGATCTGCATCGAGACCGGGCCGGAGGCGCTCACGGGCTCGACGCGGATGAAGGCGGGGACGGCGACCAAGATGGCGCTCAACATGATCAGCACGGGGGCGATGGTGGGGCTGGGCAAGGTGTACTCGAACATGATGGTGGACCTGCGCGCCAGCAACGACAAGCTGCGCGATCGGGGCGCGCGGATCATCGTGGAGCTGACGGGGGTGGATCGCGACGAAGCGCTGGCGCTGCTCGACGCGGCGGGCGGAAGCGTCAAGCACGCGGTGGTGATGCGCCGGCGCGGGGTCGATCGTGATGGGGCCCAGGTGCTGCTGCGCGAGGCGGACGGGCGGCTTTCGCGCGTGATCGGGGCGGCGCCGTGAGCATGGCCGAGCTGGTGGGGTCGGCGCTGATGTTCGGGGTCAGCGGCAGCAGCCTCAACGACCCCGAGTGCCGCGCCGAGGTGGAGACGCTCAAGGCGGTCCACGCGCGCGGCGTGATCCTGTTCGATCATGACATCGCGGGCAACACGCACCGCAATGTGCTCAATCCCGCGCAGCTGACGCGGTTCATCGCGGATCTGAAGCACGAGCTGGGCGAGGGGACGATCGTCGCCATCGACCAGGAGGGGGGGCAGGTGGACCGGCTGCGCCAGGCGCGGGGGTTCGCGCCCAGCGTCAGCGCCGCGGCCTTCGCCGTGCTCAACGAGCACGACCAGCGCCAACTGGCCATCGAGCAGGCGCGCCAGATGGCCCGGCTGGGGATCGACCTGAACTTCGCGCCCTGCGTCGATCTGTCGATCGAGCCCGATTCGCCCGTCATCGCCGCCAGGGAGCGGTCGTTCGGCGACGACCCCGCGACGGTCGTGCGGTGCGCGCGGATCGTCATCGACGCCCACCTCGCGGCGGGCGTGGGGTGCTGCCTCAAGCACTTCCCGGGGCACGGCTCGGCGCTGCTCGACTCGCACAACGACCTGTGCGACATCACCCGCACGCACGATGAGGCGGAGACCGGGGTCTACCGCGAGCTGATCGGGCTCCACGGCGAGCGCGTCGCGGTCATGGCCGGGCACCTGATGCACCGGGACATCGACGGGCGTTTGCCCGCCTCGCTCTCGCCGGCGCACATCGACGGGGTGCTGCGTGGCGAGCTGGGTTTCGGGGGCGTGGTGGTCACCGACTCGCTGGACATGCGGGCGATCCGGGACCACTTCGGCGAGGGGCGCAGCGCGGCGCTGGCGCTGGCGGCGGGGTGCGACCTTGTGCTCGACGGGCTCAACGCGCCGGGGTATCGCGAGGCGGGCGCGCCGGTGCGGATTGTGGACGCGATCGCCCGGGCGATCGGGCGCGGGGTGATCCCCGACGCCGAGGAGCGCCTGAGCGCCAGCCGCGAGCGGGTCGATCGGTTCATGAAGAAGCCATCATGAAGCGGGCGCCGGGGTTCCCGCGGCGACCCGATAACGGGGGCCCGGGGCTGGTTTCTGGCGGGGAGCGAGCCGATTGTCCGCTCTGGCGTGGATTTCACTGGCAGCGGTGGCGGTGCTGTGGTTGTCTAGAGGGGTATGGCTGGACCACGCAAGAGCATGATCGCGCCGCTGCTGGCCGGGCTGGCGCTCTCGGCCTGCCTGGGCGCCTGTGGGGCGCTGCCCCGCAACTCGGCGGCCGGGCCCTGGCGGTGGTCCGCCCCCGTGACCATCGACGCGGGCAACAGCGGGAACACCACGGCCGTGATCGCCCCGCCCGGGCGGTGGGGCGATGCGGCTCGGTACGCCTCCGGCGACGCACGGTCGCCCGAGTACGGCCGGCGCGACGGGGCGCTGGGCGTGGAGGGGGGCGAGATCACGGACTCGTGGTACGCCTGGCCTGTTGAGGCGCGGCCGTCGCTGAACAACCAGCGCAGCTTCAGAACCTCTCGCGATCCGGACCGGTACACCTACCCCTCGACCGAGCCCTACGGCAGGATCTATCCCCGCTCCCCGGCGCGCCCGCGCCATCCCCACGCGCCCGTTGGCGGCTACCCGCCCCACTACTGGCGCGATCGCTGATTCCGCGCCGCGCCTTGTGAAGAAGGGATTCAATGAGGAGGAGGCCGGCCCCTTGGGGGGCCGGCCTCGCACCAACACCAACATGCATCGTTGCTGTTTAGTCGTAGAGCGCCGCGGTGGGGGGCAGGTCCACGGTGCGGAGCTGGAGGGTGGTCTCGATGCGGAAGTTGGACTGGGTGCGGTGGCGCTCGGCGAAGAAGAAGGCGAGCTTGTAGCGGTGTCCGTCCTGGAGCCATTCGAGGCGATCGAGGTCGATCGTCTGGGAGACGGCCGAGTGGACGCCGCCGATGTCGATCACGAGGTGGCCGTCGACGAAGACCCAGACATCGTCGTCGCCGGTGAAGGTGAAGCTCATGCCCGAGTCTTCCTGGTAGGTGAACTCGGTCTGGAGCTCGAAAGTGAAGTGGAAGTTCTTGTTGTCGCCCCGGGAGTTGCCGAAGAGCTCGCCGTTGACCGGGAAGAAGCCGCCGAGGTTGGCGTAGGTGGGGTCGAGCTTATCATCGAAGGTATAGACATTGGTGCCGGGCTGGCGGACGAGGCGCAGGTCGAGGGGCTTGGACACATTGACGCCGGGGGTGTTGACGAACCACTGCTTGAAGGCGGACTCGGTGGTGTTGGACCCGCTGGCGCTGCCCAGCGAGCCGCGGGCGTCTCCTCGGCGCGAGGCGATGTACTCCTTGGGCTGGATCAGCTTGTGGCCCTGGGCGTCCTTCCAATCGCTGGAGACTTTGCGCCCCGTGGAGGCGAATACGGGCTTGCCGTCCTCGCCCAGGATGTCGGCGACCATGCCCATGTATTGGCCGAAACCGCCGGTGGGTGTGCGCTCGAAGTCGGGGTGCCCGCCGGCGACGGAGAGTTCCCTGAAATCTCGGACGGTGCCGGTGAGGACGATCTCCTCGGGGAGGTTGGAGTAATCGGGGTCGGACTCGCCACCGGCGTTGGCGGTTGAGCCCAGGCCCAGCACGCCGAGCCCGCCGGCGAGCATGGCGATCGCCGAGAGCTTGGTGAGGGTGCGAGAACGGCTTGAGATGGTTGTGTTCGACTGCATGTGGTCCTCCGTGGGATGGGTCGCTGCGGTGTGCGGTTGCGTTCGGGTGTGTGGGACGGGCGGGCCGGCCGCTCGGTCCCCGGTTGCGTGCTCGTGCTGGTTGGGTGGTTCACCGGGTCATCACGCGCTCCTGCAGCTCCCTCGCTGCTCACCCCACTGCTTTACTTGCCGCCCGCGGCCGCCTGGGCCGGGGGCTGGTCCGAGGCCGACGCCACGGCCGTGCCGATGGAGAAGATCATCGAGATCCCCGAGGCGGCGATGGCCGCGATGAGCAGCGCCCGCATGAGGCGGTTGGCGTCGCCCCGCGAAAGCTGCTGGTCCCCGAGAATGTGTTGCTGGGCCGTGGTCATGGGGCCGCTCCCGTGGTTGCATGTTGGTCGCCCGGCTCCCGACGCGGGAGGGGGCTGCTGACGACCTGAACATCCAATTTGGAGGCGGGCGTGCAAGATCCATGCGTGAGAAATGCGCGAACGGGCGCCGTCTGGGGCGCCTGGCGCGTCTGTGCGGGGACCAAGGCGGCGTCGGGGCGGCCCGGGCTGGCCGGTTTCCGCCGCCCGTCCGTTTTGCGAGGCGCGGGGCGGGGCTGGTCGATACCTTCTTGTATACGCCGGCGGGAAAGGTCCGAGAACCGGGAGAAATCGGCCTGGGCCGGACCGGCGGCGTGGTACACTCAGGTTCTTGCGGGCTGGTGGGAGGCGACGGGCATGGATGTCTTTGTGATCGAGGGCGGGCGCGGGCTGAGCGGATCGCTGCGCGTCAACGGGTCCAAGAACGCGGCCCTGCCGCTGCTGGCGGCGGCGCTGCTCACCGACGAGCCCGTGACGCTTCGCGATGTGCCCGATCTCTCCGACATCCGCAACATGCTCCGCCTGCTGGGGGAGCTGGGCGTCGTCACCCAGACCCATACAGACACCGATATTCCCTCGGTGACCCTGCGGGTCACCGACGCCGGCGAGGTGCACGCTCGCTACGACATCGTCCGGACCATGCGCGCCAGCATCTGCGTGCTGGGGCCGGTGCTGGCCAAGCGGGGGCGGGCGCGGGTCTCGATGCCCGGTGGGTGCGCCATCGGGCAGCGTCCGGTCGATCTGCACTTGCGCGGGCTCGAAGCGCTGGGCGCGAGCATCACGCTCGAGGGGGGCGACATCGTGGCCGAGGTCCCCGCCTCGGGGCGGCTGATCGGGGACACGGTGTTCCTGGGCGGGCCGTTCGGCTCGACGGTGCTGGGCACGGCCAATGTCATGTCGGCGGCCACGCTGGCGCGGGGGGTGACGGTCATCGAGTGCGCCGCGTGCGAGCCGGAGATCGTGGATCTGGCGGGTATGCTCAACGCGATGGGGGCACAGATCACCGGCGCGGGCTCGCCGCGGATCACGATCCGGGGCGTGGAATCGCTGGGCGGGTGCGACCACACGATCATTCCCGACCGCATCGAGGCCGGGACCTTCATGTGCGCGGCGGCGGTCACGGGCTCACGCCTGGAGCTGACCAACTGCCCGCTGGACGCGATGATGTCGGCGACCGATCGGCTCGGGGCCATGGGGGTGCATATCGATCCCACCGATGCGCCCCCGGGCGTGGCGGCGGGCGATGTGCTCCGCCGGACCTGCACGGTCAGCGCTCCGGCGGGGATCCGACCTGTGCAGATCACCACCCAGCCCCACCCGGGCTTCCCGACCGACCTGCAGGCGCAGTACATGGCGCTGCTGAGCCTGGCCGACGGGAACTCGGTGGTGACCGAGAAGATCTTTCCCGAGCGGTTCCTGCATGTCGCCGAGCTGACGCGGATGGGGGCGGACATCCATCGGCACGGGACGACGGCGGTGATCTCTGGGGTGGGGCGGCTCACGGGCGCTCCGGTGATGGCCAGCGACCTGCGCGCCAGCGCGAGTCTGGTCATCGCGGCTCTGGCGGCCCGGGGGACCACGGTGATCAACCGCGTCTACCACATCGACCGCGGCTACGAGCGTCTGGAGCACCGCCTGGGCTCGGTGGGCGCCTCGATCGCGCGTCTGACCGAGGACGAGGTGGCCGAGCGGGGGTTGGTTGTGGGCTGAGTCGGTCGCCCATGCGCGTGCCACGCCGGTCGCAAGAGGATCTCTCTTCTCACTCCCCGCGGTCCGCCTTTGGCCGACGCGGAGGGCAAAGGGAGGATTACTCCTCTTCTTCTTCGTCGAAGCCGCGGGAGACCAGGCCGGCCAGGTGGTGGAGGGCGTCGTGGGCGTCATCGCCGGTGCAGACGAGTTCGATCTCGGAGCCGTGGGTCGCGGCGAGCATCATGAGCTCCATGACGGACTTGCCGTCGGCGTCGCCGTCGTCGAATCGGACGCGGATGTCGCTGATGAAGCCGGAGGCGGCCTGCGCGAAGTCGGTCGCGGGGCGCGCGTGGAGCCCGTAACGATTGACGATCTTCACTTTCGATGAGCAGGTCTTGCTCACGAGTGGCACCTCGGGCGATCGGGTCGGGCTCATGGAGCAGGTACGAGGGGTAAGGATCGCGTGTTCGCACGGACGCGGGATCAGCCGCCCAGACGGTGATTATCGGCGTCGTCGAGCAGGGCGTGGATCTGCTCGGCGTCTCCCGCCTGGCGCAGGGCGCGCCGGAAGGTGTCCTTGGAGAGGTTCTTGAAGATGATCTCCATGGCCTGGAGGTGCTCCTCGGGGCGGCTCTGGGGGCTGAGCAGCAGGAAGATCGTGTAGACCGGCTGCTTGTCGAGCGAGTTGAAGTCGATGCCCTCGTTGCTGATCCCGATGGCGGCGGCCATCTTCTCGATCCTGGGGTGCTTGACATGGGGGACGGCGACCCCGCGGCCGAAGCCGGTGGAGTGCTTGCGTTCGCGGTCGAGCACCCGTGCGATCAGGTCGTCCTTGATCTCGGCGGGGGCGGCGCCCGAGTCGATGAGCTTGCCGATCAGCTCCCTGATCGCGCCATCGCGATCGGAGGCCGACAGCCTGGCCGTGATCGAACCGATCCCGATGATCTCCGTCAGTTTCATGCGATGATCCTATGGCTCTGTCGGTCCCCGGGTCGCCCTGAGCCCGGCCCGGGTCAGCGGTGGTGTTCGACCTTGAGCTTCTCGCGGTGGTCGTTGAGCTGACGCGTGATCTTGGCGATGGCGTCGTCGATCGCCAGGTACAGATCGTGCCCCTCGGCCCGGGCGATGAAGTCCTCGTGGTGGATCACCACGACCACCACCTCAACGCTGAAGAGCTCCTGGGCGGCGTTCTCCTTCCAGAACTTGATGTCGATCTGCTGGATGAGATCGTCGAACTTCTCGAGCTTTTTCGCCTTGGCCTGGGCGTGCTGGCGGATGGGGTCGGTGACTTCCATGTGCAGGGCGACAACATTGGTGCGCATCACGGGACTCCTTTACTGTTCGGGCCGGCGCGGGCTCCCGGCTCCGCGCGGTCCATTCCGGATCATTCTAGGGGAACCGGGGTCCGATTGCTCGCATGAAACCCCCGATGGGCGGGGGACGGCGAGCGGGCTTGAGTTTCATGGAAAATTGCCCGCCTCACGCGGTCAGGGTTCATAAACTGGCGTTCGATGTCGGCGAGCCCCATGTCTTCAAGAACGATGCGAAACCTGATCCAGTACGGGCTGATGCTCGTGATCCTGCTCGTGCTGGGGCTGTTCCTGCTGTACCCGATCGCCCTGACGGTGCGTGGCGGGTTCGCCGCGGACCCGGCCACGGGGGAGGGATGGACGCTCTCGCATCTGTCGCTGGTTTTGAGAGACCCCAGCCGCGTGTCGGGGCTGGCGCACGCGCTGCAGATCGCCGCGGCGACGACGGCGCTGTGCATCATCATCGCCCTGCCGCTGGCGGTGCTGGGGGCGCGGTTCAGCTTTCCGGGCAAGAAGCTGCTCAACGCTTCGATTTTGGTGCCGCTGATTTTGCCGCCGTTCGTGGGCGCGATCGGGATCCGGGCGCTGCTGGGTCGCGAGGGGGCGCTCAACGCGATGCTGGGGACGGACTGGGACCTGCTGGGGCGGGCCAAGTTCTGGGGAGTGGTGGGCGTGTTGGCGCTGCACCTGTACCCGATTATTTATCTCAACGCGACGGCGTCGCTGGCGAACCTGGACCCGGCACTCGACGAGAGCGCCGAGAACCTTGGCGCGGGGGGCTGGAGGCGGTTCCTGCGGGTGACGCTGCCGCTGATCCGCCCGGGGCTGTTCGCGGGTGCGACGATCGTGTTCATCTGGAGCTTCACCGAGCTGGGCACGCCGCTGATGTTTGATTACTACGGGGTCACCAGCGTGCAGATCTTCTACGGGCTCAAGGAGGTGCAGAACAGCGCCGAGCCCTACGCGCTGACGATGGTGCTGCTGGTGTCGGCCATCGCGTTCTACCTGCTGGGCAAGTTCATCTTCGGGCGCCGGGGATACGCGATGTACTCCAAGGCGTCTCGGGCCGGGGGGGAGGTGGCGCTGAGCGGGGTCCGGGGTTGGCTGGCGGCGGGGGCGTTCGCCCTGGTGGTCGTGCTGGCGGTGCTGCCGCACCTGGGGGTGGTGCTCACGAGCATCGCCGAGCCGGGCTCGTGGTACGCCACGGTGCTGCCCCGGTCGGTGACGCTGGGCCACTTCCACGAGGCGCTGACCGCGCCCGAGTCGTTCAACTCGATCAAGAACTCGCTGACGCTCTCGCTGATCGCGATGGTGCTCAACATGGGCTTCGGGGTGGTGATCGGGTACCTGATCGTGCGGACGACGATCAGGGGGCGCGGGCTGCTCGACGCGCTGTGCATGCTGCCGCTGGCGGTGCCGGGGCTGGTGATGGCGTTCGGGTATGTGGCGATGACGCTGCGCTGGCCGTTCGGCAACGGCGGGCCGCTGGAGGGGACCTGGCTGAATCTGGAGGTCTTCGGCGAGCACCCCAACCCGTTCCCGATGCTGATCATCGCCTACGCGATCCGGCGGCTTCCCTATATTGTGCGTTCGACCGTGTCTGGGCTCGAGCAGACCTCGGGCGAGCTTGAGGAGGCGGCGGTGAACCTGGGAGCGACGCGGGTGGCGGCGGTGCGGAAGGTGATCGTGCCGCTGATCATGGCCAACCTGATCGCGGGGGGGCTGCTGGTGTTCAGCTTCTCGATGCTGGAGGTGTCGGATTCCCTGATTCTGGCGCAAAGGGCCGAGGATTTTCCGATCACCAAGATGATCTTCGAGTTCACGAATCGGCTGGGGGACGGGATTTATATCGCCAGCGCGATGGGGGTGTGGGGGATGACGCTGCTGACGATCACGCTCTTCGGGGCCTCGCTGATGCTGGGCAAGAAGCTCGGCTCGATCTTCCGGGTCTGATATGATCGGTCGGTGCTCGGCGCTGGGGCGCTGCGGCTTGCGGTTCTGGGCGCGGTCGTGTCTTCGGGTGGCCGGGATCAAGAGTTCACCGCAGGAGCACACAGGCACACAGGCACACAGAGGGGAAAGACAGAGGAAGTCGGACAGAGGAAGTCAGGAAGTTGGGTAAGAAAGATTGTGCATGGGCGTCCAGAACTCGGAGCGGTGACAGTGAAGATCAGGCTCATGACCGATGACGACGCGCCGGCGATCGCGGGGCTGCTCAACGAGCAGATCGAGCGGGGGGTGGCGCATTTTTCGTACGCGACGACCGATGCGAGCGAGGTGCTGGGCGAGTGGCGCCAGGCGGGCGAGCGGTACCCGTGGCTGGTCGCGACCGATGACGGAGGGCGGTTTCAGGGGTTCGCGCGCGCCTCGTCATGGAACCCGCGCGAGGCGTACCTGTGGACGGTGGCCACGGCGATCTACCTTGTTGACGGGGCGCGGGGCAGGGGCGTGGGGCGGGCGCTCTACGACGCCTTGTTCGCGGTGCTCGCCGCCCAGGGGTTCATCGTCGCCCTGGCGGGGGTGTCGATCCCCAACCCCGCCAGCGAGCGCCTGCACGAGGCGATGGGGATGACGCTGATGGGCGAGATCACGCCGGCGGGGTTCAAGCACGGGCGGTGGGTCGCGGTGCGGTGGTATCAGAAGCGGATCGGGCCCTGCGCCGATGGCGACACGCCTGGGGAGATCCGGCCGGCAAGCGTTGTCTGGGGCGCGATGGAACGGGAGTGGGCGCACGCATGAGTTTCGAGGCCAACCCCGAGCACGACCCGGTCACCCACGCGCTGGCGCTGCTGCGCGCCCACACCACGGGCACGCTGCTGGTGGATTCGACGCCCACCGAGGTCCTGTACATCGTCGACCCGCGCGCGGGATCGCTGATTCTCAGCGTCGAGCCGGACATGCTCGCGGGTGACGACATCGTGCTGGTGATCCCCGAGGACCGTTTCGACGCGCCGATGCGCGCCAGCCTGATGCTCGACGAGGAGCCCGAGGGCGAGGCGACCGACCGGTTCATGGCCTACCACTCCCGCCAGCCGCTGCCGATGTGGGCGCGGGGGTCGATCAGCTTTGTCAAGGTGGATTCGGGGGCGGTGGTCAGCCAGGAGCGGATCGAAGCGCCCAACCCGCTGATCGACGCCCTGCCCGGGCTGTGCAGGCGGCTCAACAGCGATCCACAGGCCCTGCGCGCGGTGTGCCGGCTGCTGGCGCGGGTGGAGATCGAGGAGCCGGTGGCGGTGGGGATCGACGATCTGGGGATCGATGTGCGGGCGCGCTTCGGGGTGGTGCGGGTGGCGCTGCCGGCGCGGGTGTCCAGCGGCGAGGAGGCCGAGGAGGTCATCGCGGCGCTCTACGGGGGCGCGCTGTGAGCGGGCAACGCCCCGCCAACCTGCGCGAGGCCCACGCGCACCTCTTCCAGCTCGGTCGCTCGCTTTCGATGCTCGACCTGAGCAGGTGCGATGGACGCGGGGAGATGATCGAGCGTGTCGCGGCCAGATCGCGGACACTGGGCGAGCGGGAGTGGGTGCTGGCGCACGGGGCGCGCCCCGACGGGTGGGACGACCCGCGCTGGCCCACGCGGGCCGAGCTCGACCGGGCCGGCGACGGGCGGTGCGTGGTGGCGTGGTGCTTCGACTACCACGCGCTGGCGGCGTCCACGGCGGCGCTGGCCCACGCGGGGATCGACGAGAGCACAACATCTGACACCGGGCGCGTCGAGCTGGGCGACGACGGGACCCCCACGGGGCTGCTCATCGAGCACGCGGCCCTGGCGATGTGGGACGCGGTGCCCGAACCGGACGCGACGCAGCGCGTCACGCTGGTGCGTGACGCGTGCAACCATCTGAGCGAGTTGGGGTTCGTCGAAGCGCACGACCTCAAGGCCCAGCCCTGGCTGGGCGGGGTGTTGTCGGAGCTGATCGGCCACGGCGAGACGGCGATGCGCTTCGAGCTGTACCCGCTGGTCAAGGACCTGGGCGTCACGATCGAGGCCTCCCGTGGTTGGACCGGCGACGCGGTGCGCCTGGGCGGGGGGAAGATCTTTGTCGACGGCACGCTCAACTCCCGCACCGCCTGGATGCTCGAACCCTTCTCCGACGGGCGGCGCGAGGCCCCCAGCGGCACGCCCATGATGACCCACGACGCGATCGAGCGGGCGCTGCTCATCTGCAGGGAGCACGGGCTGCCCATCGCGGCCCACGCGATCGGGGACGCGGCGGTGCGGGCGACGCTCGACGCGATCGAGGTGACGCGGTGCGCGCACACGGGCTGCCGCATCGAGCACGCGGAGGTGATCGATGAGGAGGATGTGGGGCGCTTCGTGCAGTTGGGCGTGCGGGCGTCGCTGCAGCCGTGCCATCTGCTGGCGGATATCGAAGCGATGCGCAGGGCCCTGCCGGATCGGCTCGATCGGGTGCTGCCGATCCGCGAGCTGATCGACTCGGGGCTTGAACCGGGGGTGGATCTGCTGTTCGGGTCCGATGTCCCCATCGTGCCCGCCGATCCCCGGGATTCGGTCCGGGCGGCGGCGCATCGGCGGCGGGAGGGGATGAAGTCGGCGGCGGCGATCGGGCTGGGGCAGGCGATCACCGAGGGGGAGGCGTGGGGGTGCTACGCCGCGAGATGATGCCCTCTCCTTCCGGGTGCCACTACTCGCCGTCTTCGGCGCAGTAGTGGCACCCGATGAACGCAGGGGGAGATACTCGGCACGGAGTACCGGTCTACCCATCGAGCGGGATCGTGAGCAAAAACTCGGCCCCGTGGCCGCGCCGGCGGGTGAGGGTTAGCTCGCCGCCCATTTCTCGGGCCAGGCCGCGGGAGAGGGCCAGGCCCAGGCCCAGGCCGGATCTGGCGTTGCCCAGGGCGCGCCCGCCGCGTTGGAACTCGCCGAAGATCCGGGCGCGTTCGCCGGGGGCGATGCCCGGACCGTGGTCGGCGACGAGCAGTTCGAGCGCTTCGTCCCTGATGCCTACTTCCAGGTGGATGCGCGTGTCGAAGTCCTCGGCTTCGGTCTGCTCGTCGTCGCCGGGGGCGGCGTACTTGCAGGCGTTCTCGATGAGATTCATCATGATGCGTTCGACGCCGTGGGGATCGACGGTGACGGTGCGGCCCTGGTGGGCGTCGAGGTCGAGCGAGACGACCAGATCGAGGTTGCTCTGGGCGGCGCGCCGGGCCAGGGCGGGGCGGAAGCGTGCGACGAGGGCGCCCGGCGAGAGCGTCTGGACGCCGGCGGGCTTGTCGCGGCTTGAGCGCTGGCGCGAGAGGCGGGCGTACTCGAGCACATTCTCGACGATGCCGGTGAGGCGTTCGCTCTCGCGTTTGAGGGTGCGGAGGTAGTCGCGGCGCACCTGCTCGTCGCTGACCATGCCGTCGGCGAGCATCTGGGCGTAGAGGCGGAAGGTGGTCAGGGGGGTGCGCAGCTCGTGGGTGACGGCGCTGACGAAGCGTCCGCGGCGCTGGGAGAGCACGATGGCGGCGCGGAGCACCACCCCCACCGCGATGATGGTGGCGATGATGGCGATCCAGGTCACCGCCAGCCCCACCGAGGCCGGGGACCAGCGCCAGGGGGCGCTGAGCGTCGGCTGGGGGGGGATGAAGGCGACGGGGATGGTGGCGAGCTGGTAGACGCTGGGGGGCGACCGGTCCTGCTCTTGCACGGGGACCAGCGACGCGCCCGGGAGGACATCGTCGACCGAGCCGAGCAGGTCGGCGCGCAGGGCGTCCCAGTTGAGCCAGACGCCCTGGGTGACGGGTCTGCCCCCCTGCGTGGCGCTGCGGACGAGCACGAGCTGCAGGTCGCCGCGGTCGTCGCGCACCCAGCGGGGCTTGAGCGAGCCCGTCTGCGACTGGGTTGGGGCCTGGGCCTGGATCTCATCCAATGTCGGTTCGAAGCCGTACATCATGGCGTCCGCGTCAGCGCCGGAACGGGCGGGAGCCGCCTTGGACAACATCTCGTTGCGGGGCGTCTCGTCGGATCGGGCATCGGCGCTGTCTTCGATGAAGCGCTGGGGCGATGATCGCAGCTCGCTCTGGGCGGACTGCGTGGCCATCTCGGCGACGCGCTTACGGGCCTCGTAGTCGGAATCGGCCTCCTTGAGCACCTTGAGCCGCGCGGCGTTGAGTTCGGTCCGCGTGGACTGCTCGTCTGGGCGTGTGCTCGCTTGTCGCGGATCACCTCCAGAGAACGGGGAGTTCCCACCCCCGGAGGCGTTGTTGCTGTTGATCAGCGCCGCGATCTGTTCAGTCTCGTCGTCATCGTGCGGCTGCTGGTCCGCCTGCTGCTCAAGGTTGAAATAGAGCTGGGCGTACGAGTCGCCGCCCGAAAGAGTAGGGATGGCCGCGTTCATCGCGCCGTCGAGCCCGGCCCGGCGGATCCAGCCGGCGTCGCCTTCGAGGGCGCGGTAGTCGCTGCTGGGGCGGGAGGCCTCGATGGCCAGGATCGGGGCCATGCGCGAGTCCATGCGCCACAGCGCCCGGCGGATGGTCTCCTGGCGCACGGCCTGGGCGCGCGAATCGGCCTCGCGCCGTTCGAGGGCGACCACCTCGACCGTCACCCACGCCAGGGCCCCCAGCGCGACGGCCACGCTGGCCCAGAAGATGACCCAGGTCATGACACGGCGCGCGTTCATGCCAGCGCCCCGTCCTCATCTCCCGGGGCCGGATCGGGGTCGGGGCTGGCGAGCATGTAGCCCTTGCCGCGGACGGTCTTGATGACCGCCGGGTCGGCGGGGTCGTCGCTGAGGGTCTCGCGCAGGCGGGCGATGGTCATGTCGATGGTGCGGGTGTGGGTGCCGCGCGGGTCCAGGCCCCAGACGATCTGGAGGAGTTCCTCACGCGACACCGCCCGCCCGGGGTTGGCGCTGAGGAACCCGAGCACCTCGGTCTCGCGTTCGGTCAGCGAGCGGCGCACGCCGCTGGGCAGCACGACCTCGCGCCGTTCGAAGTCGATCTCGCGTCCGGCGATGGTCACCATCGCGCGGCTGGTGGGGCGTCCGGGCGAGCGGCGCAGGACGGCCTCGATGCGGGCGATGAGCTCGTCGATGGAGAAGGGCTTGACGATGTAGTCGTCGGCCCCGAGCTTGAGCCCCTTGACGCGGTCGTACTCCTCGCCGCGGGCGGTGAGGAAGATGACGGGCTGTGACGGTTTGACGCGGCGCAGGCGGCTGAGGACTTCCAGCCCGTCCATCCTGGGCATCATGATGTCCAGCAGCACCAGGTCGGCGTCGGTGGCCAGGATGAGTTCGAGCCCCCTGGCGCCGTCGGGTGCGTCGTGGACGGTGTACCCCGAATACGACAACGCGTCGGCCAGCCCGCGCCGGATCGCGTCGTCGTCCTCGACCACCAGGATCACGCCCTGTGACATACGCCTCCCTTACCAGTCGTAGCGGACGGTGTAGGTCACGGCCGCCTCGCCCTCGGGGTCGATGGTGACGGGGATGTGCATGGTGCGCGAATCGAGCATCTCGTGCTTATGAGAGATCTCGGTGACCTTGGCGTTGGTCCAGCGGTAGAGGTGCTCCTGGATGTGGACGGTGACGGGCTGGGTCTTCTGGTTGCGGACCTTGACCTCGATGGTCTCGGTCATCCAGTCGGGGCCGCGCTGGAAGCTGACCTGGCGGCGCTGCCCCACGACATCGAAGGCGTTGCCGATGGTGATCATGACCTCTTCGTTGCGGGGGGTGTGGTCGATGGTGTCCTCGCCGATGAACTCGAAGGAGTCGTCGCCCTTGTCGATCTGGGACACGCGGATGCGTCCGCTGGGCAGGGGCATGCCCAGGCCGGATTTTTCGTCGTTCTTGAACGAGAGGAACACCTGGACCTTGGAGGGCGAGTCGATGCCGAAGGCCTGCTGCTCCTGGCGACCGCCGTAGACCATGTACTGGGCCGACCCGTCGTACATGAGCTTCTTCTCGACGGGGATGTCGTTGGCCTGCTCGAAGAGCTCGATCTGCTTGGTGGAGCGGTCGGGGATGGTGGTGACGCGTCCCAGGGTGTAGAGATGATACTCGAAGAAGGCCTTCTCCTCGAAGCCCTGCTTCTCCATCGCGTCGGCGCGTGCTGCGTACATGTACTGGGGTTGCGGCTGCGGGGGCTGGCTTCGGTGCACATCGCCGGCCACGAGCTTGAGGTGCGCGTCCTCGTAGCTCCCGCCCGACTGGTTGAGGATCGACACCCACGCGCCCAGATCGATGGTCCCGTGATTGGCGTCGCGTCCCTCGTGGTAGACCATGTTGTAGTCGGCCCACCAGGTGATGCCCTCGGTCTGGTAGGACACGCGCGTCTCCTGCTCGCCGCCGGTGTCGGAGTCCACGGTCCAGATCAGGGTGGGCTTGGTGATGAGCCCATCGGCGATGGAGGGGAACTTGACCCCGTCGTAGCCCTGCATGAACTGGATCGCGCCTTCTTCGCCCCCACCATCAAACCGCACGAGCATGCCGCTGGCGGACACGGACAGCAGCGTGACCTCCTGGCCGTTGACGATGATCTGCTTGTCGATGTAGCGTTCGAGCATCTTGTCCATGCTCAGCAGATCGAAGCGGTAGTCCTGCTCGAGCACGCTGGTGCCATCGGGGTCGTCCAGTGATTCAAAGAGCACGGTGGTGGGATCGAGCAAAGCCGCCACGCCCGTGAAGCTCAGCTGGGAGACGCCCTTCTCGATGTCGAGCTCGCGGGTCTGCTTGACGACGGCGTAGCCGGGGATCTGGTTGTAGGGGCGGTAGCCCATGTTGCCACCGCCGGGGACGGGGCGGTACAGGTCCGCCGGGATCGCGCCCGGCTGGGCGGTGGAGTAGATGGTCAGGGCGGTGTCGTCGCCCAGCGCGCGCCCGGTCAGGGCGGTCAGCAGACCGGCGGCCAGGAGCGTAGAGCGGAGGGGCGTGTTCAGCAAGCGTGTCATATGGGGTCTCCTATCGGGAGAAAAAGTCGTTCGTGCTCGTTCAACAATACGCGATGCGGGTTCGGGGGAGTGGGTATTACTCGGGGTTCTTGACCAGCACGCGCTGGTCGTTGTTGATGAAATAGATCTCGCCGCGGTTGGCCAGGATCCACTGGCGTCCCTGGCTGGTCAGGTCGTCGAGCAGTTCCCAGTACGGGTCGGTGTCGAACTCGATGGTGAGATCGGGCTCTTCGTCGGCCCGCTCGCCGAGTTGGGCGCCGACCCACCGGTCGCCCTTGCGGTAGAGCGTGCCGCCCTGGGCGCGCTGCACGCTGGTGACGCGGACCCGCCGCATGTTCGCGTCGTAGTACTGGTTCGAGGTGACCACGCCGTCGGTCTGGACCTGTCCGCCCGAGAAGGGCGACTGGCCGCCTCCGGCGTCCACGGCCTCCTGCAGCCGCATCGCGTCCTGGTTCTTGCGGTTCATCGACTGCGACACGCCGCCCGAGCCGGTGCGTTGGTCATTGCCGTAGTTCAGAGAGCGTCCGGCGTCTCGGCGAGCTTCGGGGGCGGCGGCGCTGGCCAGCGACATCGATTCGTCGGCCAGGAACGCGGTGTACTCGCTCATGATCCCGTGCTCCAGGGACAAGCGCACGATCTCATCGACCAGCTCCTGATCGGGGGACGAGCCGTCGGCCCCGGCCAGGCGGATCTGATTGATGAGACTGTTGATGCGCTGCTGGGCCCAGAGGCGGGCGACGAAGGCGTGCTTGACGGAGGCGTCCTCGGCGCTGAAACCCGCTTCCAGCTTCTGGTCGCTGGCCGGCGAGCTGATCCACATGCGGGCCGGCATGGGCGAGAGGTCCTCGTATCGGCCAAGGATGACCACGCGGGAGCCGGCGAAGAGGTCGCCCAGCGAGTCGGGCTCGACCATGAACAGCTTGGGGCGAGCGCCGTCCGAGCCGGTGTAGGCGGAGGCGAACACGGGGTCGACCATCACCGGGCCGTCGAGCTTGTCGAAGACCCGGCCGACCTTGAGCTCGACATCCTCGTTGGGGAGCACGAAGGTGGATTCGGCGCGGGTATCGAGCGCGACGGCGTCGAGCAGCGGCGCGTTGACATCGAGCCCCACGCCGAAGGTGAAGACGCGTTTATGGGCGTCGTTGTGCGCCTTGGCGTCCTCGCGGATCCGTCCCTCGCTGGTGACGCCCACGGTGGGCTGGCCGTCGGTCAGGAAGAGGACCATGGGCAGGACGCTCTGGTCGCTGGTGCTCCGCAGCGACTCGATGAGCGCGTCGCGGAGGTTGGTGCCGCCTCGGGCGACGATGGCGTCGATGTAGGCGAACAGCTCGCCCCGGGTCGTGTCGCTGATCTCGACGGGCGCGTCGCTGAAGGAGCGCACATCGTCGGCGTAGTCGATCACATGCACCCGCTCGCCGTCGTGCATGCCCGCGACGATCTGCCTTGCCGATTCGCGGGCCTGCTCGATCTTGGGGCCGCCCATCGAGCCCGAGCGGTCGATGACGATGGTGATCTCGCGTTTGATGGGTTCGGCGCCGGGATCGGGCTGGGGCGCGTCGGCGACGAACATGAAGTAGCCCGAGCCCCGCTTGTCGGCGACCGGGTACAGCAGGCAGGTCGCGTCGTCGGGGGCGCCCAGCACGGCGTAGAGGCGGAAGGGCCCCGGCTCGTTCATCACGGGCACGCCCACGCGCATGGCGTGGTCGCTGACGATCTTGGACACGATCGGGTGCGAGGGCGAGAAGACCGGCCCCATCGCCCCCGTGGATTCCAGCTCGATGTCCAGCGACCACTCGATGCCCGACTCGCCCAGCGCCGCCGAGCGGGGCAGGACATACTCCACGCGCCCCTTGTGCGCGTCGAGCGACTGCTCGTAGACAATCGTCATCGTGCGCGACTCGCCCGGCTGCACCGGGAACACCGACGACTGGATCAGCGCGCCGCCCACGAACTCGAGCAGCCCCGGGTCGGTCATGGAGCGCACGATCTCGTGATAGCGCCGGGCCGCCTCGTCGCGCGGCAGCAGCCGGGCGGTGGGCTCGTCGCCGATCCCGTCGATCCCGAAGGTGCGGATCGTGGATCCCGCCGGCACCGGCAGCAGCAGGCGCGCCTGCGACACGCGCCCACTCTGGTTGGTCACGCTCACCCTCATCGTGGTGGTCGCCAGCGTGTCGGTGAGGCGCACATCGACATCGACCGCGCTGACCCGGGCGGCGTGCCCGCCGCGGATGGGACGCTGGGGAGTGATGAACTCGATCGGCGTGTCGGGGCGGGGCGCGGGGTCCACGGACCGCTGCCCCGTCGTGCTCTGGGCCAGCCCCGCGGCGCTGGCGAGCGTGAGGGCGAGCGTGCAGGTGAGGATCGTGGTGCGTGCGTGGCGGATCATGTCGGGTCTCCTGGGTTGGCGCGGGGGCTGTCCCGTGCACATACGACAAGAGATACAACCCGGAGGCACGCAAAGCTGTCACCCCCGTGTCACAGCGGTGTTGCAAAGGCGTGACACAGCGCCCGCGCATGGCGGCGTCACGCGTTTGTCACGGCGTAAACGCTTGATTTCTCAGTCCTTGGCCACGCTGAGGATCAAATCGTGGGGCAGGAGCAGGGCGATGGCCCCGGCGAAAAAAAGCGCGATCGCGGTGGCGGTGAAGGCCGCGGTCAGGCCCATTCCCTCGATCAGGGGTCGCCCGAGCGGCTCGGGCAGGGCGTGGAGCAGGTCGAGCAGGATGCCCGGAGCATCGGGCTTCTCGCCCAGCCCCTTGTGGATCAGCTCGGCGAGGATCGGGCCGCAGAACGCGAGCATCCAGGCCCCGCCGAGCATGAGCCCCGAGGCGAGGCTGGTGCGGTGGGGCAGGAGTCGCTGGGCCAGCGAGATGCTCACGGGGATGACGGCGCCGAAGCCCACGCCGGTGAGGATCGTGGCCGCGATCGCGACCGGGACGGTCATCCCCGGGGCCATCGTCTCGGCGCGGGGGATCATGAACAGCGCGACCGAGCCGAGCATGGGCAGGGCGACGAAGGCGAGCTTCTCGAAGCGGGCGGCCAGCATCAGCCCCAGCGCGATGCCCATGGCGCCCATGCCCACCTGCATCGAGGCCTGCATGATCCCGTTGAGCTGCGAGGCCTGGATCCCCAGCGCGTCGGTCATCGCCGTCGCGCCGCCGCGGCGCAGCACGACATGGTCGGTCCACTCGACCAGCAGGTACACCAGCGCCATGTTGACGCTGAAGCGCAGCATGTTGGTGAGGTACAGCACGAAGACCGCCCCCCAGCGCCGGCGGCGCTGGGCGCGGTCCCAGGACGCATGCCCCTGGGCGGCCGCGTGGTGGCGGTGTCCCACGCCATGGATCGAACGCGCCAGGAAGTACGCCCCCAGAAGCCCGATGGGCATGAACCACAGGAGCGATCGCAGCCCCACCTCGGGCGCGGGGCCGTGCTCGGTCACGGGGGTCATGACGGCCACAAAGCGCGGGATGGCGATGTTGCCCACCATGCCCCCGATCATCCCCGCCAGGAAGAAGAACGCGACATACCGCGAGCGCCGCGACGCGCCCAGGCGGCCGACCGCCGCCGCCGCCGGGGGGTGGAAGGCGCCCACGCCCGCCGCGCCCAGGGCGTAGAGCAGCGCCAGCATGGGGAAATCCCGCGCCAGTCCCAGGGCGGAGATGCAGACCACCGCCACGAGCATCCCCGCCGTGCCGATGGCCCGTGAGTCGTACCGATCGCTGGCCCACGCGACCAGCGGCTGCACCGCCCCCGAGCACAGCGAGCCCAACCCCAGCAGCAGCGCCTTCTGCTCGGTCCGCAGGTGCAGCGTCACCGCGAACAGCGGCAGCAGCGACACGCCCACGAAGGAGAACACATCGACCATGAAGTGCGTGCCGATGGCCACCGCGGCGCGGGCCACCGGGCGCGAAACGGAGGCCACATCCGAGTTGGACCGATCGTAATGCGTTGTGGCGGTGGTGGTCATGGGCGGTATTGTTTGCCCTCCACGCCGAGAAAACTTGGAGAGGGCGACAGTCTCTTCCCTCCCCGCGCCCTCGCGGAGAGACGCCGATTCCCTCAGTCGAAGAGTTTACTCTCCTCCCCGCGCCGGCGGGGGCGGTGGCGAGCTTGCGAGCCGAGGGGTCTTGAAGAGCGTGCATCACCCTGGAAGCCGGACCATTCAATAAGACCCCCTCGGTCACACCGAAGACGGCGTGACACCTCCCCCGCAGACGCGGGGGAGGAGACAGGTCATTCCACGCCCGCCGGCGTCCCGCCCTTGCGCGGGTCGCTGGCGGCCCGCCAGCCCTTGCCCGAGGGGTCGCGCACGATCAGCTGGACATCGCCGATCTCGTCCATTTCTTCGACCGGGTTCCAGCCGCCTTGCTCCCAGCGCGATTGCATCGTCTCCAGCAACCCCGGCTCGGCGTAGAGCACATCGGGGAGCCATTGGTGGTGGATCCGCGGCGCGGACACCGCCTGCTGGGCGTTCATCCCCGCCATCGCGTTGAGCAGCACCTGCATCGTGGCGGAGATAATGCGCGGCCCGCCCGAGGCGCCGGCGACGGCGAACACCGAGCCGTCGTTCCCCAGCACGATCGTGGGCGACATGCTCGACAGGGGGCGCTTGCCCGGGGCGGGCAGGTTGCGGTCCGACTGCACCAGCCCGAAGGCGTTTGGCTCGCCGCGCCGGGTCGTGAAGTCGTCCATCTCGTTGTTGAGCACGAAGCCGAACCCATCGACGCCCACCAGCGAGCCGAAGCCCAGGTTGATCGTCTCGGTCATGGCCACCGCGCCACCGAAGGGATCGACCACCGAGACATGGCTGGTGCCCGAGTCGCCCGGCAGCAGGTTGGGCGTGCCGTAGTACGCCGGCTCGTGTACCGAATCGGTGATGAGCCGGGCCCGCTCATGGATCACGCCCAGATCGAGCATGTCACCGATCGGCGCCTCGACGAACTCGGGGTCGGCCAGGTAGTTCGAGCGGTCGGCGAAGGCGTGCTTGAACGCCTCGGCCATGACATGGGCGTCGTCGATGGTGAACCCCGGGCTGCGAAACTCGTAGTTCACCGCTTCGAGGATCATCAGCGTTTCGAGCATGGTCACCCCGCCGCTGGATGGCGGGGGCATGGTCACGAAGGTGTAGCCGTCGATCTCGCGCGTCAGGGGCGCGTACTCGACGGGCTGATACCCCGCGAGCTGGGCCGCGTTCATCTCGCCGCCGGCCCCGCGGACCGCCTCGATGATCGCGGCCCCGACATCACCGGCGTAGAAGCCGTCGCGCCCTTTGGTCATGATGTTCAGGAGCGCCCGGTACTGCTCGGGGTTGTGGATCCGATCGCCCGCTTCGACCTTGCCCTCCTTGAGATACCGCTTCCACACGAGCGGGTATTGCTGCTCCCACTCGGGATGCTCGGCGAAGTGTCGCCCGATCGCCCGCGCGTTGCGCACATAGTGCTCGTCGGCGACGAAGCCCTCCATCGCCGCACGCATCGCCGGCCCGAGCACCGCGGCGCGATCCAGCGTGCCGTAGCGCTCCAGCGCGTACAGCAGCCCCGCGACGGTGCCGGGGATCGCCACCGCCGCCCCGCCCACGGTGCTGGACTTGCCCGTGCGCTCGAAATAGTCCGCATCGACGCAGGCCGTCTCGCGATAGTTGATCGCGGTGTCGACCGCCCCGTGCGTGGGGTCGTCGGGGAGGTGGATCACCATGAACCCGCCGCCGCCGATGCCGCAGGAGTATGGACGCACGACGCTGAGGGTGAACGACGCCGCCACCGCCGCGTCGACGGCGTTCCCGCCTTGCGTGAGCATCCGCACGCCGGCCAGGGAAGCGAGTTCATGGTCCGCGGCCACCGCCCCGCGGGCGTAGACTCCGGCGTGCGGCGCCATATCCGGCGGCCCGGGCGCCGCCGTGCGGCACCCCGACGAGCACAGGGCCAGGGTCGGGAGCAGACAGCACAGGGAGGCGGAGGGTCTCATGCCCACAGTGTACCACCGATCCGTGATCCGGCGACGCGCTCCCTGGCATGGCGGGATACCCTCGAGCGGCCGGAAACCCCCACTTATGCGCGGCTGAAGCAGGTTCTTCGATCATCAAGACCTGCTCAAACCTGATGAAGACATCACGCGTGAGCAGGGCACCCGGCTCAAACCTGATGAAGACATCAGACATGAGCGGGGCGCCCGGTTATTGTGACTTTGACTATTTTAATACAATAAGGTATTAGCCCAATCGCGAACAGGCGATGAAATGTTCAATTCATCGGCAATGCGCACAAGCGTTTTTGCCTCAAGATGTTGATCAGCCGCAAGCACCTCTAGCGTTTTAAGTAAATCTGATTTATTTCTATCTGATCGATAAAACGCCATTGTAGGCAGATTAGCCTTCGCACCGAAGCCATCTTCGATATCCGCATAGCCATTTTGCAAGTCTGCGGGGTGATACATTTCCATATACTCTGCCTCTCGTTGCATTACTTTCAAAGAAATTGCATACATTAGATATGCGGAATACTTTGTGTTTATTTTTATGTTTCCAAACGACAATTCTTTCATCCATGCGCCACTCATATCGGCCCGCAGGAGAACTGAAGGAAGTATGATGTCAGAGCTAGGGTTGATTGACTCAACATCAGTAACGATTTTGATCGCTGCACGAGCTATAGACTGCGCGTCTCCAGTGCCGCCGCGACTTGAAACATTCAATATTATATAAGCTCTCAAACTGCTCGCTTGCGATTCGGCAAACAGTATATCGACCGCGTAGTTGTCCCTACGAGTATCCCCCGGCTCGGTTACGGGACTCCATTTATATGAGGCATGATCGAGTACCGCGTCCAGCCATTGATGAGTAAAATTTGTTGTCGCATTAATATTAGTCGATAGTATGATTACGAATATTGTTAAAATCATAATATGACTCCTTTCCAGATTAGTTGCCGTTGATGCCGCAGCCTGCAAAGTTTGGAGTGATAGTCGCGCTCGTTCGACACCCGAGAGGCGTTGCAAATCCACCCTTTGACACCTTCACGCAGTTAGGCTGCACTACAAACATTTGAGTTTCAGACTGATTTTCTAGTTCATGTAATACTGTGCCTCCTCCAACTGCATATATGAGCGGTATGTTCCAACTAAAAGACCCTTGTAGCATATCATCGGCTGGTCGATCCGCGTATGCGTGATCTCTTCCAATAACTGTGTTATCTTCTCGCACAGCTCGCCACGGTCCCGCTGGATGGGACGGAGCCACTCCGGGTTCCAAATAATCCTCAGATAAACTCGATGCTGTTACGAAACCTTCTCTTACTGCAACTTTATAAAATGACACAGTATCAGGATCTAGATCCATTTTAAGATACATATGAATATCTTTATTTCCAAATGTATGCGCCACCGCATTCGTGCAAGGTATATAGTTAATCGCCGACGGCTCAATAACTGTCAAGCTTATAGTCCTCGTGCATCCATTGATTTCCGCAGTGACTGTGAGAGCCCCCTCATTCTCTGGGGCTGTAACTGTATATGGTGAGGGTTGAAGGCCTTTGTCATCACCATTTACTTCCCATCTAGCGGTGCCCCCTCCAACTATACTGATTTCTATATCTTCACCAATTCCCACATCTGTTCGGGTTTTGTCTTCAGGTGTATCCGCAACACATTCGGAACTCATCTTAAAATCAGCGAACTTCACCGCTTTCTCCCCGACTCGTGTCCATGCCGGATCGGGCACGCACGGCCCGCTGGGCTTGGCCCAGCAGATGGCCTTCTTCTCCACACAGGTTCCACCGCTCGCCGTCGTGGTTTCACCTGTATCCCATCCGTCATGCCCCTCGTTGGGATCGGCTTCCTCTGGCCAGCCCTCCTCTGTCTTTGTGAGCACCTGCCAGACATATATCGGTTCACCCAGAGGCGTTGGTTCCGTAGCGCCGTCGGATCCGCAACCGACGCTATCTCTACATTTGAGCTGGCCCGGTGTTTCAGTCACGCCTTGCACGGTGAATGTGACCGTTTCGGTCGTGAGTGGTTGTTCTGGCGACACCGAAACGCTGCCCCCGCTTACTCCTTTATCGGAGACACAGTCGTAACATTCCGGGCTCTCATCGTATGTGGGGCAGTCGTCATTGTCACAACTGATTCTGGACTCCTCTCGCAGCAGCGAGAGCAGCAGCCCGCCGCTTGGCGGGACGATAATTACCGGCGGGCATCCGTCGGTCGGCCGCGGACCGCCCCCGAACTGCGAGCCGCCCCCGACCGACCCGATACCGGATATGCTCCCAAACCCCGCCGAGCTCGCGGCCACCGACAGCAGACGCGTCCCGTCCCAGAGCCCCTCGTAGATGTCCGTCGTCTGCCCGTAGCTGTCGACCACGAACTCGACATCCGTCATATCGATGATGTTGTCGTTGTTGCTGTCGGCGATCGGCATCACGCCGATCGCCTGCGGGTTGGTCCCCAGCTGGCTGATTGAATCCTGGATGTCCGCCGCGTCAACCTGGCCATCGAGATTGATATCACCCGCGAGCACCAACGACGAGCGGGCGCCCTTATTGCCGGCGACGGTCCCGTCCGCCTCCAGAATATCGATGGCGATCGGGGCCTGATTGACGCCGCCGGTTCCGGGGGCGGTCAGGCTGATGATCTGAAGCGTCGGTTCACTCAGCCAGAGGTCGGGGTGCATCATGTCGACCTGGGCGGCAAAGCCGCGGATGCTTGAGTCGTCGTTGGAGATGGTGCGGTGCGCGTCGAGCAGATCGAGACTGGTGGCCGTCGCGCTGCCCGCGAAGATGTAGAGTTGCCCGAAGATCCCCGCGTACGGCTCGGCGGCGCGGTCCACGATGGCGATATCCGCTAGCCCGTCACCTGTGATGTCCCCGAGCCCGAAGACCGAGTAGCCGAAGCCGGGTGTGGCGGTGGGATCCGTGATCTCGGTGAGCACCGACCCGTCGGTCCCCGAGAAGACGAACACGATCCCGATGGGATCGTCGCCGATGCCGTCGCTGTCCGTATCCGCGATATCCC
>CAYLXF010000002.1:0-33245 GCA_964387925.1 uncultured Phycisphaeraceae bacterium
TGCCATATCACGATCATCGCAGACTAACTGACCGGTTGAGGCATGTCAAGAGCAACCACGAGGCGGGTCAGCCCTCGATCCCCACACGCTCGCGGGTCAGAACCACTTGTGGGTGGAAAGGATTCCAAGGCCTACGATTGAGACTGAATCTCAATACACTCGCCTCAAGGGACCGACCATGCTCACCACACGACTCAAGGACGACAACTGGGCCCTGCATCAGATCGCCGAGCGACAGGAGACGCCCGCCTCGCTGATCAAGGGCACGATGCCCGTCGAGGGCTACACCCACATGCTGGCCCAGCAGCTGCTGGTCAACGACGCGCTGGACCACGCGATCCGGGAGGCCCTGCCCCGTGAGCCGCGACTGTCGGCCCTGATCGCCGAGGAGCAGTACCTCGCCCAGTACCTCGTGGAGGACCTGCACTACTTCGAGATCGACACCGAGAACATCGAGCCCACGCCGGGGACCCGCCGCTTCGTCGAGCACATCGACGCCCACCGTGACCAACCCCTGCACCTGCTGGGGCTGCACTATGTGCGCCTCGGGGCGTGCAACGGCAACTCGTTCGTCGCCCGCGTCGTGCGCAAGGCGTACAACCTCCCCGACGAGCGCCTGGGCACCCGCTACTACGACCCGTTCGGGGCCGAGCAGCGTTCCAAGTGGTACGAGTTCAAGGACGCACTCGATGCGCTGCCGCTGACGCCCGAGCAGCAGGAGGAGGTCTTCGGGGGCACCCGCGAGGCGTATGTCTACGCGATCAACATGGACCTGCCCGAGCACAAGAACGGCGAGCAGATCCTGCGCGAGCACGCCAGAACGCTCGACAAGAAGGCCTTCGACGACGGCCACTCGGTGCATGTCAAGCCGCTGGGCAAGGACGCGCCCGCCAGCGCCCGCTGACGCAACGGTTGCATGGGACCATCATGGCGACGCGTCACGCTCGCGCCATCGCGCGAGTGTTTTTCGGATCTCGTCGGCCACCCGCGCCAGCGAGGTGCTTGGCAACAGCCCCAGCGGGTCGTCGATGATGACGATCTTGTGGTGTATCGCCGCGGGGATGGGCAGGCCGGTGATTCCACCGATACGAGCGCTGATCTCGTCCCATGTCAGCGGCTCTGGGTCGCCGATCTGCTGCGCCGCGTCGCGGGCTCGGGGCATGAGCACGATGATCGAGTCGGGCGCGATGCCGATCAGGTCCTCGTAGTCGAGTTCCTGCCACATCCCGCCGTCGGTCACCGCGGGCATGAGCCCCATGCGTTCGATCATCTGCGCGTGGAACGAGCCGGGGCCCAGCACCCCCGGCGGGTCCACCCCCGCCAGCAGCAGCACGCGCCCGCCCTCCCGGGCCAGCGCGGGCGTGACGGGCGACCATGCCCGGGCCAGTCTCGCGCTGGGCAGCTCGATCTCGAAAGCGCGCATGGGGTCGGGATCGGGGTGGAGCGGGTCGTCGCCCAGATCCGGCCGGGGGGAGGCGTGGAGCTTGAGGCGCAGGTCATCAACGGTTGTGGCGATGTCGTCGAGGGTCTTAAGCCGGTAGGTCCAGATCTCCCACCGCTGCTCGTCGGCCAGATCCCGCAGGCGCTGGGGGATCTCGAAGCTGGTCTCCTCGAAGATCAGCACGGTGGGATGGGCGGTCAGCAGCACCTCGTAGTCGATCTCGATATGCGAGCCCACGACGGGGATTGATTCGGAAAGGGCCGTGTCGTAGGCGTGACGGCCCACGATCCGGTCCTCGTCGCCCAGACTCTGGAGCATCGCCCCGATCGCGGGGGAGAACACGGCCAGTCGCTCCTCTTCGTGAGGATTGCCGGGATCAGCGTTCTTGGTTTGGCCGCCCGCGCTGGGTGACCGGCCGCAGGCGACCAGCGCCAGCAGGCACGCGAGAACGGGGAGGTATCGGAACAGGCGCATGGGCGAGCATATCATCGCAGGGCGGAGACGACCGCGTCCCTGAGCCGGTTGAGCGCCCGATCGTCGAAGAGCACGAAGGGCCAGGTGCGGTCGGCGGCCAGCTCCAGCTGGCGCTGCATCCGCTTGGCGCGCTCCATGCGCCCGTCGAGCACCTCCAGCCCATCGGCGTGGGCGGTGCGAAAGCGGTCGAGCAGCTCGTGCAGCTCCCGGAACGCGGGCGACGGGTCGCCGCCCTCTGCCCGGAGGGTCTCGATGCGTTCGACCAGCTCGTCCTTACTGATCTGGGCCTGGGTGTCGCCCACCGCCGCGGGGTTGTGGCGGGCGTGGTGGACGGCCCAGACGGCCCGTGCCGGGTCGATGATCTGCTCGGGCGCGAAGCCCAGATCGAGTCGCTGGGTGGCGGTGGCCAGCGCCATGGGCGCCAGCTCGATGCCCAGCCAGTCGCGGGCCCAGTCCTGGGTGATCTTGTCGTACCGCCAGCCGCCGGCGCCGTGGATGAAGAGCTCGCCCAGGTGCGCCCGCACGAGCAGGCTCATGAGCAGCCCGCGCGGGGCGAGCTGTGCGGAATCGAAGCTCTTGATGTTGTTTGTATCGATGCCGACCCGCGCCCGCCCTGATCGCAGCCCCCAGAGCGGCAGCTCAACCGCACCGTTCCCGATCGTCAGCGTCCGCACCCCCGCGTGGGCGTGCCGTCCCACGGCCTCGTTGTACGCGGTGACGCAGGACTGGGGCTCATCGAGCATCCGCTGGATGAGTTTCCGCAGGGTGTCCGATCGCGTGAGATGCGACGCGAACAGCAGCGTGGGGGGCTCGATCCCCAGGCGCTCGCACGCCAGGGCGATCGTCGCGTGGGCGAACTGCTCGGCCAACGATCCCGCCCTGGCATGTTGATTGAGATGGTCAATGAGGGCATGCAGGCGCGGATCATGGGTGGATTCGATGTGCTCGGGCGCGGCCGAGGCCGTGGGCGTCCCTTGGGGCGCCGTCGTCGGCGCGAGCAGATCGATGATTTCCAGGTGGAGAAGTTCACCGGCGCCCACCGGCACGCGCAGCGTTCCCGGGTTCACAGGGTCCTGGTCGGGGACGATCCAGACCCGCGCGGCGCCGGTTCGGCGAGCGGCCTCGTGCTGGGCGATGAGCTTGGCCAGGATCCCGTTGTGAAACACGATCGGCTGGTGCCCGCTGAACACGATGGAGCGCTCGGTATCGAGCCCGAGCTCGGCTCGCGCGGGGCTCTCGCGCTTGTGCTCGATCGCCGAGCGCCACCGCGCCCAGTCGGGCTCGATCGTCACGCTGATCGCGTGCTCGGTGGCGCCGGGCATCGTTCAACAGTCCGCGTTCATCGCCTGGCGGGCGCGGTCGGGGAGCAGGTCGATGACCCGGTCCAGCGCCCGGTACATCACGCAGCGGTAGTGGTTGAGCCGGGTCCGGGGGTCGTCGAGCCCGGCGCCGAAGCTGCGGTTGGGGTCGTTATAGATCAGCTCGACGGGGATCTCGCCCACCCGCAGCCCCTTGGCGGCGGCCTGCACCCAGAGTTGCATGGGGAAGGCGTAGCCGTCCTCGGTCAGCTCCAGCTTCTTCATGGCGCTCACGCGGTGGGCCTTGAAGCCGCAGAACCCGTCGGTGAGGCCCAGCCCCAGGCGCTGGTTGAGCTCGGCGGTGATGGTGGTGTTGATGGCGCGCCGGTCCTGGGGAGGGAGGTCCTGGGCCCACGCCGGGTCGCGGGTGAGGTAGCGCGAGCCCGAGACGATATCGAGGTCGTCGCGTTCGATGGCGGCGAGAAAATCCGGGATGCGCTCGGGCTCGTGCTGGAAGTCGCAGTCCATGGTGATGACCCAGTCGTACTCGCCGCGGGCGGCGCGGCGGAAGCTCTCGCGGATCGCCCTGCCGTACCCGGCGTTGGCCTCGTGGCGGATCACATCCAGCCCCATGGGGGCCTTGAGCTCGTCGAGGATCTCGGGCGTGCGGTCGGTGGAGCCGTCGTCGAGCACGAGGATGTCGTCGGTAAAAGCACGCACGCGCCCGAGCACCGAGCGGACATGGGCCTCTTCGTTGTAGATGGGGATCGCCACAAGCGTGCGCATTCGGGCTTGCTCCTGTTCGTGTCTGACCGCGCCATGGACACGGCATCATCGGCAAGTTTCAGAACGATCGGTCGGCTTGGATTATTCCCCGCTCACGGGCTCGGCGGGGGCGATCCGGGCGGTGTTTCTTTGGGTCCGGACGGGGCGGCGGGCGGTTCGTGCGGCGGTTGCTGGTCCTGCTGCTGCTGGGCCTGTTGGGCCTGCTGCTCGCTCCGGGCCATGGAGGTGTACGCCGAGAACCCGAAGGGGACTTTCTCCTCGTCGCCCTCTCCCTCGTTCTGTGCGGCCTCGAGCTTCTCGATCAGCGACGCGCTGAGGGTGTGCACCCCCACGATCTGGTTGATGGGCAGCGTGTAGGTTTCGCCCGTGGGGGTGGTGATCCTGAACACGGTGCACTGGACATCGTTGGAGCGGGAGCGGTCCTCATCACAGCCCGACATCGAGAACGAGAAGACGGGGAAGACATTGGCGATGGGGATGCGCTGCCCCAGACTGGTGATGACGCCCATGCGCCCGTCGAAGATCTCGGCGAGCGGGGAGACGCTCGGCTGATCGGGGGAGGGCTCGGGGGCGGGCTGGGAATTCTCACCGGGGGCGGATTTGAGATGTTCGGCGGGGGCGGGCCCGAGGCGTCCGCTGGGCTCGGCAGGGCGGGGTTCGCTGGAGCTGGCGGCGTTGGAGAGGGCCATCAGGATCTCGCGGCAGACATTCTGCCAGAACACCTCGCGCCGGATCTGGGCCCGGGCGATGGGGTACGGGTCGCTGATGCGCGAGGCGGGGTTCTGGGGGATGTGCCCGTAGCCCTGCGGGGGCGGGTCGGAGGGCTCTTCGAATCTGGCCGCGTCATCGACGCGTGAGATCCCGAGTTCATCGAGAGGATCGCTCATGGACAAGTCTATGCGCCAGCGGCAACGCATAGGAAATCAGGCGGTTCTCGGCCGGGGCGTCCCTGGATCCGGGTGCGGGGACGCGACCCAGACCGCACAGGCGTCACACGGACCCGTTGGTCCAGAAATCCTCTTCGCCACGCGCCAAAGTCGCTCTCGGCAGCGGCCGATACGACCGGGCAGAGGAGCCCATCGCATGAGCAGCAACGAACAATCGAACGCCTTCAACCAGGTCCGCGCCATCCTGGGCAAGCTGGATCGCTCGATCGACGAGGCCCGCTCGCGACGGCTCGAACCCGAGGCGCCCGCGCCCCGTCCCTCGCCGGCCCCGGCCCCCACCGCCCCCGTGCGGACACCGAGCGACCTGGACCGTGAGATCGGCGCCCCCGCGTCGCGGGGCATGACCGAGCTGCAGAAGAAGAGCGCCACCTTCGGACGCGCCAAGCCGCTCAACCGCGGCAACGAGCGCCCGGCGTCGGCCCCCTGGAAGAGCCCGGGCAAGGACGACGAGTTCATCGGTTGAATGCCCGCGGCGGGGATCACCCGCCCGCGCCGGGGCGCCGGCTTTCGATCCAGCGGCTCATGTTCTGGCGCAGCACCGGCATGGGCAGCGGTCCCTCGCTCAGGAGCGCGTCGTGGAACGCGCGGATGTCGAAGGCGTCGCCCAGCGCGACCTCGGCCTCATGGCGGATCTTGAGGATCTCCAGCTCACCGATCTTGTACCCCGTCGCCTGGCCCGGCCAGCCGATGTAGCGGTCGACCTCGGCCTCGATGTTGTGGACCGAGAGGGCGCTGTTGGCCTCCATGTATTCGATCGCCCTCTGGCGGCTCCAGCCCTTGGCGTGGATGCCCGTGTCCACCACCAGGCGCAGGGCGCGCCACATCTCGAAGTTCAGACGCCCGAAGTTGTCGTAGGGGTCGCTGTAGAGCCCGTTGGGCGTGTCGCCCATCTCCAGGCCCAGGCGCTCGGCGTAGAGGGCCCAGCCCTCGACGAAGGCGGTGAAGCCCATGGCCTTGCGGATCGGGTGCTGGCCCTCGATCTCCTGGGCCAGGGCGATCTGCAGGTGGTGGCCCGGGACGGCCTCGTGCATGGTCAGCGCCAGCATCTCGTACCGGGGACGCTGATCGAGGTGGGTCAGGTTGGCCATGAAGAATCCGGGCTGGCCGGACCTGGGCGCGCCGGGGAAGTAGTAGGCCGACGGGGCGGACTCGGCGGCCAGCCCCGGCAGGGGGCGAACGCCGTAGCTCAGGCGCGGGAGCTTGCCGAACAGTCGTGGAAGTTCGGGGTCGATCGTCTTGGCGATGACCTTGTAGCGGTCGAGGAGTTCCTGCTCGCTGTCGTAATAGAAGCGCGGGTTGGGGGTGCGGAGGAACTTGACGAACTCCTCGAAGAGTCGCTCGTCGTCGCCCTCGGTCCGGCTTGGCCCGGGGTCGGCGCCGCCGGTCTGGTTTTCATACCAGCCGGTCTGGCGGATGACTTCGAGCATCTCCCCCCGGATGCGGTGGACCTCGTCGAGCCCGATCTGGTGGATCTGCTCGGCGGTGAGATCGGGCATGGTGGTGTGGGCGGCGAGCATGGCGTTGTAGGCCGCGACGCCGTCGGCCCCCTGGGCCGCGCCCACCTCGACGCGGCAGGCGGGGAGGTACTCGTTCTGCAGGAAGAGCGCCAGCTCCATGTACACGGGGATGATGCGCTGGGCGATGACCTGCCGCGCTTCGACCGCGATGGGATCGGCGGCGGCGAGCTTCCTCAATGGGGCGTAGAAGGGCGAGAGGCCCGGGTCCTTGCGGAACTCGGGAGACGCCTGGGCCAGCGCCTGGGCGGGCGTGGGCTCCACCACCACCCTCGGCGGGACGCGCCCCTCGCTCATGCCCAGGCGCATGTTATCGATCGCGTCGCCCACCACGATCGGGACGCGCTTGAGGCGAGTGACATAATCCGCCAGGTTCTGGCGCGTCTCGGTGGAGACCTGGTCGCCGATCTGAGGCAGCCAGACCTGCGGGCCGGCGACCGAGTTGACGGGCGTCTGCCACGGCTTGTACTTGGCCAGCGCCAGGTCCTGGCGCCACTGGTAGGCGAGCAGGTCGGCGGCCAGCACATCTCGTTCGCTGAAACCGGTGCGGTCGAGCCCGGCCAGGTCGTCGAGGAGCACCCGCGTCTGGCGGTTACGGGCCTCGATCGCGGCCGCCGAGTCGTCGCCCAGCTCGTCGTCGCGGGCGTGGTCGCCCAGCAGGGCCCCGATTCCCACCGGGTCGGCTTCGTACGCCTGCTCGAGCGCCCGGTTCATCAGCGCCCACAGCCCGGGATCGCGCCCGCCGGGGCAGGGCGGAAGGTAGTCCTGTGCGACGGCGGGGAGCGTCACCAGCGCGAGCAGGGCGGCGAGCGGGATCGCGGCGAGTCGGTGGAGGGTTCGGTGCATGCCCTGAGCATAGTGCGCGGGCCCCGACCGCACCAATTTCGTCGCCCGGCGAGGATTGTCCGGGCACGGGCGGGGCGTACTATTGCGTTCGATCCCACGCGGCGAAATCGCCGATGAACGGGGCGAGACAAGCCGGAAATCCATTCTTGGGGGAATGGTGTAATTGGTAGCACGAGGGATTCTGATTCCCTTAGTTCGGGTTCGAGTCCCGGTTCCCCTACTTTCAGGTGCGGATTTCCGCACATCGAAAAACCGGCCGGGAGCGATCCCAGCCGGTAGATTTTTGTGTGTTTGGATGCCTCAGTCTTCGTTCATGGCTTCGAAGACATTGCTGACATCCTGCACATCGACGACGCCGTCGAGGTTGGTGTCGCCGTCCTCGATCTGGAGGGCGCCGCTCTGGGCGTAGTTGCCCAGCACGATGGCCGCGTCGTCCATGTTGACCGCGCTGTTGAGGTTCACATCGCCCTTGACGCCCAGGTCGTGGACCTCGAAGAGGCGCACCTCGATGTCCCTGCCCGAGTACTCGAACATGTCGAGGTAATCGCCCATGGGCTGGCCCGAGACGGGGCGGACGATGGTGAACTCGTAGCGGCACCAGCCGTCGCCAAGCGCCATGGGCACCGAGGGCGTGGTCGCCATCTGGGCGGTGGCGCCCAAGCGCACATCAAGGACGGGATTGGCTCCCACGACCTTGCCCTCCACCACGGCTCGGATGGTGTCGCCCGCCAGCGAGTTGGGATAGAGCAGGCACGCGTAAGTCTGGATATCCTGCGCGTCGAGCGTGGAGTAGTTGAGCCGCTGCGCGCCGAGCTTGATTCGGGAGCCCGGCAGGTCGGTCCAGCCCCGCTCGATAGTGCTCAGGAACGGGTCGTTCGGGGCCATGACGCTGAGATCAGCGAACTGGGGCTTGAAGCTTAGGCCTGAACTGGACGGCATGATGCCAGCAAGCATCTCAGGTTCATGTTCTCCTATTTCGCCAATTTCACCAAAGCATGTCGAACCATCAAGTGCGGTGCCTTGCCCAGGAACGCCCGGAAGACCAGGATGCGAACTGGATGCATGATCGGGTGGGTGTATATGTGGTATCACCCCCGTCACCTCCATCGCCACCGCAGCTTCCTCCACCTAATCCATTGCCTCCACATCCGCCTGTGCCCGCAGTGCCATTACGGGCATCGCCACCATTCCCTCCCATTCCACCTGTTCCACCAATGCCTGTTGCATTCCCTCCACATCCGCCAGCACCTCCATGCTGGCCTGATCCCGCCTTCTCCGCCCACGCCGCCGCAATTCACACCCTGTCCTCCAACGCCACCTGAACCGCCGACACCGCCGGGGTTGTCGCCGCCAGCGCCCCCGCCACCGCCAGCAGAACCGGACTGCCCTCCCTCCCCGCCGGACGCGCCGTTCACACCCGCACCGCAGGGTTGTGTCGTCTCGTCTCGTAAGCCGAGCGCGATCCGCGATCCGCCATTGTCATCGATGCGGCGCGAGCTCAGCCATCGGTGATGGCCCCGAGCACGATGTCCAGGTCCCGCAGGTCGATCACGCCGTCGAGGTTGGCGTCGCCGTCCTCGTAGCGGGGATTGGCGCTGCGATCGTAGTTTCGCAGGACGACGGCGGCGTCTCGCGTGTCGGCGACGCCGTCGAGGTTGACATCGCCGCGGACGCCCAAGGCGCGGGCCTTGAAGAAGCGCACCTCCAGGCCCTTGCCCGAGTACTCGAACATGTCGAGGTGGTCGCCCAGCGGCTCGCCCGGGGCGGCGCGGGCGATGGTGAACTCGTAGCGGAACCACCCGTCGCCCAGGTCCGCGGGGGTCGAGCGGGCGGTGAGCAGATCACCCTCGGCGCCGAAGCGCACATCGAGCACGGGGTCGTCGCACACCACCCGCGCTTCGACAACGATGCGGACGGCGTCGCGGTCGAGCGCGTTGGGATGCAGCAGGCAGGAGTAGGTCTGGAGCCCGTGGTCATCGAGCGTGAAGTAGTGACCGCGCTGGGCGCCCAGCTTCAGGAGGTCGCCGGGCAGGTCGTTCCATCCCTTGGCAAGCGTGAGGACGGCGGGGTCATCGGGCGCCAGCTCGCCCAGCAGGGGGAACTGGGGTTTGTAGGTCATCCCCACATCCACCGGCATGAGCATCCCCCCGCAGAGGGCGCCGGGGTCCAGGCAGAAGGCGCCGCGCCAGTTCGGATCGCCCCGGTGCGCCTCGTCGCCCACGAGCCGGCGGGCGTGCTCTTGGCGCGTGGCGTCGGCGTCGCTCGCGTGCGAAGAAGAGCGATGTTCGGTCCCAGCGCCGTGATGGCGAGCGGGCGCGGTCGGTGGTGGAGTTGTCCCGGTGGTCCGCTCGTTTCCACGGGCGGCTCGGTGGGCCGTGGACGCCGACGCCGGTTGCTCGCCCCGCTTCCCGGCGGCGGCATCGGTCGCGGCCCCGAACGCCAGCGCGGGAGCCACGGCCAGAAGCATCATGGCGTGGACCACGAGCGGGCTGAAGCGTATGGGAGGTTTCATGTTTGAACTCCGCGCGTGACGCTGGTCTCGATCGGTTTCATCGGCTCGCGGCGCCCCCGCAGGCCGCGATCCAGCGAAAAACCCCCGATCCCGCGATGGCGGCCGGGGCGGAACGGGCGCGCACCGGCCCGTGGGCGTGTCCGCTGATGATGGTTCCGCATGATCCTCATGTTCATGCCTGCTCCCGTGCCGAAACCGGCCGGGGCTCGACCCCGGCCGGTTGCCGCGTGCATAGCTCAATGCCCGAGAATGGCGTCGAGCACGGTGGTGAGATCCAGCAGGTTGACGATGCCGTCGAGGTTGGTGTCGCCGCCCTCGACGCCCATGTCGCCGCTGCGTGAATAGTTGCTCAGGACGACCGCGGTGTCCCGGTTATCGACGACGCCGTCGAAGTTGACATCGCCCTTGACGCCCATGTCGTGGACCTCGAAGAGGCGAACCTGGACATCCCGCCCCGAGTACTCGAACATGTCGAGATAGCTGCCCATGGGCTGGCCGGGGTTGGGACGCACGATGGTGAACTCGTAGCGCGACCACCCGTCGCCCAGGGGCGAGGGAACGGAGGGCGTCGTGGCCATCTGGGCGCTGGCGCCGAAGCACACATCGAGGATTGGGTTGAGGTCGATCACGCGCGCCTCGACGACGACGCGGATGGTGTCGCCGGCCAGCGAGTGCGGGTGCAGCAGGCAGGCGTAGGTCTGGATCTCGTGGTCGTCGATCGTGGAGTAGCCCAGTCGCTGCGCGCCGAGTTTCAGGAGCGATCCCGGCAGGTCGTCCCACCCATCGGCGAGCGTGTCGAGCGCCGGATCATCGGGCTGCATCGCGTTGAGGGCGGGGAACTCGGGCTTGAGGGTCATGGACACCGAGTGGGGCATGACGACGCTGGCGAGGTATGTTCTGAAGATATGCCCGGCGTCGCCGAACTGTGGGTTGCAGGGGTTCTCCTCGTCCCCGTTTCCCTCTCCGGGAAAACCGGGGTAGCCGGGGTTGGCGGGGTTGGAGTTGCCCACCCGCGCGTCGCTGTTGCCGCCGCTCCCGCCGTTGCCGCCGCAGCCGCCGTCGCCGGTGGCGTCGCCGCCACAGCCGCCCTGGCCGCCGTTGCCGTTGATCGCGACGCCGCCGTCGCCGCCCGTGCCGCCCTGGCCTCCGGTGCCCGTGGCGTTGCCGCCGCAGCCGCCCGCCCCGCCGTGGGTTCCGGAGCCGCCGTCACCGCCGGGCCCGCCGCAGTCCACGCCCGATCCGCCCTGTCCACCGGCGCCGCCGGGACCCGCGGGCTCAGCGGTGTTGTCGCCGCCGCCGCCGCCAGCCCCGCCGCAGCCGCCCGCGGCGCCCGAGTCGCCGCCCTGGCCGCCCGCGCCGCCGTTGACGCCCGCGCCCCCGCAGCCGCCGTTGCCGCTGCCGTACCCGTCGCCGCCGGGCCCGCCGTTGGGCGCGAAGGGGTTGTTGGGATCGTCGCCGGGATACCCGTCGTAGCCGTTGGGGTGCGTGGGATCGCCGTTCTGTCCGAAGGGATAGTTCTCGGGGTAGGGCGGCCCGTCGCATTGTGCGTGTGCGAGGGCCGATGCGCCGAGCAGCACGCAAGTCGTCGCCAGCAGCCGGATGTGCGAGATCGGGTTCATCATCATTCCTCCATGCCAGCCATCGGAATACGAGCTGGTGCCGCTTGCTATTATGAAAAACAGGGGAGCGGGCCGCAACTCAAAAACCTTTCATGCACCCCCCATAACGGGCACTGAGGCAGGTTGTCGCATAAAAGTATTTTCATACATAGGATCCCCAGCATGACGCCACGCGAACCCATGCCCGCCGACGACCCGTTGCCCGTGCCCGTCCCGCTGGCCAGCAAGCTCGACATCGCCAAGAACTGGCTGCCGCGCTACACCGGGATGCCCATCGACCGGTTCGGCGACTATGTGCTGCTGACCAACTTCGCCAACTATGTCACCGAGTTCGCCCAGCGCTTCGGCTGCGACATCCACGGCCTGGGACGCCCGATGCAGGCGGCGACCAACGACCACGGGCTGACGATCGTCAACTTCGGCATCGGCTCGCCCAACGCCGCAACGATCATGGACCTCCTGAGCGCGCGCATGCCCGACGGGGTGCTGTTCCTGGGCAAGTGCGGCGGGCTCAAGCACTCGACCGAGATCGGGCATTTCGTTCTGCCCATCGCCGCCATCCGCGGCGAGGGCACCAGCGACGACTATTTCCCCCCCGAGGTCCCGGCGCTGCCCAGCTTCAAGCTGCACAAGTTCGTGAGCGACAAGATCGTCGCCCGCTCGCTCGAGTACCGCACGGGGGTGGTGTACACCACCAACCGGCGCCTGTGGGAGCACGACAAGAAGTTCCGCGGCCGGCTCAAGCGCCTGACGACTTTGGCGATCGACATGGAGACGGCGACGGTGTTCATCGTGGGGCACCACAACCAGATCAGCCGCGGGGCGCTGCTGCTGGTCTCGGATGTGCCCGTCACGCCCGAGGGCGTGAAGACGGAGGCGTCGGACAAGGCCGTGACCGAGCGGTACGCGAAGATGCACCTGGAGATCGGCATCGAGGCGATGACGCACATCGGGACGCAGGGCGAGGCGATCAAGCATTTTACTTATTAGGGATCAGCCATCAGGGATTCGGGAAGGAACGAATGGGATATCTACTGATTGAGTGAGTATGACGAATCGAGAGCGGATCATCAATGGTGTTCAGAAAGCGCGATCGCTCCCAAGGGGAACCCTTCGTCGGCAAGAAGTTGAGACGCTGATCACTGAGTTGAACCGTGCATCCGCGAAGCGATTCCGTTCAAACCCCTTGATCTGGATTGCCACCGTTATCTTGTTGTTTCCATTGCTCGCGGTATTCGGGAAGCACATGCACCATACACGATTGTTTCTCCTTCCGTGGTGGGTCATGTATCTGTGGATGATCGGGGGAATATTTGGGATCGCATGGATATTGCACAAACTCGCCAAGCGGATCGGCCTCCAGGCGAGCGGCATCCGTGAGCGATGCACCTCGTGTGGCTACGACCTCGATGGCCACGAATCGGTCCTCGGCGTGGACATCTGGGTCGGGCCTGAGATCTGCCCTGAATGCGGCCGGAACTACCCCGCGATCGGGTAACTCGCTGGCGCACAGAATCACCGTTGATCTACTTCGCGAGCTGGTTCATCGCCTCGTTCGTGTCCTCGCCTTCGAGCTGCATCTTGAGCAGTTCGGCGTAGCGGCCGTCGCGTTCGAGCAGCTCGGCGTGGGTGCCGACCTCGCGGACCTTGCCCTCCTCGATCACGACGATGCGGTCGGCGTGGCGGATGGTGCTCAGGCGGTGGGCGATCACGAGACTGGTGCGGCCCCGCATCAGGCGTTCGAGCGAGTGCTGGATCAGGCGTTCGCTCTCGGTGTCGAGCGAGCTGGTGGCCTCGTCGAGGATCAGGATCTTTGGATCGGCCAAGATCGCCCGGGCGATGGCCAGTCGCTGCTTCTGCCCGCCGCTCAGGCGCACGCCGCGTTCGCCGATGAGGGTGTCGTAGCCGTGCTCGAGCTCGGTGATGAATCGGTGGGCATTGGCGGCCCGGGCGGCGGCGTGGATCTGCTCGGTGCTGGCGTTTCGCCGGGCGTAGCCGATGTTGTCGGCCACGGTGCCGTCGAAGAGGAAGACCTCCTGCTCGACGATGCCCAGCAGCGAGCGGTACTGCTCGATGGGGATGGCGCGCAGGTCGATGCCGTCGATCGAGATGGAGCCCTGGGTGGGGTCGTCGAATCGGGCGATAAGGTTGCACAGGGTGGTCTTGCCCGCGCCCGACGCCCCCACCAGGGCGATGGTCTCGCCGGGGACGATGTGCAGGTTGATGTCGGTGAGCACCAGGCCCGATCGCGCCTCATCGGGACCCTGCCCCGTGTCGGCGCCCTGGTCGCGTCTGGAGCGGGTGCGCCTGGGGTAGGCGTAGCTGAGGTGGTCGATCACCAGCTCGCCGCGGATCTGGGCGGGGATGATTTCTTGCGTGGGGGCGGTGTCGGCGAACTCCTGCTTCTCGGCCAGCAGGTCCAGCACGCGATCGAGGGCGGCCAGGTTGTTCTGGACGCTGGTGGCGCTGGCCACCAGCGCCTCGAGCGGGCCCAGGAGCGCCAGCAGGTAGGCGGAGAAGGCCATCAGGTCGCCGATGGTGAGCGTCCCGTCGATCACGGCCCGCCCGCCGTAGACGAGGATGGCGACCGAGGCGAAGGGGATGAGCAGCATCCAGACCATCTCGATGCCGCGGGCCCACCACCAGGTGTAGAGCTCCTGGCGGGCCAGCAGGTGCCCCTCTGCGGTGAAGCGGGCGGCCTCGGAGTGACGCCGGTTGAAGGCGCGCACGACGCGCATGCCCGAGAAGGCCTCGGCGCTCATCGCGTCGATGCCCTGGCGGCGCGTGCGGATGTCGCGGTACATGGGGCGGATGCGCGTGATCCAGGTGCGGTGGCTGAACCAGATCGCCGGGAGGATCAGGATCGCCCCCACGACCAGGCGCCAGTCGATGAACACGAGCACCAGCAGCGTGCCCACGAGCTGGGTGATGGCTCGCCATGGGTTATAGATCAGCGAGAAGACCATCTCGCCCACGCCGCCGGCGTCCTCGCGCAGGATCGAGGAGATCCCCCCGGACTTGAGCTGGTGGATGCGGTGCAGCGGCAGTCGCGAGGCGTGGGCGAACACACGCCGGCGCAGGGCCACCTGCACGCGCTTGGTGATGCGGGTGCACTGCCAGCGTCCCCAGAGCCCGATCGCGACAGAGGCGATGGAAACGACCATCATCGCCGCCCCCAGCACCCAGATGAGGTGGACGCGGTCGGCCCGGTCGGCGCTGAACTCCCCCACCCAGGCCGGCAGCCCGGTGGGCCCGGGGTGGTCGGTGATGATGTAGTCGATGGCGACCTTGGTCGAGTAGGGCATGAGCAGCCCCAGGGCGACCGAGGCGCTCAGGGTGACCAGCGACATGGCCACGGTGACGCGGAAGCCCGTGAGCAGTGAGAAAAACGAGCCCAGCAGTCCCGTGAAGGAGCGCTTGGCCCGCTTGGCCCGCGTGGCCTCTTGCCCCTGGTCGATCCGCTCATGGACGCGTTGACGCTGGTCCTTGCGTTTGCGGGTCTCGAGGTACGACCTGAACCGGGATTTGCTCGATGCCTTGGTGGTGCGCACGGGGGGATGCTATCCTCCCGGGCCGCGCCGGAGCGCGCCGAGCCCGCCAAAGGCGGGGATTCTCGCGCGCCGCCGACCGCTCAGCGTCGGCGCCGGAGCAGCGTCAGGCACCCGCCGCCCAGCAGGGCCAGCGCGCCCGGCGCGGGGACGGCCGTTTCGGTGAACACGACGCGGAAGACCGCGTCGTTGTGGTCCATGTCCCCGCTGGGGAAGCGGATGTCCTCGACGCCCACGATCACATCGAAGGGGTCGGTGGCGTCGGTGCTGAACTGCGACCAGTCGCTCTCGACACCGGTCGAGAAGGCGTCGATCCCGCCGGTGGTGACGGCGTAGGTGAAATCGACGCGCTCGCCCTGGCCGTACAGGCGCGGGAGCGTGAACGTCTGGCCGGGCGCGGCCGCGTGGTTGGTGTACATCGTGACCGGGGCGCTCTCGAAGGCGTTGTCCACCCAGCGAAGCTCGCCGGTGTATCCCGCGTCGGTGCCCACCCAGTAGACATCGACCCGCGCGTTGGCCACGGGCGAGAAGATCCCCGGGTCCTCGAAGATCACCACCCCCGCCCCGGCGACCCCGGCGCCGACCCAGACCATCCCGACCCCCGCCATGACGGCTCGTGTGTTCACGCGGTCCTCCTGTTCTCGGGGGACCGGCGTCCCAAGCGCGCCGGGCCTCCTTCTTGATGTGGACACAGGGAGGGTCGAATTCGTGCCCGCGGGGTGCAAGGCGGGTGCGCGCAGAAACCGGGCCCCGGGCCGCAGGACCCGCACAAACGGTGCGAGCGACCGCACCCATGCGGCGGACGGGGCGCTGGCGGGGCAAGCCGCGGTCCGGTAAGGTATAGGCCGGGCGCACGACGCGCCGACCGTTTCACGAAAAAGACCCGACCCATGCCCACCGAACCCGGCCGCCGCCCGGTTCGATCACCCGCTCGAAGAGGACCCGGTCGATGATGGCCGTTTGGATTGATACGGGCGCCACTACGCGCCGTCTTGGGCGCAGGAGTGTCTGCACAAACGATCGAAGAGCACGACTGCGCGGCAGGCCGCGAGTAGTGGCGCCCTCGTCTCGGCACGCACCTACACTACCCTGATGACCACAAAAATCGCCGAGTCTGCAAGCGCCATCGATCCCGCGGCCATCCTCGACGAGCGGTTCAAGGACGCCATCCTCGCCGTGCTCCCGGACCTCGATCGCGACGCGATCCAGACCCACATCACGCCCTCGCGCCAGCCCAAGTTCGGCGATTTCCAGTCCAACGCCGCCATGCCCCTGGCCAAGGGGGCGGGGGTGAATCCACGCGAGCTGGCGGCGAAAATCGTCTCACACCTCGATGTCCGCGGCCTCGCCGAGCCGGTCGGCCAGTCCAGCATCGCCGGCCCGGGCTTCATCAACATCACGCTCCTGCCCGGCGCGCTCAGTGAATCGCTCCAAGCGCTCGACACCCCACAACTGGGCATCACGCCCCCCGACGCGCCCCCCACCGTCGTCGTGGATCTCTGCGGCGTCAACCTCGCCAAGCAGATGCATGTCGGCCACCTGCGCTCCACCGTCATCGGCGACGCCATCGCCCGCCTCTATGAGCGGCTGGGCTACAAGGTCATCCGCCAGAGCCATGTGGGCGACTGGGGCCTGCCCATCGCGATGGTGGTGCAGAAACTCATCGAGCTCGAGGAGACCGGTCTGGACCTGGGCACGGTCACGCTGGCTCGCCTCAACGCGATGTACAAGCAGGCGCAAGCGCGCTGTAAGCCCGAGACGCGGGCGCTGGCGCTGATCAAGAGGGTCGGGGGGCACCCCAAGGCCGAGATCGAGCTGGAGGGACGCATCGACGACGCCAGCCGGGCGCTGGAGCGCGCCAAGTCGCGCCTGGTGCTCCTGCAATCGGGCGATTCCGAGTCGGCCCGCGTCTGGCGGCGGATCTACGACATCACCATGGGCGCGTGCCTGGCGACCTGCGCCCGCCTGCGAGCCAACATCACCGACGAGCACAGCGCGGGCGAATCGACCTACCGCGACGAGCTGAGCGCGATCGTGGCGGACTTGGTCGATCGCGGGATCGCCGTCGAGGACGACGGGGCGCTGGTGGTGCACTGCCCGGGGATCAACGCGCCCACGATCATCCGCAAGCGCGACGGGGGGTACCTCTACGCCACGACCGACCTGGCGGCGATCAAGCGCCGCGTGGGCAGGATGGGCGGGGATATCCTGGTCTACTGCGTCGATTCGCGTCAGGGCCTGCACTTCAGGCAGGTCTTCGCCGCCGCGCATCTGGCGGGGTACGACCATACCGCGAAGGGCACAGACGCGACGCTGGTGCACGCCGCCTTCGGGACCATCCTGGGCGAGGACGGCAAGCCGCTCAAATCCCGCTCGGGCGAGAACCTGAACCTGAGCGACCTGCTCGACGAGGCCGTCACCCGCGCGAGCGCGACGGTCGCGGAGAAGAACCCCGAGATGCCCCAGGGCGAACGCGACGCGATCAGCGAGGCGGTGGCGATGGCGGCGGTGAAGTACGCCGACCTCTCGACCGAGCGCGTCAAGGACTACATATTCAGCTTCGACCGGATGCTCGCCTTCGAGGGCGACACGGGGCCGTACCTTTTATACGCGCTGGTGCGCATCCGCAGCATCTTCCGCAAGGCCCAGGAGCTGGGGATCGACCTCTCGGGCGTTTCCAGCGCCGCACCGGACCCGCGCGAGCCCAGCGAGCGGGCGCTGGCGCTGATGCTCCTGCGCTACCCCGGCGTCGTCGAGGGGGCGGGAATCAACCACGAGCCCCACCGCCTCACGGGCTACGCCTACGACCTGGCCTCGGCGTTCAGCTCGTTCTTCGACCGGTGCCCCGTGCTCAAGAACGACGACGAGGGTCTGCGCAACGCACGCCTGCGTCTGTGCGATCTCACGGGTCGGGTGCTGGGCGACGCCCTGAGCTCACTCGGGATCCCGACCGTCGACCGGATGTGACCGGTCCCTCTCCCCGCGCCCGCGGGGAGGCGCCGAGCCCTGCGAGGCGGAGGGGTCTTGGGTTGCTTTGTGCTGGCCCATGATTCATAAAAGCCGAAGACACCCCTCCGTCTCGCGAAGATGCGAGCCCCCCCGCTGGGCGCAGGGAGGGACAGAACCGTGTGTTTCCCGCGTCCGCGCAAGAATATGGCGGCGATGGCGCGCCCCATCGCCGCCCGCAGCGTCATCCGGAGTGAAGGATCCTGCTATGGAGATTGTCAATCCCGCGCGCGGGATCAGAAGAGGAACTGGAACTGGGCGGTGACGCCGATCTGACCGTCCTCGGAGTCGGGCAGCAGGTTGTGCCCGTCGGAGGTGTTGACGACCGTGCTGCCCGTGGTCGAGTCGAGGAAGTAGGCCACATCGAGCGTGAACTTGGCGGCGTGGCTCTCGGGGACCATGTAGTGGTTCCAGCCCACGGTGACGGCGTTGAAGTCGTCGTCGTTGGGGGCGTTGCTGTTGTCGTCGGGCATGATGATGTCCCAGCGCCCGAAGAGCTCGTCGCGATCGGTGACGAAGAAGCCGCCCTGGGCCAGGATGCCCAGGTCGTCGGCGTCGCTGCCGACCGCGGGCGCCATGTGGCGCCACACGCCGGCGACGGAGGCGTTCCAGCCGTCGGCGACCCATGAAAAATCGATGGTCCCCGTGGTCATGTCGCCCGAGCCCGCGGGGTCCGAGGGGTTGGTGTCGCCCATCGACTGGTAGGCGATGGCGGCACCCAGCATCCCCCCCGAGCTGGCCCCACGCCACGAGGTGAACTGCTTGAACTGGTCCCACTGGGCGTCGCCGAATCGGACCTCGAAGCGGGCGCTCAGGGCGTAGTCGGCCTCGGCCGACGAGTTGAACGCGGTGTTGTCGGAATCGAAGCCGTCGTTGAACCCGATCATGCCGCGCCATGCGTCGTCGCCGAAGCGGGCCTCGACGCCCTGGCTGTAGCCTTGGTTGAAGGTCGCGTTCATCGTCGAACGCTCGCTGGCCAGCTGGCGGCTGGAGGAGACCTCCTCCTCGCGTAAAAGCGTCTGCTTGAACTGGCCGACGCGCAGGGTCAGGGCGTCGCTGACTTCCCAGTCGGCGTAGGCGTCCTCGAGCTCGGCCACGCCGCCGTCGCGGTCGAAGGCGAACTTGATCTTGCCGTGGATGTTGTCGGTGACATCGCCCTCGATCCCGACCTTGGTGCGCCGCAGCACGAAGCCCATGGTGGTGTCGTCGTCGGGGTTGGTCAGGGTGGCGCTGTCGCTGTCGCGGAAGTTGGCCTGATAACGGGCCTGGACCTGGACCTCGATCTCCAGGTTGGAGATGTTCTCCTGGTTCAGCAGCGAGCCGTACTCGGAGGAGGCGTGGGCGAGCTGGAAGGCGCGCGCCAAGCGCAGGTCGGTCTCGGCGTGGGCTGCGCCGGCGACGGCCATGAGGGATGTCGCCAATGCAAGGGGCTTGGTGTTCATGTGCATGTTCTCTCTGATCGTGGTGCGGATCGCGTCCGAACGCCGGGTGTCCGGGCGCATATGGGAGCATGCTAGTGAGTGCCGCGCACGCCCGCGCCGCGTTTTCACCGCCCCGAAGCACTCTTGGCGCAACCTTGATACGATGTGGCGGCCGGGGCCGGGCCGGCGCGACGGCGAGCTCCCGGGCGGGGCAAAAATGAACTGGCCGGCCCCGAGGGGCCGGCCGGTGTTCAATGCGTTACGCGTTGGATGGAGATCTGTGAAGATCAGAACATCCACTGCATGATGGCCGAGAGGGAGAACTGGCCGTCCTCGCCGGCGACATCCTGCAGGAAGCCGGTGGAGCTGTTGCCGCCGAAGACGCCGACGCCGGTGTCACCCGCGACATTGGTGATGTCGGAGGTCTCGTCGAACGAGTAGCCCACGGCGAGGGTCAGCTTGGCCGCCTGTGACTCGGGCACGAAGTAGTAGTTGGCGCCCGCGCTGAGGAAGCTGAACGAATCGTTATCGGAGGTCTGGCCCGCGCCAGCCTCGTCGTCGAGGAACAGCGTGTCCCAGCGGGCGAAGCCCTCCCACTGGTCGCTGAAGAAGACCGAGCCGCCGACCTCGACGCCCCAGTTGGAGTGATCAGCGCCGACATCGGGATCGATGTCGGTGTAGTAGACGGCGCCGTTGATGGCCCAGCCGTCGCCCTCATAGGCGCCGTCGGCCGTCAGGAACAGGCTGTCCGACTCGGCGGGGGTGGGGTTGGTGTTGCCGTAGGAGCCCCACAGCAGACCGGCGCCCGCGCGCCAACCGGCGTCGGAGCCGCGCCACGAGGTCTGATCCATGAAGCGGTCCTTGTTGGAGTCGCCGTAGAGATCAAAGCGGGCGTTGAAGGCGTAATCGGCCTCGGCGCTGGCCGAGAAGGCGGTGTTGGCGGTGTTCAGGCCGTCGTTGAAGCCGACGCTGAAGTCCCAGGTGTCGCCGCCCCAGGTGGCCTGGACGCCTTGGCTCCACGACGGGGTGCCGAGGAACTCATGGGTGACCGAGCGGTAGGCGTTGGTCATGTGGAACTCGTCGGTGCTCGCCTCGGCCGAGAAGGCCGGGATGAACTGGCCGACGCGGAGGGTGAAGCCGTCGTTGACGGTCCAGTCGACATAGGCGTCCTCGAGCATGGCGGTGCCCTGGCCGTCGGTCGAGTCCCAGTTGTTGGGGCCGAACTGGAAGCTCAGGCGGGCGTGCATGTTGTCGGTGACATCGCCCTCGATCGCGACCGTCGCCTCCTGGGTGCCGAAACCGATGGTGGTGTCGTCATCGCCCAGCGAGCCGTCGTCGCCACGGTTGTTATAGGAATAACCGAAGCGGACGCCGACCGAGACCATCAGGTTGCTGGTGGTGTCCTGGTTGAGGACGGTGCGGGCGCCGGCGTCGGCCTTGAGCTCCGAGGCGTAGGCGCGATCGAGCTCGAGCGAACCCGCGGCCGCGAAGCCGGTGGTCGCCGCGACGATGAGGCCGGCAGCAGTGATTTGAGCGCTCTTGTTCATGGTGTTCAATCTCCGGATGCTTACAGGGTTCCCTTGGTCAGCGGCTTCCGTTGATCGCCCCGACCATCTTCTGACTGTTCCGTGAAACCTGGTCTCCAACCCCGGCTTCACACATTCCCACCGACGAGGCCTGCGCAGGGGCAGGGGTTCAACCCCTCGTCGAGTCTGGTCTTCATCGACCATTTCTCGACCCGTCGCCAATGTTTGCCCTTACTATTTTCCCGCTATCGGACCGCTGGTCCAGTTTCTTGCGCAAAAAACAGCCGGCGACCAACCATACCGGGCTCGGATGGGGAGTCAAGTAAGCACCAACTTACAGCGTCAAATTCCCTTGATTTTTGTTCCCGCTCCACCAAAAGCACCCGCCTGAAGGGGCTTTTGGCCCGCTCAGAACAGCAGCGTCAGCTGGGCGCGGAGCATGAACTCCGAGTCCGACAGCCCCAGGAACCCGGATGCATCGGGATCATTTGCACCGCCGCCGCCGTAGAGCAGGTCCAGGTTGGTCGATTCGTCGGGGCTGTAGACCGCGTCGAGGGTGAAGCGGGCGGCGTGGGACTCGGGAACAAAGTAGTAGTTCACGCCCGCCGTGAAACTCTGGTAGGTGTCGTCGGAGGCAGGAACGGTGATCGAGTCGTCGAGCAGGATCGCATCGTAGCGGGCGAAGACCTCGGCCTGGTCGGAGACGAACACGCCGCCCTGGACGATGAAGCCGTGGTTGGTGTAGTCGATGTCGGTGGCGGCCTGGATGTCGACATGGTGCCCGACATACTCGGCCATGGCGTTCCAGCCGTCGCCCTCGAAGCGCGCGTCGGCGGTCCATAGGGCGTAGCCGGTGTCCTCGTAGCCGGCGGGCGTGCCGACGGGGGCGGCGGGGTTGGTGGTCCCCAGCATCTGCCAGTGCGCGCCGGCGCCGAGCTTGATGCCGTTGTTGGATCCGCGCCAGGCGGCGGCGTCCTCGAACTGGTCCCAGGTGCCCTCGACCAGCCAGTCCACCCGCGCCGACAGGGCGAAGTCGCTCTCGCCCGCGCTGTCGTAGGCCGAGTTGGCCGGCGAGCCCAGGTCGGTGATGTAGTCGCCCCCGTCGGAGAAGGCCCCGAAGAAGCGCAGGGTGTCGGAGCGGTGCTCGAACGCCACGCCCTGGGTGTAGCCGAGCTGGAAGAACTCGTTGGTCAGCGACTTGTCCGCCGCCAGGGTGTGCTCGGGCGCGAAGTTCTCCGAGCCCATCACCGGGTTGTGCCACTGCCCCGCCAGCAGGGCCCAGTCGTCGTTGATCGCCCAGCGCGCCTGGGCCACGAGCAGCTCGGCCGCGCCCTGGTCCCCGCCGTTCTCGGCGCCCCCGAAGTCGAAGACCACCCGCCCCGAGATGGTGTCGGTGACGGCGCCGCTGATCCGCACCTGCGCGCGGGGCACGCTGAAGCCCACCGTGGTTTCGCTGTCGCCCAGCGAGGAGGGGGTGATCTCGTCGCGCTGGCTGAGGGCGTATCGGATCTGGGTCATCACCTGGATGTCCAGGCCGGGCGCGTTGTCCTGGCCCAGCAGGCTCGAGCGGGCGAAGGCGTCCTCGCGGAGCTGCGAGGCGTAGGCGCGGTCAAGATCGAGCCCCGACTGTCCCAGCGCCATGCCCGAGAGCAGCGTGAGGGTGAGCGAGGAAGAGAGCAGCTGGAATCGGTGGGTCATCGGTCACTCCTTGAGTCGGTCACCCGGCCCGGGGCGGGGGGGAGTCCGGGGTATATCTGTAGGCCCGCCGACGCCACGGGATGGCCCGCGGCGGGTCGTGAAGTGCCCGAGCCGGGGGGGGGCGCAGCGCGCGTCCGGGCGTGCGGAAGGCGTGCGGAAGCGGGGCTGGGGCGGGCAGGGACGCATGAAATATACCGACCGGCTCGTTCGAACCGGTCGGCGGGTTGGCATCCGAAGAGGGATGGTCCGGACGCCACGAGATTCGGACCGGCCCGACGCGTCATGGGCTCAGAATAAAAACTGCATCTGGACGCGAAAAACATACTCTTTCTTGCTCAGCCCCTGGAAGCCGGTGATGTTCGGGTCGGGCAGGACGATCGAGTCCCCGCCGACGCTGAGCACCGTGAGCGTGTCGAAGGCGTAGCTGAGGTCGGCCGAGAGCTTGACGGCGTGGCTCTCGGGGATGAGATACCGCGTCACCCCCACGGTCGCGAAGCGGTGGATGTACCCGTTGGGGAGGCTGAAGCCGTTGCGGTAGTCCTTGGAGATCCAGATCGACTCCAGGCGTGCGTACCACTCGATCTGGTCGGTGATGAACCAGCCGCCCTGGAGCACGAGGGCGTGGTGCAGGGTGCCCAGGGTGCCGGCCTCGAACTCCCAGTCGACCCACTGCCCGTAATAGGCGGCGAAGAGGTTCCAGCCGTCGTCCTCGTACTGGTAGTCGAGGGTCCAGGTGAGGATCTGCCCCGACTCGGCGGGCACATTGAGGAAGGGCGGGGGGTAGTTTCCCGGGTTGGTCTGCCCCTGGAACTGGTAGAGGAGCCCGCCGCCGATCTTGGCGCCGGCGGTGTCGCCGCGGAAGCTGGTGAAGTCGGCGAACTGCTCCCACGAGCCCTTGAGCTTCCAGTCGAAGCGTCCGCCAAGGGCCAGGTCCGCCTCGTCCTCGCTGTCGAAGGCGGTGTTGTCGGTCTCGCGCGAGCCGATGTAGCGTCCGCCATCGGTGACATTGACCTCCCAGGCGTAGTTGTCGGTGACGCGCCCCAGGGCCACGCCCTGGGTGTAGCCGGGCGAGAAGAGCTCCGAGGCCAGGGAGCGGTCGATGGCCAGCTGGTGCTCGGGGGCGATGGCCTCCTCGGTCATGAGGATGTTGTCAAACTGCCCGATCTTGAGGTAATAGCCCTCGCGTTTGCCCTCGAAGTTGTACTGGGCGTAGGCGTCGAGCAGTCGGGGCGTCCCCGTGCTCCCGGGCAGGAAGGACCCGTTGCCGCGTCCGCGCGAGAGCTCGGCGTCGCCGGCGTCGAAGGAGATGCGGTAGGTGAACTGCGAGGAGACGATCGACCCGTCGAGCGCGACGCGGGCGCGGGGCAGCGAGAAGCCGTGCGTCTTCTTGTCATCGGCCGTGACGAAGGTGGACTCGCGCTTGCTGATCATGAAGCGGTGCTGGAGGAGCACGGAGAGGCGCAGCGACGAGTTGTCGCCGCGCTCGACGAGCCATGCCGGCTCGCGGGTGTCGTAGGGCTGGGCGCGCAGCTCGGCGCCCAGCGAGCGCGCCGTGTCCCGGTCGGGCTCGCCCGCCGCCGCGGAGGACGCGGCCAGGAGCGCGACCATCGCCATCCGGGCCAGAGCGGGGAGTGTGAACACGCTTGCCTTGCTCATGGATCGTGGTCCTGGTCTTCGCGGGGGCGCGATGGTGGTGGGATGGCGGCATTGTAGGGGGAGCCGCTTCCTGGACGCGGGGCCGGCGCAGGGATACCGGATCCGCCCGTGATCGGTGATTGTCTGCCGTTGATGTCGGCACGATGAGGCCGCCAGCGCCAGCCGGGAGCATCCCCGCGGGTCGAAAACCGGGTGGAGGGTCGGGTCTCCGGCCCGCGTCGCGGATCGGGAGCGGGGCGCGTGTTCAGATTCGGTAAACTCTGTCTTCGCGGATATTTGGGGACACCGGGGCGCGATATCATTGCGGTGTACGACCCCACCGTGAGGCACCGCCGCCATGACCCGACCCCGCATCAGGCCCGACGACGCCCCGCTCACGATCCTGGTGGTAGATGACGAGCCGGACCTGGTGGAACTGATCTCGTATAATCTGGAGCGCCAGGGGCATGTCGTGATCTCGGCCGGGGACGGGGAGGCGGCCCTGGCGCTGGCCCGGTCGCGCTCGCCCGACCTGGTCGTGCTCGATGTGATGATGCCCGCCCTCAGCGGGATCGAGGTGGCCCGCCGCCTGCGGTCACGGACGGAGACGGCGTCGATGCCTATCATCATGTTGACGGCCCGGACCGATGAGACGCACGAGATCGAGGGCCTGGGGGCGGGGAGCGACGACTACATCACCAAGCCCTTCTCGATGCGGGTGCTCATGGCGCGCATCGAGGCGGTGGCGCGGCGCGCCCGGGGCGGGGGCAAGGGACGGGCCTCGACGCTGGGGCTGGGGCCGGTGCTCATCGACCTCAACGAGCACCGGGCGCAGGTCGGCGACAGGCCCATCGCGCTGACGATCACGGAGTTCCGGCTGCTGAGCATGCTGATCGCCAATGCGGGCAGGGTGCTTTCGCGCCCGGCGCTGATCTCGGGGGCCATCGGGGCGGGGGTGATGGTGACCGAGCGGACGATCGATGTGCATATCACGGCGCTGCGCAGGAAGATCGCGCCCCACTCGTCGATGATCACGACGGTGCGTGGCGTGGGGTATCGCGCCGATCCGCCCGGCGCGGTGGAGGCATGATCCCCGTGTGCACGGCGGGAACCGGCCCGGGGTATGCTGGTCGTCCATGAATCATGAACCGGGACAGAAGATCGCGCGCCCCGTTGGGTGGTGGTGGTGGGCGGTGTGCCCGCTGGCGCTGGGATCGCTGGCGCTGGGGGCGGTTGCGCCCGTGCTGCTGCTGCCGGCGGCGTTGGCGCTGATCGCGATCTCGAACCTGGCCCTGCGCGAATCGCGCGCCCGGGCGTCGGCGCAGGGCGAACTCGCCGCGGCCGGGGAGCTGGCGGCCCGCGAGGCGCACGATGCCGAGCTGCTCCGTGGCGTCTTCAACTCGGCGGACATCCCGGTCATCGCCACCGACGAGCGGGGCGAGTTGGCGCAGGCGAACCATCGCGCCCGCGCGGTCCTGGGCATCGGGGAGGCGATGCTCGGGCGTCGCTTCGACGAACTGATGACCCAGGCGGTGCTCGGGGAGCTCGAGTCGCTGGCGCGCCGCGGGGAGGCGGGGCACGCGCGGGCGGCGATCCCGGTCCGGGGCGAGATGCGCGACTTCGATGTCTCGGCCGACCCCGTGCCGATCTCGAACGGCGCGGTGATGACCTTCAGGGACATCACGGAGCTCTCGCGGGCGGTGACGCTCAAGGCCGATTTCGCGGCCAACGCCAGCCACGAGCTGCGTACGCCCATCGCCTCGATCAAGGTGGCTGCCGAGACGCTCGCGGGCCCGGCGCGCTACGATGAGGCGATGGCCGGGCGGCTGATCGAGATGATCGCGGACAACGCGAACCGTCTGGAGATGCTGACGGCGGACCTGCTGGACCTCTCCCGGCTCGAGGCCGACGACCGGGCCCCCGAGATCGCGCCGGTCGACCCGGACGAGCTGATCGGGCGGGTGATGGGCGAGTTCGCCGCGCCGGGCCGGCGCCGGGGACTGACGATCGTCGCGGAAATCGAGCCGTGGCTGGGCGCGGTTGAGACCGACGCGGCGCTGGTGATGCTGATCCTGCGCAACCTGGTGGGCAACGCGGTCAAGTTCGCGCGCGAGGGGACGAGAATCCGGATCGTCGCCGGGGCGCGAGCGATCGCGCCCGACCGCTCGGCCCTGATCCCCGCGGGGCTCTCGCTGCCACTGGGTCTGCGACTGGAGGTGATCGACCGGGGAATCGGGATCCCGCTGTCGCACCAGCAGCGGGTGTTCGAGCGTTTCTACCAAGTGGACGGGGCGCGGGCGGGCTCGGGAGCCAATCGCGGCACGGGGCTGGGGCTGGCGATCGTCAAGCACGCGGCCAAGCGTCTGGGAGGGACGGTCTCGCTCGGGAGCGTCCACCAGGTGGGCACGACGATGACCGTTGATCTGCCCCGCTGCGTGGCGCCCCCGTCGGGATTGGAACTCGGGGCGTCGCGGACTGGGGCGTCATAAGACGGCTGGGACGCTCGGCTCCGCCGGATCCGGTGCGGCGAGATGGGTCGCGATGGCGGATGATGGGATGATTCGCTCAGCACGGGGCGTTTTCGTGCCGATGCGGGGCGTGTTGATGCGGCGGGTTCGATCGGCACGGGGCTGATATGATTATCGTGCGTCGCCGCGACGCAGCGCTATGGCCAAAGACGGATCCAAACCCAGCCCCAAGCCCACCACCCGCACAGGAACCAGGGTCGGCGTCAAGGCCCCGGCCCGCAGCGGGGCCCGGCCCCCGCGCCGCGCGGTGGTGCAGATCGAGGGACGGCCGCTCAAGCAGCGCCTGGCGGACTGGCTGGCCGATCCCAAGCTCTTCTGGGGGGCGCTGGCGTTCGCGTGCTTCGTGCTGGTGGTGGGAACCACCATGCTGTGGACGCGCGGGCAGGTCAAGATCGCGGTGGGGCAGATCATGCGCGAGACGCGCACGGCCCGGGTGGAGTTCAACACCGAGGATGTCCAGCAGACCCAGACCCAGCGCGAGGCGGCCCGGCTCAATGTCCCGCGGGTGTACTCGGCGGACATCCCCGTGCTCGAGGAGATCCGCGCGGACCTGCTGAACCTGCCCCAGACCCTGGCGGGCGTTGGGACGCTCGAGGATGTCTCGCGGGAGATCCGGGTGCGGTTCCGCCTGAACGAGGAGCTCTTCCGGGCGGTGCGCGCCATCGCCAGCGACGACGAGCAGATGGCGGTCTGGACGCGCCGGGTCAACGCGCTGGCCGAGATCCTGCGCCGGCGTCCGATGCTCAGCCGCCAGGTCTGGCAGGGGGCGACGCAGGAGGGGCTGAGCACCCAGATCGAGCTGCGCTACCCCGCGCCGGCGGCGGGCGGGGGCGCGAGCGCCGAGGCGCCCGCTTCCCAGCGCATCAGCCGCGACGACGCGATCAACATCGAGTCCGATCAGTTGCTCGCCGAGATCGCCCGCATCGTCCGCATCGCCGGTTTCCCCGATCCCATCGACGCCCTGGTGCGCGCCCGCCTGCAGCCCAACACGCTCGCCAAGCCCCGCCCGACCTTCGTCTACGACGCGACGGCGACCAACCAGGAGATGGAGAGGGCCGCGTCCCGGATCACCCCCGTGCGCCGCCCGATCACGATCGGCCAGCGCATCTACACCCGGGGCGATGTGCTCGAGCAGCCGGCCTATGAGCTGGCGGTGCGCGAGAACGAGCGGTACCTGCGTGACGGGGCCAGCACGGCTCGGCGATGGCTGCGCGCCCTCTCGATCTACGGCCTGGTGGGCGCTCTGGGCGTGCTGATGGGCGGGTACATCACCCGCTACTGCCCCAAGATGATTTCCAAGCCCGCGCGGATCGGCTGGATGACGCTGCTGCTGGGCAGCGCGATCATCATCGCGTGCGTGCTGGGGGCGGTCGACGCGCGCCTGCTGTGGCTGGCGAGCGTGACGCCCATCGTGCTGGTGGCGGTGCTGATCTCCATCGCCTACGACCAGCGGACGGGGCTGGCGCTGACGGGCGTGGCGGCGCTGATCATCGCGATGTCGCTCCAGGTGCACACGGGGATGCTGGCGATCATGCTCATCGGCATCGCCGGAGCGGTGGCGCAGCTGGGCGAGCTGCGCGAGCGGCGCACGCTGATCCGGATGTCGATCGTGATCGCGCTGGTCCTGGCGGCGGTGACGGTGCTCGACCAGCTCATCACGCTGCCGACGATCGGCGCCGACCGCACGGCCGTGGTGGGGGCGGTGTTCGGCGCCGGGGCCCAGGCGGTCGTCGCGGGGCTGCTGGTGGGCGGGGTGGCGCTGTTCATCCTCCCGTTCATCGAGAAGGCCTTCGACATCACCACGGGGATGACGCTCATCGAGCTGCGCGACCCCAAGCAGCCGATCCTGCGCGAGCTCCAGCAGCGGGCGCCGGGGACCTACAACCATTCGCTCAATGTCGCCTCGATCGCCGAGAACGCGGCCGAGGCGATCGGGGCCGACGCGCTGCTGACCTATGTCGGGTGCCTGTACCACGACATCGGCAAGATGAACAAGCCGATGTACTTCATCGAGAACCAGTCGGGCGGGCCCAACAAGCACGACAAGCTCACGCCGGCGATGTCGCTGCTGATCATCGTCGGGCATGTGAAGGACGGCGTGGAGATGGCCCGCGAGCACGGGCTGCCCAAGTCGCTGCGCCACTTCATCGAGGCGCACCACGGGACCACGCTGGTGGAGTACTTCTACCGTCGCGCCCGCGAGCAGGCCTCGCAGGCGGGCGAGGAGCGCAGCGCCGAGCAGATCCTCCAGGACGCCGCCGACCAGCTCCCCGAGGAGGTCGACTACCGCTACCCCGGACCGCGTCCGCAGACCAAGGAGGTCGCGATCGTGATGCTCGCCGACGCGGTCGAGAGCGCCACGCGCACCCTCACCGACCCCACCCCGGCGCGCATCGACGCGCTGGTGCGCCAGCTGGCCAACAAGCGCCTCATGGACGGGCAGTTCGACGAGTGCGACATGACCTTCCGGGAGCTGTCGACGATCTGCGAGTCGATCTCCAAGTCGGTCGCCAGCATCTACCACGGGCGGATCCGGTACTCGAGCGACGAGAAGGACGACGACAGGAAGAAGAACACGACCGACGCCGAGCCCGAGAAGCGGGCGGCCACGGGCGACGGCGGCAAGGCGGACGAGGGGCCCGCGACCGGCTCGCCCCCCGCGTGGTCGGCGTGAGCCCGATCCCGCGCCCCGGGCTCAGCGGCTCACGCCGCGCTGCCGTTTCTTCTTTCTGGATCGTGAGGCCCCCTGCCGGTGATCGGCGCCCGCCCCCGACGCCCGCCTGCCCTTCATGGTCCCGGTCTTGCGCTTGACGCGCATCTCGTTGAACATGAGCGTGAAGATCACGACCGCGAACAGGGCGACGAGGATCAGGCCGACGATCAGCATCCAGTGGGGCATGGGGGGGCTCCTATCGTCCTTCCAAGATACCAGAACAGCGGAGTGTGGCAAGGCGGAGGGCGGACGAATGCGGGCGGTGATTCAACGCGTGGAGCACGCCACGCTCGTGCTGGTCGATGAGAACGCCCGGCGCAGGGCGCACGCGTCCATCGGCGCGGGGATGGTGGTGCTGCTGGGGGTGGAGACGCGCGACACCGGGGCCGACGCCGAGTGGACGGCGGGGAAGATCGCCACGATGCGCCTCTTCGAGGACGCGCGGGGCATGATGAACCTGGCGGCCCTGGACACCGACCCCGAGGGCCAGGTGTTGATCGTGCCCAACTTCACGCTCGCCGGCAGCGCCAGCAAGGGACGGCGCCCGGATTTCACGGGCGCGATGAAGCCGCCCGGGGCCGAGCGGCTCTTCGCGCGGGTGTGCGATCTCATCGGCGCGGCGGGGATCGCGACCGCCCGCGGCGTGTTCGGCGCGGGCATGCGCGTGGAGCTGGTCAACAACGGGCCGGTGACGATCGTGATCGAGTCGCCGCGGGATTGATCCCCGCTACACTTGCGCCATGCCCAAGGCCCTGATCACCGTGCTGCTGCTCATCGGCTCCAACTGCTTCATGACTTGGGCCTGGTACGGGCATCTCAAGAAGCCCGGGTGGTCCGTGCTGGCGGCGATCGGGCTCTCCTGGCTCATCGCCTTCCCCGAGTACCTGCTGCAGGTCCCGGCCAACCGCATCGGGCACCTGAGCCAGGGCGGGCCGTTCACGGCGGCCCAGCTCAAGATCATCCAGGAGGGGATCACGCTGTGCGTGTTCATCGTGTTCAGCACGCTGGTGCTCAAGGAGAAGCCGCGCTGGAACGAGGGGCTGGCGTTCATGCTCGTCTTCGCGGCCGTCGCCCTCGCCATGATCGGGCGCGAGCCGATCATCGAGAAGACGCGGCTTCCCAGATCCACGGGCGCGGATCCTCAAACGCACCAATCGCCCGATGACGCCCCGTGATGGGGCCAAACGCGGATCAACCGCCGCCCATGAGGCGCGCGTTGAAGGCCTGGGACCCGCCGGGAGCGATGGTGAACCATTTCCAGTGGTCCGTGCCCACGAGCTGGCGGGCGATGATGTTGATCTGTCCGACATGGAAACCGTAATGATCGATCTGGCGGGCGATGGCCGCGTGGACGGGGTGCGGGACGGATCGGATGGTCACCGTCTTGCCGATGTCCTCGGGGGTCAGCGCGTTGAGCGTGTCCAGGAGCACGCCCCAGCCCCACTCCCAGCGGGCCATGATCCGGGCCCGCTGCTCGGCGGTGCGCTCCGTGGGCGGGGTGAACTCGGATTCACGGTCACGCTCGGGCTTCTCGCCGTCGGTCGTGAGGAAACCGGTGAAGCGGCTGACCATGTTGCCGGCGAGGTGGTTGGCGATGACGGCGCACGAGTTGAGCCCCGGGGCGAGGATGGCGAAGAACCGCTCGTCATCGAGCTGATCGAAGGCGTGCTGTGCGAAGGCCTTCTGGCGCTCGAAGACCGAGATCCAGGCGGGGATGAGGTCGTTGGGGAGAGGGGTGGTGTATTGGGGGTTCATGCATGAACCGTAGCGATCGGTGTCAGAGCATGGCCACATTCGGGGCAGACCGGCAAATCCATAATGTCGTAGCCGCAGGAAGGACAGCGCCCTCGGCGCGCGCGAAGAACACGCCGTGCCGCTCGGGTCGTTCGCTTCACGATTTCAAACAACACGACCAGATACAAGCTCCAGAATAAGGTGCTTAGAATCGCACCTGGGAAGATCGGCATCAACGGCAGCAGCATCGGATGGCCGATGGCCTCTGGATGCGACACGGGGATGCCGAACCAGTTCATCGCCCCATCGCTCCCTCGCCCGATCGTTCGCCACTCGCCTTTCCATGATACGAAAGGCCAGCCGGCGCCGACCTCCATGAAATAATGCCCGGCCGTTTCACGGGGAAGATCGTGGATTCTGCTCCACGCTGGCGCATTCCTTACTTCTTGCAGAGCCAACTTGGGGAACCGATCCTCCGTGTATTTTTGCTCGTCAATGAGCCCCCGATAAAATGTGATTCGCATCTGAAACGAGTATGGGCAGGCATAGACCTGCCAGAGCCCATCTGAAGTCGCAACTTTGAAGTATTGCACCTCCGGCCGATTGAAATAGCGGAAATATCTGTACTCTGTTGAAAAGTTTCGATACTCAATCACCCACGAGAGCAGCAATGAAAAAACAGTGCCCGTCAAGAGGGCGAGCCCTGCATACATGATGTGATGTTTCATCATGCCTTTGATCATGGGCAGCATGGGGGCGTTGCCGGAGTCCAACTCCCGCTTGGATTCGCTGTAATGCTCGAACATGACGGAGCCCCGGTCGGCCCAGGACATGCTGGCGGGTTGTCGATTGAATAAAATTCACTCGAATATGATTCGGTGTGTGTCTGTGTACGGTTTTCACGCCATGTGCAACGAGTGCAATCCCAGCAGGTCCGAATACGCGTACGCGTCTGGTTTCGTGTGGATGTGCGCGTATATTCACAAACCCATAGTCCCTCTGAAAGCAACACCGGGGAAGCTGGTCCAGTCGGTACCCAAGGTCCACAGACCCAGGAGCCAGAATTGAAAGTATTTGTGACTGTGCGCCTGCGACAACAAGGAAAGAGCGTTTGCAAATAAGTCTCTATTGCCAAATCTGCTGCGTCCAAGGCATCATCCGCTTCAATCTGACTAGTGGGGTCAGCAGCAAGATAGATATCCGCCCCAACTGCGATTGCGGTCTGAATACAAGCGTTCTCACAGCCGCAATCCGTGCTCTGAGGGCCTCCGGCGTCGGACCCACCAGTTCCACTTGAGACGTTGCCAGTATTGATCGCGGAGCTGCCCGCCGCTTCACCCGAACCTTCCGCGGCCTCCGCCAGAGGTTCAGGGTTCTCAAGGAGTTGAGCAACGGCATACAGCGGGTCCGTGACAAAGAATCCCTTCCCGAACCCGACCCTCGGCAGCACAAACTCCAGCACATCGTCCGCATCCAGATCGATCTGCCACTCACCCCCGAACGGGTCGGACAGCCCGAACTCGTCGGCCAGGTCGATCATCGCGTCTTCCTTGGTCACGCTCGGGTCGTAGGCCGCGCCTTCCCATCCGTTCGTGGTCTTTTCGTACAGCACGACATCGATGTCGGTGCTCAGGGCCTCGTCGTCGTTGCGGGCGGCGATGATGTGGGTCGTCGCGCCGTTCTCGGCGATGGGCAGCATGGTCCAGCCGTCGATCTCGACCGAGAAATTCACCAGATCGGAGGCCCGGAGGCACCCAGCCGCCCCGGATAGCAGCACAGACATGACAAAAATCAGCTTACGAGATTGCGAGATTGCGCTTCATGGTCTTTGACCCCCTGCTTGCCATTGAGCGATTTGAAGATATCAACCCCCAGTAAACGACGCAAGCTCCACGGGCGACCTTTCCTCAGAAAATGATTTTCCAAGCGCATGCTTTATGTCTGTGGGGGGGGGGGGGGGGGGGGGGGGGGGGGGGGGGGGGGGGGGGGGGCGGGGGGG
>CAYLXF010000002.1:33255-190928 GCA_964387925.1 uncultured Phycisphaeraceae bacterium
ACCCGATTGTTTTTTGTCTTTACCCCCCCCCCCCCCCCCCCCCCCCCGATTAGGGATGTGCGTGGGCCTCTACTCCTCCCCATTGAAGTTGCACTCGGGCATGAAGCTCTTTGAAAAAAGCCCGGCCGAATACGACTGGCGGCCGGGCGGGGACGAGCTGAGCACGCGTCATGTCGTTACGGGCAGTAGTCAAGGAAGGCGCCGTCGAAGCGGTTTTTGACCTTGAACGGCTCGCCGAAGGGACCCTCGGGGGTGATGGAGATCGCGCTGACGATCCATGTGCCGTCGCAGGTGAAGTTGAGCTCGTCGGGGTAGCGCGGGCCCGGGGAGGCCTGGCCCCGGAAGGAGCCCTCGATCCCGATGAGCCAGTCGCGGCCATCAAGGAACACATCGGCGCAGGGCTCGCAGGCGTCATGCGTGACATTGCAGTCGGATTCGCGGTTGGTGCCCACGCCGATGGTGCCGTGAGCGACGCCGGCGTAGTGTCGGCCGTCGGCGCTGACGAGCTCCCACTCGCCGTCCCACGAGCCGCGATAGGGGCAGCACGAGTCCGTGCGCACGACATAATCGAACTTGAGCGTGAGCGTGGCGTCGGGGAACTCGTCGCAGCGTCCCTCGCAGGCCTGCCCGCAGAACAGGCCGCTGTTCTTGAGCGACGCCTCGTACACGGCGTCGGTGACGCGGATCACCCGGCAGCCCTGGTCGTCGCAGCCGACGGACTCGAGGTGTCCGGGCTGGACGACGCCGTCGCAATCGTTCTTGCTGAAGTTGGAGATGCACAACCCGACGGGCGCGGCCGCCGAGTCGGCGGCGGCGGCCGTCTCGGTGGCCAGCGCCGCCGCGCTGTTCATCGCCGTGGCGCTGATGTAGATGCCCCACGCCGAGGCGACGGACCCGAACCCGCAAATCGCGGCGAATGCTGTAAATCGTTTCACGATCAACTCCTTTCGGTCAAAGTGATACCCATCGACGCACCGGCGTCGATTCCCATCTGTTTCTTGCGTGTCGGACACCCCCACTGAGCGCGCGACTTGTGTGCGACGAAACTACAAGATGCGACAACGATTTCAATACAAATCTGATGGAAAATCGAAAAAAAATATCCAATACGAAACCGATGTGTTATATATCACTGAAACCCCCCTGCTTGGGGTGTCGGCGCCCGGCTGGGCCGTTTTCGCCTCTCCCGCCCCGAGAAGGCCCGGGCCCCGACGGCGCGGTCCAACCAAGCGCCGCCGGCATCGGCGCGCCGACGCGAATGCAAAATGAATAGACGATCAATATTTCACAAGTTTGCGGCGAGGGATTCGCAACTCGATGGCGCATCGCCTTACCCACGACCGGCTTATGACGGTTGCCCCCGCCGCGCCCGGCAAGCCGCCGGGGAGCGGGCCCAACGGGCACGCCCGGATCGTGGGGCTGATCGTGCGGCGACCGCGCCTCCCGGCGGGACACGCAACCTAGGCCACCGCCTGCGTGCTCAACGGGTAACCCAGTTCCCGCAGCATCCCCGCGCCCAGGTCCTCGAAGGCCAGGAGGCTCTGCTCATCGAGCTCCTGTCGCCAGCCGCCGGCCACGCCCCGGCGCATGTGCGAGGCGTTGTCGGTCTGCCCGTGGGAGCGCCCGCCGGACATCGACTTGAACGAGGCCCGCTCCACGGCTCGCTCCACCGCCTCGTCCCCCGTGCCGACGCCCAGAAACTCGAAGATCGCCCGGGCCCGGCCCGCCGGATCCTCCAGGGCCCGCTCGTATCGCAGCTCGTGGTAGCGGGCCGGGTTGGCCGCGCCCCAGGCGCGGGCCCTGGTGATGTAGGGGATCCAGTGGTGCTCGACGAAGTAGCGGGCGTAGGCGGGCATGGTGGGGAATCGCTGGCGGAAGGCCGCCGCGTTGTCGCGGAGGTTGTGGTGCCAGCCGGAGACCACGCCGTCGCGCCCGTCGCGGATGATGTGGATCACCCGCATCGAGGGGAACAGGGCGCTAAGAACTTCAAGCGTGATCGCGTGTTCGGGCGTTTTCTCGGCGATCACCCGAACCGCGCCGGGCTCGGGGCATGCGTCGAGCCACCGGCGCTGGAGCAGGCGCACGGCGTGGGCGATGACCCGGGCCGCATCGTCGTTGCTGAACCGGTTGATCTCCCCGGCCCGCTGCATCTGGTTGTACTGGCCCAGCGCCTGGGACACGGGCCCGGCGAGGAAGGTCCCGAAGCAGGCCTCCCCGCGGCAGCAGACCTGCGGGTGGGCGTCGAGCAGGGCCTGCATCCACGAGGTGCCGGATTTCTGGCAGCCGACGATGAAGACGCGGGGAAGAGAGTCGGCGGGGTGGGGCTGCTGGTCGAACATGCCTGAGTCATCGGCTGATCGGCGCGGCAACCGCCATTTACGCGTACCACCGGCCCAGCACATCCCGCCAATCGTCGAGCGATTTGACGAAGACGAACTCCCGCTTGACCTGCTCCGCGTTCGGGTGGTGGGCCGCGAACTTGATGCCGAACTTGCGCATGTTCTTGGCGGTGTGCAGCTCGGGGTCCCTGAATCCCGCGTTGACCGCCAAGGCCAGCTCGAAGTGCTGCTCGAGCACCGCCCGCTGCTCGGCGATCGTCGGCGTGCGCGGCTCGCGTCCCTCCAGGAGGTCCCGCGCCTGGCGGAAGATCCACGGGTTGCCGATGCACCCGCGGGCCACCGAGACGGCGCTGACGCCGGTGTAGGCGATCATGCGGAAGATCTGGTTCACATCCCACACATCGCCCGAGCCGAAGATGATCCGCTCGGGGCTGCGATCGACCAGCTCCCTGATCGGGTCCCATCGCGAGGGGCCGACATACTTCTGTGACACCGTGCGCCCGTGCACCGTCACCCAGGCGCATCCCAAGTCGTACGCGGCGTCGAACAGACGCAGGAAGTTCCGCTTCATCTCGGGGGTCTCGTCGAAGGCCCGGCGCATCTTGACCGTAACCGGGATCGACTCGGGCACGGCGTCGCGCACGGCCTGCAGGATCGCCACCGCGCCGTCGGGGTCGCGCAGCCAGTGCCCGCCTCGGGATTTCTTGGAGATCTTCTTGACGGGACAGGCGAGGTTGATGTCGATGGCGGCAAAGGTAGAAGGGGCTGGGGACTGGCCACTCGCCACTAGGGTTGCGCGATTGACCTCTTTCCCGAGTCCCAAGTGGCTCGTGGCCAGTGGCTTCCCCTCCCCCAGCTTCCGATACGCCTTATTGCTCCGCAGCTTCCCCTGTTCGACCATCTTGATGGCGGCGGCGGCCATCTCGGCGGGGTCGGAGCCCATGATCTGGCCGATGAGCGGGTGGTCCTCGTCGCCGCCGGGCACATTGTCGTGGATCTCGCCCAGGTCGGCCTTGGCGAAGCCCCTGCCGCCGTCGAGGAGGGTGCGGTCGAGCAGGGCCTCGGTGATGCAGACGGGGCAACCGTGACGCCGGGCGATGATGCGCATGGCCGAGTCGGAGTATCCCGCCAGGCCCGCCTGGAAGAACGGGGCGTCGAAGCCCGGGATCAGGGCCCTGACGCGCGGGTCCATGCCGCCGGGGCCGAAGCGTTCGACCAGGCCCGAGGCGATGGCGCGCGGGTCCAGCCCCTGGGCCCCGTGGGCGATGGCGAAGCCCGGCGCGGTGGCATTCTGGCTCAATGAGTTGCTTTGACAGCCCATGTGTGGGACGATAGGAGGGTGAAGACGCGCCCAACCACATCCCGCTCCGTTCTGGCGGCCCTGATGCTCGGGGCTTCGCCCCTGATGCTCGGCGGCTGCCGGCTCTTCAACGAGCAACTCACCGCCAAGCCGGGGCCGACCTACCCCCAGGCCGTGCGCCAGGGCCCGGTCCTCGATGTGCAGGTGTTCCGCGAAGTCACCGCCCTGCGCTTCACCAACACCACCACCCGCGACTTCGGCCCCTGCACCCTCTGGCTCAACAAGCGCTACTCGCTGCCCATCGAGGGCTTCGCTTCCGGGGAGACGGTGGAGCTGGACCTGACGCGGTTCGTCGACGCGTTCGGCGACACCTACCGCGCCGGCGGGTTCTTCGCCCAGCGCGACCCGGCGCCGGTGGTGCTGGCCCAGCTCGAGACCACGGATGAGGCCGGCGAGCCGGTCCTGCTGGGGCTGGTGGTGGTCGAGAACAAGTACGACTGATCGGAAGCTTCCCCATGGCACGCATACTCGTTGTTGGCCCGCACCCGGACGATCAGGAGCTCGGGATGGGCGGGACCATCGCCGCCCTCGCTCGCCAGAGGCACGACATCCTGCTGCTCGATGTCACCAACGGCGAGCCCACGCCCCTGGGCGACCCCGAGACCCGCAAGCGCGAGGCCGCCGCGGCGCTGGAGGTCCTGCGCGAGGGGGCCACTGGGCGTCTGGAACGCTGGATGCTCGGGCTGCCCAACCGCTTCGTCGAGCACACCATTGAGAGCCGCCACGCGATCGCGGGGGTGATCCGCGCCTGGCAGGCCCAGATCATCTTCACGACCTTCCCCGAGGACGCCCACCCCGACCACCGGGCCGTCACGCGCTGCGTCGAGGATGCGCGTTTCGACGCCAAACTCACCAAGATCGACATGCCCGCCCCGGTGGATGCGTGGACGGGGGAACAGAAAGAACTGGGCCCGACCATCTACCCCAAATGGATGTTCTATTACTACGCCACGCACTTGCGCTGGGTGGCGGATCCGAGCTTCGTGATGGACATCAGCGGGACGCTCGAACAGAAGATGCGCTCGATCAGGGCCTACGACACGCAGTTCGTCCAGCCGGAGAAAAACCGCAAGGCGCTCGAATGGATCGAGGCGGCGGGCAGGTACTTCGGGTCCCGCATCGGGGTCGAGGCGGGCGAGCCCTTCTTCACCAAGGAGCCGGTGGGGCTGGGAGGGCTTGATTCGCTGTCGCTGTGAGCGCAACGGCGAACCATGTCAAGGGCTTGCAAGGCGCCCCGACTCGCCGTCCTGAGCGCAGTCGGGAGAGTAACAGCGTGGGGTGGCTGGGCAACGGGTGTTCCGACGCACGGCGCCGGAGACGGCCTGTACGGGCGCCCCGAACTCACCGCGATCGCATCGGGCCACCCGCCCGTCAATCATCCCTACTTGCGGCTGAAGGCGTAGGCGAACGAGCCGTCGTCCATCGCGCGGAAGTTGCCGGTGCTCAGGACGCCGTCGTCGAGCTCGGCGTCGAGGGCCTGGGCGTCTGCGATGGAAGGCGCGGGGGTGTCGTAGGTGGCGCGGATGCTGATGCGGATCGTTCGGTCGCTTGGATGGTTGTCGTAGTCGTACACGCCGCCGATTGGGCAGGGCTTGGCGAATGGGTTGGCCTCCCCGAAGACCGAGCGCATCTCGGGGGGCATCTGTCCCACGCGGGTGTCGGGGGGCCAGTAGCCATGGGAGGATTTGAAGAGCTCGAAGGTGCGGGTCATGCCCAGCAGGTCCTGGACCGTGGCGGTCACGCGTGAGCGGTCGTCGGCCTGGGCGAAACGCGGGACGATCATCACCGTGATGATGGCCACCACCACCCCCACGACGCTGAACTCGACCATCGTGAACGCCCGCCTCGACCCGGACATGGCCTTTCTCCCTTCCGCCCCCGCCAACGGGTATGTCGGTTTCATCGTCCCGCCGGTCAAGCCCGGCAGCGTCCCGGGGCTGAAAAACCGGTCGCGCCGTCACGCTGGGCGGGGCTTGCCGGCTGGCAGGGTCCGGATATCGCGATGCCCGCCACGCGCTCCCGTCATCGGGGGCCGGGACTACGATCCCCCGTGCCCACCGCGATCACCCAGCTTCTCGAACCCGACCTGCAGAAGATGATCGAGGAGCGGTCGTTCCGCGAGATCCGCGACGCGCTCAGCGCCCTGGAGCCGGCCGATATCGCCGACATCATCGAGGCGCTCCCGCCCGAGTCGGCGGTGGTGGCCTTCCGCGTGCTGCCTCGGGATTGCTCGGCGGCCAGCTTCGCCGAGCTGGCCTCCCCGGCCCAGGAGGCACTGCTGACCGAGATGGGCACCGAGCGGTCGGCCCGCCTGGTCGAATCGATGGACCCCGACGACCGGGCCGCCCTGCTCGACGAGCTGCCCGTGGAGATCGCCACCAAGCTCATCGCCCGCTTCTCCCCGGTCAACCGGCGCGTGACCCAGGCGATCCTGGGCTACCCGCCCGACTCGGTGGGTCGCCTGATGACCCCCGACTATGTGCGCGTCCGCCGGGACTGGACGATCGCCCGGGCCCTTGAGCACATCCGGCGCTACGGGAGCCACGCCGAGACCGTCGATTGGGTGTTCGTGATCGACCACGAGACCCGCCTGCTCGACGACATCCACATCCGCGAGCTGCTGCTGGCCGATCCCGATTCGCTGATCAACGACCTCATGGACGACGAGTCCATCGCCCTCTACGCCGCCGACGACCGTGAGGAGGCCGTGCGGATGATGAACCGCTACGACCGCACGGCGCTGCCGGTGGTGGACATGCGCGGGCTGCTGGTGGGGATCGTGACGGCCGACGACGCGGCCGATGTGGCGGAGGAGGAGTTCACCGAGGACATCCAGAAGCTCGGCGGCATGGGCGCCCTCGACACGCCCTACATGGCCACGCGGGTCCTGAGCATGTTCCAGAAGCGCAGCGGCTGGCTGGCCATGCTGCTGATCCTCCAGACCTTCACCATCACCATCATGGGCTTCTTCGAGGACCAGCTCAACAAGGCCCTGGTGCTGGCCGTGTTCGTGCCCATGATCATCTCCACCGGCGGCAACACCGGCTCGCAGGCCGCGAGTCTGCTGGTGCGGGCCATCGCCGTGGAGGAGGTGACGCTCAAGTCCTGGTGGCGGATCATGCGCAAGGAGATCCTCACCGGCGTGTTGCTGGGCGCGTCGCTGGGCGTGCTGGGGATGCTCGTCACCTGGGCGCTCTCGCTGAGCTCGATGGTGGACACGCCCTACCTGCTGCCCCTGGCGGCCACGGTCGGGGCCGCGTTGTTCATCATCGTCCTCTGGGCGACGATCGTCGGCTCGACGCTGCCGCTGGTGCTCGACCGCATGGGCATCGACCCCGCCGCCGCCTCGACGCCGTTCGTGGCGACGCTGATGGATGTCTCGGGCCTGACGATCTACTTCATCGTCGCCATCGCGATCCTGCGCGGGACGATTTTGTAAACACATCAACCTCCGGGTGAGGTCAGGGGTTTCACTCCGGGAGCTTGTCCAGCTCCGCCTGCACGCGCTCGACCAGCCGCCCCACCGTCGCTTCGCCGAAATCGAAGGGCAATCCCGCGGCGGCGAAGAGCTCGGGCAGCGGGCGGCTGCCGCCCAGTGACAGCGACTTCTTGTACGCCGTCAGCGCCGCCTCCTCGCCCTGCTCGAGGCCGATGAGCCAGATGCCCAGGGCGCCCAGCTGGGCGATGCCGTACTCGATGTAGTAGAACGGCGAGCCGAAGAGGTGGCTCTGACGCTGCCAGATGTACTTGCGGTCCTTCTCCAGACCACTCCAATCGACGCGGTGGCCCTGCATCCCGAAGCGCTCCGTGAGCGCCAGCCACGCGCTGACGCGCTGGTCGCGCGTGTGGTTCGGGTTCGTGTAGATCCAGTGCTGGAACGCGTCGATGGTGGCGATCCACGGCAGCAGCCCGATCGAGCCCTCAAGCTGCTTGCGCCGGGCGCGGTCGGCGTCCTCGGCGCTGGGGTAGTACGCGTCCCAGTAGGGCATCGTCAAGAGCTCCATGCTCATCGACGCCACCTCGGCGTACTCCAGGGGCGAGCTGCGGTACCAGACCAGCGGCTCATCGCGGCAGTACATCGCGTGGAACGCGTGCCCCGCCTCGTGCACCATCGTCTCGACATCGCGGTGCTGACCCGCGGCGTTCATGAAGATGAACGGCAGCTTCGAGCGGTCGCGGAAGTACAGGTACCCGCCCGGCGCCTTGCCCTTGCGAGAATCGAGGTCGAGCATCGCCCCGTCGGCGGTGCCGTGCGTGTTGGACCCGTCGCCCATGCTCGCGAAGAACCCGCTCAGCTCGGGACCCAGCCGGTCGTAGACCCTCCGCGTGCGGGCGATCAGGTCCGGGCCGTTCTCGAAGGGCTCGAGGGGATCGCGGTTCTTGGGATCGACCGCCAGGTCCCACGGGCGGAGCGCGCCGAGCCCCAGCTCCCGCTTGCGGGTCGCGTCGAGACGCGCCACGAAGGGCATCACATGCTTCTCCACCGCGTCGTGGAAGGCGAAACAGGTCTCGGGCGTGTAGTCGAAGCGGTGCTTGCTCCTGAACGCGTAGCCGACGAAGTTCTCGAAGCCCGCGTTGGTGGCGAGGCGGTGGCGTTTCTCGACCATCTCGTCGTAGATCTCGCTGATGCGTTCCTGGTCCTCCAGGCGCCGGTTCGACACTTTGCGCCAGGCCTCCTCGCGCACCGAGCGGTCCGCCGATTCGCTGAACTTGCCCATCTGCGGCAGGGTCCGCTCCCGCCCCTGGAACTCGACCATCATCCTGCCGCAGATCTTGTCGTACCCCTGATCGAGCTGCGCCAGCTGCGTCTCGATCGGGACATTCTCCTTGCGGAACAGCTCGACATCGGCGGCGGTGTCGCGGTAGAGCACCTCGTAGCGCCCCTTCGTGAGCCCGAAGAGCTCGCACAGGGACTTCATCTTCTTGTCGAGCTCGAAGGCGACGGGCTTGACCTTGGGGATCACCGTGGTGATGAACGAGGTGTAGGCGTCCTGCTTGGCGTCGCTCTCGGTGTCGCAGGTCATGTCGATGTAGGTGTTGGCGCCCGATTCACCGATCGCGGCTTCCAGCTCGGAGCGGTCCAGGATCCACCGCTCCAGCTCCTCGCGGTCGTGCACCTCGCGCCCGAGCAGGGCGGTCAGCAGCGGCTCGATGTTCTCCCACTTGGTCGCGTCGAGCACCGGGGGGACGAAATCGGTCATGGGTGCGGATGTCATGCGTTCTACTCCAAAGAGGGGCGCCACGCCGATGTCCTCGACGCGGATTTCAAATCAGTTCCGTGTCTGTTCATATTACGCGCGTTTTCGGGCGAGATCGTCCGCCAGACGCAAAGCCCCGTCCCTGTCCTTCACCCGCCCCTCCAGCTGGGCGTCGTAGACCCCGTCCAGGATTGCCTTGAACCCCGGCCCTGGGGCCAGGCCCCGCTCGATCAGGTCCCCGCCGGTGATCAGCGGCGGGGGCGCGATCCCGCCGTCGATCTCGGCCAGCGCCACGACCTCTTCGATGATGGCCGTCGCGTGGTCGCTGCCCGATCGCCCGCAGATGGCGCCGTAGACCAGCAAGGCCAGGTCCGCCTCGGCCCGCCCCGCCAGGCGCTTGCGGGCGGCCACGCTCAGCTCGTCCCAGTCGCCGTGGTAGCAGCGAAGAATCTCCAGGATCCCCCGCATCGCGTCGCGGTCGGCGTTGGAGAGATCCAGACGGCGGCGGTAGTGCTCGCAGATCGGGCCCGGGTGGCTCATGTAGTCGTGCCCGCGTCCCAGCGCCAGGGCCACCAGGGCGGCCGGGTAGGGGATGCGGGGGTCGAGCAGATTCATGATGGTGTTGTCAAACGGGGCCGAGTCGTTGAAGATCGCGTCGTCGAGCCCCAGCTCGTCGATGATCTCGCAGGCGCGCTCGCGGGTCGGGTGGGTGAGCATGCGCTTGACCTCCTCGCCGATGCGCTCGACCGAGACCCCCGAGAGCTCGACGGCGTGCTCCCTGATCGCGTCCTTGGTGCGCTGCTCGATGGTCAGCTCGTACTTGGCCGCGAACCGCACCGCGCGCAGCGCGCGGAGGTTGTCCTCGCGGAGACGGTCGCCGGGATTCCCCACCGCGCGCAGGGTGCGCTGGCGGATGTCGGGCAGGCCGTTGACGAAGTCGATCACCTCGTTGGGCTCGTCGCCCAGGGGGTTCATGAATAGGGCGTTGATGGTGAAGTCGCGCCGCTTGGCGTCCTCGGCGGGCGAGGAGAACTCGATCGAATCGGGGCGGCGCGTATCGCTGTAGACCCCGTCGCTGCGGAAGCTGGCCACCTCGATGGCGGGACCGTAATCCCGCACCAGCATCACCCCGAAGGCCGCCCCCACCGAGGCGGTCTTCCTGAAATACGCCCCGATCTGCTCGGGGCGCGCGTCGGTGGCGATGTCGAAGTCCTTGGGCTCGACCCCCAGCAGAATATCCCGCACACACCCGCCCGCGAGATACGCGATGTGCCCCTTGTCGCCCAGCACGCGCAGGATCTTCACCGCCGCCTCGTGCCCGGCGCGAGCGGGTTGGCCCACCGCCCGACTCATCCGATCCGCTCCTCGCGCGGCTCGCGGCTCATGAGCATCGAGATCGCGTCCACCGGGTCCAGGTGCTCGAAGAGCACCGCGTGCACCGCGTCGGTGATGGGCATGTCCACCTTATATTTCCGGGCGAGATCGACGACCGATTCGGTCGTCGCCACGCCCTCGACCACGCTCATCGAGGAACGCAGGTACTCGTCGAGCTTGGCCCCGCGACCCAGCGCCTCGCCGCAGGACCGGTTGCGCCCCTCGGGAGAAAAGCAGGTGGTGGCCAGGTCGCCCACCCCGGCGATCCCGAAGAAGGTCTCGGTCCGCGCGCCCATCGCGCCGCCCAGGCGGCCGATCTCGGCCAGCCCCCGCGCCAGGAGCGCGCTCTTGGCGTTGAAGCCCGCGCCCAGGCCGTCGATAATCCCCGCGGCGATGGCGATGACATTCTTCGTCGCCCCCGCCAGCTCCACGCCCAGGGGGTCTGGGTTGGTGTAGACCCGCAGCCAGCTCGTGGAGAACAGCTGCTGGATCCGCTCGGCGAAGCCGGGGTGGTCCGACGCGGCCGCCATCGTCGCCGGAAGGCACTGGGCCAGCTCCCTGGCGATGGCCGGCCCGGACATGCAGCCCATGGCGCGGGGTTTCGCGTCGGGGTCGTCGCCCAGCACATCGGCGATGATCTGCGTGGGACGCAGCAGCGTGCCGTTCTCGATGCCCTTGGCCACGGAGATCACCGCCGCCCCCGCCGGGACATGGGTGCGCAGTCGCTCCCAGGCCGAGCGGATGAACTGGACCGGAACGGCGCACACGATGATCTGGGCGTGCTCGAGGGCCTCTCGGTCGGAGAGGGCGATCCGGACCGGATCGGGGAGGATGAAGCCGGGGAGGCGGTCGCTTCTGCGCGTCTGGGCCAGGACGCCTCGCTCTTGCTCGTCGTGCCCCCACATGGTGACGCGCGCGCGGGGCGCGTCGCCCGCGCCCTGCGGGTCGGGGATCGTCAGGGCCGCGGCGCAGACCTGCCCCATCTGCCCCAGCCCCAGCACCGTGACCCGCGGGGTGTCGTTTCCTTGCCCGGCTGCTTGCTGGGATTTGGCCATCGCTGCGCTCCATCGTGGCCGCGTCCGGGGCGTCCACCCGGTCCCCGTCACGGATCCTGAACCGCCCCCCGCCCTTGTGCGTAGAGCAGAGGCACGCCCCCTGCTCGCCAACACTATAGAGGATGCGGGCGCGCCAGTTCCCGATCGTGAGCCCTACAGTTCACCCCGGGACCGCCCGCCACCGCGCCCAACCCCCGATCCAGACCCGCCATCCGGGTTCAGGCGGGTGTTGGACATTCCCTCTCTTTCCAAAGCGAGTACGGCTCCATGAGTGACGCCCCGCACCACATCCACGAACACGAAGACCACGATCACGATCACACGCACCGCCAAGCGGCGGGGGTGGTCGATTGCTGCACGCACCACTCGATGAACAACGACCGGTGGATCTTCCTGTATCTTGTCGGCGGGATCCTGGCCGTCGTGTCCTGGATCGCGCATCTCACCGGGACCACCAACGACCTGGTCGCCACCCTCCCGGCCGTGCTGGCGGCCCTGCTGCTGGGCGCCAAGCTTTTCTACGCGGCCGGGCTCGAGGTCATGCGTCGGCGCGTCTCATCCTCGTCGCTGGCGGCCCTGGCGATCCTGGCCTCAATGGCCGTGGGAAAGTACGGCACCGCCGCCTTCCTCGCATTCATCCTGCTGGTGGCGGACCTGATCGTCTCGCGCACCGCCGACGGGGCCAAGCGGGCCATCGAGCAGCTCGTCTCGCTGACCCCCGATATCGCCCGCGTCGTGCTCGAGGGCGTCGAGAAGATCATCCCCGTGGGGCAGGTGGTCGTTGGCCAGACCGTCCGCATCCGCCCCGGGGAGAACCTGCCGGTGGACGGGCGCGTCACCGTGGGCGAATCCACCATCAACCAGGCCTCGCTGACCGGCGAGGCGATGCCCGTGGAGGTCCAGCGGGGCAGCGATGTCTACGCGGGCACCACCAACCTCACCGGCGCCATCGACATCGAGGTCACCCAGGTGGGCGAGGAAACCACCATCGGCAAGGTCTCGGGCCTGATCCGCGAGGCGGAATCCACCAAGACCCAGCGCCAGCTGCTCATCGAGCAGGTCGCCCGCTTCTATGTCCCGGTCGCGTTGTCGGTGGCCCTGGTCGTGTTCTTCCTGGTCTCCCAGCACGAATCAGAGAACATTCGAGAGACCGCCGCCCTGCGCGCCGTGACCGTCCTGGTCGTCACCTGCCCCACGGCCTTGCTGCTCTCGTCGCCCTCGGCGATGGTCGCGGCCTTCGCCGCCGCCGCCCGCCTGGGGGTGATGATCAAGCGCACCGAGTACCTTGAATCGTCGGCTCATGTCGACGCGGTGGTCATGGACAAGACGGGCACGCTCACCACCGGGCGCTTCGAGGTCTCGCGTCTGGCGCCCGCCGAGGGGGTCGAGGGGGCCGCCCTGCTCCGGGCCGCCGCCTTCGCCGAGGCCAGCAGCAACCACCCGCTGGGGCTCTCGATCCTGCGCACCGCGCGTCAGGCCCGCATCAGCGTGGACGCCGACGGACGGTTCGAGGAGATCCACGGCGCGGGGGTCAACGCCACCACCAGCATCGGTCGCGTCTCCGCCGGGCGCGGCACCTGGATCCGCCAGCTCATGCCCCAGGCCGGCGACGCAATCGGCAGGGTCGAGGAGCGCATCGAGGGCATGTCGGGCGTGCATGTGATCCAGGACGGCAAGTACCTGGGCGCGGTGGGGCTCGAGGACAAGATCCGCCCCAACTCCAAGGCGGTCGTCGATCGCCTGCGCGAGCTGAGCGTGCGGATGATCGCCATCTTCACGGGCGACCGCCTGAGCGTGGGCAAGCGCGTGGGCGCGGTGACGGGCGTCGACGCCGTCGAGGCCGAGTGCCTGCCCGAGGAGAAGCACCAGCTCATCCGCCAGATGACCGAGGACGGCTACCGCGTCATGATGGTGGGCGACGGCATCAACGACGGCCCGGCGCTGGCCGAGGCCGATGTGGGCGTCGCGATGGGCCTGTCGGGTTCGGACATCGCCGCCAACTCCGCGGGCATCGCCCTGATGACCGACGAGCTCAACCGCCTCCCGTTCCTGATGGAGCTGGCCCGCCGGACCCGGCTCATCGTCACGCAGAACATCATCTTCTCGATCGTCATGGCGATCGTGGGTCTGACCCTGGCGGCCACGGGCAGCTTCCAGGCCATCGGCGGGGCGAGCATCGGCGTGGGCTTCGCCGCCTTCTTCCACTTCATCCCCGATGTGTTCGTGATCGGCAACTCGTTCCGCCTCTTCCGCTTCGGCGAGGACTTCCTCGAGTCCGAGGCCATCGCCAAGGAGCAGGCCGACGCCGCAAGCAAACGCATCCGGCGCGAGGCGAGCGTGCGCAACCTGGCCGCCGAACCGGCGTGACGGGCTGGGAGCTGAGGCAATGGGCAGTAGGCAGTAGGCAGTAGGCAATGGGGAAACGGGAAAGGGAGAGGGAGAGGGCGCATGGTCCTTTGCTTCGCTTCTCATTGGCCAGCAGCCGGTCATCTTCCCTTCGTATCCTGTCCCTTCATGAAAAATCCACCCACCACCAAGTGCCCGCCTCAGCCCCAAAGACGGGCATAAGCACTGCGCTTTTCACTTTCCACCTCGCCTACTGTCGTTGCCCATTGCCCCAATCTCCCCCTCAATCTCCCCCGCCACCGCCTCCGCCTCTTCCCCGCTGGGCGCCTCCACGATCACCCGCATGATCGGCTCGGTGTTGCTCGCCCGCACATGCGCCCACACACCCCGCGTGTCCCAGTCGATCCGGATCCCGTCCTGCAGATCCACGCGGCATTCCTTCTTCCCCCCATACACCCCGCGCAGATGCTCCACCACCGGCTTCGCGTCATCCTTGCTCGCCAGCGCCGACTTCTTCTTGATGATCGTGTAGCCGTGGGCGTTCACCTCCTCCGTCGGCCCCATCGCGTTGATCATCGAGACCAGCTCACTCACCGTCTTGCCCGTCCGGGCCATCAGCGACAACACCAGCGCCATCCCCGACAGCGAATCCCGCACATATGTCACCTGCGGCCAGATCACCCCGCCGTTCCCCTCGCCGCCGAGCACCACATCGCGCCCCGAAGCCTTGAGCGCTTTCATCGCCTCGACGACATTGGCCTCTCCCACGGCGGTGCGGAAGACCCGCGCCCCGTACCGCCGCGCCAGATCATCGATCATGCGGCTCGTCGATAAGTTCACGACCAGCACCGGCTCGTGCGCGCGTCGTGGAGGGCCCCCGAATCGGGCCTCCATCAACGCCATCGCACACAGCACCAGCGTGCACTCCTCGCCGATGTACTCGCCCCGTTCGTCCACGATGGCCAGCCGATCCGCGTCGGGATCCTGCGCGAATCCAACATCCGCTTCACGCTCACGAACAACATCGCACAATCCCCCCGCACCCGAGAGATTTTCACGCGTGGGCTCGGGTGTGTGCGGAAAAACCCCGCTCCCGTCGGCGTTGAGCTGCATCAACTCCATCCCACTGTCTTCGAAGAAGACCGCGTCCGTGCGCGAGGACGACGCGTTCACTGAATCCGTGATCACACGAAACCCACGCCCCGCCTCCAACTCGACTCGTTCGATCGCTTCCCATACCGCCTCGCTGTGCGCCCGCTCTACGCGGTCATCATCGAGCACCTCACCCCGATCGGTGGGTTTGAGCCGGTACACCGTTGCCGCCCGGTAACGATCGATCAGCTCATCGGCCATCACCGCCGACGGCGCGCACGCGTCCACCGTGTGCGGCGGAATGTCCCACATCCCATCGCTCTCGCCCGCCCGATCCCACGACGCGCCGCGAACCAGCGCTTTGACCCCATTCCACTGCTGGGGGTTATGACTGGCGGTGATGATCATCCCCGCGTCGTACCGCAGCGCGTCCACCGCCACACCCACGCTGGGAGTCATCGCCACACCCAGTCTCCGCACCCGACAGCCCACGGAACTCAGCCCGCGCGACACCGCTCCCTCCAACACCTCACCGCCCGCGCGACCGTCCCGCGCCAGCACGATCTCGGCGTATCGCCCCAGCGGCGTGCGCGCGTTGACCCAGCTACCGAACACCGCCGCGTATTGCTCCGCCACTTCCTGCGTCAAACTCTCCCCCACGATCCCCCGCAGCCCGCTCACCCCCAGAATCAATGGCGAATCACTCATCAGCATGCTCCCGTCTCGGTCACACCCACTCTAGCCCCGCTCACCCCTACCCTTCACTCATGCCCGAACCCGTCTCCGAGTTCCTCTTTTCCTACTACGGCCTCGACTGGGCCGCCGCCGTCTTCATGTTCCTCTCCATGCACCGCCTTGGGGTTCATAAAAAAGACGGCTTCGTCTTCGCGGCTCTGGCCTCTGCCTGCTGGATCGCCTTCAACATCATCGCCCACTCCGCCGCCGGCGTCGTCGCCAACGCCATCATCGCCATCATGGCGATGCGGTCGCTGGCGCAGTGGCGCGCCCAGCCCGACACGACCAACGAGGTGGTCCTTCCCGCCGATCAGGAGCCCTGAGCATGCACCAGATCACCGTCACCCACGAGTTCTGCGCCGCCCATACCCTGACCATCGCCGGCGCTCCCGAGCCAACCCACGGCCACAACTTCGTCACTCGCGCCACCATCACCGGCGAAAAACTCGACGCAGACGGACTTCTCTGCGATTTCCACGCCCTCCACGCGGTTCTCATCGATGTCTGCGCCCCCCTCGCCAACCAGAATCTCAACACAGTTCCCCCCTTCCACGCCCTCAACCCCTCCGCCGAACACCTCGCCCAGCACATCGCCGACCGCCTCGCCGAGCGTCTCGACGAGTCCCTGGCCCCCAACGCCAGGGTCCACAGCGTGAGCATCACCGAAGCCCCAGGCTGCGTCGCTACCTATACCCGAGATTGAGGCGAAGCCGGGCACCCTGCCGGCGCGGAGCACCCGCAGGAACGGTCATCAGCAGCACCCGACAAACCCTCGCCTCCCCGCGCCCTTGAGCGCAGGTTTCCTCAGCCCCGCCCTTCTCTGTGTCCTGCTCTCGGCCCCCGCCGCGGATCTCTTCACACCTCAGGCGCAACTCCTGCCGACCCTCAACGCCCAATTCCGGGCGTTTCTCCCCACAACCGCCAAACCCCCCTCCCCACCTCGCCGATGCGCATGCGCGTGCAGCCGCAAGATCCGCTGCGCGTGTGATCACACCAACCCAAAGGAAAACAGGCCCATGTTCAACACCCCCTTCACCCCCACCCCGTTCAACTGCTTCAACGCCTTCACCGGCTACAACGCCTGGAACCCCGCCTTCAACAACTGGTCGCCCACCAACTTCCCCGGCAACTGGAACACCGGCTGGAATCCAGGTTTCACCGGCTTCAACACCGGCTTCAACGGCTTCAACGGCGGCTTCAACACCGGCTGGACCCCCTGGGGCGGCGCCTGGAACTGGAACACCCCCTTCAACGCCTTCGGCGCCGGCTTCAACGGCGGGTTCAACCCCGGCTTCAACCCCAGCTTCAATCAGGGCTTCAACACCGGCTTCAACCCCGTCAACGGCCACAACTGGAACGGCTGGACCGAGCCCACCGACTGGGACAATGGGTGCGAGAACAATGCCTCTTTCACTCCCGGCTTCAACGGCGGCTTCAACCCCGGCTACCGCTCCGGCTTCAACACCAACTTCACACCCGGCTACAACAACGGCTTCCCCGCCAACCAGGCCGCCTGAGTCCCGCCTCACCAACCCAATACCCCACAAGCCCGCCACACCCGGCGGGCTTCTTCTCGTCATCCCAAACCCCCTCTTCACACCTCGTCCCTCTTGATCTTCCCCCCTGTGTGCTCTGTGTGCTCTGTGGTGAACTCTTCTTCTTTCCCCTCTTCCCATTGCCTATTGCCCACTGCCCATTGCCCATTGCCTATCGCCCCTCGCTATTGCCCACCGCCTACCGCCTACCCTCCCCCATGCGCCTCCGATTCCTCGGCACCGGCACCTCCGCGGGCATCCCCGTCATCGCCTGCGACTGCCCAACCTGCACCTCCACCGATCCACGCGACACCCGCACCCGCACCAGCGCCACCCTGGAGTTCACCGACGACACGGGCCAGGACCGAGTCATCCTCATCGACACCTCCCCCGACCTGCGCCAGCAGATGCTGCGCGAGAAGATCCCCCGCATCGACGCCATCCTCTTTACCCACAACCATGTCGACCACACCTTCGGCCTCGATGAGGTCCGTCGCTACAACGAGGTCACGCGCCGCCCCATCCCCATCTACGCCGACGAGCACACCATGAACGCGCTCGGTCGCGTCTACCAGCACATCTTCTCACCCCACACCAACATCCAGTCCTCCTTCATCGCCAGACTCGAACCCACCATCATCTTCCCCTACGAGCCGCTGCAGCTCTTGGGCCTCACCATCACCCCCCTCACCCTCATGCACGGCAAGCTCCCCATCCTCGGCTACCTCTTCGAACGACCCGGCGACCAATCCGACCTTCTCCCCCTGGCCTACTGCACCGACGCGTCCTCCATCCCCGAGCGGTCCATGGAACGACTTCAGGCCGCCGACACCCTCGTGCTCAACGCCCTCCGACACCGCCCCCACAGCACCCACTTCAACACCGAGCAGGCGCTGGCCGCCGCCGAACAGATCAACGCTTCTCGGACCTACCTCGTCCACATGACCCACGATCTCATGCACGCCAGGACCAACTCGGACCTGCCCCCCGGCATTTCCCTCGCCTACGACGGCCTGATCCTCCCCGAATCCGGGAACTGACTTGCGTTCGTCTCAACCCGTGGCACCCTGTGTTGTCGCCCCGAGCCGTTCGGGCGACACGCAGCGAAAGAGAGGAGCCCCGCCATGGCCGATCAGCCCAACGCCCCCCGCCCGATCCCCGCCGCCGCCTACATCCCCCAGATCACCGCCCTCTCGATCGCCTTCCCCCTCAACTTCGAATCCCCCGAGCCGACCAAACAGCATGGCGCCCAGCGGGCCAATGGCGCGGGCGACATCCCCACCCGCAACCCCCACCGTCACGACGCGGGGGAGTGAGATAAACTCGCAAATTTTGGTCGCTGCACACGCGGTTCTCAATTTTTCTGCGGGGATGAAAAATCAATTTTGCTCTTGATGGCTCCCCCATGAAGCAGTACGGTATGGGTACTGCTTCACTCTGAAGTTTTCAGGAGCCAGAGATGATTCATCATTTTAAGACCAGAACCGCACTGTTTATCGCCATTTTCTCGACAATTCACAGCAACTGCAGCGCCCAGATCATTTATGAATCCTTGCGTCTTGCGCCAGCCGATACGATTACCGACGGCTTTGCATATCGTGTCGCATATGATGATGACATAGCGCTTTTGAGCGCTTCTGGCGACGACGATCTTGGCCGCTCCGCAGGTGCCGCATACCTCTTCGATACGCAAACCGGTGAAATGATCGAGAAGCTGACCGCTCCGGATGGAGGAGCATTCGATTTTTTTTCAGAGGATGTTGCTATTCATAACAATCTCGCCTATATCGGCGCTCCGGGAGCCAATGTTGCCGGAGGTAGACCCGGTGCTGTGTATGTCTTCGATCTCACTACCAGGGAGTTGATCCACAAGATCACGGCACCAAGCTCGGTGACCACACGCGGCTTCGGATCATGTATCGCCGTCTCGAACGACTATATCGTCATTGGGGCGCCCTTAGAAAATACTGCTCATGGCATAAACGCCGGCGCTGCTTACATTTTTGACACATCTACATACGAGTTCATCAACAGGATCGTTCCCGAATTCGGTGGTGAAGACGACCACTTCGGAGGATTGCTGGCGATTGAATCGGATATGATTTTCATTGGTTTCTCTTATGTCTATGAAACTAAAAATAAAATTGAATATCATAATGGCGCAGCTCTGTATGATGCCGTCTCGGGAAACGAGATCGCGAGCCTCAACACCGCGAATATGAGCAATCTGAACTCCGTCGATATGGACGCCGGCCTGATTGTCCTTGGCGGCTCATCGGGCTTTGACGGCCGTGCCTATGTCTATGACGCCTTCTCCCACGAGAGGGTGCTCAATCTGGCCGAACACTGTCCAGACATATTACCTCATGACGGGTCTAACTTTGGCTCATCCATCGCAATCGGGAATGGCACCGTGCTCGTCGGTGCCCGAGACTATTCCCCCGGGGGATCCGCCTTTGTATTTGATACGAAATCATGGCAACAAATCGCGAGACTAGACATCCACAAAGGACCTAACTCAGGTCATTTAGGTGTCGATATCGCTTACTCACCAGAAGACGCACTCGCCATCGTCGGCGATATAGGTCCAGACGGCAACGCAGCATTTGTCTTCGATCTCGGCTGCCCCGCCGACCTCACCGGCGATGACGCGGTCGATTTCTTCGATGTCTCCGCCTTCCTCGCCGCCTTCACCAGCCAGGATCCCGCCGCCGATTTCAGCGGCGACGGGCAGTTTGATTTCTTCGATGTCTCCGCCTTTCTCTCCGCCTTTGGTCAGGGCTGCCCCTGAGCCCGCCGGGAGCATTCCAAGACCCCAAATTCTCACAATTGAGCCCCCCAGCGGGGCTCATCCCATATGACCAATCGACCCTCCGGGCCTACCATCCCCTCCCATGGGAAACACACGAGACATCAAGAAGCGGATGAAGGCCGTCGGCAACATCAAGCGCATCACCCGCACCATGCAGATGATCGCCACCTCCAAGTTCGCCCGCGCCCAGCAGGCCTCCGTCGCATCGCGACCCTACACCGAATCGATCTTCGGGCTCGTCGCCAAGCTCAACGCCGCCGGCGTGGGCGAGGGCAACCCCCTGCTCTCCCAGCCCAACCCCGAGGCCCCCGAGCTGACCCTCGTCATCTCCGCCGAACGCGGGCTCTGCGGCCCATACAACGGTACCATCCTCCGCACCGCCCTGCGCCACCTGCGCGCCACCTCCAGCAGCACCCTCGAGGTCGTTGGCAAGAAGGGCGCCAACGCCCTCAAGTTCAACGGCTACACCGACTTCCGGCTCCACTCCGCATTCGGCGACAAGCCCCGTTACGAGGATGTCGAACGCCTGGCCGACGACTACACCCAGCGCTTCATCGACGGCGAGATCTCCGCCGTTCGCATCGTCTACATGAAGTACCTCTCCGCCGGCAGGCAGGAGCCCACCGTGCTCCAGCTCCTGCCCTTCTCCGCACCCCAGAGCGCCGCGGACACCAAGCCCTCCGGCTCGACCGATGTCTACGAGTTCTCACCCGACGCCGAGTCGCTTCTGGGCTTCCTGCTCCCCGCGGCCGTCAAGGCCGTCCTCTTCCAGGCCTTCAACGACGCCATCGTCTCCGAGCACATCGCCCGCATGGTGGCCATGAAGGCCGCCACCGACAACGCCGGCAAAATGGGCAACACCCTCAAGCGTCAGTTCAACCGCCTCCGCCAGGCCCAGATCACCACCGAGCTCACCGAGATCATCTCCGGCGCCGCGGCCCTCGAATAACTCGCCCCCTCCAACCAGCGCGATACACAATCACACGACGCGGCCGCCGAGGCCGCGTTTTGCATGGTCGTCCCCAACGAGCCGAAAACGGCGAGTGTGGCGCCCATCCACCTCTTCCATCTTCCCTCCACGCCCTCTCTTCCTCTGTCGTTTTCTCTGCGTGCTCCGTGGTGAACTCTTTGAACGCCCTCACCGCCCCTTACCCGTGATCCGCACGCGGAACCGCTCGCCGCCGCCCAGCGCCGCCCGCAGCGCGTCGCTCGCCCGCTCGCTCGTCACCGCCGCGTACCCCTCACGGATCGTCCAGAGATCCTCCACCTCGCGACCGCTCAGCCCCAGCCCGCTCATGCGGGCGCTCCAGTACGAGGCCCGGTCGAAGTACCGCCCCATCGATCCCGCCAGGCGCTCCTGGGCCGCCGCCAGGGCCGCCGCGTCGATTCCCCCCTCCTCCAGCTCGCCCGCCGCCCGGTCCAGCAGCCCCAGCCCCGCGCCCTCCAGCCCCGGCGCGCAACGGACCCGCAGCAGCAGCGCCCACCGCCCCGGGATCGCGTCGCTCAGCACCACCTGCGCGCTCAGCTCCCCGTCAAACCCGCTGGCCGCCACCAGCGCGTTGAGCCGTTCCCCCAGCACCATCGACGCCAGGATCGTCGCGCGCAGCCCGGGCAGATCGTCGGTCGATCCACACACATATCCCAGCGCCAACCCCCACTGGCGCTCGTCGCTGGCCGAGACCGTGATCTCCCGCTTGCGCAGCGTCCCCCCGCGGTCCGCCGGCGCGCCGCTGGCCGCCGCGCCGTCGCCCCGCGCCGCCAGCGATCCCAGCGACCCCAGCAGGCGCGCCGCCTCCTCGATCGTGCGCCGCTGGTCGATCGGGCCCGCGATCCCCACATCGATCCGCCCGTTGCGCACGATCTGCGTCAGCCCCCGCTGCGCGTCGTCGAGCGTCGGCTCGCCCTCCGCGTCCCCCGCGCGCCCGTACAGCATCCCCATCGCGGCGTCGAGCGGGTCGCGTTCCTCCCCGCACCGCCGGCTCACCCACGACTCGAAAGTCTCCGGCTCGATCATCGGCTCGTCGAGCAGCACATACAGCAGCTCCATCGCCGCCACCAGCTCCCCCGCCGGGGCGCTCAACCGAAGCTGCGCGCCGTTGATCTCCGGGCGCGCCTCGATCTCGATCCCGTGCTCACGCATGTACACCGCGACCCACGGCCCACTGCGCGACTCGCTGGCCGGGTGCGCCCACGCCTGCACCGCCGCCTCCAGGCGCCGATCGCCGATCGCCCCCGTCGCGATCCCGTCGCCCCACACCGTCGCCGTCAGATGCACGCGCCCCTCCCCGTCGTCCATCGCCCGCGTCCACACCCGCACCCCGCTGCTCAACCGCGCCATCAGCACCCCCGAGGGCGCGTGCTGCGTGATCCGCGTCACCTCGCCGCCACGCGGCTTCTCATCGAGCAGCGGCCCAGACAGCCGCCCCATCCACCCGTCCTCGATCGGGTCCAGAGGCGTCGCCAGCGCCGCCTCCACCGCCGCCCTCACCCTGGCCGTGGATTCCGCGGACCCCGTCAGCGACGCCTCGCCCCGCACCAGCGCGATCGCCGCCGCCCGGCGCGGGTCCACCATCGCGCGCAGCCGCGCCAGGATCTCGCCCTCGCTGATCGTGCTCATCAGGCGCGTCGCCCGCTCGTCCCAGCGCGCCATGTCCATCATCGGCCGCCCCGTCGTCACCAGCCAGTGCGCTATCCCCGCCCGCTCCCGGTCGCCCAGCGTCCGCCAGCGGTCCGCCTCGCGGTGCCAGCGCGTCAGCACCGCCCGCCTGGCCCGGCGCAGCTCCTCGCTCCCCGCGCCGTCGCGCGTCAGCCGATCGCACTCGCGCACCAGCAGCCCCATCGCCCCTTCCCAGCCCCGCTCGCCCCGGGCGCCCGCCTCGGCCTCCACCCCGATCTGCACCAGCCCCACCTGCCCCCACAGATCCAGCTGCTCCACGCCGATCTCGCTGCCCACGCCCAGCCCGGCCGCCCCCAGCCGCCCCAGCCGATGCCGAACCACCTCTCCGGCCACGCGGTCGATGACCATGGACCGCATGTCCGATTCGTCGTACCCGGCCGCGCGAACGCTCCAGGGACGCAGCGCGTCCGGGCCGCGATCCTCGAACCACACCAGCGCCGCCTGCTCGCGCTGCGTATCGGGATCCGCGCCCATCACCGCGCGCCCGCCGATGTCGATCCCCATCCGCCCGTCGAGCACGCCCTCCCCCGTCCCACGCGGGACGCCCCCCAGCGCCGCGCCGATGCGGGGCTTGATCCGCTCGGGATCCACATCCCCCACCACCAGCAGCAGCGCGTTGCCCGCCCCGTAGTGCGCCATCGCGAAGGACGCCGCCGCCTCCCGCGTCAGCGCCAGCGCCCGCCGTTGGTCGGGCATCGGCAGACGCTCGCCGAACCGTGTGCCCGCCAGCAGCTCGGGCAGCCACCGCTGCCTGGCGCGCAGCTCGGGTGAGGATACCGACCCAATCTCCGACACCAGCGCGTCGCGCGCCGCCCGGAACCGCTCCTCGCTCAGCACCCAGTCCGAGGGGTCGAGCACCTGCGCGTACACCCCCAGCACCCGCCCGAGCGCCCCGGGCTCGTCGAGGTCCGCGCTGGCCATGAACAGCGTCTGGTCGAAGGTCACCATCACCGGCTCGTGCTTCCCCTCACCGCGGGCCCGCGCTCCCAGAACCGAGCCCATCGTCTCGGCGTCCAGGCCCTTCGTCCCCGCCCACACCAGGCGCGACGCCAGCTCCGCCGCCCCGCGCTGCGCCTCGGTCTCATGCATCGATCCGGCGCGCACGATCAGCCATACCTGCGCCCGCCTATCGCCCTCGGGATGCGCGTACTCGCCCGTCGCCACCAATACCACCTCAAGCCCGTTGGCCAGCGCGTAGCGTTCGGTCCCCGCCTGGTCCCCGATCGCCGCTCCCTGCGCCCATGCCCCCCCCACCAACGCGCACACGACCATCACCGCCGCCCACGCCGCCGCCGCCCGGGGCCCCGCCCCGGGCAAGGCCCGCACCACTCTCAGCACCCGCGCCACCGCCCGGGATCTCGCATGATCCATCACCCCAATCTACCGCCCCGCGCTCCCCGCGATTCACCCGCCGCCCCCAAAGCCGCCAACTCAGTCCCTTTTCCCCATGCCCGCCCCGGCGTCCGCCCCCGCGCCTGGATCCGGCGAACCGTCCGAGAAGACCGCGCCCGGCACATCGAAGATCGCGCACGGCGCGTCGTCGCCGGCGCACCGGCTCGATCGCGCCCAGTCCCCCGCCATCATGCCCCGGATCGCCCGGTCGATCTTCTTGCGCACCTTGTCCATGTCCAGCGCGTCAAAGCCGATCCGCCCCACCGCCCCGTCCTGCAGCAGCCAGTACTCGCACACGCTCCCCGGCCCGGGCTCGCCCAGGGCCTGGCAGACCGCCATCGCGTAGATCCCCAGCTGCAGGTCGTCCGTCTCGGGGTTCGCCAGGTCCTTGCGCGCCCGCCCGGTCTTGTAGTCCACCACCCGCAAGCCGCCGCCGGGCGTCGCGTCCACCCGGTCGATCCGCGCCCGGATCTCGTGCCGGACCCCGTCGCACGCGTAGCCGAGCACATGCTCGCGCTCCAGCTCCACGATGTGCGCCCCGTCCGAATGGAGCCGCTCCCACGCCGTGCGCATCATGGCCAGCGACTGGCGGAGCAGGTCCTCGTCGGGCGCCCGATCCCGGGGCCACGCCGCCAGAAACCTCGCCCGCGTCAGCCGCTCAAGCTCCTCGACCCCGGGCGTGGGGCGACCCTCCGCGTCCGCGTCGCGCCAGCCCCTGTAGAAAGTCTCCAGCGCCTCGTGCGCCGCCTTGCCCACGATCGAGTGCGCCGAATCCCCGCCCGGGATGAGGTACACGAACTCGGCCAGAAAGCACCTGGGGCAGTGCAGATAGCGAGACAGCTTCGAGAAGCTCAGGCGCTGGGGTCCGCGCAGGCCCGGGTGCAGCGACCCCGGCTCCAGCCGCCCGCCGCTGCCGAGCACCGCCAGCAGCCCCTCGCCCAGCCCCCGCTCCTCGTCGCTCAAGCCCCACGCCGGCAGCACCCCCTCGCGCCGCACATGCTCGATCAGCGCCGCGCAGCGCCCCACCCGCTCAAGGCGCTCCACCAGCTGCTCGCGACCGATCTCCCCCAGCTCCATCGCGTCCATCGCCCGCGCCGCGTCCCGGCGCGCCCTGCGCCGCGCCTCATCGAAGGCGTCCCGCATCGAGCTGGCCGCCTTGAACCCCGCCCCCAGGCGCCTGATCGCGTCGCCACGACGCGATGGATCGGTCAGCTCCCCGCTGTGCCACTGCGTCAACTCATCCCCCAGCGCCTCGCCCAGCTCGATGGCGAAGTTCACCGAGCTCGTCCGCTTGGGCACCTTGCCCAGCATGACCACCCGGCGCTTCGCCCGCGTCAGCGCGACATAGAACACCCGGCGCTCCTCGTCGCAGCGCCGCTGCTTCTCGTCGCGCGGGTCATCCCCATGATCGATCAGCCCCTGCGCGAGCCCCTCGCCCTCGCCGCCGCTCATCTTGGGATACCCGTGCGGGCTGGTCACCCGCGGGATGAGCACCGTCTCAAACTCGAGCCCCTTGGACGCGTGGGCCGTGAGCAGCACCACCCTCCCGGCCTCGTCACCCCCCGTTCCATCACCCTCGTCTCCCGACACCTTCTGCTCGGGAAGCTCGCCCAGCGACTGCTGGCCGCGGTCCAGCAGGTCGTAGTAGCGCACGAACGCCGCCAGATCGCCCGGCTGCTCGAACCGCTCCGCCCGGGAGCGCGCGAAGCGCACCATCGCCGCCAGCGCCTCCACGCGCCGCGCCCGCGTCCGCCCCTCCTCCAGGTCCCGGTGCATCACCCCGCTGCGCTTGATGATCTCGATGAGCGTCTCGGCCGCCCCCCGCTCGCCCGCGATCGCTCCCAGCTCGCCCGCCAGCGTCCGCAGCGCCCGGGCCCGTCCGGCGATCTCCGCGTCAGCGCACCCGCACAGCCATCCCAGCAGCCCCCCCGGATCGGCCGCGCCCTCCTGGGCGTCCCCGTCTAACGCCGCCCGCGCCCGCAGGGCCGCGTAATGCCCCGACAGGCGGCGCAGCGCCACCGGCTCGCACCGGTACGGCCCCCGCATGAGCAGGCGCATCAGCTCCGGCTCGTGTTCCCGCTGCGTGAGCACCCGCGCCCAGGCCAGCACATCCTGCGCGCCCTGGTCGTCCATCGGCGCCCGGCGCTCGCGCAGCGTGAAGGGGATCCCCTCGACCTCCAGCATCCGCGCGATCTTCTCCAGCTCCGGGTTCGTGCGCGCGATCACCGCGATCTCACCCAGGTCCATCCCCTCCCCGCCCTCGTCGATCACCCGCAGCAGCATCGAAGCCGCCGCCTCGCCGATCTCGTGGTCGCTCTCCACCCGGACCAGCTCGATCCCCGAGCCCTCCAGCTCGCCCCGGAACGACTCGCCGTGCTTGTCGGGCGCGAACCGCACCGCCGCCGCGCCGATCACCGTGTTGCCCGCCCGCACCACGCACTCGGCGCTGCGGTAGTTGGTCGCCAGCTGCACCGTCTCGGCCACCTCCCAGATCCCCGCGAAGTGCGCGAACGCCCGGTCGTCGGCCCCGCGGAACCCATAGATGCTCTGGTCGTCGTCCCCCACCACGCACAGGTCCGGGTCGGACCGCGGCGGACAGATCGCCCGCACCATCTCGATCTGCGCCGGATTCACATCCTGAAACTCGTCCACCACCACATGCGCGCACTCGTACCGCACGATCGACGCGATCCGCTCGTGCCCGAGCAGCAGCCTCGTCGGGAGCGTGATCAGGTCATCGAACGCCAGCCAGTTGCGCTCCAGGCACTTGGCCGCGAACCGCTCGCAGACCGCCACCGCGTCGTCGAAACGCTCCAGCTCGTACAGCGCCTCGTCCCGCGCGCCGCCCTCCAGGCGTTCAACCTCGATCCGCCGACGCTCGCTCCACCCCCGCGCCCGATCCGCACGCCAGCCCAGGTTCCCCAGCGTATCCATCACCCCCGCCGCGTGATCCCGCGCCCGCTCGATCCCGCGCCCCAGCGACCCGCGGTACAGCCCGTCCCCGCGGATGATCTCGGCCACCAGCGCGTTGCGCTGCGCCGAATCGATCAGCACCGGCTCACTCCCCAGCCCCAGCACATCGCCGAAGCGGCGGAGGATCCCCAGCCCCAGACTGTGAAAGGTCGACGCCCGCACCCGCGCCGCCGTCGTATCGCCCACCAGCCCCGCCAGGCGCTCGCGCAGCTCCCCCGCGGCCTTGTTGGTGAAGGTCACCGCCAGCACCCGCTCGGGATCGATCCCCCGCTCGCGGACCATGTGCGCCACCCGCGCCGTGATCACCCGCGTCTTGCCCGTGCCCGGCCCCGCCAGCACGATCAGCGCCCCGCCCTCGTGCGTCACCGCGCGGCGCTGCGCATCGCTGAGCCCCGCCATCACCTCCCGGTACAGCGCATCGGGATCAGCCGACGATGCACCAGAAACCGCGTCCGCCTCTGTGAATAGATTGTCCATGCACCGATTGTACCCGATCAGGACCCGGCCAGGGCGTCGCGCATATAGAGATGCAGCGCCATCCCGCCGTACGCGTGGGTCTCGGGGCCCGCCGCCCCCCCCATCGCCAGGTCCACATCGACCGTGTCCTGCCTGGGGGTGCTCGCGTCGCGGGCCAGATCCTTCTCGAAGGCCTCCATCATCTTGTCGGCGTCGGGAGCGTCGAGATCGATCTCGATCACCTCCTCGCCCTCAATGACCTCAACGCCGTCGCCCGCCCTTTTCCCGCGTCCCCGGGCCTGCTCCGCCTCCTCCCCCACGACATGGAACAGCGGCCAGGGGGTCCGCAGCACCGCGTAGCCCGTCTCGTCGAGCAGGGCGATCAGGCGCTCGAACTGCGTCCGTACGCGCGCCCACTCCCCGGGGTCGCGCACCATCGCGTATGGCGGGTCGAAGAACACGATGTGCACCGGCTTGGGGCAGCGATGGATCGCCGTGGGCCCCAGCGCGTCGCCCGCCACGACCTCCACGACCTCCTCGGCCCCCAGCATCTCGATGTTCCGCTCCAGCACCCTGGTCACACGCCGGTCGCGCTCGATGCACACCACCCGCGACGCCCCCCGGCTGGCCGCCTCGAGCCCAACCGTGCCCGTTCCGGCGAAGCAATCGAGCACCGCCTCGCCCTCGAAGTGCCCCCGCAGCAGGTTGAACATCGCCTCTTTGACCATGTCGGGGAACGGGCGCGTCATCGTCCCCTCGGGCGGCGAGTGCAGCTTGCGTCTCCGATATGCCCCGCCGATGATCCGCATGAGCACCCACCCAAGCGCGCAAGGGGTGCAAAGTCAAGCCGCCCCGACGCCCCCGGATGGCTCGCGCCACGCTCAGGCGCGTTTCATGATCTCGTCGATCGAGCACAGCGCCGTCATCGGGCGCGGTTCCCCGCTCACCAGCGACCAGAAGGGCACGCCCGGCCCGTCGTCGCCCCAGCGGTTGAACATCGAGCCCGGGTCCCGCACCTCGTCGGCCAGCAGCGCCCCGCCCAGGTACACGCAGCGCTGGATCAGCAGGCGCGCGTCCCCCGCGTACTCCAGTTCCGCGCTCACCCCGGCGATCACCTCCACCACGCGCCCGAACAGCCCGGGGTCGCGCCGCAGCAGCATGTCGGCGTCGTGCCAGAGAAAGAACCGCTGCCGAGCCGCCGACGCCCAGGCGGGCGTGCTCCGCGAGCGCAGCAGGGCCGCCACGCCCCCCGCCCCGTCGATCGTCCGCGCCAGACGCTCCACCGCGATCAGCCGCTCAAGCTGGGCGCACAGGTCTTCGAGACTCATGATCGCCCGCCCGTGCAGCACCAGCACCTCGGTCCCCGTCTGAGCCGCCAGGAACTGCTGGAGCTGCGCGCCGAACCGGGCGCGAAGCCCTCCGTCCGGGCTCCATCCCCCGATATGGTGGGTTTCGAGCCTGGCCAGCACCTCCGGCTGCCAGGTGCAGGGCTCGAACACAAACCCGGTTGTCCCGAAGTGGATCGACATCATCACATCTGCCCGGCTGCGCCCAGCGCATCCGGTCGGCTCCGTCTCGATGGTGACTGGGGTTGGTGGTGGTCAGGGCCGAGACTCCCCAGAGACCCTCGGCTCTGCGAATATGCCTCCAAATCCCGCTCAATCCACATAATCCGCAAATTGCCCCGCAAAAAGCCCGCCACACGCGGGGAAGCCCTAATTCAGGGTGGTCATCGAAGCGCGGACAACCCCCCGAGCGCGGGGCGCAAGCCCCTGCCACATCCTCACAACGCCCCTTCGCAATTTATTACGCTCCCAACGCGCAGAACCATCCCGCGAGATCAGGTGAATCCACGAAAAGACCCCATCTTTACATGGGATCGGGCCATCCGTATGTTATATTGAAGCAGCTCAATGGGGGTGAGCCCAATGGCGGTTGCGCCACACCGAGGTTGGAAACACACGCTATGGGGAATCAACATCCGATCATCCGCGCCGTCAGGGTGACAGAGCATCTCTGCGCCCTGCCCTCCATCGCCACCCAGGACTGGGCCACCGACGCCGCCCGGGCCCTCACGCCCATCGCCCCCGGGGCGGTGGTCTCCACGCTCGTCGCCCAGATCGACCGCGACGCGCAGCAGCTGAGCGTCATCTCGACCGGGATCGCCCTCGATCCCATCCAACCGGGGTACGACGAGATGGCCCCCAAGGGGCTCTATCTCAAGGACAAGCTCGAGCGCCTGACCCGCCTGGGGGCCGAGATCCCCTCGCAGGCCTGGTCGCGGGGCCTGATCGCCTCGTTCAAGAAACTCAGCCCCCAGTGGAACACCCAGCCCATGGGACGCGTCCTGGCGGCTCAGAACCTGGCACGCCCCATCCTGGTCATCGTTCCCATCGCCTCCTCCCAGCCGGGGTTGTGCCTGATCATCTGCATCTCCTTTGATGCGGCGGCTCCCGAAACCCCCGAGACGGAGATCATCACCACCCTGGTGGGGGTGCTGCCCACGCTGACGCGGCAGAGCCAGATCGCCCTCTCACGGGTCAACAACCCCAAGGCCTGGCTCACCGAACGCGAGCTGGAGATCCTCGATCAGCTGATCGAGGGGCACTCGGTGCGCGTCATCGCCGACAAGCTCGGACGCAGCGCCCACACCGTGCACGACCATGTGAAGAACCTGCACAAGAAGATCGGCGCCTCGTCTCGCGGCGAGCTCATCGCCAAGGCCATGGGGCACACCAGCCGCTCTCAGGCGGCACCCGAGCTCGACCCCGTGGTCCTCGGCGCCGACGCCCAGGTCACCGAGGTCAAGCCCACCCCCGACGCTCCGCCCCAGCGTATGCACGCCCGCCCGCTGCACGCCGCGCGCCAGAACAACACCTGAGCGCCGCCTCACCCGGGCGTCACCGGTCCCCGAGCCGGCGTTCGATCGCCAGCGCCAGGCGGCGCGCCAGCGCCGTGTCGAGCCCGACCACCTCGTCGAAGGACGCCGCTTCACGCTGTCCCCGCCCGTCGCGCGCCCGGGCGTGCGTCGACAGGCGCACGCTCTCGGGCTCCACCCGCCAGGAGGGGCGGTGCGTGCGCCGCAGCTCCACTCCCACCGTCGCACGAGCCAGCTCACCCCCCTGGCCCCGCTCGAAACGGACCCGCACCACCCGCTGCTGCTGGTTGACCAGGTCCTCCCATTCCTGGCCCGCGGAGCTCTGTTCCCGGTCCCATGGCGAGCCCAGCCCCGCCGTGCGCTTGGGATAGGTCGTGATCACCCCGCGGGCCGCGTCGACGCGATTGAGCGCGAAGCGGTACTCGCCGAGCACCTGACGCGCCGCGTCAAACACCGCCTCATACGACGCGTCCCCGACCGCCACCGAGGCCAGCACGGGCTCCTGGCCGACCGTCGCGTGCGGAACGGCGCCGACAGGAGCGCCCGAGCACCCGCCCATCAGCCCGGACACCATCACACCCATCACACCTATCATGCCCACCATACCCACCGCGCCCGCCAGCCATCTCGCATTCATCTTCATGGCCATCACTCTACCCCCTCGTCGAGCACCGCGGTGATCTCGGCGATCAGCGTCTCGACATCGCCCCGCGTGACGCCCCCGCTCCCGATGGCCACCCGCGCGACCCAGCGCTCCGTCTTCTCGTTGCCGCCGCCGCCGTCCCCATCGGCGGCCATGGGCGCCAGCGTGTGCGAGATCATCACCCGCCGACGCGCGTTGACCCGCTCGATCAGGCGCCGGGTCGCCTCATCCCCGGCCGCGGCAGTGAAGCACACCAGCGAGAAGCTGCGCGGGAACGCCATCTTCAGTCGCGCCTCGCGGCGCACGAAGCCCTCGAAGGACGCGCCCAGCGCGATGTGCGCCCGGATGTGCTCGCGCAGCCCCTCCACACCGAACGAGCGGATCACGAACCACAGCTTGAGCGCCCGCATCCGCCTTCCCAGCGGCACATGCCAGTCCCGGTAGTCGACCACCCGCCCCGCGTCGCTCTGCTCGTTGCCGAGGTACGCGGGAGCGATGCTCATCGCGCTGGTGAGCGCGTGGCGGTCCCGCACCCAGAAGAGGTCGCAATCGAAGTTGGTCAGCAGCCACTTGTGCGGGTTGATGCACAGCGAGTCGGCGTGCTCGATCCCGGCCAGCACGCCCCGCTGCTCGGGGCACACCGCCGCCGCGCCCGCCCAGGCCGCGTCCACATGCACCCACGGGCGCTTGGCGATGTGCATGGCGCCCATCAGCTCCCCGATCGCCGCCAGCGGATCGACCGCCCCCGTCGAGGTCGTCCCCTGCGTCGAGACGACCATGCACGGCGTGAGCCCCGCGTCGATGTCGTTCTCGATCGCGCGCCGCAGCGCCGGCACGCTCATCCTCAGCGACCGGTCCGGCTCGATCAGGCGCACCCGCGAGAAGTCCTCCGGGCCGTCGCTGAGCCCCGCCACCATCGCCGCCTTGACGATCGACGAGTGCGCCTGCGTCGAGGCGTATAGCGTCATCGTCGAACGCTCCCGCCCCGCGCTGACCTTTCGCGAGCGCGCCGCCACCAGCGCCGCCAACGCGCCCTCGCTGGCGGTGCCCTGGATGCACCCGCCGCCGGTCGGGTTCTGGGCGTCGAAGCGGAACGCCTCGGGCAGCCCGAACATCCGGGCGCACCAGTCGAGCATGCGCATCTCAAGCTCGGTGGCGCTGGGCGAGGTGGACCACAGCATGGCGTTGACATTGAGCACCGCGCTGGCCAGCTCGCCCATGATCCCCGCCGTCGAGCCGCTGCACGGGAAATACGCGAAGAACCGGGGCGACCGCCAGTGCACCAGCCCCGGTTCGATGATCCGCTCCAGATCGCCCGCCACCGCCTCCCACCCGCCCGGGTCCATGCCCCGCTCGGGGGGCTCGTGTGGAAGCTGGGCCATGGTCTGGCCCGGTTCGATCTCCCCGCGGACATCCCGCTCCGCAATCGAACGCTGATACCGGTCCGCCCAGGCCGAAATCGCCCCCAGAGCCGCGGAAAACGCCTCCGGGTCATACCCCGCGGGGCTTATGGCCCGGTCCCGATCGCCCGATTCATCCATGCCCGTTCCCGGATTCGTCCGAAACCCTTGCAACGCTCGCTCCGATCTGGTATACTGGCTCTTCAGTTCTTGAACACCGTGGGGGTATTTGAGAGCATGACACGGATCCTCGCCTTGTGTTGTTCGTGATCCGGGGCCTTCAGGAGGGACGCTCGAAGCCGCCCGCCTGCCCCAATCGCGTCAAACCAAGCCGATGAGCATCATACGGCCCCGCCCATCGCGGGACACCGTATGGAACGCCCTTGGCCGTTCCGTTGTGCGTGCGACCGGTCCCACACGAGTGTTGAGCGCCCTCCGCACGGACAAGACCCACGCGGCGGGTGACCACCCGGCAAACTCGTGTGCGCCGGGTGCGGGCTCATCTCGTTTCGTGGGCATCAGGGGCCCCGGCTTCCCGCCCCACTTTGGGGGTGGGATAGACCGGGCGCCCGGGCATGCCGTCCAGCTCGTGTGGGATCGATCATGACCGTCCAGTTCTCAAGCCGTTCATCGGGGCGCGCCGCGCTGCCCGTGGTGTCCCTGTCCACCCTCGGCCTCCTGTCGTCGGCGCTGCTGGCCCAGTCCGGAGCCATCGCATTCACCGAGGTCACCGATACGGCCGGCGTGGGCGACGCGCTGCGCTCGATCGCCCCCGGCGGGCGCTACGACATCATGTCCGGCGGCGGGGTCGCGGGCGATTTCAACAACGACGGCCACCACGACCTCTTCGTGCTCGCCGGAGGGGGCTACGCCGACTACCTCTTTATCAACAACGGCGACGGCTCCTTCACCGACCACGCCCACGATTGGGGCGTGGACCTCTTCCAGCACGCCTTCGGCGCCTCGGCCGCCGATTTCAACAACGACGGCTATCTCGATATCTTCGTGACCTCCTACGGCAGCGCCTCGGCCGCCGCCGCCTCGGGCAAGATGAAGCTCTACATGAACAACGGGCCCGACGGCAACGGCCAATGGTCGTTCACCGATGTCGCCCAGCAGGCCGGCGTCAACCGGCTCTTCGGCAACACCCGCGACGGGCTGGGCTCGGGCTGGGGCGACTACGACCTCGACGGCGACCTCGACCTCTTCGTCTGCGGCTACAACGACACGCAGCCCTGCAACCGGCTCTTCCGCAACAACGGCCCCGACGGAGACGGGATCTGGACCTTCACCGACGCCACGGCCCAGGCCGGGCTCGAGCATGATGGCGTCCGCGGCTTCATCCCCAGCTTCGTCGACATGAACGGCGACCGCTACCCCGAGTTGATCCATATCGCCGACTCGGGCACATCCAGGTACTACAACAACAACAACGCCATATTCGCCGATGTCACCGCAGACGCCAACGGCATCGAGACCGCCAACGGGATGGGCGTCGATGTGGGCGATATCAACAACGACGGGCTGCTGGACATGTATGTCGCCTCCATCACCTACCCGACCACCAACGGGCCGGGCAATGTCATGATGCTCCAGAACCCCGACGGCTCGTACACCAACACCGCGCGCCAGGCGGGGACCTACAGCGGGCACTGGGGCTGGGGCGTGCTGATCCTCGATCTCGACCACGACGGGGATCGCGACATCGCCGAGACCAACGGCTACACCGGCGAGTTCGCCGGCGACCCGGCCGTCCTCTTCGAGAACACCGACGCCGGCGAGCACTTCAGCGAGGTCGCTCAGCAGGCCGGGTTCATCCATACCGGGCAGGGACGCGGGATGGTCCGCCTGGACATCGAGAACGACGGCGACATGGACATCGCCATCTTCGAGTACAACGGGCGCCTGCGCCTCTACCGCAATGACCTCATCACCGGGCCCACCCCGCCCGACCGCCACTGGGTCCGCGTCACCCTCGGCACCCGCGCCCGAGGCGCCCTGGCCCCCGGGGGAATCGGCGCGATGGTCCGCGTGACCGCCGGCGGCCAGACCCAGCTGCTGCCCATGCACTCGGGATCCAACCACGCGTCCTCCTCGCCCATCGAGGTTCACGCCGGGCTGGGCGAGCATGGCCGCATCGACGCCGTGCAGGTGCAATGGCCCGACGGCTCCTACACGACCGTGGCCGACGCCGACGCCGACCGGGTGATCCACATCGAAGCGCCCGCGACGCCCGTGGACTACGCGCCCGACGCGGTGACGGATGTCAACGACATCATCGCCTTCACGACGCGCTACGCCAACAGCGATCTCAGCGCCGACCACAACGGGGACGGACATCTGAACTTCTTCGATGTCGCCGCGTTCATCAGCGATTACCAGCGCCTCCTGATCCCCTGAACCTGTGAAAACCCCGGGCCCGGACCCGGCGTCTACGGATCGAGATCCTCAAACCGCGGCCGGATGCGCTCGCTCACATCCTTGGGTTTGCCCCCGGTGCGCAGCTCGCCCAGCAGACGCAGGTAGGTGTCGTACCGCGCCGCGGAGATCGCCCCCGCCTCCACCGCCGCCTTAACCGCGCAGCCCGGCTCGTGCTCGTGTGAGCAATCGGTGAACCGGCACGAATGCACGAACGCCTCGAACTCGGGAAACAGCCAGCGCAGCTCCTCGGGGCTCATCTCCGCCATCCCGAAGAACCGCACGCCCGGCGTGTCGATCACGCGGATCTGCGATCCGTCCGGATTCTGAATCAAGTGCATCTCGCTGGCCGTCGTCGTGTGGCGTCCGCGCTGGTCGAGGCCGCGCACCGCGCCCGTCTCGATCCCCAGCCCCGCGTCCAGCGCGTTGGCCAGCGAGCTCTTGCCCACGCCCGAGTGCCCCACGAAGGCGCAGGTCTTCCCCGCCAGCAATCGTCGAAGCTCGCCGACGCGCGACGCAGCATCATCACCAGGGGCGGCGGCGCACACCGCGATGGGGATCCCCGCCGCCCGGTACGGGTCGAGTTTCCTCAGCGCCCCCGCGAGCTCATTCGCCGCCAGCAGGTCCGCTTTGTTCACCGCGATGACCGCGTCGCACCCGCCCCACTCCACGGCCACCAGGTACCGATCGATCAGGCGCGGGTGCAGCGGGGGCGAGGCCACCGACACCACGATCACCACCACATCCACATTGGCCGCCACCACCCGCTCCTGCTGCGGGTTGTGCGCGTCGGGACGCGCCAGCTTGCTGGTGCGGGGCAGCACATTGACCACCTCCCAGTGCTCCTCCTCGTTGGGCAGGTCCAGCTCGGTGATCGACACACGATCGCCCACGGCGATGGCCGACTGCTGGCGCCCCGCCATGTCGGCGCTCAGGCGCGCAAGCACCGGCTCGGATTCGCCATCAACCATCACCGTCGCCCGCCTTCGAGTCAGCCCCACCACCAGCCCCGGGGCCAGCTCCCGCTCCCGGCTGCCCGCATCGGCGCGTTTGTGCGCGTACTCCTTGTCCACCAGGCGCAGCACCCAGTCCTCGAGCGGATCGGGGCGGCGCTTGCCCCGTCCCACGCGCTCCCCGTCCACCGTCTCGCGCGCCTTGGCCCCCCGGCGCTTCTGCGCATCGGACCGCTGCTTACGCGCCTGGTCGTACAACCGGTCCCGCTCGTTCTTGGGCAGCGACGCGAGGATCCCCTCGAGTTTGGCCTTCTGGTGCTTGTTCAATAGGGCATTGTTGGCGGCAAATGCCCAGAAAGAACCAAAACCCGGTGGCACAGGCGTCCCGCCTGTGCAATCTCTTGTGTTTCAAGTCATTCGACACCGCACAGGCGGGGCGCCTGTGCCACCGCTCCATGAACCGCCGACATCACACCTCCTAGAATCGCTCGCAACCGAGGAGATTCACACATGACCACCGCAGCCAGCGCCACCAGCACCACCCCCTTCGCCGTCCGCACCCGCGAAACGCTCGATCTGCTCGAATCCTCCGGCCAGCTCAAGCACCTCCAGACCCTCGATTCGCCCATGGGCGCGATCGTCACCATGATCGACGACGACGGCTCCAGGCACGAGCGCATCTGCATGTGCTCCAACAACTACCTGGGTCTCGCCAACCACCCCGATGTGGTCGACGCGGGGATCGAAGCGCTCAGGCAGTACGGCGCGGGGACCGCCTCGGTCCGCTTCATCTGCGGCACATTCGCCCCCCACCTGACCCTCGAAAAAACCATCGCTACCTATATGGGGACGCAGGCCGCGTACACCTTCGTGAGCTGCTGGAACGCCACCGAGGCCCTCTTCCCCACCTGCTGCGAAGCGGGAGACATCATCATCTCCGATGAACTCAACCACGCCTGCATCATCGACGCCATGCGCCTGACCCCGGTCATCAAGAAGGGGGTCAAGAAGGGCGTCTACAAGCATTCCGACATGGACTCGGCCCGCCAGGCGCTCGAGAAAGCCAGGAACAACCCCGAGGTCACCGGGCAGATCTGGGTCATCACCGACGGCGTCTTCTCCATGGAGGGCGACATCGCCAACCTGCCCGGCCTCCGCACCCTCTGCGACGAGTACGGCGCCCTGCTCTGCGTCGACGATTCCCACGGCCACGGCGTCATGGGCAAGACCGGACGCGGCACCCATGAGCACTACGGCATGTGCCCGGGCGCCCCGAACTTCAACCAGGCCAATGGCGCCGTCGATGTCTTCACCGGCACCTTGGGCAAGGCGCTCGGCGGCGGGGCCGGCGGCTTCATCGCCGCCTCCAAAGACCTCATCGAACTCATCATCCAGCGCGGCCGCCCCACGCTGTTCTCCAACGCCCTGCCCGTCACCGTCGCCGCCAGCGCCAACGCCGCCATCACGACGCTCATGAACGAGCCCCAGCGCGTCACCAAGCTGCGCGATGTGACGACCTACGCCCGCAAGTCGCTCGCCGCCGCCGGCTTCGAGGTCCTTGAATCCCCCACCGCCATCTGCCCCATCATCGTCGGCGACACCGCCAAGGCCATCGCCATGTCAAAGCGGCTCCTGGAGCACGGCATCTTTGTGATTGGCTTCGGGTACCCCGTGGTGCCCGAGGGAGCCGCGAGGTTGCGGATTCAGATGTCGGCGGCCCATGAGAATGGGCATGTGGATCGGCTGGTTGAGGCGCTCAAGAAGCTGTGAGCCCAATGCGAATGAAACGCATGGTCATTGCCGTCGTATTATGCCTGGCGCTGGGCGTCCTGGTCATGGTCATGCTCATGCATGGCGCGAGCCTCCTCCTCGAAGCCGAGACCCGATCATGGGCGACATACAACACCTGCGCGATCATCACCTCCTACATCAAGGAAAATGAAAATCCGCGCTGGCCGACTTCCTGGGATGATCTCGCTGGCATGACCTACACGACCCAACACCCGTACTGGCCCGCGGAGCGTGCATACTACCAAGCAAATGTCGCGATCGACTTCAAAGCAACCCTCCGCAAGGTGGCGGGCATGACGAGGCAGGACTTCGACGCGGTCCAACCCATCGGACCAGACAATCAGTTCCAGGATTACCAGTTTCCGCCGCTCATCGACGCGGCCCGCGATGCGATCGCAACTCAACCGTGATCAAGGCCGGGCTCCGAGGAAGTGTCGTCTCCGACTCCTCCACGATCGTCATCCCACGGCCCACGAACTCAACTAGAACCCGAAGGAGCCGAAGACGGCTCCATCGGGCCACCCCGTCTCACGCGTACCCGCACTCCGAGCACCGCCCGGACTCATCCAGGGTTTCGTATCCGCAGCGGGGACACCCGCGGCTGGGCGGGCGGGCCACCCAGCGTGCGATGCGTCTGCTGAGAATGGCCATCGCGATCCCCACCCCCATCAGCGGCAGCCCGAGGTAGACCCCGTGGGTCTCGCCCATGCGGCTGAAGACCGTCCATGCCGCGGAGAGTTGAGAAGCGCCGAGCAGGCCGTAGAGCAGGCGGTTGGCGGCAATCACCAGGCCGATCGTCACCATCGCCAGCGCGATAAGGCGGATGCTCGCCAGCACCACGGCCCGCAATGCGAAGACCCTGGCGTGTGGTGTGTCCATGCCGGGCTATACGCCGGTGCCAGGCGGCATGTTGCGGCCGGGTCCCGTGGAAGTGTCGTCTTCGACTCCTCACCATCTTCCGTCGCTGAACTCTACTCCCACGACCCCCGCAAGCACATCCCTCTCACCGGCGCGGGTTGCGGGGCGTGCCCTTCATCCCCCCGGGACGCTCGACCACCCGCGGGCCCGTGATCGACGCGGGCTTGACCGGCGTCGTCTCCGTCGGTCCCGGCTCGCGGTCAGGGCCGCCCTGCTCGTCGCCACCGTAGCCCTCGCCGTCCCGGTCGTGGTGGCTCGGCGGGCGGTGCTCGTGGATCGCCTGCTCGCGGTCCATCGTGTCCATCTCGGCCATGTCCACGCGAGCGAACAGCAGCCGCCCCGCGGCCGTCTGCATCGAGCTGGTGATCACCAGGTCTCGCATCTGACCGATATACGGGTACCCGTCCTCGGCCACGACCATCGTCCCGTCCTCGAGATAGCCCACGGCCTGCCCGTGCTGCTCGCCGGGCTTGATCAGCTCCACGCTGATCATCTTGCCCGGGATCACCACCGGCTTGAGCGCGTTGGCCAGATCGTTGATGTTGAGCACATCGATCTGCTGGATCGTCGCGATGCGCATCAGCGCCACATCCAGCGTCACCAGCATCCCCGGCATCCGGGTGCACAGCTCCACCAGCGCCAGGTCGACGGCCTTCTTCTGCACCGGGCTCGAATCGATCATCACATCCACGCCGCTCATCCGCTGGAGCTTGCTGGCGATGTCCAGCCCGCGCCGCCCCTTGTTGCGTTTCATGCGGTCGCGCGAGTCCGCCAGCAGCTGCAGCTCCTCGAGCACGAACTCGGGGATCACCACCGTCTGCTGCACAAGCCCCGAGGCCGCGATGTCCGCGATCCGCGCGTCGATCAGCGCCGAGGTGTCCAGGACCAGCGGCGTGGGCCCGCGCATCTGCTTGGCGAACTCCACATAGGGGATCACCAGGCGGAACTCGTCCTGGGTCTGGAGCACCATCGTGATGCCCAGGTACCCGAACGACACGCCCAGCAGCACCTTCACCGCCGAGATGATCGAGTCCAGCTCCAGATCCCACGACCGCACCACCAGGTCGATGATCGTCGAGAACACCCACGCCACCATCAGCCCCGCCATCAGCCCGAACACCACCCCCGAGATCATCGAGATCTTCTTGCGGGGCGTGAGCAGGTCCACCGCCAAAAACACCCCGGCCAGCACCAGGGCCGTCAGCACGGGGATCCACCATCGTTGCGCGATGCCCACGGCCATGTCCCCCGCGTTGTTGTTGATGCTCAAGACATACAGGAGCATCACGATCAGCATCATCGAGACGAAGCCGACACGGATCAGCCGAACAAGCATCTTCTTGTCCTGGTTTTCATAGTGGCGCATCTTCGGAGATCCTCGGCGGTTCTTCGGGAGTACTGGTAGAAAGGCGAGCCGCGGGGCCGGCCCAGACCCCGCGGCTTGAGTCTAGCCGATATCATCCCGTCATATCCATGAATTTCCGCTCCCCGCCCCCAGTTCCGGCCCCGCGGGAACGCGGTCCGAGGATCAGAGCCACGAACCATGTCCCAACCCCCGCTCGCCCAGACCGATCGCTTCATCAACCGCGATCTCTCGTGGCTCGAGTTCAACCAGCGCGTGCTCGCCCAGGCGATGATCGAGGACACCCCGCTGCTCGAACGGGTGAAGTTCGTCGCCATCTTCGCCTCCAACCTCGACGAGTTCTTCATGAAACGCATCGGGCTGCTCAAGTCCCGCCACCGCCAGCAGATCCCCCACTCGCCCAACCGCCCCGACGAGCTGCCCCCGCTCCAGACCCTCGACGCCTGCTTCACCAAGATCCGCGAGATGCAGACCCAGCTGGCCGACTGCCTCCAGAACCAGCTGATCCCGGCCCTCACGGGGCAGGGGATCGAGATTGTCCCTTACGACGAGCTGGGCAAGAAGGACCGCAAGGCCGTCGACGCCTGGTTCAACGCCGAGGTCTTCCCCATCCTCACCCCGCTGGCCGTCGACCCGGGCCACCGCTTCCCCTTCATCTCCAACCTCTCGGAGAACCTGGGCCTGCTCGTGGAGCCGCGCCAGGGCGCCGGGAGCGACGAGGCGCGCTTCGCGCGCGTCAAGATCCCCGCGGTGCTCCCCCACTTCATCCGCATCGACACGCTGCGGACCCACGAGGACCGACCCACCGAGCCCACCCCCGACGCACCCGCCCGCTTCGTCCCGCTCGACGAGATCATCATCAACAACCTCGACGACCTCTTCCCGGGCATGCGCATCGTTGACTACCTGCCCTTCCGCCTGACCCGCAGCGCCGCCGTGGAACTCGGGGACGACGATGTCGAGGACCTGCTCGAGCATGTCGAAGAAGAGCTCCGCATGCGCCGCTTCGCCAACGCCGTCCGCATCCAGACCCCGCCCGACGCCTCCCCGCGGATCCTCGACTTTCTGCTCTCCGAGCTCAAGCTCTCGCGCGACGACCACTTCGATCGACCCGGCCCGCTGGCCTGCGGCGACCTGTTCGAGATCGCCAACATCGACCGCCCCGACCTCCACGCCCCCGTCTGGAAGCCCGCCCGCCCCCAGGCCCTGGCCGACCCCGAGGCCGACATCTTCGCCAAGATCCGCGAACGCGACATCCTTGTCCATCACCCCTACGAATCGTTCTCCGACTCGGTCGAGCGCTTCATCTCCAGCGCCGCCACCGACCCCGATGTGCTGGCCATCAAGCTCACGCTCTACCGCACCAGCCGCGAGTCGCCCTTCGTGGACTCGCTGGTCCGCGCCGCCGAGGAGGGCAAGCAGGTCGCCTGCCTCGTCGAGCTGCGAGCCCGCTTCGACGAGGAGAAGAATGTCACCTTCGCCCGCCAGCTCGAGGCCGCGGGCGTTCATGTCGCCTACGGCGTGCTGGGGCTCAAAACCCACTGCAAGTGCTCGCTGGTCGTGCGCCGCGAGAAGATCGACGGCGCCTGGGCGCTGCGCTCCTACGCCCACCTGGGCACCGGCAACTACCACCCCAAGACCGCCCAGCTCTACACCGACCTGGGCCTGCTCACCGCCGACCAGGGCATCACCGCCGATGTGGTGCGACTCTTCAACATGATCACGGGCCTGAGCACCGGCCAGCACTACAACCGCCTTGTCGTCGCGCCAGACCACATGCGCAACCACTTCATGAACCTCATCGAGGACGAGATCAACAACGCCCGGGCGGGCAGGCCCGCCCACATCTACGCCAAGATGAACTCCATGGAGGACCGCGCCATCACCGAAAAGCTCTACGAGGCTTCGGGCGCGGGCGTGAAGATCGACCTCATCGTCCGCGGCTTCTGCTGCCTGCGCCCGGGGCTCAAGGGCGTGAGCGAGAACATCACCGTCCGCTCCATCATCGGAAGATTCCTGGAGCACTCGCGCATCTACGCCTTCGCCGCCGGCGCCAAGGACCCCATCGACTACAACTACCACATCGCCTCGGCGGACTGGATGCACCGCAACCTCACCAACCGCGTCGAGGCCGCCTGCCCCATCACCGACCCCGACGCCAGGCGACGCCTCTGGGAGCTGCTGCAGATCCTCCTCCACGACCGGCGCAACGCCTGGCGCATGAACCCCGATGGCTCCTACACCCACCTGTCGCCCCCGTCCTCGGCCGCGCCCGGCTCCCCCGAGGCCATCGGAACCTTCGCCTCGCTCATGCGCTCCGTAGCGGGACACCGCCCGCTCCAGCCCTGAACACGATCGCGCTGACCCCGTCGGACCCGGTGCGCGCCGGGGAGTACCATACGCCATGCGCACGCGAGTCGCCATCACCGGCCTGGGTCCTGTCAGCGCCATCGGCAGCGGGATCGACGCGTTCTGGGACGCCCTCAATGCCGGAAAAACCGCCCTGAGACCCATCGAATCCTTCGACGCCAGCGCCTTCAACTCTCGCCTCGCCGGCGAGGTGCGCGATGTGCAGATCCGCGACTTCGTGCCCAAGTCCTACCGCAAGGCCACCAAGGTCATGGCCCGCGACACCGAGCTGGCCGTGATCGCCGCCAGACTGGCCGCGCTCGACGCCGGGCTGACCACCCGCGGCTCCGATGAGAACGAATCGGGCTTCGCCATCGACCCCGCCCGCACGGGGTGCCAGATCGGCGCCGGGCTCATCGCCGCCGAGACCGAGGAGCTCGCCCGCGCCGTCGTCAGCGCCGCCGACGAAACCGGCCGTTTCTCGCTGACCCGCTGGGGCACGCAGGGCGCGGGACAGGCCGGGATGAACAACCTGCCCCCGCTCTGGCTGCTCAAGTACCTGCCCAACATGCTCGCGTGCCATGTCACCATCATCCACGGGCTCGAGGGGCCCTCCAACACCATCATGGGCGCCGAGGCCGGCGCCCTGCTCTCGATCGGCGAGAGCGCCCGCGTCATCGAGCGCGGCAGCGCCGACATCTGCTTCACCGGCGGCGCCGAGTCGCGCATCAACACCCTCGGGCTCATCCGCTGGGACTACGCCCGACGCCTGGCCCACACGGGAGACCACCACGACGGCTCGGCCGTCTCCCGCCCCTACGACCCGACCTCGCTGGGCGGGATCATGGGCGAGGGCGGGGGCATGCTCGTCATCGAGACCGCCCGCGGCGCCAGCGAACGCGGCGCCCGTGCCTACGCCCTGATCGAGGGCTTCGGCGCCGGCCAGTCCCCGCCGGCCGGGCTCCCGGGCGTCCTGGACCGCAAACCGACCACCACCCCCAGCGCCGACGCGGGCCTGGTCGCGGCCATCGAGTCCGCCCTCGCCGACGCCGACGCCGCCCCGGGCGACATCGATCTCATCGTCCCCCTGGGCCTGGGCGTGCCCGAGCTCGACCGCCTGGAAATGGGCGCGCTGCGCGCCGTCTTCGCCCATCGCGTCGATGAAATCCCCATGCTGACCCTGGCCAACCGCGTGGGCGACACCATGGCCGCCCACGGCGGGCTCATGACCGCCGCCGCCGCCATGTGCCTCCACACCCAGAGCGTCCCCGCGCCTATCGGGGGCCAACGCCCCGGGGCCCGGCCCGCCACGCTTGGCCGCGCACTGGTCTGCACCGGCTCGCTCGGGGGCCAGACCGGCGCGCTCGTGCTCGCGAGGGCGACATAACCCCGGGATGCAGTTCGAGCATGTTCATCAATCCAAGGGGGGGAGATCACCCGCCGCGGGCGATACCATGCCATAATAGAAGACATTCCCATCCATCATCTTCTTATGCTCGCAGGAGAACCCGAAGTGAACCATCATCACCCGTCAAACCGAGGCCGCAGATCAACGCCGCTGACCGACCTCGACCCCGCGCTGACCGAGATCAGCCGCAAAGTCATCGGCTGCGCCATCGAGACCCACAAGGAGCTCGGCCCCGGCTACCCCCTGGAGATCTACCGCACCGCCCTGCTCCACGAGCTCAGCCACGAGAACATCCCCTTCGAGGAGAACAAGTCCTACGAGGTCGAGTTCGACGGCGAGGTCATCGGCTCCGTCACCGCCGACCTCTATGCGGGCGAACGCTTCCTGCTCAAGCTCATGGCCGACTGCCACGAGGTCGGCGGCACCGAGCGCAGCGAGCTGCGCGCCACCCTCCGGGCCGCCGATCTCGAGCTGGGACTCATCATCAACTTCGGCCAGCGCCGTCTCAAGGACGGGCTCGTCCGGGTCCTCAACCCCGACGCGCTCCGCGCCGACGATGACGCGGAATATGATGACGACGACGACTACGAGGAAGACGACTCCAACGAGGACTGAGCCATGATCCAGCCCAGCCCGCACGCCCCCGCCGCCCGTGCCCACGCCCCGCGCGCCGGCCAGCGTGTGGTCATCACCGGCATGGGCTGGGTCACCCCGCTCGGGGCCGACATCGACCGGGCCTGGTCGCGCCTGCTGGGCGCCCAGAGCGCCGTGGGCCCCATCACGCGCTTCGACGCCTCCACCTGCTCGACCGACTTCGCCGCCGAGGTCAGGGATTTCGACCTGCGTGAGCACCTGGGCGACCGCGCCGCCGTCCATGAGGGAGCGGGGATCTCGACCCAGTTCGCACTGGCCGCCACCCGGGCCGCCTGGGCCATGGCCGGGCTCGACAAGTCGCCCCCCGACCTCAAGCGCACCGGCATCTACCTGGGCGCGGGAGAGGGCGTGCTCGATTACCAGCCCTACATGGCCGCCAATATCGCCGGCTACGACCGGGACAAACGCGCCCTGGACACCGTGGCCTGGGCCCAGAAGGCCTATCAGGGCCTGCGCCCAACCGCCGAGATCGAGCAGGAGCCCCAGCTCACCTCCACCCACATCGCCTACGAGCACGGCACGATGGGGCCCACCTTCAACTGCATGACCGCCTGCGCCGCCTCCACCCAGGCCGTGGGCGAGGCTTTCGAGATCATCAAGCGCGGCAACGCGGATGTCATGATCGCCGGCGGCTCCCACTCCATGATCCACCCCCTGGGGATGACCGGGTTCATGCGCCTCACCGCCATGAGCACCCGGCGCGACGACCCCGAGCACGCCTCGCGCCCCTTCGACGCCACCCGCGACGGCTTCGTCATGGGCGAGGGCGCGGGCATCGTCATCCTCGAATCGCTCGACTCCGCCCGAGCACGCGGCGCCGACATCCTCTGCGAGGTCGCGGGATTCGGATCCACCGCCGACGCCTACCGCATCACCGACATCCACCCCGACGGCAAGGGCGGCGCCGGCGCGATGGCCGCCGCGCTCCAGCAGGCCGGTATCGACCCCCACGCGACCGACGACGCGGGCCGACCCCTGGTCCACTACATCTCCGCCCACGGCACCGGCACGCAGGAGAACGACAAGACCGAATCCGCCGCCGTCCGCCGCGTCTTCGCCGATCTCGCCCCCAAGGTGCCCTTCTCCTCGATCAAGTCCATGATGGGCCACCTGATCCAGGCCGCCGGGGCCGTCGAGCTCATCACCTGCATCCAGGCCATCCGCACCGGGATCATCCCCCCCACGGGCAACCTCAACGAACCCGATCCCGCCTGCGCCCTTGACCATGTTCCCAACGAGCCCCGCGACGAGAACGCCCGAGGCGGGGTGGATGTGTGCCTCTCCAACTCCTTCGGATTCGGCGGCCAGAACGACACGATCTGCGTCCGCAAGTTCCGGGAATGACCCCCTCCGGGTGTCACTACTCGCCGTCCGCGGCGCAGTAGTGCTCCTGTTGGTTCACAAGACACTACTGCGCGGCCAGAGCCGCGAGTAGTGGCACCCACATGACCGACCCATCACCCCGCCGCGGATTGCCGGGCGCCATGCCTGTACCCCGACGAAGGAGGGGTTTAAGCCGGGTGCCATGCTTACGCCCCGATGTCTTCATCGGCGCGTAAGCATGACCCGAACGCCGAAGACCTGCTTAAGCTGCGCGTAAGCAGGCCACCCGCGTCCCCATCGTGTGTGCCTTCCCCATAGGGTGCCATGCTTACGCCCCGATGTCTTCATCGGGGCTTAAGCATGACCCGAACGCCGAAGACCTGCTCGGGGAACCCACCTCGCGCCGGATTTCGCCCGAAACTCGCCCAATTTGGCCCGTTGAACCGATAAAACGACCATGTCCAAGCTCGCGCTGCTCCAGACCACCATCACCGCCGCCGCCGTGCTCGCCGCCGCCACCGTCGTCGGGTTCGTCGGCCTACGCTTCGCACGCGCCGACGCCGCCAACGCGGTCTACCAGTCCCGCCTGCGCGACCTCTCGGGCGAGTACGAGACCCTCCGCGCCCAGTACAACCAGGCCGTACGCCAGACCGCCGTCACCGAGCTGGTTGTCAAGGACCGCTCCGTGACCGTGCAGGTCCGCACCATCGAGGGGGCCGTCGAGACCATCGCCGTCGACGCCGACGCCGACAAGGAGATCTATGTCGACTTCGCCCTGATCGAGGGGCGCCTGTGGATCCGGCGCGTCTTCGACGCCGACACCCCGCCTTCCCAAGCCACCCTCATCAACCCCAAACTCGCCGAGATCGACTGGAACGCCCAGGGCGCCCTCGTCGGCCAGGCCGTCTACCGGCATCTGGGCGAGGGGCGATGGGTCGTCCACGCCGGGGGCGACGGCGCGCTCAAACTCACCAAAGTCGACGACGACGCCCTGATCTCCCTCGCCCCGCCCCCCGAGATCAAGAGCTACGACGAGATCCAGACCCAGGTGGACGAAGAGATCGACAAGGTCTCCTGGCGCGATGTCTTCGCCGCCGTGCTGGGCGACTGAGAGAAACAAGCTTCGGACACCGCCCCTCTGGAACAAAGCCGGTGGCACAGGCGTCTCGCCTGTGCTCTTCATGTCCAGGGAATGCACAGGCGAGACGCCTGTGCCACCAGCTTCTCTTCCCTGATGGCTGATGGCTGATCCCTGATGGCTCCCCCCCTAGAGTTGCCCCCACCCAACAAAGGACTTTCCCATGCCCGACACCGCCGAGCAACCCGCCATCCCACCCAAATCCATGGACGACATCATGTCGCTGTGCAAACGACGCGGGTTCATCTACCCCGCCTCCGAAATCTACGGCGGCGTCAACGGCTTCTGGGACTACGGCCCCCTGGGCGCCCAGCTCAAAAAAAACCTCCGCGACGCGTGGTGGACCGATGTCGTCATGATGGGCGCCTGCGGCCAGAGCGGCCCCGACGGCCAGCCCATCGAGATCGTCCCCGTCGATACCAGCATCATCCAGAACCCCAAGGTCTGGGAGGCGTCGGGGCATGTGGGCGGGTTCAACGATCCGATGGTCATCGACAAATCAACTCCGGATGGAAAGAGATTCCGAGCTGATCACTACTTCGTTGTCTATGTAGCTGACGAGAAGAGCCAAGTCGAGATTTTTGAAGGGCTACAACGAGCTCCTGAACAATCACCTGTATCCATCCTTCCTAAGTTCGGGATGATCGCTTCTTCGTTATACGAGGCGCACTGGGCTTTTATCAACAACATCAAACAGTTCAAGCCCTTCAAGAATGCATGGCACATTCGCGAAGGTGTACTTCAAGATCATGTTGGCTTAGAGGATGGATCAGGCAATCCATACTTCGCTCAAGTAGTCCCCGGGCAGAAACTCTTGCAGCCCGGATTGCTAGAGCAAATGCCATCTCCGTACACTCAAGAACGAGGCGGTCTTACAGAGCCACGACCTTTCAACCTGATGTTCCCTACGGTCATCGGCGCCACTGGAGACTGGGAAGAAAACAAGGCCTACCTCCGCCCCGAGACCGCCCAGGGCATCTTCATCAACTTCAAGAATGTCGTCGACACCACCCGTGTCGCCGTCCCCTTCGGCATCGCCCAGACCGGCAAGGCCTTCCGCAACGAGGTCACCCCCCGCAACTTCACCTTCCGGTCGCGCGAGTTCGAGCAGATGGAGATCGAGTTCTTCTGCCACCCCGACGACGCCCGGGCCTGGTATGTCTTCTGGCGCGACTGGCGCATGCAGTGGTGGAAGGACCTGGGGCTCGGGGGCGACAACCTCATCCTCCGCGAGCACGAGCGCGATGAACTCGCCCACTACGCCAGGGAGGGCGCGGGCACCAGCGACATCGAGTACCGCTTCCCCTTCACCGCACCCGGCTACGGCGAGCTCGAGGGCATCGCCCACCGGACCGACTTCGACCTCAAGCAGCACCAGGAACACTCCAAAAAGAAGATGGAGTACCACGACACCGCCCGGGGCGAGCCGTTGCCCAACGGCCAGCCCAAGGGCGAGTGGTACCTCCCTCATGTCATCGAGCCCTCCGCCGGGCTCGACCGCGGCGTGCTGGCCATCCTCTGCGAGGCCTACACCCCCGACCCCGAGCGCCCCTCGGGCGTCTACATGAAGTTCCATCCCCGCGTCGCGCCCATCAAGGCCGCCGTGTTCCCGCTGGTCAAAAAAGATGGCATGCCCGAGATCGCCCGCCCCCTCCATGCCCAGCTGCGCAAGCGCTTCGGGCACCTGGGCACGATCGACTACGACGAGAAGCAGTCCATCGGCAAGCGCTACGCAAGAATGGACGAGGCCGGCTGCCCCTTCTGCTTCACCATCGACAGCCAGACCCTCACCGACCAGACCGTCACCGTGCGCCACCGCGACACGCTGGCGCAGGAACGCATCGCGATTGACAAGGTGGGCGACTTCTTGGCCCGGAAGCTGGGGTTGTGAACGAGTGGTCTGGAAATCTTGTTTATAGATACATTGTGCAAGCACACCTGCAGAAGCAGAACGAAATTTTTCTGGAGTACCCCGATACGCAACGCTGGCTCGCCTCCTTCATGTTCTATTTCACGATGAGTGTCATGCTCATTTGCGTTCTGAGCGGCGTGGCCGCGTTTTATTTTGCCCCGTTAAGCGTGGCATGGCGATATACCTTTCTTTGGGGTAGGCATCATCGTATTGGAAGGGTTTGCCTGCTACTTCTCCCGTAAGGTGCGATATTCTGTAAGACTGTTCCTAACCGACGGTGATGTCTATGTATCCGAAAAGAGAATCAAGACCGCACCGCTCGCCCGGTATGGGCCGCTGGTGGTAGTTGCCCCTGCGAGATTCCGATATCTAACAAAGATGATGCATGCTCATAGAGAATCAGATATGCTGGGGATCTGGCTTCATCTCAACCTCAACTACTCAAAGCACCGCTTTGTCCTTCTCGATTCGAGCGACAGCCAAGATATCGCCGACGAAACCGCAGCCGAATGGGCCGCGAAGCTCGACTGCCAGGTAGAAACCGCAAGCGAGTTCGCTAGTGTGCCCACGCATGTTGTGTGCATCCGATGAATGCCGCAAACCGACAACGGGAAAACCTTTTCCCAGGCCCCAAAATCCCCCTGTTTCGGACCCCCGCGCCCGAAAACCCGAAACTCGCCGCCCCTTCACCCATAAACACGGTATCGTTCCACGCGCACGACGCGCGCTCTTCATCGCCGGGGGAAGCTTCAATGGGAGTGTTCAAGGTTCTGGCCATCACCGCCGTCGGCGTGGGCATCCTCGCCGGGGTTGGTGTCGTCATCTACAAATCACCCGTCGGCCGGAAGTTCGCCAACGCCCGCTCGGCCCAGGACATCGCCAAGCCCGTCATCATGGAGCCCGTCCGCCTGGGCGACCTGGAACGCACCGTCTCGGCCCCCGGGTCCATCGAGCCGCGCAAGCTCATCGAGATCTCCTCCCAGGTCTCGGCCAAGATCCTGGCCCTGCCCTTCGAGGAGGGGCAGCGGGTCAAAGAGGGCGATGTCGTCATCCGCCTCGACCCCCAGGACCTCGTGGCCGTGCTCGACTCGGCCAAGGCCGCCCTGGCCGGGCAGGAGGCCTCGCTCGACGGCGCCGAGGCGGGGCTGATCAACGCCCGTCTCGAGTACGAGCGCCTGGAGCAGCTCTACGAGACCGGCGACGCCACCAAATCCGAGCTCGATGCCTCCGAGGCCGGCTTCCTGCAGGCCAAGTCCAACAAGCAGGTCCTCATCCACCAGATCGAGCAGGCCCAGGCCCAGATCGAACGCGCTCAGAAGGACCTGGACAACACCGTCATCACCTCCCCGATCGACGGCGTCATTACGGCGCTCAACGCCGAGGTGGGCGAGACCGTCATCGTCGGCACCACCAACAACCCCGGCTCGATCATCATGGAGATCGCCGACCTCTCACAGATGCTCCTCAAGGCCCAGGTCGACGAAGCCAACATCGCCCCCGTCGAGATCGGCCAGGAGGCGCGCATCTACATCAACGCCTACCCCGAGCGCGAGTACGAGGGCAAGGTCCAGAAGATCGCCCTCAAACGCCAGATCGGCGCCGACGGCACCGGCACCTTCGAGGTCGAGATCCTCATGGACCTCCCCGAGGGAGAATCGCTCTACTCGGGCCTGACCGCCTCCACCGACATCGTCGTCGAGCACTTCTTCGACGCCATGATCGTCCCATCCCAGGCCGTCGTCGACCGGCGCATCGAGGAGCTCCCCGAAGCGGTCAAGGCCGGCAACGCCCTGGTCGACCTCAACAAGACCTTCACCCGCGTCGTCTACCGCGTGGTCGACGGCAAGACCGTCGCCACCCCCGTGGCCGTAGGCCCCTCCGACCTCACCCAGACCGTCATCACCGACGGGCTGAGCAAGGACGACATCATCGTCACCGGCCCCTTCCGCATCCTCGTCGACCTCAAGCACGACCTGGCCGTCAAGGACCAGAAGGCGGACCAGGACAACAAGGCCGAGGGCGAAAACGCCCAGAAACCGGGCGAAACAGGTGATGCCGATGACGCGGGCCCCGACACGCCCGCCGACACCGGCGCGACGCCGAACGAAACCAGCGAAGAACCCCGACCCACCCCGGCCCCGCGTGATGACGCCACCACCGCCGCCGACGAGCCGGAGCAGCCCTGAGCATGCCCCCGCCCCGCGCACCCCAACCCACCATCCGGATCAAGCAGCTCAAGAAGGTCTTCCGCGTGGGCGACGAGCGCGTGCGCGCGCTCGACGGCATCGATCTGGACATCTTCCCCAACGAGTTCGTCGCCATCATGGGCGCCTCGGGTTCGGGCAAATCCACCCTCATGAACATCCTCGGCTGCCTCGACAAGCCGACCAGCGGCCAGTACATCCTCAGCGGCCACCCCACCCACCGCATGGGCATGGGGCACCTGGCCCAGGTCCGCAACCAGGAGATCGGCTTCATCTTCCAGAGCTACGAGCTGCTCTCCCGCTCCACCGCCCTTCGCAATGTCATGCTCCCCATGCTCTACTCCAAGAAGCACCTCTTCAGCGCCAAAAGGCGCGCCAAGGACGCGCTGGCGAGCGTGGGGCTGGCCGATCGGATGTCCCACCGCCCCAACCAGCTCTCGGGCGGGCAGCGCCAGCGCGTGGCCATCGCCCGCGCCCTGGTCAACGAGCCCTCCATGATCCTGGCCGACGAGCCCACCGGCAACCTCGATTCCAAGACCACCGTCGAGATCATCGAGCTCTTCCGCCAGCTCCACGCTCAGGGCCAGACCATCGTCATCGTCACCCACGAGGAGGATGTCGCCGGCCACGCCGAGCGCATCGTCCGCCTGCGCGACGGACGCATCATCTCCGACCACCTCTCTCGCGAGGACCCGATCCACCAGGACTGGGTCCAGCGCATGAGCGCCGGGCGGGCCCAGATCACCGACGCCGAGCTGGAGATCAACGCCCGCGCCGACGCCGAGCGACGCGCCCGGCTCGAGGAGGAACGCAGGAACAAGCGCACGCTCTTCTCACGCCCCAGAGCCGAGCGCGCCGCCACATCCACCGCCGAGAGCGAGGACCGCCCATGATCCGCGTCCTGCTCGCCCCGATCGTCTTCCTCCTGCGCCTGCTCTGGCAGACCGTGTTCCTGGCGCTGGGGCAGGTCTGGGCCAACAAGATCCGCGCCATCCTCACCGCCCTGGGCATCATCATCGGCGTGGTGGGCGTGACGGGCATCGCCGCAGCTCTCAACGGCATGCAGGGCTTCGTGCTCGAACAGTTCGAGGGCATCGGCGCCAAGAAGATGTGGCTCTGGGGCGAGGTGCCCGACTCCAAACGCTCCGTCATGAGCTGGGACGACGCCAAGGTCACCATCACCGAGGCCGAGCTGATCCTCGAGCACGCCGAGCTCATCGAGACCCTCACCCCCGCGTGCCGCGCGAGCTGGGATGTCTCCTACGGCAAACAGACCGCCCAGGGGGTCCGCGTCACCGGGATCTGGCCCACCTGGCACGAGATCGAGGACCGCCAGGTGCTCATCGGCCGCCCCTTCAGCCGCATCGACGACGACGAGAACCGCCAGGTCTGCCTCATCAACGAGCAGGGCATCGAGGAGCTCAACCTCGACATCGACCCCGTGGGCGACTATCTCCTCGTCGACGGGCGACGCTTCCTCATCGTCGGCGTCGTCGAGACCAAGGAGGTCAGCCCCATGATGGGCGGCGGCGAATCCCGCACCGAGCTCTTCATCCCCTTCTCCACCCACAAGGTGATGAACCCCTACACCTGGACGGATTTCACCCTCCAGATGGCCGACCCCGATAAGGCCGAGGACGCCCGGGCCGAGGTCCGCTTCATCCTGCGCAACCACCGCAACCTCAAGCCCGAGGACGAGGACACCTTCCAGATGTTCGTCGTGCAGAGCGCCATCGAGAACTTCAACGCCGTCGCCCGCGTCATCGGGTGGGTCATGATCGGCGTCGTCTTCATCTCCCTGCTCGTCGGGGGCATCGGCATCATGAACATCATGCTCGTCTCCGTCTCCGAACGCACCCGCGAGATCGGGCTGCGCAAGGCCATGGGCGCCAAGCCCCCCGTCGTGCTCATGCAGTTCCTCGTCGAGGCCGTCGTCCTCTGCGTCACCGGGGGGATCATCGGCATCCTCTTCGTCCAGTTCCTCGTCACCCTCGTCCCGCTCATCCCCAAGATGCCCATCAAGCACCTGTCCATCCCCACCTGGGCCATCCTGCTCTCGCTCGGGTTCGCCAGCGGCGTGGGCATCGTCTTCGGCATGTTCCCCGCCATCAAGGCCTCCATGCTCAACCCCATCAACGCCCTGCGACACGAATAACACCAGCCAATCCGATCCCCGACCCCTCCCTCACCGGGCGCCCTCACACCCGAGACCGCCTCACCCGACCATGCACACACCCCCGACACCCCACCGACCACGACCCGCCGCCGCCCTCATCCCCGCGGTCGTCTCCGCCGCGCTCTTGGGCGCCGGCTGCGCCAGCAACCCATTCGGCGACGACCCGCTCGACAAGGACACCGTCGCCGCGCCACAGCAGCTGCGCTCCATCAACACCCTCGTGCTCCAGCAGCGCCAGTACGAGCAGGACCGGCGACCCACGACCGAAGAATCCCTCCAGAACGCGCGCGACCAGTTCGCCGGCGTCGAGCGCGTCGAGCTCTCGCTCGACAACGCCCGCCTGGCCGCGCTGACCAACAACCTGGGCCTGAGCGCCACGCTCGTCTCGCCCGCCATCGCCGCCCAGCGCGTCTCCGAGGAGGAGGGGCGCTTCGACGCGCTCTTCACCCTCAGCGGCGCCGTGTCCGACAACGACGAGGCCGTCGCCTCCACACTCTCCAGCGCCCAGTCCACATCCCGCTCCATCACTCCCGGGATCACCATCCCCCTGCGCACCGGGGGCGAGCTGAGCATCAACGCGCCCATCTCCCGCTTCGCCAACGACAACGCGTTCTCCATCCTCAACCCCGCCTACACCTCCGATCTCAGCTTCTCGCTCAGCCAGAACCTGCTGCGCGGCGCCGGGCGCCGCGCCACCACCCACGCGATCCGCATTGCCGAGTACGACCGCCAGACCAGCGAGGCCCAGACCAAGCTGGAGATCATCTCCACGCTCTCGGAGGTCGACCGCACCTACTGGCGCCTCTACGCCGCCGCCCGCGCCCTGGAGGTCGTCGAGCAGCAGTACCATGTCGCCGACGCCCAGCTCCAGCGCGCCCAGCGCCGCCAGAACGCCGGCTCGGGCACCGAGGTCGATGTCATCCGCGCCCGCTCGGGCGTGGCCGACCGCGTCGAGCAGATCATCCAGGCCCAGAACGACATCTCCCTCCAGGAGCGCGCCCTCAAGGCCCTGATCAACCTGCCCGGGCTCGATGTCGGCTCCCCCACCCACATCGAGCCCGCCTCGCCGCCGGACCCCGTCGAATACCGCTTCGACACCGACACCCTCGTCGCCGCCGCCCTCGACAACCGCATGGAGCTGCTCGAGCTCCAGATCGACCTGACCCGACAAGCCGCCAACATCGCCTTCGCCGAGAACCAGCGCCTGCCCCTGCTGGCCCTGCAGTTCACCTACGGCGTCAACGGCCTGGGCAGCACGCTGGACAACTCGGTCGACACCCTGGGACGCAACAACTTCGAGAGCTGGTCGCTGGCGATCAACGCCGAGGTCCCCCTGGGCAACCACCAGGCCAACGCCTCGCTCGCCCAGGCGGTCCTCGCCCGCCTCCAGACCATGGCCACCCGTCAGGCCCGCGAGCAGGCCATCACCCGCGAGGTCTACGACGCCATCGACCAGCTCTCGGGCGCCTGGAACCGCATCCTGGCCGCCCGCAACGCCGTCGATCTCAGCGCCCGCGTGCTTGAGGCCGAGCAGCGCCAGTTCGATGTGGGGCGCTCGACCACCACCGATGTGCTCGACGCCGACACCAACCTCGCCAGCGCGAGACTCAGCGAGATCCAGGCGATCGTCGAGTACCAGGTCGCCCAGATCGACCTGGCCGTCGCCACCGGCACCCTGCTGGGCCAGACCCGCGTCGACTGGGCGCCCTCCGACCCGCGCGAACACGGCGGCGAGGCCCGCGCCCGCGAGGGCGTCGCCCCCTACCGCCCCGCCTCGGGGATCATCGTCAAGCCGTGAGCCCGCCGGCGCGCCTCACGCGCGCCGTTCACCGCGCGAGACTAGAAATCTGCACGATTTGACCGCCACAAAATCTCCGCCGTCAAGTGCGATCCGACGCGCGCCGATGGGTGGTGTGTCATGGAGCACGCCCAACACCACCCCGCCCCCGCCGAACCACGCGACGGGCGCCCCGGCCCGGCCGACAGGATGGGCGTGAGCGCCGACGAGCTCATCGAGATGATCCAATCGGGCCAGGGCCTTGATGTGAACGAGCTGGTGGGACGCACGCTCGATGACCGACGCGCGCCGTGACGCACACAATCTCCAATGAGCACAAGCCGCGGGTCTGAGCGCCTCGCGGCTTGGACTCATTTTTCCTCCCATCGCAACGGCCGCGCCCGCCCCCTCTTAGTCGCACCCGCCGGTGAATCCCACCAGGAACCCGGACACATCGAAGAAGTTGAACGCCCCGTCCCCGCTCAGGTCCGCCTGCGGGTGATGGGCCAGGTACAGCGTCAGGAACCGAGACACATCGAAGAAGTTCAGCGTCCCGTCGCCCGTGAAGTCCACCGCGCACCCCAGCGCCTTGATCGTGTAGCGCCCAGGCGCCACATGGTGGTACTCGCTGGTGTCCCCGTTGGCCCAGAGGATGCTGATGTCCACCCACCCGTCGCTCCCCAGACCCGAGTGCACCGCCAGCTCGCTCTGCGAGAGGTAGTTGCTCCCCCCGTCCAGGTAGCGGAGCTGCGTGTGCGAAGGCGAGGTGAACACCACACGGGTCCCGAAGCCGTTGGGGGCGAGGTCATCCACTGAAGAGGTGTCGAAGTCCAGGATGATGGCGTTGGTGGCGGGGCCGGACAGGTCGTTCCGGTAAAAGTCATGCTTCTGACGCGCGTTGATCAGCAGGATGTCCTCGTCCAGGTCCCCGTCGAAATCGCCGTGGACCACCCCGCGCCCCTGCCCCGCGTCGTTCATCCCGCAGAAGGCGGCGATGTCGACGAAGTGGGCCGTGCCGTCGTTGAGCCACATCCGCGAGGGGGTCATGTCCAGGCCGGCGCTGGTGAACCCGTTGGTGGCGAAGATGTCCTGGTCCCCGTCGTGGTCGATGTCCAGCGACACCGCCGCCCAGCCCCAGTAGCCGAAGTTGCAGCCCCGGTCCACCGACTCCTCGCTGTAGACATGGGGCGTATCGGTCCCCATGTACAGCATGTTCCCCGACGCGCCTGGCCCGGGAATCCCGTTGACGCCGATGCGGCTGGTGACATACCAGTCCAGGAGCCCGTCGTTGTTGTAATCGCCGAAGGTGTTGCCCATGCCATTGCTGTCGAGCCCCGTGCCCGAAGCGGCGGTCTGGTCCGTGAAGGTCCCGTCCCCGTTGTTCACGAGATAATGGGAGGTGCCAAAGTCCGAGACCCACAGGATCTCGGGGTAGCGGTCCCCGTCCATGTCCACGAACCGGGGCGCGAACCCCCTCATCTCGGTGATGTCGAAATCCATCGCCGACTCGGTCACATCGGCGAAGACGCCCCCTTCGTTTCGGAACAGGCGGCTGCCCCCGTACCAGCCCGCGATGGCCAGGTCCAGATCCCCGTCGAGGTCATAATCCCCGAACGAAGGGCTGAAGGTGTCCACCAGCTCAAAGGGGTTGAACCCGCCATCGAGCCCGGCCACCGCCGTCGCATCGCTGAAGGTCCCGTTGCCGTTGTTGCGGTAGAGTACGCTGTAGTCGTAGGTGAAGGCATGCGGCGGCCCCATCGAGGTCACCATCATGTCCAGCCAGCCGTCGTTGTTGTAATCTCCCACCGCCACGCCCGAGCCGTAGTGCACCCGGTCCACCCCCCAGGCCGCCGCCTGATCGGTGAAATGCCCCGTGCCGTCATTGATATAGAGATGATCGGACGCAGCCGAGCCGCCCAGGACGAACAGATCCAGGTCTCCGTCCTTATCGAAGTCCCCGCAGGCCCCACCCTCGGTCATGAACTCGACGCCGTACCCCGTCTCCACGCTCGCGTGGGGGATTCCCAGCCCCGCCGCGTCCGTCTGGTTCGACACCAGCGGATCGGCGGCCAAGGCCATCCCGGCTCCGAGCGCCAGCACGGCGCCCGACCACACGACAAGCCCACGCCGGCGGACGCCGGCCCGATCCGAGAACGCAACATGCTTGAAGCGCATGGCCCTCACCTCTCTGTTCTATTGGAAACCCCATGAGAGACGGCGCTCTCCAGATGGCGCCGTCTGTCACCACACCATACCGCAGATGCCCCGTCCGGCATAGTCCAAAGTGCCAACTTCGCCCCCCCGGAGCGAGTTTTCGAGCCCCCGGAACGCCGGCTGGTCCCCTTGGTCGCACCCGCCGGTGAATCCCACCAGCAACCCGGACACATCGAAGAAGTTGAACGCCCGTCCCCACTCAGATCGCCTGGGGGGGTGATGAACAGGTCCTGCTCTCATGGGGGTCGAAGTCCCCGGCTCGCGCGGCGAAGGAGATCGAGTCTGAAGATACCGGCATCAACCGGCGGTTCCGGGCCGCCCCCGGGCCTCCAACGAAAAAACCGCCCGGATCATCCGGGCGGCCAAATCCATCATTTCATGCCGGCGATCCGCGGCTCACCGATCGATATCATCCATCTGCCGCGCTCGGTCCAGCGCCGCCACGAACATCTCCCGGTCGCAGGTGATCGGGATCATCCCCCGGTTCATGTACCGGTATACCCGTTCAATCCGCTCGCTCGGACTGCCGTAAGAGCTGCCGACGCCCGCGAACCAGATGAACACTCGGGTGTCTTCTCGATCGAATGTCACCGAATCATCGAAGCGAGCATCCGCGTCCGTGACCGTCGCCAGCCAGGGCATCTGATCGATCGTGTCCCTGTCCACGCCACCATCGGGGCGGCCACCCACGAGCGGGATTGATTCACCGATGATCGAAAAGTGGAACGGCTCACCCCGCAGCGCGTTAAAGAGGGCGATGGTTTCTTCACGCTTGGCCGGCCGACCAGTGTAATCCAGCCCAACCCCCGCCGCGCCGGTGCTCAGCCATCCGCCCAGCGTGGACCGTGTCGCGATCTGTCGCTCAGGCGTGCTGGTGTCACCGAGCCCGTAGAAGCCGGGGTCCCGGTCTCGCAGCCCGCCGTTAAAGACGCGGGGATCGGTCATGAACAATCAGGCGTCCGCGGGATGAAGCACATCACCGAAGCAGACTGGTCTTGGCCTCGTCTCAGGTCAAGCCCAACTGCGAGGCCCTGACGGGCGGCCGGACGGGCGGCCGGACGGCCGAGACGGGTCAATCGGATGACCCAGCCGCACAAGCCTATCGGTCCGAAATGGAGACGAAGAGATTCGAACTCTCGACCTCTTGCATGCCATGCAAGCGCTCTACCAACTGAGCTACGTCCCCGCGGGGGGGCGCCCGGGGAAAGCCCCAAAGCCCCGGATCGTAGAACCCTCACCCGCCGGGTCAAGATTGCGCCCGGAGTCTGATGCCAAACCATTATTTTGCCTCCGCGCCCCATAACCAGTGGATCGGCGCGTTTCGCCATCCGAAGAGAACGGGTCGGCTCTCCCTCCGCCGACGCCCGACCACATGAAAAACGCCCCCAACGAGATCAGCTGGTGGGTCGATCGAACCGGTTCGACCCACACCCACGCCCGCCACGACGACCCCGCCCCAGAAGCGATCGCCGTGGGCAAGCTCTATCCCGAGTCCCGCTCGGGCGTCATCAGCCACATCCACAACCGGCCGGCCAACATCACCCTGGTCTCGCAGCAGCTGCTCGATGTGCTCCATCGGCGCTTCCCCGGCATCCGCTGGTGGATCAAGGACCCCGTCGCCGCGCCCCAAGCCAGGCCCAAGGCCGCCTCCTGACACGCCCATCCCCAAACCGGCGCTGATCAGCCCCGCTGGCCCAGCGCCGTCATCAGCGCCGCCTTTCGCACCAGCACGCCCCCGGCCACCTGGTCGCGGATCACGCTGCGCTCCCCATCGGCCACCGCCCCGGCGATCTCCACCTCCCGGTTCATCGGCCCCGGGTGCAGCACGATCGCGCCCGCTTTCATCCGCGCCGCCCGGTCCAGCGTCAGCCCGAAGCCGGAGTGATACTCGCGCCGCGACGCCAGACACGCCCCGCCGCCGCGCTCGAACTGGATCCGCAGCATGATCAGCACATCGGCGTGTTCGACCAGCCCGTCGAGATCGTTCGATACGGCACATCCCCCACGCCCAAGCACCGACAACCCCGCCGGGCACATCATCGCCGGGCCGCAGAGCGTCACACGCGCCCCCAGCGCTGTCAGCAAGCCGATATCGGACCGCGCCACGCGCGACGAGACCACATCACCCACGATCACCACGCCCAGCCCCGAGAAGTCCCACCCCCGGGTTCTGTCCAGCCGCCGCCCGATGGTCAACGCGTCGGTCAGCGCCTGGGTCGGGTGCTGGTGCGTCCCGTCGCCGGCGTTGATCACCGGGATACGCACATGCGCGCCGATCAGCCCGCACGCCCCGCTCTGGGACGCGCGGACCACCAGCCCATCGACCCCCATCGACTCGATCGTCCACGCCGTGTCGATCAGCGACTCGCCCTTGGAGATCGACGATCCCCGGCTGGCCAGGTCCACCACCGACGCCCCCAGCTGCTGAGCCGCCACGGTGAAGCTCACCCGCGTGCGGGTGGAATCCTCAAAGAACAGGTTGGCGATGGTCCGGCCCGCCAGCGCATCGGGCGCGAAATCGTCCGCGTGCGCCAGCGACAGCAGCCGGCGCGCCTGCTGCGAGTCACAGCCCTCGGTCGAGATCAGATGCCGCCCGTCCCACATGGATTCGCATCCCCGGCGCTCCCGCACCGTCCCGGTCAGTCGTCGCCGGGCTCATCGCCCTCATCGGAGGCCGCGCCGTCATCGCGCCGCGCCGCGTCCCTCTCCGCCTGCTTCCGGGCTTCCGCTTGGGCCTGGGCCTCCATCTCGGCCTGCTTTTTCATCTGCGCGAGCGTCTCCTCGGGCAGCGGGATATAGATCGCGGGCGTGGCCATCGTTCCCGGCGCCCAGTGCTGCACCCGCTCCACGCGCCAGTTGTAGAGCCCGCCGTAGAGCCACGCCGTCACATTCCCCTGAAGCCGGTGGCCCCGAATGTCCGTGATCGGGTACAGCACATCCACCTTCGCGTCCGAGGCCCGGATCCAGATCCGCCCGATGTGGTACACCGGCACTTCGTCGCCCATCCCCTCGTAGGGGAGCATCGCCCCCTCGGGCAGCCCCTCGAGGATCTTGAGGGCCGACTCCTCGCTCGTGCCCGCGGGCAGGTTGACCGCGTAGCGCCCGTCGGGGCCGGCCGCAGGGAAACGATCGATCACCGACCGCAGCGCCAGGCGCGTCACCCGGATCGACTGACCGTGGTTGGCGCTCTCGTAGGCCGGCGCGCTCTCGGGCACCGGGACATTGGTGTAGCTCACGCAGCCGCCCACAAGCAGCGCGCCCAGCAGCGACGCCAGCGTCATCGCCCCCGGTGCGCTTCGTGCGAACTTCCCCCAACCCGTGGTTGCTCTGCCTGCCATCGCGTGTCTCCGCTGTGCCCCGCGTCCGTCCCGAGCCCGGGCATGCCCTCGGGGGCATGATAGTGCCGCCCCCGCCCCCGGGCACCTTTCGCCGCGGGCGTCGATCTAGGATCACCCATGCCCATGACCTCGCGCCAGACCCCGCCGCCGCCCGACGCGCCCGAACCCTCGGGCAAACGCTACATTCTCGGCGTCACCGGCGCCTCGGGAGCGGTTTACGCCACGCGCCTGCTCGACCAGTTGCTGCTCGGGGGCCACGGGGTCCATCTGGTCGTCAGCGAGTACGGCAGGCGCCTGCTGGGCGACGAGATGGGCATCAGCCGCATCACCCTCGACACCCTCGCCCCGCACCTGAGCGCCGACCGGCACGCCGAGGTCTACCGCCAGCGCCTGCTGATCCATCCCAACAAGGATGTCGGCGCGTCCATCGCCAGCGGCGGCTTCCTCCACGACGGCATGGTCATCCTCCCCTGCTCCTCGACCTCGCTGGGCGCCATCGCCAGCGGCTCGGGCTCCAACCTGCTCAGCCGCGCCGCGGCGGTGACCCTCAAGGAGCGCCGCCCGCTGATCCTGTGCCACCGCGAGTCGCCGCTGAATCTCATCGACATCGAGAACATGCGTACGCTCACCTTGGCGGGGGCGACCATCACCCCGTGCAACCCGGGGTTGTATCTCCTGCCCGAATCGGTGGATGATCTGGTCGATTTCATCGTTGGCAAGGCGCTGGATCTGCTCCATATAGGGCACGATCTCAAGACGCGGTGGGGCGAGGGCTGACCACACGAGCAACCACGCAGTATCTAGTCTTCATCGACTACCTGCAGAATCTCTGTGGCCACATAATATTTCTCCAATCCTCGCGTCGTCCAATATTTTAACACCCCACGCTCTACCAATAGTTCAATATAATTCCGCGCCGTCTGGTTCCCGCCAGCGATCCTGTCTTCTGCCGCATTAACCGTTATCACAGATCGCTCAAACAAATAATCAATTATGTTATAAAAATCAATCCACATCTTTTTCTTGTCCACAAATCTCCTGTGATAGTTTTCTCGCAATTGAAAGAGCCGCTGAACTCGCTCAACAGTGCCCTTCGCCTCACTAATTATCGTGTCCAGAAAATACTCGATCCATCCTTTCCAGTCTCCATGCGCCGACACTCTTAGCAGCTTGTCATAATAGAGCTCTTTGTTCTGATTTATATATCCACTCGGATAAATCAGTGGCCTAGAAAGGACCGTCCCGTTACACAGCCCTAATGTAATTAGCATCCTTCCCAGTCGCCCGTTCCCATCCGCAAACGGGTGAATCGTTTCAAACTGGTAATGGGCTAGAGCTGCTGCAACAAGAGTTGTCATTCCTGCCGGCGGCTCTTTAATGAATCCCACTAGATCCTGCATCAACAACGAGACCTCTGTCGCCGACGGTGGAACAAACCTAGCTTCACTAAATGGCTTGTCTTCATCTCCAATCATTACTTGGGTTGACCGATACATGCCAGGGTAGTTCTTGTCCGCGTCCGGTATTCCCTCCAGAAGAATAGCATGCAGCGCTCTGATCTTTGTTTCAGTGATTGGGCCTTTATCCCCTGAACCCATTTCGACTGTACGAATGTAGTTACGAACTTCTCTCGGCTCACTGCGCTCCGGTTCAATAACTTCAACAGCCTCTATCTCCGACGCGCTCGCAATCGTATTCTCGATCTTCGATGACAGCCTAGCTTCTCGCAGTCTCAACGGTCGGCAGAGAACCCAAGGATTAAAATTGAATCCCCCAGGGTTATCCTGAAACCTACCGTCAAGTCTGCCCAGTAGAGCGGCTGCCTGTTCGTGTTTTGCCATCAACTCTACAAGCACGGGCACGATCTGCTCATTGGTGGACAACTGTGCTGGGATGAACGCCCAGCCCACCTCCTTCTGGACCCTTGGGATCCCGCCAACACGAACCACTCTATCAAAGCTAGTGTGAACTAACTTTCCACGATTCATCCCCAAGTCTATTGGACGATCCGCCCACTAACCAATTTATTCGTCGATTCTTTGGTTAGTGCTCGCTTCTTCCAATCAGAATGGGGGCTCCAAAGCATCCTCACGCCCGCGCGTACTGCTTCCGCCTCGGGTCTTCCTTGTTCAACTCCACGCTCACCCCGCCCGCCAGCCGAACAGAATCCTCGCCCAGCTCCCCCGCCAGGCGTTTGACCAGTTCGGGGCGCAGCGTCACCTTGCCCACCCCTCTGGCCTCGACGATCACCCACGATTCGGGGGTTTCGACGATCACCTCCACGGGGCGCGGCGACTTGCCCAGCGACAGGTCGTTGGGGTCGGTCGGTGAGCCAAGGATCGCCCTGGCCGCGTCGAGGCGCTGGGCCGCGGTGCCGTTGAGCTTGGCCGAACGGACCATCAGCTGCACCGTGCCCTGTTCGAGGGGGTGCCCGTCGATGGGGACGAGGCGATCGACGATGATCTGGGCGTCGCCGCGGGAGTGATCCAGGCGTCCCATGAAAAACTTGGGCTGGTCGTCCTCCAGGAGATGCCCGAACTGCTGGTAGACATTGGCGAAGAGCACCGCGTCGGCGGTCCCCGTCGCGTCCTCCACAGTCAGGATGCCCATCTTCTGCCCGGCGCTGCGCCCGTTGCGGACCACGATGGTCCGGTTGCTCTGCACCATCGCCGCCACGATCACGCGCTTGTCCTGCGCCAGCCCCTTGAGATCGCCCACCCGCGTGTGGGTGAAGGCCCGGACCCAGTGGTTCCACTCCTCCATGGGGTGGCTCGACACATAGAACCCCAGCGTTTCCTTCTCCTGGCGGAGCGTCTCGGCCTCGCTCCACGGCTCGACCTTGGCCAGCATCCTGTTCGACTCGTCCCGGCTGGGCGCGGGGTCGTCGCCCCCCAACCCGCCCCCAAACAGCGCCCCCTGCCCCGCCGCCCGGTCGGCGGCGATCGTCTGGCCGGCGACCACCGCCTGCTCGATCGACGCCGCCAAGGCCGCCCGCTGGTCACGCGAGTACACATGGTCGAACGCCCCGGCCTTGACCAGCGCCTCGATCGTCGCCTTGTTCACCGAACTCGTCGGCACCCGCTCGCAGAAATCGAACAGGCTGCTGAACGCCTTGCGCTTCTTCTCCCCCTGATCCCCGATCCCCGATCCCTGATCCCGCTCCCGCACGATCGCCTCGATCGCCCTGACCCCCGCGCCCTTGATCGCCTTGAGCCCGAACATGATCTGCCCGGCGCTGGGGGTGTGCTCCTCGTCGTCCTCGTAAACCACGCCGAAGTCCGGGTGCGACTTGTTGACATCGGGCGCCAGCACCTCCACGCCCGATCGCGTCTCCTCGCCGGTCTTGGGATCGATGAACTTGAGGCGCTTGCAATCCTCCAGATACGGGATCCAGTCGCTGACCTTCTGGGCCTGCGATTCGAAGCTCAGGAACGCCGCCATGTACTGGCTGGGGAAGTAGGTCTTGAGATACGCCGTCTGGTACGCCACGATGGCGTAGCCCGTCGAGTGCGACTTGTTGAAGCCGTAGCCCGCGAACTTGAGGATCAGCTCGAACAGCTCCTCGGCCTTCTTCTTGTCGAGCCCCTGCCGGACCGCGCCCTCGACGAACTTGGGGCGCTCGGCGTTGATAACCTTTTCCTTCTTCTTGCTGATCGCCTTGATCAGCGAGTACGCGCTGCGCAGCGGGATCCCGCCCAGCTCGTGCACGATCTGCATGACCTGTTCCTGGTAGACCATCACGCCGTAGGTCTCGGCGGTGAACTTGTCGACGATCGGATGAACCGTCGGCACGGGCTCCTGCCCGTGCTTGCGCCGGTTGTAGTCCGGGATCAGATCCATCGGCCCCGGGCGGAAGAGCGCGTTGGCCGCGATCAGGTCCTCGAGCCGGTCGGGCTTCATCGCGCCCAGCAGCTTGCGCATCCCGCCGGATTCGAACTGGAACACGCCCGTCGTGTCGGCGCGGGCGAAGAGCGCGAAGACATGGGGGTTATTGAACCTCAGGCGGTCCAGATCCAGCGGGTGATCCCCGCCCTTCTTCTTGTCCCGCCCCACGGCCGCCCAGATCTGTTCCTCGCTGAAGTTCTCGCGGATGTTCGCTTTGGCCCGCTCGATCACGCTCAGCGTCCGCAACCCCAGGAAGTCCATCTTGAGCAGCCCCATCATCTCGCAGGTCGGCCCGTCCCACTGCGTGATGATCTCGTTCTCGCCCGCGCCCGACGCCTTGTACAGCGGCACGATCTCGTGCAGCGGGCGCGTCGCGACGATCACGCCGGCCGCGTGGACCGATGAGTGCCGCGCCTGGCCCTCGAAGGTCCGCGCCGTGTCGATCACCCGCTTGACGATCGGATCCTTGTCGTACCAGGACTTGAGATCGGGCTCCTGGGCCAGCGCCTTGTCGAGCGTGATGCCCAGCTCCTCGGGCACCAGCTTGGCCAGCTTGTCGGCCTCGCTCAGCGGCATCTCCAGCACCCGCGCCACATCGCGGATCCCCGCCCGCGCCTTGAGCGTCCCGAAGGTGATGATCTGGGCCACATGCCCGTACTTCTCGCGCACATAATTGATCACCTCCCCGCGCCCGTCCTGGCACAGGTCGATATCGATATCCGGATACTCCGCCCGGTCCGGGTCCGTGAAGCGCTCGAACAGCAGCCCGTAATGCACCGGGCACGCGTTGCTGAGCCCCAGCACATACCCCGCCATCGTGCCCACGCCCGATCCGCGCGCGTTGGACGGGATCCCGCGCTGGCGACCCCAGTTGACGAAGTCCCACACGATCAGGAAGTACGCGCTGATCAGCTTGTCCGCCAGGATCTTGAGTTCCCGGTTCAGCCGCGCCCACTTCTTCCATTCCTCGGTGGGATGGGCGTCCTGCCCGGTCTCCTCTTCCCCCTCGATCAGATCGTGCTTGAAATCCAGAATCTCCGGCCCGTACCGCCAGACCATCCCCGCCTCACACAACAAGCGCAGCGTTTTGTCGCAATCTTCTTTCAACGACGCCTGGTCCAGATCCGGGTCGTTGGCCGGCTCGAGCTCAAAGTGAGTGCAGTAGTCCTTGAACCACGCCGTCAGATCCCCGTTGTACTGCTTGGCGTTGTGCCTGGGCAGCTTGCTCCTGGCCGGGGCCTTGACGATCACCACCGGCGCGTGGTTGGCGCCGATGGGCAGCTCGACCTGACAGCGATCCGCGATCGCGACGGTGTTGGCCATCGCCTCGCGGCCCGCGTCGCCCAGCTCCTCGTTGTTGTACTCCTCCGAGTGGAACAGGCGCCCCATCTCCTGGGGCGACTTGACATACAGCTCGGTCGGGTAGTGCATCCGGTCCGGATCGTTCTTCACCTTCCCCGTCGAGATGCAGACCAGCGTGTCGTGCGCGTCGTGGTCCTCTTCGAGCAGGAAGTGCGAATCGTTATCGCACACCAGCGGCAGCCCCCGCTCGCGCGCCAGGCGGATCACATGCGGGTTGATCGAGTTCTGCAGCCCGATGTGGTGCTGCAGCTCCAGGTAGAACCCGGGCCCGGCCTCGGTGCCCCTGAAAACCTCTTTATACCAATCGCAGACCGCCACCGCGTGGTCCCAGTGCGACTGGTCGCGCGTCTGCTCGTACTTGAGCAGGTGGTGCGCGATCTCCGAGCCCAGATGCCCGTTGATGACGATGATGCCCTCGCTGTGCTTCTCCAGCAGCTCGCGGTCCATGCGGGGCTTGAAATAGAACCCGCTCAGGTAGGCCTCGCTGCACAGGTACAGCAGGTTGTTCCACCCGGCGAGATTCTCGGCCAGCATCACCAGGTGGAAACCACCATCGCCAACGCCGGTGTAGGTCCGATCGCGCCGGTCGCCGGGGGCGATGTAGGCCTCGACCCCCAGAATGGGCTTGATCCCCTTCTTTCGCGCGATGTTGTAGAACTGCACCGCCGCGTGCATGTTCCCGTGGTCGGTGATGGCCACCGCGTCCATGCCCAGCTCGGCCACCCGGCTGACCAGCTTATCGACCCGGTTCCCGCCGTCGAGCAGCGAGTATTCCGAGTGCAAGTGCAAATGAACAAACGAGTTGCGCGTCTGGGTTTCCGTCACGGCACACCTTGGGCAAGCGATCATGGTCGGGCGAAATCTCCCGATATCCTACTCGTTTCCCCGCCCCCGTGGACCCGCCGCTCAACGAAATCCGCCGAACTCTTTCCCTATCATCCCGGTAGAGACTCCTGAGCCCATCATGCCTCACAGCCGCCCACAGTTCGCCTCCGCCCGCACGATCGAGTTCCGTTCGCCGGGTCCCCTGGCGCAGGTCATCTCGATCGCCATCTTCCTGGCCATCGTGGCCCTGGCGTTCTTCATCCTGATCCCCGTCGCCGTCGCGCTGCTGGTGATCGGGCTGATCGTCTACGCCTGGTTCCGCATCAAGCTCGCCTTCCGCCGCGCCAAAGGCCCCAACGGCCACCTCGACGGACGCCACAATGTGCGGGTGGTCGAGCGGGATGAGTGACGCATCATCACACTCCCGCCGCATCGCATACCTTCCGACTCACCTATTGCTTGAGATGGCATACATGCGTGTGGCGTTCATATTTCTCATCCCGGCCTGAATGGGGACCCAGTTTCCCGGGTTCCGAGGGGCGCCGGAGCGGGTTCCCCGGCTGCTTCGGCTGGATCGCGCTCTTCGTCGCCGGGCCGTTCGTGTGCCATTACGCCGTCAAGTTCCAGTTCCAACATAGACCTATCCGACAGGCCTTACGCCACCCAACCAGCCGCGAATGGCAATGAGCGGCCAGGACGCGCCGGGTGCCACGGGTAGATCGCAGCCGCCACGCGGCGCAGCGCCACCCGTGGTCTCGTCGCTCGCGCAGTTCCCCTCGCCCCGACGGGGCGAAGGAAGAGTTTAAATCCTTGCCTCCCACGGGTTGCGCCGCGCTTCACCCGTGGCGACACGCCCCGTCCCCTCCGGGGCCGTCTCACACCACCACCGCTTCGCGCACCTTCTTCGTCACCTCACCCACCGCCCCGTCCCCGATCGACTCCGCCTCCACCCGGACCACCGGCAGCACGCCCCAGCCCGAGTTGGTCAGGAACACCTCGTCGGCGTCCAGAAGATCGTCGATCGTCATCATGCGCCGCGTCGTGCTGATCCCCATCGCCTTCGCTTTCTCGATCACTCGCATGCGCGTGATCCCCGGCAGCACGGGCGAGGGTATCCGTCCCTCGCGGGTCTCGGGGGTGCCGATCTCATCCTCCTCACCCCGGGCGATGGGGGTGATCAGGTTTCCCCCATCAACCACGAACAGGTTCGACACGCACCCGCCGCAGAGGTGGTTGCTCACCTGGAAGATGATGGATTCCCCCGCCCCTTTGGCGGCCGCGCCCTGCAGCTCGCGCAGGCGCCACCAGTAGTTCACCGTCTTGTGCCCCGCCGTGGGGTCCAAGGGATTCGCCCGCGCCTGCCCCAGGGTCGCCATGACGCCCTTCTCGAACATCGCTTCGGGGTAGACCGTCGCGGGCGTCGCCTGCGCCAGGATCGTCGGTCGATGGTTCGTGCGCCCATGCGTCTGGAGCAGATTCAGGTCCCCGCCGGTGACCGTAAGACGCACGCGCGTGTGCTTGTAGCGCGCCCGGCGCACCGTCTCGGTCACCGCCTCGCCCAAGGGCCCGGTCCTGAGTTCCTCGCTGAGCCCCAGCGCCGTCGCCGAGGCCTGCAACCGATCGAGATGCTCCTCCAGATCGCGCACGACCACCCCCTCGGGCGTCGTGGTCGCGTGCATCGTCTCGAAGAGCCCCACCCCGTGCTGAAGCGCGGCGTCGAACGCGCTCATCCTCGCCTCGGCGCGGGTGACGAACCGGCCGTCGAGAAAGACGCTGGCTTCGGAGTCGGTGTCGTGCTCGGTCTGATTGAGATCTGTGTCGCTCATGCCTGAGCCTCCTATTCCCAGTGGGACGGGCTTCCAGCCCGTCTCTTCCTCCTCTTTTCTCCCTCAAGAGCGGCCATTGGGAAACTTGAAATCGGCTGAGCGAGGAGGCATGGAGTGACGGGCTGGAAGCCCGTCCACGAAGTTGAGTAGAAGAGCGTCAGCTGCCCCGCTTCCGCCGCGAATCCACCATCGCCGGGCCCAGGAGCGCCACCACATGCAGGATCAGCAGGATCAGGTTCTTCCCGTACGCGAAGAAGCGCACGGAGCTTTCCATGCCCGACGCGATCCGGTAATCGCTCAGGCAGCCGCAACCCGACTCCTGGAGCACCACCGGGTCCACCAGCGACAGGTAGTAGGTGAATCCCGCGATCGCCGCCATCGAGATCAGCAGCACGACCTTGCCGAAGGGCCTGCGCAGCTCGCTGCCCATCACGAACACCAGCAGCAGCCCCAGCACCAGCTCCCCCGGTCCCACCCACCACAGCAGGGGCATCATGTCATCGGGCAGCACCGCGTGCTGCTCCACGATGTCCACGAAGGCCGAGAGATCGGAGATCTTTGCGAACCCCGCGATCACCCACATGAGCATGATCAGAAAGACGCTGATGCGCGCGAACAGGTACCTCGGCTCATGCGCCTGGACGCGAGACCGGGCCGCGTGCGTTCGGGCGGCGGTGTCCACGCCCCTGGAGAACGAATCGTCCTCATGGTCCGCCCCCTCGCCAAACCCCGCCGGGGGGATCGGCAGCCCCGAGCCCGAGTCAATCGGGGGCTGTGGCGAACGCCGGGCGCGTGAGCATGGGTCGGAGCTTGGGAACATGCGTCTTCAGTCTCCCTTATTCAAACAGCAGCCTGCGCCGCCCGAAGTCCAGTTTCATCGCCTGCTTGGCAAGGTACAGCGTTTCTTCGGCCGCGTGATTGGCCCTGCGCGTGTGCTCTCGCAGGATTTCGAGCACCTTCCTGTCGCCCTCGGGCCCCTCGAACGGTACGCGTCGCTCGCGCATCGGTTCGAGCAGCCGGTCGATATGCTCGGCCACCTCCACCTTGATGTGCCCGTCGCCGATGTTGTCGCCCTTGGAATACGCCTCTTCAAGCTCCCTGATCCGCTCATCGTCATGGATGAAGGCCCGGACATAGTCGAACAGGGCGTTGTGAATATCGCCCGGCTCGTCCATCGCCGTGCGCCCGGTGTAGAGCCCGGCCATCTTCTTCTTGATCTGCTTAAAGGTATCCGTCAGGAAGATCGCGTTGTTGAGCGACTTGGACATCTTGTTCTTGCCGTCGGTTCCCACCAGGCGCGCCACGCGCCCCACCTTGCCCGCCGGGATCGGGAACAGCCCGCCCTCCCTCACATAGTCCTCGTCCTCGGTGTGGGGGTTCACGCCGCAGTACATCTGGTTGAACCTCCGCGCCACCTCGCGGCAGGGCTCGATGTGCGCCAGCTGGTCCTCCCCCACCGGCACCAGCTCGGGGCGGAAGATCAGGATATCGGCGCACTGACCCACCGTGTACATCGGAAACCCGAAGCTGTAGTTGTCCCCCAACCCCTTGGTCTCCAGCTCAGTCTTGAGCGTGGGGTTGCGCATCACCCGGTTAAAGGGCAGCAGCATCGCCAGATACCAGGAAAGCTCCGCGATCCCCGGGATCTCGGTCTGGAGCACGAAGATCGACTTCTCGGGGTCCATCCCGCAGGAGATCCAGTCCTTGACGATGTCCAGCGTGCTGCGCCGGATCTCCTCGGGCTTGTCGGCCCGCGTCGTGAACGCGTGCATGTTGGCGATCAGGAAGAAGCACTCGTACTGATCGATCAGCTTCACCCGGTTCTCGAGCGAACCCACCCAGTGTCCCAGGTGGAGCTGGCCGGTGGGGGTATCGCCGGTGAGAATGCGAGGCTTTTCGCCCGATTGGGTGGTGTTTTCGCTCATATCGGGGGGATCGTAGCCGCTTTACACGCCCGTCTGGGCGGCGTCGGCGCTGACCATCAGCGCCAGCAGCACATTGAGCGCGTTGAAGCACACATGCATCGTGATGGGCACCCCCACCCGGCGGGTGCGTTCGTAGGCCACGCCGCAGGTCAGGCCGACGGCGAAGATGGGCAAGAGCGCGTGCCACGGGACCGGAGGCGACATCATCCGGTGCACGCTGGCGAAGAGGATGGCGCTGATGATGATCGACAGCCAGGGGCTCTTGAGCCACTTGATGAGCGCGCCCTGGAGGAACACGCGGAACACGAGCTCCTCGACGAACGGCGCCCCGATCACCGCCGCCCCGATGCTCGCCCACACCCACGGATTCCCAGGCTGATCGGTCAGGCTCTGGAGCAGCGGGTGCCCCATCCCAGTGGGCTCGACCCCCTGCGTCTGGGTGTAGGCGAAGACCCCCAGCAGGTTCATCAGCTCGATGAACGGGTACGCGAGCATGAAGCAGCCCAGCCCCACCGGGACATCGAGGATGCTCAGCCCCAGCCCGCTCTTGTTCTCGCCCTCGCCGCGGTGGGCGCTGCGCTTGAGCATGAAGAGCATGCCCAGGCCGGCGATGATGCCGAAGAGATAGGTCGCGAAGCTGTTGATCGCCTGCGTCTGCGTCTGGTCGTAGCCCTGTTCCTGGACCCACTTGATCTTGCCCACCAGCTGCGGGGCCGATTGCATGGCCAGCAGCACCACGAAGGCCGCGAACACCCAGACGACGACGGGGATGGGTTCGACATCGCGCAAGCCCGCCTTGGCGAATCCCCCCGGGCGCAGCAGACCCCCGGCGAAGAGCAGCGCGATGACCAGCGCCATCGACACACCCAGCGTGACCAGCTTCCACTGGCGCATGGCCTCGACGACATCGCCCACGCTCTTGCCCGCGACGCCGCCGGTGTCGACCACCTGGGCCAAGAGCGCGTGAGGGGCGCCCGCCAGCGCGGGCGATACAATGCCCGCGGCCGCCAGACCCGCCAGCAGCACGCAGGCCCTGTTCAATCCCGGCCCCGGGCGTGCCGATAGAGAGGGTCCGAGCTCTTTCATGCGTGCAGACCCGTCCCAACCCGAGATGCCCGCGACGCTGCGCGAGATCGTCGAACACAAGCGCGACGAGCTCGCCGCCGCCCGATCCCGCGTCCCGCTGGCTGAGCTGCGCTCCCGCGCCGCCGACGCCCAGCCGCCGCGCGGGTTCTTCGAGGCCCTGACCGGGCCCATCGCGCCCGATCGCACCCGCGTGATCGCCGAGGTCAAGCGGCGCAGCCCCAGCGCGGGGCTGATCCGGCCTGAATACGAGGGAGGTGGGTTCGATCCTGAGTTCATCGCGCGGCAGTACTCCGAGGCAGGTGCATCGGCCATTTCGTGCCTGACCGACGAAAAGTTCTTCGGCGGGTGTCTCGACTTCATCCGGCGCGTCAAGGCCGCCACCACCCTCCCCGTCCTGCGAAAAGACTTCATCATCGACCCGTACCAGATCGTCGAGGCCCGCGCCCACGACGCCGACGCCGTGCTGCTCATCGCCGAGTGCCTGCCCGACGACCAGATCCGCGACATGCTCGCACTGGCCTGCGAGCTGGGCCTGAGCGTGCTGCTCGAGGTCCACTCGAAAGCCAACCTGCTGCGCGTCCAGCCGATCATGAGCGAATCCACCCACGCCCGGATCCTGCTGGGGATCAACAACCGCGACCTGACGCGCATGGTCACCGACCTGTCCCACACCACCGACCTGATCGGCCTTGTGGACGATCCCTCGATCCTGGTGTCCGAATCGGGGATCAGGACCCGCGGCGACCTCGCTCGCCTGCGGGCATCGGGCGTCCACAGCGTCCTGCTCGGCGAGCACCTGATGCGCCAACCCCATCCCGGCAGCGCCCTGCGCGAGCTGCTGGCGGCCCCCGGCGCCGCCAACGACCCGCAATAATCCCCGCCGTCCCCCGTTTCTCATCGAGCAGCCAACCCCGGGAGCCCGAACCGTATGCCCACCGCCATCACCCGCCTCACCACCCTGTTCGCGCTGACGCTCGCGCTGCTGACCGCCCCCGCGCCGGCCCAGGACCAGAGCCCCAACGCCGTCCTCGGGGCCTCCCGCCAGGCCCTGAGCGAGATCGCCGGGTTCAGCGCCCAGTTCAAGATGCGGGGCGAGGGGGGCTCCATGTTCGCCGACACCATGCCCTCGATGAGCGGGCAGATGTTCTTCGGCGTCCACAGCGAGCACGGGCGCGCCATCCATATCGTCGGCGAGGCCAAGGACCAGAAGAGCAGCCCCTCGGTCCCCATCGACCTGCTCCTGACCAACGACCGCTTCGTCTGGACCGACCGCGCCAAGCAGACCATCACCGAGACCGCCAACGCCCCCGGCATCCGGGGGAACCCCACCGCCCTCACCCTCGTGCTCCTGAGCCCGATCCTCGCCGACGACCCCTACGCCAGGGACGCCAACAACGCCCAGTCGATCGAGCTGGGCGAGCAGGAGCCGATCAACGGCATCCTGTGCGACCGGGTCGTCATCAAGCGCGCCGCCCAGTCCAAGCAGAGCGCTCGCAGCACCAGCGACGCCTACACCGATGTCATCTGGTGGATCGGGGCCGAGGACAGACTGCCACGCAAGGTCTCCCAGATCACCGACGCCGGGCTGGTCAAGATCACCCTCAGTTTCGAGCTGAGCAACCTTAAGACGATGGCCCCCAGCGACGAGGAGCTCGATGTCGCCCGCCCCGAGGGGTTCACCTTCACCTCCAAGCTGCCCAAGCCCAAGGCGGACCCCGAGCAGGATGCCGGCGCCGCCCCGGCCGACGGCGACGCCATCAACACCCCTGCGACCCCGCCCCCCGACGAGCCCGCCGCCCCCCGGGCGCGCCTGGCGCCCGGCTACGCCTTCACCCCCGAGGGCGGCTCCCAGGTGTCCAACTCCACGCAGGAGGGGCGGGTGACGGTGCTGTACTTCTGGGGCTCGTGGTGTCTGCCCTGCGCCCAGGCCTCGCCGCTGGTCTCGGCCCTGAGCACCGACTATGCCGACCGCGCGGTTGATGTGTACGGGATTGCCGTGCGCGAGGCCGACCCGGACCAGGCCCGCGCCGAGTTCAACATCAACGCCTTCGCTCATCAACTGGTGATGAACGCGCCCGATCTGGCGTCCGCCTTCAAGGTGCGTGTCTATCCCACGATCGTGGTGATCGATCCGCACGGCGAGATCGTCTACCAGCACGGGATCGCGCGCGATCTGGGCGCCGACAAGCTGGTCCAGGAGGCCCGCGCCGCGGTCCAGAAGGCGCTGGGCGGGGGCTGATTCAGGCGGCGGCCAGGCGCAACCCGCCGAGCCCCAGTTGGGGCGCGTCGAAGCGCAGCGCCACGCGCTGGCGTCCGTCGCGCATGGGCGACACCCGCACGACCTGGGCCCCGATCATCCGCACCGCGCGCGTCACCGGGCACTGCAGGTTCTCGAAGGCGATGGCCACCCGCTCGCCCTCGTGCGCCTCGCGTGGCCCCATGAGCTCGAGCGACGCGCCGCCCAACGAGAAATCGAGCGTCCGCCCGCCGGAGAACACCGCGTTGGCGCAGCGGCGCAGCTTGACGCTGATCCCCGCCTGCGTGCGGGGATGCTCGCGGCGCTCGTGCGCCACATCGGGCTTGAACTCGGTGAGGGTCTCTGTCTCGTGCATGGTCGATCGCCCCTGTCTGGGTGGTTCCGCGGGCGACCGATCGCGAGCAAAACGCTCGCAACCCGTTGCCCCGCAACATGATCGGTCCGGAAACCGGTCTGGGTTGACCGCAATGGGGGGGATGGACCCAGTTCCCGTGGATTCTCCCGCCGGTTCACGATCCGGGATCGATCTCAACGCCCAGCGCCGCCCCCAGCACCGCGCCCTTGGTCAGCGTTTCCGCCCATTCCGACTGGGGATCCGAATCGGCGACGATGCCCGCCCCCACCGGGAAATCGAACCATCCCTCCCGCACCATGCCGGGTCGGGTCGGGTCGGGTTCCCCCCGGATGTGGGCGGTGCGGATCGCCACCGACGCGGTGAACCCGCCCCGATCGTCAATGGCCAGCATCGAGCCGCAGTAGGCTCCGCGCGGAAGATCTTCGAGCTCCTCGATGACCTGCATGGCCCGCACCTTGGGCGCGCCGGTGACCGATCCCGGAGGAAAGGTCGCCGCCAGAATCTCGCGCAGGTCCATCCCCGCTCGCAGTGTCCCCTCGACGATCGACGACGCCTGGAGCACCCCCGAGCCGTGCGATTCGATGTGGCGTGGCTCGACCACCCGCACCGATCCGAGCTCGCACACGCGACCCAGGTCGTTGCGCATCAGGTCGGTGATCATGTCCAGCTCGGCGCGGTCCTTGACCGACTCGCGCAGCTCGGCCTCGTTCCCGCCGTGCGCCGGGCGGGTGCCCTTCATCGGCTCGGTGCGCAGCACCCGCGTGTCCGGGTCGTAGGCGAGGAACAGCTCGGGCGAGATCGAGCACACGCCGTGACGGACGCCGCGGTGATCGAAGACCATCGTCGCCCCGTATCGCGGGTCGGCGGCACGGGCCAGGGCCGCAGCGCAGGCGTCGATGTCGCCCTCGAACGCCCCCCCGAGGTGGTGGGCGAGGTTCGCTTGGTAGATATCCCCCGCCGCGATGTACGCTCGCACCCGCTCCACGCGCCGGACATACTCCCCCCGTCCCATGCTCGAACGCAGCGGGGCGATGGCGAACCCGCCCGGTCGTTCATTCTCCGCGCCAGGGCAGGGCGCCCAGCGCTGCGCCACCGCCAGCGGCAGCGGCGGGTCGCCCGCGCCGGCGCCTTCTCCTGGCGCGCCGGCGCTGGGCTCGATGCGCCGTCCCAGCCCGTAGCCGAGCATGACCAGCCAGCCCCCCCCGTCCCCCGTGGTCGGGTGCTGCCGGCCGACCAGCTCGCAGACCGCCGACAGCGGGTCGGCGTGGTCGTGGTCAAAGACCCAGGTCCGCAGCGCGCGGGCGCGCCGGTCGCCCGCAAGCGGGAGCAGCCCCGCGGGGCGCGTGCGCGGCGCGGCGCGATCGAGGAGTTGGCCGCCCTGGCTGCGCATGGGCGATGGTATCGTCCGCGCGAGCCCGATCCCGTGGGGGGGCTGGGATTCATGGCGCCGCACGGGCGATTCGGCGCGCGTCCGGGGCCGGGGGGTCCAAGCCGCACTACACTCAGGGTTCACGCCCGGCGGCAAGGCGCGGGGATCGCCGACCGTGGGAAAGTCGTTTCGGCTGGGGAACCAGCGCCATCCATCACCACCGCTCTCATCAGGAAATCGCAGCACCCATGGCCAAGAAAAAAACCACGAAGAAGACCGCCTCCAAGAAGACCGCCAAGCGCACCGCCTCGTCGCACAAGAAGACCGCCAAGAAGACGGCCAAGAAACCCGAGCACAAGACGAGCAAGAAGAAGACCGACGCGACGCGCCATGCGCCCAAGGCGCGCGCCAAGAAGGCCGTCAAAAAAGTCGCCCGCAAGGGCGCCGTGAAGAAGGGCGTCAAGAAGACCTCCCGCAAGCGCGCGGTGTCGGGCAAAATGGTCTACGCCTTTGGCAAAAAGACCGAGGGCGACGGGTCCATGAAGCAGCTGCTCGGCGGCAAGGGCGCCAACCTGGCCGAGATGACCAGCATCGGGCTCCCCGTCCCTCCCGGGTTCACCATCACCACCGAGACCTGCGCCCAGTATTACAAGCAGGGCAGGAAGCTGCCCAAGGGGCTGATGAACGAGGTCTCGGCGCACATGAGCGCGCTGGAGAAACAGCGCGGCAAGAAGTTCGGCGACCAGAGCGACCCGCTGCTCGTGTCGGTCCGCTCGGGCGCCGCCGTCTCCATGCCGGGCATGATGGACACGATCCTCAACCTGGGGCTCACCGATAAATCGGTCATGGGCTTGGCGCAGCGGACCGGCAACGAGCGCTTCGCCTATGACGCGTACCGGCGCCTGATCAACATGTTCGGCGATGTCGTCATGGGCGTCCACCACGAGCACTTCGAGCACGAGTTTGACGCGATCAAGAAAACCTACGGCGTCGACCTGGACACGAAGGTCCCCACCGAGGGGCTCAAGCAGCTCTGCGAGGCCTACAAGGGCGTCTACAAGAAGCATGTGGGGCACGAGTTCCCCCAGAACCCCTACAAGCAGCTCGAGCTGGCCATCGAGGCCGTCTTCGGGTCGTGGAACGCCGAGAAGGCGATCAGCTACCGGCGCATCGAGGGGATGACCGGGCTCGACGGCACCGCCGTCAATGTCCAGACCATGGTCTTCGGCAACATGGGCGACGACTGCGGCACCGGCGTCGCCTTCACACGCAACCCCTCCACCGGCGAGAACCGGTTCTACGGCGAGTTCCTCATCAACGCCCAGGGCGAGGATGTCGTCGCCGGCATCCGGACCCCCCTGCCCGTCGCGGACATGCCCCAGTGGAACAAGCATGTCTACGACCAGCTCATCGAGATCAAGAACCGGCTCGAGGCCCACTACAGCGACATGCAGGACATCGAGTTCACCATCGAGTGCGGCGAGCTGTTCATGCTCCAGACCCGCACCGGCAAGCGCACCGGCCCGGCCGCGGTGAATGTCGCCTGCGACATGGTCAGGGAGAAGCTCATCGACGAGAAGACGGCCCTGCTGCGCATCCCCGCCGGGGACCTGACGCAGCTGCTGCTGCCCAGCTTCGACCCGGCCGCCAAGGACAGCGGCCGGCTGCTGGCCACCGGCCTGCCCGCCTCGCCGGGCGCCTCGGTCGGGCACCCGGCCTTCACCGCCGCCGAGGCCGTCGAACGGGCCCAGAAGGGCGAGCATGTCATCCTGGTCCGCAAGGAAACCAGCCCCGAGGATGTCGACGGCATGCACAGCGCGGTGGGCATCCTGACCTCCACCGGGGGCATGACCAGCCACGCCGCGGTGGTCGCACGCGGCTGGGGCAAGTGCTGCGTCGCCGGCGCGGGCGCCATCCACATCGACGAGAAGGGCGGCGCCTTTACCGTCGGCGGCCAGACCTACGGGCGCGGGGACCTGATCTCGATCGACGGGGCCACCGGCGAGGTCTTCAGCGGCGCCATCAGCACCATCGCCCCCGAGCTGAGCGGCAACTTCGCCAGGGTGATGAAGTGGGCCGACAAATACCGCACGCTGGGCGTGCGGACCAACGCCGACACCCCCGCCGACGCCCAGCGGGCGCGCGACTTCGGGGCCGAGGGCATCGGGCTCACCCGCACCGAGCATATGTTCTTCGAGGGCGAGCGGATCACCGCGATGCGCGAGATGATCCTGGCCGAGAACCGCGCCGACCGGGAGCTGGCCCTGGCCAAGCTGCTGCCCTACCAGCGCGAGGACTTCGTGGGCATCTTCACCGCGATGAAGGGGCTGCCGGTCACGGTGCGCCTGCTCGACCCGCCGCTGCACGAGTTCCTGCCGCACGAGGAGTCGGCCATCAGCCGCGTGGCGGGCAATCTGGGCGTGACGGTCGAGGAGGTGCGCCGCAAGGTGGCGCTGCTGCACGAGACCAACCCCATGATGGGCCACCGCGGCTGCCGCCTGGCGATCACCTACCCCGAGATCCTCACCATGCAGGTGCGGGCGATCGTCGAGGCCGCCATCGAGTGCGCCAACAACAAGATCAAGGCGATCCCCGAGATCATGATCCCGCTGGTGGGTACACAGCAGGAACTGAGCATCCTGCGCGCACAGGCCGAGGGGGTCATCAAGGAGGTCAAGAAGGAGCTGGGCTTCAAGAAGAAGCTGGACATCCGGATCGGCACCATGATCGAGATCCCCCGCGCGGCCCTCACCGCCGGCGAGATCGCCGCCCACGCCGACTTCTTCAGCTTCGGCACCAACGACCTCACCCAGCTGACCTTCGGCTACTCGCGCGACGACATCAACACCTTCCTGCCCGACTACTTGAGCCGCGACATCCTGCCCCAGGACCCGTTCCAGTCCCTCGATCAGACCGGCGTGGGCCAGCTGGTGACGATGGGCATCGAGAAGGGACGCCGGATCAAGGGCGATCTCAAGATCGGCATCTGCGGCGAGCACGGCGGGGACCCCCGATCCGTCCACTTCTGCCACAGGGCCGGGCTCGATTATGTGAGCTGCTCGCCCTTCCGCGTGCCCATCGCCCGCCTGGCGGCGGCGCAGGCGGCTCTCAAGGGCAGATGATCCGATTGCGCCTCTTCCAGCACACCCGCCCGGCGCACGCCGGGCTTTATGATGATAATGACCAAGAAAAAATGATATTCGGGGCAAAATCTGCCAGCAGACCCGGCCACTCCCTGGCTCCGCAGGAGCCAAGGTTTGTCGCCACGGGTGAGCGAAGCGGAACCCGTGGACCGAGATCATCGCTCACCCCTCGCTCCGAAGGGGCGGAGGAGAACTGAAAACTAACCCACCTATTCCACGGGTTGCGCTGCGCTTCACCCGTGGCTACACCCCCCGGCGCCTTTGAGGCCGTTCTCCACACTGATGACCCACACCCGACTCAGAACTCCACCCTGGGCGCCTGCCGGACCGCGTTGTCCTCGATCTCGAAATACTCGGCCTTCTCGAAGTGGAACATCCCCGCGATGATCATGCTCGGGAAGGTCTCCACCGCCGTGTTCATCTCGCGGACATTGCCGTTGTAGAGCCGGCGCGCCGAGGCGATGCGGTTCTCCGTCTCGCTCAGCTCGCCCTGGAGCTCGATGAACTGCGCATCGGCCTTGAGGTCGGGGTAGCGCTCCACCACGACCGAGAGCTGACGCATCGCCCCCACCAGCGCGCCCTCGTCGCGGGCCTGCGACCCGACCGAGCCGCTGTTGCCAGCCGCGACATTGCGGGCCGCGATCACCCTTTCGAGCGTCTCGCTCTCATGGCTGGCGTAGCCCTTGACGGTGTTGACCAGATTCGGGATCAGGTCGTAGCGTCGTTTGAGCTCGACATCGACCCCCGCCCACGAGTCCTTGAGGTGCTGGCGGAGTCTCACCAGCGCGTTGTAGATCCCCAAGGCCCAGCCGACGACGATCAGCGCCAGCACGCCCACCACGATCAGCACGATCACGATCCCGTTCATCCGCTCCCCCTTCTCCGCGCCTCGCGCGGTCGTTTGTCGGTTTCAGCCCTCGATCTCCAGCTCCCGCACCGGGACCACGACCAGATCGTACAGCCTCCAATCGAGGGCGCCGACCTCCCGCCCGATCGATTCGAGGCGCTCGGGTGTCGTCGCGTGCTCGTCGAGCACGACGAACAGCTCGCCCGAGATGACATGCCCCTCCTCGCGCAGGCGCACATCGGCGTCGAGCACCCCCGTCAGCGACCGCAGATGGGCCCGGATGTGATCGACCAGCGCCAGCTGCTCGTCGCTGCCGGCCTTGGTGGGCTGCTGGTCCATGAGGTCCGCCATCGAGTGCTTCAGGTTGGCCGCCCCGTCGCGGATCACATCCAGCGAGATCAACGCCGCCGCCGCCGCGTCGGCCCACCAGAAGCCCAGCCCGATGCCCACGATCCCCAGGATCGCCGCCAGCCCCGTCGTCCAGTTCGCCTTGTTCATCGCCGCGTCGGCGTACAGCGTCTTCTCGTGCAGGTCCGCGGCCAGCGGGATCTTCATCCGTCCGAGCACCACCGGCGGGAAGATCCCGTAGAGCAGGGCGCCGATCATAACCCACCCCGACCAGACATCCCAGCTCGTGCCGTACAGCGTGAAGTGCCCCAGCGTGGGGTGATGGGCCGAGAACAGCGAGACCGCCGAATCGATCAGCATGTAGAGCCCCAGCGTCAGCACGGACGCCGAGGCGGCCATGAAGCCGAGCATGGGCGCGCGACGGTAGCCGTAGGGAAAACGCTGGTCGGGGTGGCGGTTGCGCACGCGCAGGGTGATCAGGTAGGTGACGGGCGGGATCATGCTCAGCATGTCCTCGATCCACGCGGTCTTCATCGCCTGCGACGAGCCCATGGTCAGGAACATCACGGCGATGATCGAGAAGTTGAAGAAGATCGTGATCCACTCGAGGCGCGTGGCCCTGGCCATCATGGCGCGCTTGTCCTCGGGGGGATCGAAGGGGCGCCGCTGCCTCATCGCCGGCTCCAATCCCACAGCAGACGCTCGACGCGGTCACGCCCCGCGTGATCGAGCAGGAACGATTCGAGGCGCATGAGCAGCGCATTCTCGCCCAGAGGGACGGCCATGACCTGCTCGCGGGTCCCCAGCTCGATGCCGGAGGATCGCAGGCCCATGCCCTGGGCCTCCCACCGGGCGCAGGCCACCGGGGGTGGGGCGCGGCGCAGGTCCGGATGCTCCACCGGCGTGGCCCCGCGCGAGCGGAGCGTGCGCGCCAGCGCCGAGGCGGGACGCACGCCCACCGTCACCCCGTCCAGATCTTCCAGCACCGGGCCCAGCGGGTCCACCCCCACGACATCGGTCACCGTGTAATACGGCATTGTCATCCCCGCCCGCTTCGACCACGGGCTGGCCTTGCTCAGCCCCGCGACGACGACATCCAGCTCGTACGCTTCGAGCGAGACGAGGTTGCGCTCGGCGCTGTCCCATCGCCACTCGATCTCGACGCCCAGCGAGCACGCGAACTCCGTGACCAGCACCCCCTCGGCCCCGCCCGCCGAGCCGTCCTCGCCACGCACGACCCACGGTGGCGCCTCGCTCGCGCCCACGCGCAGCGTCCCGCGCTCCAGCACGCGGCGCAGGCTCGATTCGGGATCGCGCGGGATCCCGTCGCACCCGGCGCAGAGAATCACCGCCGCGAACACACAGAGCAGGGCCACCATCGCACGCCGGAACATGCTCATGCGCTCCTCCCACGCGCCAGCTCCTCGACCACGAATCCGGGCCACCGGGACAGGTACGCCCGCGTCCAGTCCAGCTTCTGGCCGAACACGGGGGCGGGCCATACCTCGTGCGCGTCGCAAAGGCAGATGCGTCCGTTCTCCATGTCGACCAGCCCGGGAGCGCTGGCCAGCAGGAACTCGATCATCCGGGGGTGGATGATGTCATAGGCGAACTTGCGGCTGGGGCACCGGACGAAGTACCGGCGCGAGAACTCCGCGCTCTCGAAGTCGATGTCGTTGTGCCCGAACGCCGAGGCGAGCTTGTCGAAGAGCCCCTCGCGCCGGATGAGCATGTCCGGGACGCCCTCGAAGGGCAGCTCCATGATGAGGTAGCTGAAATGGTGCGGCACGATGCGCGTGCGCGTGGTGTGGCCCTTGCCGCTGCTGGTCGTGTAGGTCTCGCGCGTCTTGTAGTGGAAGTCGCCCGCCTTGCACCGCAGCCGCATCATGTCCAGCTCAACCTCGCCGGCCATCGTGTTGTAGGCGTAGCGGTCGAACCCCTGGCGGAAGAGCTCGAAGTGGGGGTAGTGCTCGTCGTGGCCCGTGTCCCGGGCCGTGGTGAACGACAGCCCCCGCGAGGCGGCCAGCTCGCCCATGTCGACGATCCGCCGCTTGCGACGCTTCTCGGCCTCGATCGCCGCCTTGACGCCCAGCGCGATCAGCAGCGCCGCCGCCACAAAAACCACAATCATGAGAACGGGATTCATCCTTGCACCATACCCCCAGGAAGCACGCTGTTGGGAAAAACCCCCAACCGATTTCGGACCCCGAAGGCGATCAATGGCGTCCGACCATCCGTACCATACACCAAGCGGACCCCGCAGGAGACCCCATGCTCTGGCAGCCCTCACTCCCCGACCGGTACCGGCAGCTGACCGATGACCAACTCCAGGAGCGGATCCAGTCCCGGCGCGCCCAGCTGGGACAGGAGCTGGTGATCCTGGGCCACCACTACCAGACGGACGAGGTGGTCCGCCACGCCGACTTCCTGGGCGACTCGCTCAAGCTCTCCCAGCTCGCCTCCTCGGTCGTCGAGGACCGGGCCAAGGCCGGGGGCGCGGTCAGATACATCATCTTCTGCGGCGTCCACTTCATGGCCGAGACCGCCGACCTGCTCACCCCCGATACGGTGCGGGTGATCCTCCCCGACCTCTCCGCCGGCTGCTCGATGGCCGACATGGCCGACTACGACCAGACGGTGGAAGCGTGGGAAGTCATCCACAAATCGCTCGAAAACCGGGGCTGGAGCGGGCGGATCATCCCCATCACCTATGTCAACTCCACCGCCGCCATCAAGGCCTTCGTGGGCCAGCACGGGGGCGCGTGCTGCACCTCCTCCAACGCGGCGCAGGTCTTCGACTGGGCCATGAACGGCGCGACCGAGGCGCGCAGGCCCGGCGAGGACATCAAGATCCTCTTCCTCCCAGACCAGCACCTGGGACGCAACACCGCCGCGGCCCACGGCATCGATGTGCGGCGTCAGACCTGCGTGTACGACCCGCGCCTGACCGCGCAGGGCGAGCCCCTGGGCGGCGCGTCCGCCCAGGAGTTATACGACGCCACAACCATCTTGTGGGCGGGGCATTGCAGCGTCCACAAGCTCTTCCGCCCCGAGCACTGCGCCGACATCCGACGCGCAAACGCTGCGCTCCCCGCGGGACAAGTGCCCACGCAGATCCTCGTCCACCCCGAGTGCTGCAAGGAGGTCGTCGACCTGGCCGACCTCTCCGGATCGACCGAGTTCATCATCCGGACGCTGCGGGCGGCCCCGACCGGCAGCCGTTTCGCCGTGGGCACCGAGGTGCACCTGGTCAACCGCATGGCCAACGAGATGCGCGACAAAGGCGTGGAGGTCTCGATGCTCTCCGACTGCCAGTGCCTGTGCACGACGATGTTCCGCATCGACGAGCCGCACCTGCTGTGGATCCTCGACGGGCTCTGCGGCGTGGGCACGACCAAGGATGCGCGCGCGGATCACGGCGGTGGACCCGTCGTCGTCCGCAATGTCGTCAGCGTGCACCCCCAAGCGCGGGCGCTCGCGCTGCTGGCGCTCGATCGCATGCTCGCCCACGCCGGGGGCGGCGCGGTCAAGGCCTGAGCCGGCGCGCCGTTGTCCCGCTCCACCCGCGAGATTCGAGCGATCGCGCGCCGAGCGCCGATAGATCAGCGTGCGAACCGCGGCCATGGCCCATCCCGTCTCCGCTCAGGCCCGGTCCCAGGGCATGAAACGCTTCGATGAGGTCGCGGGGGATGCGGGGCGATGGATGATCTTCCTCTCGGGGCTGGCGATCCTGGTGGCGGCCCTGCTGTTGCCCGAGGAGAGCGAGCTGCGGTCGACCCGGCTCGAGCGCGACAGGACCCTGCACATCGAGCGGACCCACCAGCAGCGCGTCGAACGCTACCAGACCTTTCTCAACCAGCTCGCCAGCCCCGACCGTCAGACGCTGGACCTGCTGGCGCTCTCGCAACTGGGGATGGTCCCCGCCGACCGCCGGGCGATCGTCGCCGCCGGCGAGCCCGGCGACACGCTGCTGCTCGAGTACATCGAGCCCACGCCCACCCCCTTCACCGCACCCGCCCGCCGACCCACCAGGCTCGAACGCCTGACCACCACGCCCCGGTCGCGCCTGTGGGTCATCGCCGCCGGGCTCTTCGCCGTGATGTACGGCCTCATGCCCGCGACCAAGCCGTCGTGACTCCAATGAGGTCGGGCGCCCTGCCGGTGCGTATTACCTGCGGGCTCGGATATTCCAGGCCTTTCACCATGCATGACCCGGCTGCGCCGGGATCCGGCATGGCGCACGGTAGCACACCCCTTACTACACTCGCCCGTGCCCGATCCCCGTCGTTATCCCGTCCTTGTCGGCCCCACCGCAGGCGGAAAAACCGCCCTGGGCGTCGAACTGGCCAAACGACTGACCGCCCCCGATGGCTCGCCGGGCCAGATCGTCACCGCCGACGCCTACCAGATCTATCGCGGGCTCGACATCGGGACCGCCAAACCCACCCCCGAGGAACGCGGAGGGATCGAGCACCACCTGATCGACATCGCACAACTCAAGGACCGTTTCACCGTCCACGACTGGCTCACCCGCGCCCAGCCGCTCGTCGCCGACCTGAGGGATCGCTCGATCAGCCCCGTGGTCGTGGGCGGGACCAACCTCTATATCAAGGCCTTCCTCGACGGCCTCTTCCGGGCCCCCGAGCCCAGCGCCGACATCCGCGCCCGGGTCGAGGCGATGCCCCAGCCCCAGCGCCGCGAGCAACTTGCGGCGGTCGATCCCGAGGCCCACGCGCGGATCGACGGGGCCGACCAGCGCCGCACCCGCCGCGCACTGGAGGTGTATCTCCAGACCGGGACCCCGATCACCGAGCTGCAGAAGCAATGGGATCGGGGCAAACCCACCCGCCCCGAGGCGGTGCTCGTGGGGCTCGACTGGCCGACCGACGCGATCAACGCCCGCATCAACCAGCGCGTCAAGCACATGATCGAGCAGGGGCTCATTGAGGAAGCCCGGACGCTCTACGAAGCCGAAGCCTTCGGGCCCCAGTCACGCGAAGCGATCGGCTACAAGCAACTCATCGCCCACTTCGAGGGGCGTTGCACGCTGAGCGAGGCGATCGAACGCATCAAGATCGACACCCGCCGCTTCGCCAAGAACCAGCGCACCTGGCTCAAACGATTGCGCACGCGACCCGGCACGATCTGGATCGAGGCCGAGGGACGCAATGCGTCGGACATCGCAACCGAAGTCGAAACGCGATTATGAACAGTTCCGGGTGCCACTACTCGCCGCAGGCGCAGTAGTGTCTTCAAAGCCGATCAAGAGCACCACTGCGCCGCAGACGGCGAGTAGTGGCGCCCTGAAACAAAAACGGCCCCCGTCACACGGAGGCCGCTGATCACTCCTTATTGACTCAACTTCCCTGACGGCTGATGGCCAGTGGCCTCTTCAATCATCCAGCGAGATCGACTTCGGCCCTTCCTTGCCCGCCGTGCGCTCCATGTACCCGTCGCCCTTCTTCTCGTATTTCGTGAATCCAAGGCGTTCGAGGTTCTCGTTGCTCAACTGGCTCTTGCCCTTCATGTCCGACCATTTCCCCGCGATGTTGGGCAGCGTGGGCACGCGATGGACCTTGCGTCCCTCGTGCTGCGTCAGGGCGTCCTCGCTCATCTTCTGGACGATCTCGAAATGCTCGCCCGTCCCCTCCCCCTGCTCATCGAGATATTCGTAGACATAGATCGGCATCGCGGTCCTCCGGGGTCGCACCCAACAACTATACGAATGATCGGCTCAACGGATCGCCGGTGATGCCTGGCTAGCCGAAGACCTGGCCCGATTCGGTGTCCTGCATCTTCCAGCCCATCGCCCTGCAGATCTTGGACAGCACGGGCCAGCCGAAATCGGTGTTGTTGACCACCACCATCGCCTGCGTCAGCTCGTCGTGCCCCATCGCGTACTCGACCGTGTAGCCCGGGCCGTGGAGCACCATGGTGCCCAGGCGGGTGACCTCTCCCCCGTCGGGGGCGGTGTTGAAGCGCGCTAGTGCGGCGCAGACTTCCCTGGGCGTGCCCAACGGGGCGTTGCCCGCCGACGGGTCGTCGGGGTCGCGGGGGTTGATGAGCACCAGGATGCGTTTCTTGCGCGAGGGCATGAGGGGGAAGGATAGCCGACCGATCCCGCTCGCGGGAAGCGGGGGCCGGATCCCGCTCAGTCGTCGTCCTCGTCGTCGTACCCCTCGGCCTCGTCGCGCGCGTCGAGCAGCTCGACCGCCTTGCGCAGCAGCAGGGTCAGCGGCACGGGCTTCTGCATGTACGCGTCGACGCCCAACGACTCGCCGTAGGCCTGGTGGCGCTTGCCCTCGTTGGCCGTGACCATGATCACGATGGGCGAGTCCTCCTTGCCCTTGATCTTCTCGAGCGCCAGGAACCCCGAGCGCTTGGGCAGCATCATGTCCAGGACCACGATGTCGGGCGGGTCCTGGCTGCAGATCCGCACCGCCTCGTCGCCGTCCATCGCCGTGAGCGTCAGCGCCCCCTCGCTCTGGAAGGCGGCGTCGATGGAATCGAGCACATCGCGCTCGTCGTCGACGATCAGCACCCGGACATCCTCGAGCATGCCGCCGCCCTCGTCGTCGTAGCGGTCGTCGTCGTGGGTCTGGTTGTCGCTCATGCTCTGCTCCTGCTCGGTTGAGTGTATGCGACCGCACCCCGATCCCGGGGCGCCGGCCCCGGTTACCTGAACTGGGTGACGCCGTGCTCGGCCATGTAGGCCCGGTCGCGGTCCGACCGCTCGATCAGCCGCTCCAGCTCGCCCGGGGTCATCCAGGGCAGGGCCGCGAGCTTCTCGCGCAGGGCTCGGGGGAAGGGCTTGTCGAGGCGCTCGTGGCGTGGTCTGCTCTTCCAGATTCGGTGCATCCAGAGGTACTGTTCCGGCGCGGCGCGAACGGATTGCTCGATCGCCCTGCGGTAGCGGGCGGTGATGTAGAACAGCGGGTCGGGCTGGCCCTCCCAGTCGGCCGGCTCGATGATGTCCTGGATCTCGATGCGGTACTTCATCGCGACATGCGCCCCGGGCGGGGTGTCGATGCGGCGCGCCCCGCCCACGATGATCCGGGCGCGGTGCCCGATGGCCAGCAGCCCGATCGACTTGTAGCTCGAGGCCAGTCGCCCGAAGAAGGGAACCTGCAGCCCGCGGTCGCCGGCGTTCTGGTCGGCCACGAAGGCCACCGACTCGCCCGCCGCCAGCAGCCCCGGCAGGCGATGCATGGCGCCGAACTTGTCCACCAGCTCCAGGCCGCGGCGAGAACGCGTGTCCCGGAGCCAGCGGTCGGCCGGGCGCAGGTCCAGGGGGCGGTAGATCGCGTGCATGCGGAAGCCCAGCAGCGCCATGGTGTAGCCCAGCGCCTCCCAGTTCCCGCAGTGCCCGGTCAGGAGCAGGGCCGGCTGGTCGTCGATCAGAGGGCGGATCACCCCGGTCAGCGAGCCCAGCTCGATGTACTCGGTCCAGGCGTTCTCGGTCAGGTGGCGCGGCAGCACGGCCAGCTCCACCGCCAGCATCGCCAGGTGCTCGTAGCTGCGCGCCACCAGGCGTGTCCGCTGCTCCTGGTCGAGCTCGGGCATGGCGATGGCCAGGCGATCGACGGCCCGCGACACGCGCTTGCGGTTGACGCCCAGCCCGCCGTAGGTCCGGCCGATCGCCCGCGCCAGGCGGAGCATGGTGGGCATGGGCACGGTGTGGGCGGCCACCAGCAGCGTCCGCAGCGCGGTGTAGAGCGCGGGCTGGACCACCAGCGCCTGGGCCGGTGCGGGGCGGGCGCGCGGGTCGTAGCGTGACGCCGTGGGCGTGGTGCTGCTCATGGTTCTCCGGGCCCCGTGCGCCGGGGCGCCTGGCACCGCGCCGGCGGGGGCGGGGCTCAGTCGGGGAAATCGCCGATCAGCGTGCGCAGCCGGTTGGCGTTGAGCACGGGGATCGAGGTGGACTCGGCCTTGAGCAGCAGATCGTCGTAGCGCTGGATCTCCTGCTGCAGGCGGACAAACTCCTGGATCGCCGCCACGGGCGCGCCGGGGCCGGGCGCCGGGGGCAGCACGGGCTTGACGCCCAGCACGACGAAGTCCGTGTCGCCGCTGATCTCATCGGTGATGTTCCCGCCCCAGCGCTCGATCAGCGCTTCGAGCGTGTCGCGCTCGAAGCGCGAGGCCACGCCGTCGCGGTCGACATCGAAGAGCCCGTCGACGACGAACTTGTAGGTCTTGGCCGGGTCGTACACCGCGTTGGCCACCACATCGCCGCGCACGATCGGGTTGCCCTCGGAGCTGGAGATGATCCGCGCCCGTGAGAAGGTGGGCTCAACCTTGATGATCTCCAGAACCGCCTTGCCGCGCGGGTACTCGCCCGTTTCGGCGTCGGGGCGGATGTCGGTCGCGTCGTCGTAGACGGCGAAGGTCATGCCCAGCACGGCCTTCTTGTCACGACCGATCGAGATCACCGCCTCGTTGTCGATGGGGTTGACCTGGTTGATGGCGCCGTCGACCAGCGCCTCCTCGGGGAGCCCCTGCACATTGGTCACCAGCCCCTGACCCTGCAGGCGGGCGATCGTGTCCTGGAGCACGATGTTCTCCTGCACCAGCTCGTCCAGACGCGCCTGGATCCGCTGCTCGCGGGTGGTGAAATCGCTCCGCTGGGTCTCGATCTGGCCCGCGTAGCGCTGCTCGATGTTGTTGAACCCGGTCCGCAGCTGCTGGTTCGAGTCGATAATGGCGGCCACCTGCGCCTGCATGTCGCTGGCCGACCCGGTGAACTGGCTCTCGATGTCGGCGACCCGCTCGGCCTCGGACTTGGCGTAGTCCTGGGCGGCGCGGCGCTCGGCGTCGGCGACCGCCAGCTGCTCATCGAGCGTGGCGATCTTGTCGTTGAGACCGCCGATGAGCCCGATCAGCGAGCCCTCGTTGGCGCCCTCGATCGCCGCCAGCTGCTCACGCAGCTCGGCCATGCTCAGCGACGCGTCGCCGGCGATGGTGTTCATCAGCTCCGACTTGTTCGTCGCCAGGTACCCCACCACCGTCTTGCGCTCACGTGCCGCCTCGTCGCGGATCGCCCGGATCGCGGCGTGCTCACGCTCCTGCGACGAGACGAACTGTTTGACATCCTCGTTGGCGGTCGCCAGATCGCTCTTGGCGCTCTGCGCGTTGCCGTAGAAAATCATCGTCGTCACGAACAGGGCCAGGCTCAGCGCGCCCAGGATGGTGATGGTGACGGCGACGCCGACGCTTGCTCCGGTGCGGGCTGCCATGGATCCGTTACTCCCGTGTGTCTCGATCAGGCGGCTTCCACAGGAAGACCGCTCGTCCCAGCGTGAGCCCCTCTGGGGGCGAACATACAGCGATTCGGGCGCCGGTGATGAACCCGTACGCCGCAGGGGCGGGCGATCCCGCCGCCCGGCCGGAGCCGGGCCGATTCCATTCGCACAACCCGACCGAACGGTTCGGGTCAATGCTCAATGCCCGCCGCCCTCCCACCGAGGGCGACGAGGGCGTGAGTATAGCGAACCGCCCCGGTTTGTGCGCCCACGACGCCCCTGACACGCAGAAAGATCGCCGGGTATCTCCGTGCTTGGTATACTGCTCGGCCAAAGCAACTCTTTCCGTCGCTCTGAGGAGTCCCCCATGCGTGACCACGGAACCCGTACCTATCCCATACTTTGCTCGATCGCATCCTGCGCGATCGGCGTCATGACCCCCGCCACCATCGCCCAGGTCGAATATGCCCTCGACACCGGCCTCAACACGGGCAACATCGGCCCATCCACCTTCGACGCCAATGTCACCTGGCTCAACGCCTTCGACACCCAGCCCGGGGGTGAGGTCATCACCACCATCTCCGTCTCGTTCGGCGACATCGCCGACGACGACGGGAACCTGGGCTCGGACCAGGTCACTCTGGCCATCCTCCTGGACCCCAACGACGACCATGATCCCACCGACGCCCAGCTCATCGCCACCACCACCGGCGTCTGGGAGGAGGTCGGGTTCTCCAACTTCATCGACTTCCCCATCGAGCCCACCCGCGTCGAGGGCGTGTTCTTCGTGGCGGTGATGATGGATGTGATCCAGCGCGCCAACCCCGCCTCGATCGACAGCCACGCCCCCAGCGGCGGCGACCTGAGCTGGTACTTCTACAACCCCGAGCCCAACCTGGAAGACCTGGGATCATCGCCCTACATCCTGCGCATGTCCCAGGGGCCCTTCCCCGGGGCGTGGATGGTCCGCGCCACGGGCGAGCCGGTCGGCGGGTGCCTGATCGACTTTACGGGCGACGGGGAGCTGAACTTTTTCGATGTTTCCGCGTTCCTGTCGCTGTTCGTCGCCCAGGACCCGGCGGCTGATCTCAACGATGACGGGCAGCACAACTTCTTCGATGTCTCCCAGTTCCTGGGCGCTTTCATCGGCGGCTGCCAGCCCTGACCCGGGCCGACGATCTCTGAGCGGTTGCAATCGCCAACAAGCGAGGCGAGAATGTCGTGATGCACCTGACGCAGCTCTTCATGCAATCCTTATTCGCCGAGCTCGCCCCGGCCCGTATCCTCGATTGGGATGTCTCGCACTCCGAGAAGTACATCACCCTGACCCGGCTCATGCTGGCGGCGGCCATGGGCGGGCTCATGGGATGGGAGCGGGGACGGGCCGAGAAACCGGTCGGGATCCGCACCATGCTGCTCATCAGCGTGGGAGCCGCCGCCTTCTCGCTTCTGGGCGAGCAGATCATGCAGGAGAGTCTCAAGATGCCCGCGGGCTTCGTGCGGACCGACCCCACGCGCGTGCTGGCCTATATCATTTCGGGCATCGGCTTCCTGGGCGCGGGGGCGATCCTGCACTCCAAGCGCTCCATCAAAGGGCTGACCACGGCCGCCAGCATCTGGGTCGCGGCCGCCATCGGGGCGGCCTGCGGCCTGGGCGAGTTCATGATCGCCTTCTTCCTCTTCGCCATCGCCTTCGTCGCGCTCTGGAGCCCCTGGGTCAAGGCTTTGGCCACCGGCGTTCTCAACGATGACGACATCGACAACCTCCGAGACGAAGGCAAGAAATGATCCCGGCGCCCCGCGCTCAGGGCACGAGCCCCGCCGGCACGCCGCTGGGGAACACCTCGTCGATGGCCGCCTGGATCCGCTCGATGCGGTGATCCGGGTTGGGATGCGTCGAGAAGAACTCCACGGGCTGCGATCCGCCCGCCTCGCGCAGCACCTCCATCACCCCGATCATGGCGCGCGGGTCGTACCCCGCATCCGCCACCAGTCGCACGCCCCAGACATCCGATTCCAGCTCGTCGTCGCGTCCGTAGGACATGTTCACCAGCTGCCCCACCGCCGCGGCGGCCATGGTCGCGTCGCGGTCATCGGTGGCCACGCCCGTGGCGGCGACCAGGATCGCCGTCAGCCGCCCCTTGGCCATCCGCTGGGCCCCGTGGCGCTCGATCACATGCCCGACCTCGTGTCCCAGCACGCCCGCCAGCTGCCCCTCGGTCGTGAGACGGTCGTAGAGCGAGCGGGTGATGAACACCTGTCCGCCGGGCAGCGCGAAGGCGTTGACCGTCTCGGGGTCGGCCAGCAGGTGGAACTCGAAGCGCCAGGGCATGTCCGAATCGAACCCGCCCAGCAGACGCCCCCCCACCGCGTCCACCCGGCGCTGATCGGCGGCGCTGGGGTCTTCCCCGCCGTACTGGGACATCATCGTCGGCGTGGCCTGAAGCCCGATGGCGATCTCGTCGCCCACGCTCAGGTCCACATGCTGCTTGCGCCCCGTTACCGGGTTGACCGCCGACGACCCGAAGTAGCCCACCAGCCCCACGATGACAATCACACCCGCCAGCACCAGCCTCATCGGAATCCGAGGCCGCGCCGACAGGCTCGATCGACCCGGCATCGCCCGCCGCGTGCCGCGCATTTCCCGGCTCACCCGCAACTGTCTCATGACCGCCATCCCTCAGGACCACCCCGACACCGAACCACCCTGCAACCGCGATCATACGCCGCGATCGGCGCCGCCCAGCGCGTCGAGTTCCTTCCCGTATCGCTCGCGCAGCGGCTCGACCACCTCTTTGAGAAACCGCTCGGTCTGCTCGACCGAGCGTCCGATGTAGGCCATTGGGTCCAGGTGGGCGTCGATGTCCACCCCCTCAAGCAGCGGCTCATTCCTGAGCCGCTCCAGCAGGTCGTTGTCCTTGCCCTCCTGCTTGACGACCTGGCCGGCCGCCATCGAATGCACCCGGATCGCCTCGTGCACATCCTGACGATCGCGGCCGAGCTTCACCGCCTCCATCATGATGTTCTCGGTGGCCATGAAGGGCAGCTCGGCCATCAGGTTGCGCCTGACCATCGCCTCGTTGACGATCAGCCCCGAGGCCACGGTGTGCATGAGATCCAGCGCCCCGTCGAGCGCCAGGAACGCCTCGGGCAGCGACAGGCGCCGGTTGGACGAGTCGTCGAGCGTGCGTTCGAGCCACTGGGTGGCGGCGGTGTCGTAGGCGTTGCCCACGAGGTTCATGACGAAGCGCGAGAGGCCGCAGATCCGCTCGCACTTCATGGGGTTGCGCTTGTAGGGCATCGCCGACGACCCGATCTGCGACTTGCCGAAGGGTTCGTCGATCTCCTTTCGGTTGGAGAGCAGGCGGATGTCGGTGGCGATCTTGTGGAGGACGGAGGCTATGGAAGCGAGGTCCGCCAACACCATCGAATCGAAGACTCGGGGATATGTCTGCCCGGTTAGTGCAAAGGTCGTTTGCTGCATATACACATCTAGAGGAGGAGTGTTGTTCTTCGGAAGCGCGAGTTCACCTTCCGAAAGTTCCAGCACATCCTCAACGATGCCCTCAAGCTCTTTCGAGAAGAGATCATCGCTTCGCTGATCCATCTCTTTCTGTCTTTCCATCCAGTCACGAAAAGACTGAGTCGATTCCATTCCAAACATCTTGCGAAGTCTGAAAACAGCCTCGCCTTGAAACTGCTCTACTCGCTCGTGATCGCCTTGAAACAACTGAAGAAAAGATGCTTGCGTGCCCGTCGCTCCCCTAAAACCACGCAGCAGGAAGTCCATCCCGTTGTGTGGTGGGCGCAGCCGTTGCATCGCATACCAGATGTCGTATGCATAACCTGCAAGCCGCCGACCGACCGTCGTCGGCTGCGCCGCCTGATAATGCGTGAAACCGAGTGTCGGTATGTTGATTCGTTGCTCTGCCTCTTCGGAAAGTGTGACGATGACACGAGCACACTTCGACTGGATCAACCCTATCGATTGTCCCAGGCAGAGCAAATCTGCATTACACACCACATCCTGACTCGTGCACCCCAGATGAATGATCGCCCGCGCCCTGGGGCACCGATCCCCCCACGCGTGCACATGGGCCATCACATCGTGGCGCAGCTCCCGCTCATACTTCGCGGCCAGCTCCATGTCCGCGTCGGTCACTTCGAGGTTCGCCCGCATCTCGGCGATCTGCTCATCGGAGATATCCAGCCCGCACGCCTGCTGCGCCTCGGCCACCGCCAGCCAGATCCTCCGCCAGGTCGTGAACTTGTGCCGCGGCGACCAGATCCGGCACATCTCCGGCGACGCGTTGCGGGTAGAGAGAGGAGAGGTGTAGGTGTCGTGGGGGTTGGGCATGGGAGATAGTAAGAAAGCGACCAGCCACTGGCCACCAGGGACTAGGGTAGGATCGCTCGCTTCGCTCACGAACTGTTCTTTTTCTTCCCCTAGTGGCCAGTGGCCGTGGCCAGTCCCTAGTTGGCGACGATATTCACCAGCCGCCCCGGCACCACGACCACCTTGCGGACCGTCTTGCCGTCGATCAGCTCCCGAATCCGCTCGTCGCACAGCGCCATCGCCTCCAGCGTCGCCGCGTCCGTGTCGGGGGCTGCGTAGATCTTGGAGCGCAGCTTGCCCATGACCTGGATGGGGATCTCGATCTCGTCGTCGACCAGCATGGCCTCGTCATAGCCCGGCCAGTCCGCCAGCGCCACAGAGCCCTCGTGACCGAGCTTGCGCCACAGCTCTTCGCCGACATGCGGCGTGAAGGGCGCGATTGTGCGCACAAACCGGTCCATCTGATCCTTCGTCAGCGACTTGGCGACATTGACCATCTCGAACACCGCCGCGATGGCGGTGTTGAAACTCAGCTTCTCGATGTCGTCGCCCACCTTGGCGATGGTCCGGTGGAGCTGCTTCTCGGTCGCGTCATCAACCGCATCGGCGAAGACCAGCTCGCCGGTTTCTTCGTCCACGCACAGGCGCCAGATCTTCTGGATCAGGCGATACAGCCCCACGATATCGCGCGTGTTCCACGGCTTGCTCGCGTCCAAAGGCCCCATGTACATCTCGTAGAGCCGGAAGGTATCCGCACCGTACTCCGCGATGACCTCGTCGGGGTTGATCACATTCTTGAGCGACTTGGACATCTTGGCGATGATCTTGTGCACCGGCTCGCCCGTCGCCGTCTCGATGTAGAGCGGCCGCTCCTCGGAGCCGCGGTTCTCGACCTCGTCGACCGGCACCAGCGACCTGTCGGCGCGCTGGTACGCGTGGCTTGTGATCATCCCCTGGTGATACAGCTTCTTGAACGGCTCGGGGCTGTGCACCACGCCCAGGTCGTACAGGACCATGTGCCAGAATCGCGCGTACAGCAGGTGCAGCACCGCGTGCTCGCTGCCGCCGATGTACAGATCCACCCCGCCCTCGCCCATCCAGTACGCCTCGGCCTCCTCGCCGATGAGCTCTTCGTCGTTCTTGTTGTCGCAGTAGCGCAGGTAGTACCAGCAGCTCCCGGCCCAGCCGGGCATGGTGTTGGTCTCGCGGCGCACGGGCGCGTCGTGGGGCAGCTCGTAGACCCCCGCCTGGCCGGCCGTGGTGTGCACCCAGTCGCTCGCCTTGGCCAGCAGCGGCTGGGGGGTGTCGCTCTCGACGGGCTGGTAGTCCGCCAGCGCCGGCAGCAGCACGGGCAGCTTGTCCTCGCCCACCGCGTGGTGGTTGCCCCGCTCGTCGAAGACGATCGGGAAGGGCTCGCCCCAGTACCTTTGCCGAGAGAACAGCCAGTCGCGCAGCTTGTAGTTCACCCGGCGCGCCCCCACCTCGTGCTCAGACAGCCACTGGATGATCCTGGCCTTGGCCTCCCCGATCATCAGCCCGTCGAGCATCCCCGAGTTCATCGCCGGGCCGTCGCCCGTGTAGGCCTCGCCCTCGAAGCCCGCCGGCGGGGTCACGGTGCGGATGATCGGCAGATCGAACGCCTTGGCGAAGTCCCAGTCGCGCTGGTCCTGCCCGGGCACGGCCATGATCGCCCCCGTGCCGTAGCCCATCATCACATAGTCGGCCGTCCACACCGGGATGCGTCCGCCCGTCACCGGGTTGGTGACCTCGATGCCCAGGGCGACGCCGGTCTTCTGCTTCTGCTCCTGGCGCTCGACATCGCTGCGGTTCCTGGCCCACCGCACATAGCCCGTCAGGCGCTCAATGTCCACGCCTTGGGGCTCCAGGTCGATGGCCAGCTCCACCAGCGGGTGCTCGGGCGCGACGACCATGTAGGTCGCCCCGTAGATCGTGTCGGGGCGCGTGGTGAACACGCGCAGCTTCTCGCCCAGGCCCAGATCGCCGGGCAGGACCAGCGGGAAGTCGATCTCCGCACCCTCGGAGCGACCGATCCACTCGCCCTGCTGGGTCTTGGTCGAGCTGGGCCAGTCGACATCCGCCAGCCCTCTCAGCAGGCGATCGGCGTAGGCCGTGATGCGGAACATCCACTGGCGCAGGGGCTTGCGGAAGACCGGGTAGCCCCCGCGCTCGCTCTTGCCGTCGATGACCTCCTCGTTGGCCAGGGCCGTGCCCAGTTTCGGGCACCAGTTGACGGTCTGCTGGCTCAGATACGCCAGGCGGTACGAGTCCACCACCGCCTTGCGCGTCTCGTTGTCCAGCGACTCCCAAGGCCCCGCGTCCGTCCCGTCGGGCAGGTCGCCGGCGCCCGTGTATTCCACGGCGTGTGGATTGAGCTTGACCGGGCGCGTTCCGGCGCGGAACTCGCCGATCAGCTCGTCGATCGGGCGCGCCCGACCACGACCCCCATCGGCCTCGGTGTCAAACCAGGCATGGTAGATCTTCACGAAGATCCACTGCGTCCACTTGTAATACTCCGGGTCGATCGTCCCCAGCTCGCGCGACCAGTCGTAGCAGAACCCGAAGCGCTGCAGCTGGCGGCGGAAGTTCTCGATCGCCTGGCGGGTCGTGATCTCGGGGTGCACCCCCGTGGCGATGGCGTACTGCTCGGCCGGGAGCCCGAAGGCGTCCCACCCCATGGGGTGGAGCACATTGAACCCGCGCATCTTCTTGTAGCGGCAGATGATGTCGGTCGCCGTGTAGCCCTCGGGGTGCCCCACATGCAGGCCGGCGCCCGAGGGGTAGGGGAACATGTCCATGCAGTAATACTTGGGACGCGAAGCATCGAACCCGGGCTCGCCGGGGTTCGGCTGGCGGTAGGCGCCGTTGTCCGCCCACCACCGCTGCCAGCGCGTCTCAAGGCCCTGGGCCATCGCGGCGGTGTACCGGTGCGCGGGCTGGCGATCGCTCGATGGGGTCTGTGGGTGCGTCATGAGCGTGCAGTCTAGGACAAATACCGCCCCTGATCGCGCCACAACCGCCCCCAGCGCGGGGATCATCCCTGTTTGCGCGCGATCATCTGCAGCCCCGGCGTGAAGTGCTTGACCAGCCCCGCCGGGATCAGGGGCATGATCATCCGCGTGCTTCGATACTCGCCCTGCACGAAACCGGGTTGCTTGCGGGCCTTGCGGATCTCGGACGCCTTGTTAGGCACGCACGCGGTGGGATAGCGCATCTCGGGCGCCGCCCAGTAGCTGTCCACGCCCACGAACCCCGCCTTTCGGATCATGCCAACCAGCGCGTTGTGCGAATGGAGCAGTCCGCGGGGACGATCATGGCCCTTGCGGCGCAGACCCATCATCATCAGCGCCCTGGGAAGCGCGTTGCCCCACCGCATGTGATAGCAGTGCTCATCGCCCTTGCCGGTCAGCAAACGCAGCGCGTACCGGTTCTTCGTCATCAGGTACGCCCGCCCCCCGGGCTTGAGCACGCGGTGGATCTCACTGATCATCGACCGCTGACCCGAGGCGAAGTCCGCCCCGCCCGAGTCACGCATCGCGCACCACTCGAGCACCAGGTTCATCACCACCCAGTCGAAGCTGTTGTCCTTGTACGGCAGCAGGCAATCGTCGCCACCGGTCGCCAGATGCACATTCCCGCAGCCCTCCTGGCGGCAACGCTCGGCGGCGAACCGGGCCTGCTCGGGCACCACCTCCACCGCGTGCAGCTCCTTGCACATCCGGCTCAGCAGCGCCGTGAACTGCCCCATCCCCGGGCCGATCTCCAGGACCGTGTCGTCGGGCTTGATCGACAGCAGCTCAAGCCACTTGTCGCGCCCATCGGGAAAGATATAGTCAAACTCGCCGTAGACTTCCCCCACCGCCTCGCGCCAGGGCTTCTCATGAGCCAGCTCCACCAGCCGATCGAGCTTGCCCTGGGTCTCGGCCGTCTCGGGAATCGAGTGGCTGAGAAACCCCGGCACCCCCCCGGGCGCCTCGTATGTGACGGACCCGTCCTCGGAGACGAGCCGCCCGCCCTCCTCGTGCAGCGCCATCCGTGTGCGGGGGCACTGATAGATCGAGCGGGTCTGGGTCTGCTGGGACGGGGTGCATGAATCGGTTGGCATGGGTTCTCCCGAGCGCCTCGAAAAACGGGGTTCATGGCCAGTATCGGCTGGTTTGGGGTCGCACACCCAGCCCATCTGGGCGGAACGATCCGTGGCCCCCCCGGGATGTGGCCATTCCTTTGTATGGGGAATGTGACGCCTTGAAGCTGATATTGTTCACGGAATCCTCACAATTCCGATCACCCGAGCGAGGGCGGATCCTCCGCAGCCCCGATCATGGCCCAGGAATGAGCATGACCAGCAGCACACAGCCCGAGGCACGATGGGAGCTGGGCGCGCTCCGAGAGCGTTTGAGCGAGGAACTCTCCGACATGCTCCCCGGCCGCGGACCGCTGCGGCTGGATTTCCTTTGCAACCCCAAGGCCGTCGCCGACGACGCCACCAAGCTGCTCGTCCGCGACCGCCACGGACGCCGCGCGGCCGTGGTGCTCATTTCCTCGCCGGTCGAGACGGGGCTCATTTCCCGGGGCATCCAGCGCGCCCAGGCCATCAAGGCCCGCCTGGGCCCCACCCTGGGGCGGGTCATCCTCGAACCCATCGGGACCGGGACGCTCGACTCCTGCTCCTACGCCGTGCTCCCTTATTGCAAACCCATGAGCAAGGGCCGCATCGGCAAGCGCATCCACCGGGCCATGCTGCGCCCCATCGTCCTCGAATGGCTCGCCCGGATCGCCGAGACCACCGCGCAGACGCCGGGCGTCGAGCAGACACAGCGCGGCTTCATCGTCCCGCTCGAATCGCTCGCCGCCAATCCGGTCATGAGTGAACCGCTCCGCCAAGCCGCCCGCGGCGCGCTGGGCAGGCTGAAGGATGGAGAATGGACACCCCGCCACACCGTGATGCACGGCGACCTGTGGGAGGGGAACATCCTGTTCTCCGGCCCACAAAACCGCGATCCCGGCAACCCCTTCTCACGCATCGCCGTCATCGACTGGCCCGGGGGATCGATCGAGGGCTACCCCTTCTACGACCTCCTGCGCCTGGCGCGATCGATGTCCCTTCCCAAGCACACCTTGTGCAACCAGCTCGGGCGCCACTGCCGGGCGCTGGGGTGCGGCCCCGACGGGGCTCGCGACCACCTCCTCGCCGCGCTCGGGCACCTGGGCATGCACCTCGGCCATTTCCCGTCCGAGCGGTATTCGCGTCTCAGCGCCCAATGCCTCGCTCTGCTCAATCACGCGCTGAACGGGTAGGCGTATCGGCGTACCCGTGTTCCCCTTCCTCGCCCCAGACCGGATACCATGTGCGCACGCTGGCAACCAGAGCCCGGCCCGACGCAAGCACTTTCGCACTCACTGTCACCCTCATTCCCCGACCGCCGTTCCCAGGAACAACGCCATGCCTAACCTCACCATCGATGTCGCCAAGGTCCTACAGGACGACGCCCTGCTCACCTTCGACACCCCCGCCATCTCCAGGGACCGCCTCAACCTGCCCGGGGGCGACTTCGTGGACCGCGTCGTGGCGATGACGGACCGCAACCAGAACACCCTCAACAACTTCAACCGCATCCTCAACACCGGGCGGCTGGCGGGCACGGGATATACCTCGATCCTGCCGGTCGATCAGGGCATCGAGCATTCCGCCGGGGCCTCTTTCGCGCCCAACCCGGACTACTTCGACCCCGAGAACATCGTCAAGCTGGCCATCGAGGGCGGGTGCAACGCCGTCGCCTCGACCTTCGGCGTGCTGGGGGCCACCGCCCGCAAATACGCCCACAAAATCCCCTACCTCGTCAAGTTCAACCACAACGAGCTGATGACCTACCCCAACACCTTCAACCAGATCCCCTTCGGGACCATCAAGCAGTGCTGGGACATGGGGGCCGCCGCCGTCGGGGCCACCATCTACTTCGGCTCCGAGGAATCGGACCAGCAAATCCAATATGTCGCCGACATGTTCGCCGAGGCCCACGAGTACGGGCTGGTCACCGTCCTGTGGTGCTACATCCGCAACAACGCCTTCAAGGTCAACGGCGTCGATTATCACTCCGCCGCCGACCTCACCGCCCAGGCCAACCACCTGGGCGTCACCATCCAGGCCGACATCATCAAGCAGAAGCTCCCCACCAACAACGGCGGCTACAAGGCCCTCAACTCGGGCGACTCGTCCTACGGCAAGTTCGACACGGGCATCTACACCAAGCTGTGCTCGAGCGATGAGAACGGCAAGGGCGGGCACCCGATCGACCTGTGCCGCTACCAGATCGCCAACTGCTACATGGGTCGCTCGCCGCTGATCAACTCGGGGGGCGAGTCCAAGGGCGCCAGCGACCTCAAGGACGCCGTCACCACCGCCGTCATCAACAAACGCGCCGGCGGCATGGGGCTGATCTCCGGGCGCAAGGCCTTCCAGCGTCCGATGAAGGATGGCGCGGGGCTGCTGCGGGCGATTCAGGATGTGTATCTCGACGACAAGGTTACCGTCCCGTGATCGAAACGACCCTCGCCAACTCAGGGCCCCGTCGATTCCGGCGGGATTTTTTCGTGTCCTCAGCAACGCGTGCAAAATCCTGTACCGTATCCCAGACCCTCAGCACAGGATCCCGTCGCATGCATCAATCCCCCCAGCGCACCTTCGGCGTCCCTTCGGACAACTGGGCCTCGGGACATCAGAAGAAACAGCGCGACGGCACCGTCTGGCTTCCCGCCATGCTCGTGGGCGCATTGATCTTCGCCCTCGGCTGCGGCTCGGGCCTGCTCGTCGGCTGGTTCGCCGGCACGGGCAACACCTTCGGCGACTATGAACCCGAGCCCGCCGCGATCACCATCGACGCGGTGGTCCACGGCACCGTCGTCGCAGGCGAGCCCTTTGAGCTGATCGTCACCGTCACCGACACCTCGGGCAATCAACGCACGCTCCAGGACATCGATTTCTCCGGCACCGTCTGCGACAACATGGAGTTCGGCTCCATCACCCCGCCGCCCAGCACCGTCGACACCAACCCGGGGTACCGCGAGCAGAGCTTCAACCGGGCCCTTGGCGCCAACCAGAGCACGGAGTTCATCTTCGAGATCACACCTGATCAGGCCGGGACCTACAACAACGAGATTACCGTCTACATGGAGGAATACAACTCAGAATCCACCACGGTGAATATCGAGGTGCTGCCCGCGACATGAAGGCTGCTATTCGTCGCTTTGCTCATTCCCCCGCCTTCTCCGCCGCCCACGCCCCCAGCACCTTCTGCTCCTTCACGGGGTCCAGCCCGCCGCGGATCTTCATGCGCCAGTCGGCGGCGAACTCCGCCCCACGCTCGGTTTCGATCTCCTTGCCCCGGTCGATGTAATAATCCAGCGTGCTGCGGCTCGTGTCGTCGATATTCCGCGTCTTCAAGCCCACGGCGATTGATTTCGCCGTGCTCATCCGGCCCAGCCCCGCGTACTCGGGGATCGAGTTGGGCACCCACGCGGGCATCTCCTGCCACGCGGACACCTCGTGCGCTTCGAGGAAATCGGCGTCCACCCATTCGACCTTCGTCTCCACGCCCGTCTTCTCTTTGGCCACCTTCACCGCGCTCTCCACCATGTCCCGCGTCGTGCGCTCGCCCATGGGCGACACGGCGTTGTATGCGCCCATGTTCTTCTTCTCGATGCAGGTGATGGTGAAGTCGCCCAGGTCGCGCACATCGATGTACTGCACGAAGTCGCCGCCCGAGCCCGGGCCGATCATCGTCCCGCCCTCGCTGGCCCGCGCGGGCCAGTAGGTGTAGCGCCCGCTCGTGTCCCGCTCGCCCACGATCAGGCCCGGGCGGATCACGCACACCCTCCCCGGAAATCGCTCCTCGGCGGCCTTCTCCACGCGCGCCTTCATCGCCCCGTAGTGCATCCCCACCTCGCGGTGGCTCGTGATCCCCGCCGCCGTCTCGTCGTCGACCTCCGCCAGCGCCGCCGTCTCGTCCATCCCCGCCTCGGCGTTGCTCGCGTACACGCTCGTCGTCGAGATCACGACATACTGCCCCATCGCCGGCAGCAGGATGTCCATCGCGTCGGTCACCGTCTTGGGCACATAGGTAAAGGTATCGATCACCGCGTCGAACCGGCGCCCGTCGGCCACCAGCTTTTCGAGCCCGCTCAGGTCCGTGTAGCGGTCGCCCTCGACGAACTCGAGATCCGGGAACAGGTCCGGCCCGGTCTTGCCCCGGTTGAACAGCACCACCTCGTGACCGTTGGCCACCGCCCGCTCGACCATCTGAGGCCCCACGAACCCCGTCCCGCCCAGCATGAGGATCGTGAGCTTCTTGCGGCGTGGGCGCAGCACCCCCGCGCCCATCGCGCTCCCCGCCAGCGCCGCCGTGACCCCGATCGCCCCCGCCTGTCCCAGAAACTCGCGTCGTGTGCTTGTCATGTCGTCGCTCCCGTGCCGGCGCTGACCGCGCCGGGTGGTGTGTGTATGGACCCCGGTACCAATCCGGCTTGAACATCGTCATGGGCCTCGTTCTTGCGCCCCTGGGCCGCGGCCAGCGCCAGCGCCAGCCCGCCCCAGAGCAGCGCCAAAGGCGCCGCCACCATCGCTATCCCCATCAGCCCCAGCCCCGCCGCCGCGATGGCCTTCTCCGCCCCCGCCCCGGCGACATCGCCCCCGCGGTAGAGGAACACATCGACGATCGGCTTGGCCCGGTACTTCTCGCGCGCCGGGACCACCGAGAACAGCGTCTCGCGCGCCGGGCGGATCACCGCGTACCGCGTCGCACGGTGCAGCGCGTTGAACACGGCGAACACCGCGAAGACCCGCCATCCCTCGATCCCCTCGATCCCGCTCACCCACGCGAGGGCAGCGAAGCCGCCGAGCGTGACCGCCGGCAGCAGCGCCAGCGTGATCCCCACGCCCACCATCCGGATCAGCCGCGCGGTCACGAACAGCTGCGCCAGCAGCGTGGCCAGCTGCGTCCACGCGTCGAGCTGCGCAAAGAGCGCGATTCGATGTCCCAGCTCGTCGCTGGCGTCCACCACCAGGCGCGCCTGGGTGAAGTACAGCAGCGTGTTGCTCACCGCCAGCAGCGTGATGTACAGACCGATCCCCAGAAGGTACGGCGAGCGCGCCAGCGCCATCAGGCCGCCAGCCAGACCGCCAGCCAGACCCTCGCCGCCGCCGTCCCCGCCGGGCCGCGCGTCCGGCGACGACGCACCGGCGCGGGTTGGATGGTCCCGCCCCGATGCGCCACCGGTTGTACGGTCGATGGCCCGCACGAGTTGCACCGCGATCTCGAAGGCGACCACCGCCGCGGCGATCTGCACCCACGCCTCCACCCGCGCCGCCATCCACCACACGAAGTTCGATCCCAGCAGCGCCCCGGCCGTCCCCCCGATCCCGATGGCCGCGAAGAGGCGCTTGCCCTGCTCCAGCGACCACACATCGGCCATGAACCCCCAGAACACGCTGACCATGAACAGGTTCACGACGCTGAGCCACACATAGAACACATACCCGCTGGCCACCCGCCATGGCTCACCCAGCGTCAGGCGCGCGATGATGAACCCCGCCAGGCACGCCATCACGACCCGGAAGGCGATGGTGATGAAGCGGCGGCGCTCCATCCGCGCCACCATCCCCCCGAACGCCAGCGTCACCCCCAGCGACACGGCGCAGGTCGTGACGAACAGCCAGCGCAGCTCGTCCATCGACCGCTGCACCCCCATCGCCTCGCGGATGGGGCGCAGGAGGAAGTAGCCCAAGAGGAGGAAGAAGAAGCACGCCCCGCTCATGAGCACGCGCGGCCACTCGCCGCGGCGCACGGGGAGCAGGCGCGCCATCAACCCCCGCCCATGCTGTGTCCGCGTGTCCCGCACGGCGGGGTCTACACGAACGCGCCCCGGCGGGTTGCGGGTAAAAATTGGATCTGTTCACTATTCGCGGATTTGTGAATAGATCAGGGCGTGCCCTTGCATCATACAAGTAACTGCAGGAGCAGAGTAAATCTGCTGCATGGCGACAGGGCTAGCGATTTCCCTTCGCCCGATTGTGAGTCTTGCAAAGCATCTCGCAGTTCTTCGCCGTGCTGTCACCGCCCTTGCTCCACGCGGCGACATGGTCGGCATCCATGTCCTTGATTGACCAGATCTTGCTCTTGTTGGCGTCGTGGCCGATGGCACAGTGCGGACAGTTGGATACGCCTTTGGATTCTGCGGCCTTGGTCTGCTTGGTATACACCGATTTCTTGATTGCTTCGTCGAACACGCGAACTTCAAGCAGCTTCGTATCTTCTTTGCCGCCGAGAATATATTCAAAGACACCGGTCCGCTTCTTTATGTATGGATCGGAGTAAAGCGATTTCACATCAGCGGAAACCTTCTTCGGGCTGTAGGACTGCGTGTGATACTGCTCATAGAGGCGGCCCCACTCCAATCCACGCATCTCGCTTTCCACATCGATAAACACGCTTGAGACCCAGTCTATCACGGTGTTGAAGCAGGCCTTCAGTTCCGCGATGCTCATGTCGTGGCGGTGCTTACTCATATATCCGCCGACATCCCCCATGCTGACCCAGTCGAGCGCGGTGGCCAGAAAATCCTGCCGGTTGGCAGAACCCTTGATGTACGCGCTCCATTTTTGGATGTTGGCGTTTTGGGAGTTGCTGAACTCGGCCTTTGCTGCCGTCACGAACGGACCGGAGTAGACCGCGTTCAACAACTCCTGATCGTTGAGCGGGACGCCGGCGATGTTGATCGTCTTGAACCACTCTTTAATCTCGCTCTCGGTGCCTTCGCACTCGTAGATCAGGAGTTCAGATTCAAGAACTTTTCTACGCATGTTCTTGGGAAGACTGTCGAAATACTGGGGGTTGGGGCCGTCCATGACGGCGAACTTGCCCGTGACGAAGCGGCCGATGCTGGTGATGCGCTGCTGACCATCGAGCACCTCGAACTTGTCAGACCCGACCTGATTAAAATAGATCAGCCCGAGTGGGTAGCCCTTAAGCAGGGACTCGATGACCGCCTGCTCGCGCTTCCCGTCGCCCTCGGCGTAGATGTAGTTGCGCTGGTACTCCGGCTGGATGGTCAGCTTGCCGCTGAGGCCGAACAAGCCCTTGCCCTCAAGTTCGTTGTAGATAAAGCCGTCACAGATGTCAGCGACAGTGATATTAATACGAAGATTGGTTTTCACTTGTTGTTCGTTTCTTATTTCAGCATCGCCGATGCCGAATTAGTATTCGCTTAAAAACCTTTACTCCACCAACGACTCCGGATGCGTTCAGATCGTAAACGCCGGGCTTTCCAAAGCGTTCGAGGTATGCGTTTCGACATTCTAAAGATGTGTAAAATCTAGTCCGCAACTCATTTTCTGCATCATTTGACTCTGTCGTCCCCAGAATTTCAAACTGATCGGGGTTGTACTTATCGACAAATGTGATCGGTACGCCCATCGCGCCATCGTGATCGCTCGGGATCGCATCCACATATGGAACTTCGATCGCGTCATAGTTATCGTATCGGTCGTAAGCGTGCTTGCCCTTGATTTGCTTATGTTTGCTGAAGCGAAGATTATCTTCCGCGGTCATGAGTGGAAGCGTCTCATGGCGGCGTCCGTGGTCTAGGTTCGTAAACCACATGATGCTGCCCATACTGAAGTACTTCGTGCCGTTGATTATTTTTTTACGGGATTCGGTCTTGATGTCGTAATCATCTTTGACCTCGAACCATTTCGTGCCGCCATTGTCGACGCCTAGCCAAAGCTTGTCGTCTTTGATGAGCGGGAAAATTTCCTTGTAGGTGATGGCATTCTGGTGGCCGATAATGAGAAACTTCTTACCGTGCGTGACAAGCTGGGCGACGAACTCGCGAAACAGAGAGAACGGCGGGTTCGTAACGACGATGTCTGCCGACTGTAAGATCTCGACGCACTCAGTGCTGCGGAAATCCCCCCCGCCCGTCAATGCTGTGCGGCTGTGCGGATTTCGCTCCAGAAAGAGGCGCACATCCTCGATATCCACGGCGCCATCGCCGTTAATGTCGGTCACCTCCTGGATTTCGACCGCAAACGCCGCCGAATGCGGTTTGCGGCGGTCGGTATCACCTTGATCGTACTCGGGAAACAAAACGCTCTGGCCAGCGATGGGCGAGCCGTCGTAGCTGGTGGTAATGAGCTTCTTGAGACCGAGCTTGTTGAAGTTGGCGGCGAAGTACTTGAAGAAGTTGGACTCGAACGGGTCGTCGCAGTTGCAGTAGACGACCTTATCGCGAAATGTGTCGGAGTCGTACTCCAGGTAGGCCTCGATCTCCTTCTGGATGTCGATGAACTGGGTGTAGAACTCATCCTTCTTGGCGGCCTTGGCGGCGCTGAGACTCTGGTTGAGCGGTTTTTTCGTCATTCGGTATCCGTTCGCGTGTTGGCAGCGAACTCTAGGCGGCATATGGACAGAATACCCGATCCGGAGCCAACGAGCACAATGACCTCTCCCGTTTGGCACCACCACCGAATCAACTCTCACCCCGCATATCCTCCCTTATGCCCCCCGTCGCTCAATTCCCCCCCCGCCCCGCCGTCTTCCTCGACCGCGACGACACCATCAACCGCAACGCCGACCTCCCGCCCAAGGCCTGGCAAGGCGTCACCCCCGGCGACCTGCTCAAGCCCGAGTTCGCCATCCTCGTCCCCGGCGTGCGCGAGGCCCTCATCGCCCTCAAAGACCACGCCTACGCGCTGGTCGTCATCACCAACCAGGGCGGCGTCGCCCGCGCGGGCGGGACCATGCGCGATGTCGATGCCTGCAACGACCGTCTCCGCGCCCAGTTGCATCAAACAGACCATGCCGACGACGAGATGACGCTCTTCGATGACCCGCTCATCGACGCCTGGTACTGCTGCCCCTTCCACCCGCGGACCGGCGTCGTCCCCCATCTGAGTGTCGAGCACGACTGGCGCAAGCCGCACCCGGGGATGGTGCTGGCCGCCTGCGCCGAACTGAACCTCGATCCGGCACGTTCATGGATGGTCGGCGACAAGCAGCGCGACCTCGACGCCGCCATCGGCGCGGGGGTGCCGGTCTCCAATACCATCCGCGTGGCCCGCGATTCGCCCGTGACCGATCTCTCCCACGCCGCGAGACTCATCCTCGAACTCGAAGATCCTGCCACCGACCGGCCCGTGTCCACCGCCACCCTCTCGCCCATCGACCCCCTCGCCCACCCGCTGAGCGACGAGCGCGTCCGGCGCACGGTCGAGGCCACCGCCGCCGCCATCGCCGAGCGCACCGGCGTCGAGCTTCTCGAACTCGACACCAGCGACACCCACATCACCGCCACCCTGGCCGCCCCCAAACTCGCGGCCCTGGCCTTCATGGCCGAACTCCGGCGCGCCACCAACCGCTGGCATAAAGCCCACACCGGCGCCGACCTCTGGCCCAGCGCCCACGACCCGCTGACCTGATCGTGAATACGCCCCATGCCATGGTGCCGGCGCAGCCGGGGCCATGATCCCAGTACCCAGCCAACCGAGTCATGGCCTCCGCTGCGCGGACACCATGCCACGGAAGCTTCACCAGGCAACCCAAACCCCGTGCCATGGTGCCGGCGCAGCCGGGGCCATGATCCCTGTACCCAGCCAACCGAGTCATGGCCTCCGCTGCGCGGACACCATGCCACCGATCAGCAACTTCCCTACCCTCACCCATGCCCGCCCCCGGCCACCCCCTGCGCCTCCTCATCGTCCTCCCCTCCTGGGTCGGCGACGCCGTCATGGCCACGCCCACGATTCGGCGCATCCGCGACGCCTACCCCGGCATCTTGATCGGGGCACTGTGCCGACCCGGCATCGACCAGCTCCTGGCCGGTTCCTCGCTCTTCGACGAGCTGCACATCTTCCAACCCCACGGCCTCATGGCCACCAAAAAGGCCGCCCAGAAGGTTCGTCCACGCCAATACGACACCGCCCTGCTGCTCACCAACTCCTTCTCCACCGCCCTGATCGCCCGCCTGGCCTTCATTCCTCGTCGCATCGGTTACAACCGCGACACCCGGGGCATGCTCCTGACCGACCCCGTCGCCCCGCCGAGAAACCCCGACAAGTCCTGGAAGCTCACCCCGGCGGTCGATTCCTACTGGAACCTCGCGTCCCACCTGCTCGACGAGCCCCCGATCGACTGGTCGATCCACACCCCGACAACCTGCACCGAGGTTCCCCTGGCCCTGCCGCCCGGCGTGTACATGGAGCTGGCATCCAGCGACGCCGACCGCGCCAAGGCCGCCGAGGTTCTCGCCGCGGCGAAGATCCAACCCGGTCAGCCCTACGCCGTCCTCAACCCCGGCGGCAACAACCCCGCCAAGCGCTGGTCCGCCGAGCGCTTCGCCAAGCTCGCCGACCACCTCGCCGACACGCACAACCTCCGCGTCCTCATCAACGGCTCCCCCGTCGAATCCGACCTCATCGACCAGATTTCCGCCGCTGCCGCGTCATCACCCGTCTCGCTGCCCGCCCTGGGCAACACCCTGGGCGCCCTCAAGCCCATCATCGCCGGTGCTTCGATCATGATCAGCAATGACACCGGCCCGCGTCACATCGCCGCCGCGTTCGGCACCCCCCTCGTCACCCTCTTCGGCCCCACCGACCCGCGATGGACCACCATCCCCGTGCATCCACGCCCCGACGCCTCCCCCAGCGAGACCATCATCGTCGCCGACCCCACGCTGCCGTCCGAGCACTCCGCCAACGACCACCCACGGCGCTGCGCCATCGAACGCATCACTTTCGATACCGTCCGTCAAGCTGCCGACGCCATGATTTCACATGCACGGGGTTGATTGCGATTCCCGTTTGACCGTAGTATCGCCTGTCAGGATGAAATCGAGCCGCCTTCATTTCGTCGCCATGCTCCTGTTCGTTGTCGGCTTCGTTGGCGCCGGTTCGGGCTGGGCGCCGCTGATCGTGAGGAAGATCCAAGGGCGACCGGCCTGGTCGCTCTGCGGGCAGGAGATGTGCTCGTGCCTGCCCATAAAAACCATCGTCGAGACCGAACCGGATTGTCCCCTGTGTGTCTCAACGCCCGAAAAGCCCCCACTCCATGCGTCGCTGGCCGACAACCCCAAGCGCCTGCCGCGCACCGAGAAGTTTCAGGCCATCGCCGATGCGTCCCAGGCGGGATGCGCCGGCCTGTTCCTCTCGCTGATCCTCGGCTGGCGCCCTCCCGAGAGCGGGATCGCGTCCGCGAGGGGACGCATTGCGATCGACCAGGACGCACTCCCCGGCGTTCCAACGCGTGACCTCCCTACGCCCCCGCCCCGCGCCTGAGCCCTTGTTTCGTTGAACCCGGGTCGCCCCGCGTGCGCGTTGTCGCGCGCCGGGCCTCGGTCTCGCGTCATCACAAGGACGAAAGGCAATCCCATGAGATCTCAAGCCACGCGGCGCGGTGGGTTCACCCTCATCGAGCTGCTGGTGGCCGTCGCGATCATCGCGATGCTGATCGGGCTCCTGCTCCCCGCGCTCGCCGGCGCGATGGGCGCCGCCCGCTCGGCGCTGTGCATCAGCAACCTGCGCACGCTGGCGGCCGCCACCGGGCAGTACGCCGACGACCACCACGCCATGCTCCCGCCCTCGGCCCACTCGGCCGGGTTCGGGACATTGCCCTGGGCCGCGGCTCTCTACGAGCCCATCACCGGGCGCCGCTTTGAGGGGACCAGCTACAGCTGGGACGACGCCGGGTGGTGGGAGGCGACCAACACCCACTATCGCTGCCCCTTTGATCGTCGCCAGAGCCCGATCGAGCAGCGGGGGCTCCCCTTCTCGCTGCCCGCCTTCAGCTACGGGGTGAATGTGTATTTCGAGCTTGACTCCGCGGAGATCGACCCGGGCAAGCCCGCCGCGTCCCCGAGGCCGCCCTACGCGCGCATCACCAGCGCGCCCAGGCCGTCCTCGACGGTGCTCATGGGCGAGCTGGTGGACACGGCGACGCGCGACCACATCATGGCCCACTTCTGGCGCACCGCCGGGGTTGAGCCGGCAAGCGAGATCGCCATGCACCGCCACGGCGGAGACGACTCGTCCAAGGCGGGATACGCCTGGCTCGACGGGCATGCGAGCAACGCCGCGTTCAACGAAACCTACGACCCGACCCACCAGACCGATCGCTGGAACCCCGGCGACGACAAACTCTTCCCATCAGCATCATCAAACCACCATCCATAACACCCAAAGGGAACTCACCATGTCATTCATCAACACTACCGCTCTCGCATCCATGACCATCGCCGCCTGCGTCATTCCCGCGATGGCCACCCTTCCCAGCGCCCACACCTGGCCCATGGAGCACATCATGATCTCCATGGACGAAAACAACAACCTCAACGCCCACATCAACACCGACCCACAGCGCCCCATCGAGATGCGACGCTTCCTCGGCGAAGACTATGACGGCGCGGCCGGCGCCCTCGACGATCAGTACTACACCGACCAATACGGCTGGGTCCTCAACGGACTCGTCGATCCCGGCGCGGGCAACGGCATCTGGATCCAGCTTGTATCCCAGACCGACGGGCTCGAAACCTACGAGGGCGGCATGCGCATGATGATCGGCGCGCAGTCGTTCGATCCCATCTTCGGCACCAATGGCAGCGACCTCACTTGGCGATGGTCGGGCATGATGACCCACAACTGGTACGCCGCCACGGATCTCGGCGATTACAGCGCCACCTACTCCCTCTATGTCGGCGACAGCAACGGCGACGCCGTCGACGGGTACGGCGCGGCCACCGTCACGCTCAACCTCCGCACCGTCCCCACTCCCGCCCCCGCCGCCCTGCTCGGGCTCGGCGCCCTGGTCGCCACCCGTAGAAGGAGGGCCTGAACCATGCGTAACACGCTCATCATCACCACGCTGGCTTTGATGACCAGGTCCGCCCCCGCCGCCATGCCCACGCTGGGCGGCCCGATGTCGCACCTGCTGGTCACGCTCTTCGATCAGCAGATCTACATCGGATTCGAATCGCCCTCGATGTCCACCGTCACCATGCAGGACCACGACGCCGACTTCACCGGAAGCGCCAGCGTCCTCAACGGCTCGGGCTACAACGCCCAGTTCGGCTGGCTCACCAACGGGTTCATCTCCCTGCCCCCCGGAGCGGGCATCTTCGTACGCACCCTGGCCAGCTCCCGCGACCTGCGCGTCTATGAGCAGTCGTCCTTCGCGTCGATCCTCGGCACCGACTCCAGCAGCGACACCTGGCGCTGGGACGGGACCATGACCCACAACTGGTACGCCACCGAAATCCACGGCCCCCACTTCGCCCGCTATGAGGTGTTCGTGGGCGATCTCTCGGGAAATCCACTCGAAGGCTACCAATCCGGCTTTGTCGAGCTCCGCTTCCAGTACGGCCCCGACCTCGCAGGGCGCGTGCTGCCGTTGGGTGCGCATGGAGCAAACGCCTCCGTCCCCGCGCCCGGCGCGCTGGGCGTGCTGACGCTGTCAACCGCTTTCACCGTTCGCAGACGGCGCACCGCCTGAGCGGACCATCCGCATCAGAGAGGGAACAGGCCCGGCGCACCGCTTGCCGGGTCTGTCTTTGCGCGCCCCGCGCCTAGATCGCTTATCCTCCCTGCGCCGGGCGCCACGACTCGCCGTCCCGGCGAAGTCGTGCTCTTGGGAGGTTATGAAGACACGACTGCGCCGAAGACGGCGAGTCGTGCCACCCAGCCACTTTCCCCGGATGGCCGATGGCCGATCCCTGATGGCTGATTCCCCACTCAAGCCCGGGAAATATTCCGCTCCTCACTCCCACCACGCGCCCAATCGAACCCACGCCGAGTCTATATTCAAACGATGCCCGACCAGACACCCGAAAATGCCTCCCACGACAAGCACCCGCGCCTCCCCACGGACACCGACAACGGGATGCTGCTCATCATCTCCGGCCCATCGGGCGTGGGCAAGACCACCATCACCCGCGGCGTCGAACGCTCCATCGCCGGCTCCGTCTTCTCCGTCTCCTGCACTACCCGCGCCAAGACCGACGCCGATGTCGAGGGCGTCGACTACCACTTCGTCAACCAGCAAGAGTTCCAGCGGTACATCGACGACGACGCCTTCCTCGAGTGGGCCGATGTCTTCGGGAAATCCTACGGCACCCGGCGGCAGTGGGTCGAGGAACAGCTCGACCGCGGACGCCTGGTCATCCTCGAGATCGATGTCGAGGGCGCGAAACAGGTCAAGGCCAAGGTGCCCGAGGCCTTCGGCATCTTCATCCTCCCGCCCAGCGAGGAAGAGCTCCTCCGACGCCTCAGGGCCCGCAAACGCGAGGGCGACGAGCTGATCGACAAACGCTTCGCCGAGGCCCAGCACGAGATCCACGCCGCCAAGTCATGCGATGTCTACGACCGCTTCATCATCAACGAGAACCTCGAAGAAGCCATCGACGAGGCCGTCATGCATGTCAGAACCGCCCGCCTCGCCCGGCGCATGCGACGCCACGAATAACCGCGTGCCGGCGGCCCCATGCCGGACCCCGGCGCCGCCGCGTCCTGCATGAGCAAGTTCAGACGGCAACCAACCCGCGGGCGCAGCCCACCGGCGGGCCACCGGGCTTGTCTCCGCCCGGCTTCATCTTCTTCTCTGACTTGACCTCGGTGTGCTTCGTGTGCTCCGTGGCGCACTCAGGAAGAGCGCCACATGAGCGCGCCCGCTCACCCGCCGCACATCGACGGATCAAACCGGAACTCCTCGCGCACGACCTTCCCGTCCCGAACCGTGTAGTTCGCGATCTCACGCATCTGCATCCGCGGGAAGCGCCCGCTCCTGGACTCCACATCCATATCGAAGATGACGCTGAACCCGCTGGGCCCGATGAACGGCCCGGTCACGCTCGCGTCGTGCATGGTGACATCCGAGCTCCACTGCTCGTGCTTCTTGAGCACCTCGTCCACCCCCGTGAAGCTCTTCCCGTCCCCCTCCACGCTGACGAAGTCCTTGGCGAAATGCTTCTTCCACAGCGGCGTGTCGTCCGTGGTCTGGGTGCGGCAATGCTCCACCAGGTCCCTGGCGATCTGCCTGATCGTGTCAATCTCGGTGCTCGTGCTCATCGACATGGGCGTGTTCCTCTCGTATCACTGATGTCCCTCGATCCTCTCCGAGGAGTGCACAGATTGTACCCCAGGGCAACCCGCATCGCAAGAGTATTTTTTCGGATTTTGTTTGGGTTTTATGGCCGATGCGCCGTCCTCTCTTTCGATGTGACAGAGGAGCGTGTTCGGTCAGTCCTAGATCTCGCCGTGCTTTGGCTTTTCAGACAATCATCCGGAATCGTATGCAGCATGGGGGAATCATGGCTCCCGGCGCCAGTCTGATTCGGAGTGGAGAGAGCGGAAAAGGATTGCGATCCCGCTGGTATCCGGATTCGCTCGTCCACCGCATTAGGGCGATCAACGAACTTCGCGGTTCGATCGAGGTAGTGGACTGTGATGGAGTCGAATTGTTGAAAGTTCATCAGCAGGATTGGCAGGTTGCTGCGTTTGTCGATCCTCCCTTCACTGCGAGCCGAAAGAGTGCTGGAAATCGTCTGTATGCGAAGCACAAGCTTGACCATAGCGTGATCTTCAAGGTCTGCGTCGAGTTTCGCGGCCCGCTGGTGATGACTTATGACGATGCGCAGAAGATTAAAGATCTTTCGGAAATGCACGGGTTAAGCTATGGTGAAATCGCCATGCAGAACCGCAGGAACAAGGTGATGAACGAGTTGGTAATCGGAATGAGTTAGGTTGGCTTGAATGATGCAAGGTGTCATGCGGGTGCCGTCCCCGATCCCGCATGTTCTTAAGTACCGCAAGGGCATGTCGGTGACGGAGTTTTTTGCATGCCCACCGACAAACAGAAAGCCGCCGTCGAATCCGCGGCCCAGTCCGTCCTCGACGCCCGCGAGCAATATCCCGACCAGACCCTCGCCGACCTCTACGACCCGCTCGCCATGCCCAAGCCCCTGCGCGACGCCCACCGCGCCCTCGACCGCGCCCTCGACCGCTGCTACCGCTCCCAACCCTTCACCACCGAACGCGCCCGCGTCGAATACCTCTTCGACCTCTACCAGAAACTCACCGAGCCCCTGACCGCGCCAAAGAAGAAACGGACAAAGCGAAAGACCAAGTAGATGGGGCGCCACTACTCGCCTCTTCGGCAAAGTAGTGTCTTCGAAGTCGTACAAGAGCACTACTGCGCCGAAGACGGCGAGTAGTGGCACCCGGCCTCTTTCTCTCTCTCTCTCTCTTCCCCATTGCCCATTGCCCACTGCCCCATTGCCCCTCTTCTCTCCCCCAGTGGCCAGTGGCTAGTGGCCGATCCCTTCTTCAAGAAATACTCAGCGTCGGCCTGCTCGCCCCGCGGCGCATCCCCGCCAGCATCACCTGTGCTTCGAGCTGCTCGACCATCTTGTTGAGAGCCGTGGGCAATGCGTCTCCACCGGCGGTCGCCGCCTCGAAGTTCGCGCTCGGTTTGCCGCTGTCCCCGTTCTCCCGCAGCGCCATGTTGATCGGCACCGCCCCCAGGAACGGGTGGCCCAGACGCTGGGCCATCGTCTGCGCCCCGCCGCGCCCGAAGATGTCGTACTCCTTGGTCCGGCCTTTCTCGTCGGGGTCGCCGATGAAGAAGCTCATGTTCTCCACCACGCCCAGCACCTCCACGCCCAGCGACTCGAACATCCCGCTGGCGCGAACCGCGTCGTCCTGGGCCACCTTCTGAGGCGTGCACACCACCACCGCCCCGGCCAGTTGCACGCTCTGGGCCAGCGTCAGCGGCACATCGCCCGTGCCCGGGGGAAGGTCGATGATCAGGTAGTCCAGCTCCCCCCACTGCGTCCGCTCGATGAGCTGGTGGAACGCGCCGTGGGCCATCGGCCCGCGCCAGATCAGCGGCTTGTCCGTGTCCACCAGCTTGCCCATCGTGATGCACTTGACGCCATGCACGAAGAACGGCTGGAGCGCCCCCTCGATCACCACCTGGTCCATCGCCCCCAGACCCATCATCGTCGGGATTGAGGGGCCGTAGATGTCCCCATCCAGGAGCCCCACCGCGTGCCCCTTGCGCGCCAGCCCCACCGCCAGGTTCACCGCGATCGTCGACTTGCCCACGCCCCCCTTGCCCGCCCCCACCGCGATGATGTGCCGCACGCCGGGCACCCCGGTTGCTTCCTGATTCTGCGGCGTGTCCCCGGTGCGCTTGGACTCGGCCTTCGCCTGGGCCTGCTTTTGGTCGCCCCCCACCGTATCACCGGTCAGGCGCATGACCACCTGCCCGCCGTGGTCCACGAACTCGACCATCAGCTGGAGCTGCTCGATCCCCTGCTCGCGGGCCGCGCCCCGGGCCGCCGAATCGATCACCGCCCCCATGCGGGCCAGTTGCTCGCGTCCCGGCTGGGGGCTGCCCGGCTCGCCCTGAGTCATGCACACCCGCACGGAGGCGCGGTCGTCGCACACCGCGATGTTCATCACGCAGCCGCGGGAAACCAGGTCCTCCCCGCTGGGGTGCATCACCGAGCCGAGCGCGTCGAGGATATGGGCTTTGGTCAGCGGCATGGCGACTCCCTTCCGGGGGGTTTGAACACAGGAAACCGGCAACGATCGGCCCGGCCTCACAGCCCGGGTCACACTCGAAATCCCGGCTCCGTCGCCGCAGCGCTGATCGTACGGGGAATCATAGTCAGGCCCTCGGGCACTCCCAGCCCCGCCGCCTTACCAGCGCCGATGCAATACGCGTGGGCCCACCCGCGTTTGACCAAAGAACCGGGCCGAGCCGGGCCGAACCGGGCCGGACCCGAACATGGAAACCACGGGGAGACCACCCATGACACGCACGCACAGCACCTCACTGATCATCCTGCTCGCCGCCGCCTCGGGCTTGGCCGCCGCGGGGCCTGATGAGGGCGCCAAGCAGGACAAGGACCTCCTGCGCGGTCCGCGCGTGGTGGATTCACCCAACGCCAAACCCGGCGATGCCCCCGCCACGGCGCCCGATCCCATGTCCGACCGCTCCATGCGTCCGGCCATCGAGGATCGTCCCCTGCTGTTCAGCGAGGTCGCCAGAACCCTTCGCCAATTGGACGCCCAGGGCGAGGGGACGCTGCACCTCACCGACGCCCAGCGCTCCGACCTGCGCAAGATCATGATCGAGAACCGCAGGAAGATCCGCGAGTTCCAGCAGGAGCACCGCGAGCAGTTCCGCAAGCTGCGAGAGGCCGCCCGACCCCAAGGCCGCCCCGGCGCGGGGAGCGAGGGTGCCCCCGACCAGAAGCGCCCCGCGGATGCGACCGATCGTCCCTTGCGAGCCGCCGATCCCCATCCCGACAACGCGAGCCCCAAAACCCAAAACACCGAAAGTAAGAACCCCGAGACCAGGCGTCCCGAGACCAGGAGCCCCGCCCCCGACCGCGCCGCCCAGGCGCGCGAGAAGCTCACGCGCTTCCTGGAGACCGCCCCCGCCAACCGCGAGGCGCTCGACAAGATCCGAAAGCTGCTCACCCCCGAGCAGAACGAGACCCTCCGCCAGCACATCCTCGCCGAGCGTCAACGCATGCACGAGCAGGGCCGGCGCCCCGGCGCCCCCGCCGGCGTGCGCCGCCCCGGCGATGGCCAGAACAGCGCCCCCCGCGTCCAGCGCCGACGCATGGACCGTGACCGCGTCAACGACGCCCAGCCGCACGACAAGGACCAGAACAAGAACCAGGACAAACCCGCCCGCGACAAGCCCGCGGGCGACGACGACTGACCCCCGTCCCCGCGTTCACGCATCCCGATTCCGAGCAGAGCCCATTCCGAAAGGGTCGGCCCTGCTTGTTGCTTCTAAAGCTTATAAGTCACGGCTCGCACCGTCTGAGAAATTCTGAAAATAAGATCTTGGAATTAGATTCAGTCAACTTCAAAATAATCTAAATCCAACTTTGAGAGAGCCACATTGCGGGTCACACTTGAGCGTCTGATAATCCGGAACCGCCATAAAGTTATGCCCTCGCCAACTCGGCCATGTTCACCGTCACCGGCACGAAGGTCCGCGCCACGCGCGCCTCGAACTCCTCATGGAACTTCTCCATGATCGTCCGCGCCGCCCAGGCGTTGCCGTCGGCCAGGCCGCAGATCGTGGTCCCGGGCATCGAGCCCATCGAGTTGGCGATCTCCATGGCCAGGTCCAGGTCCTTGGTCTTGGCGTCACCGGCCTCGACGCGCGTCATGATCTGGTACAGCCACCCCGAGCCCTCGCGGCAGGGGGTGCACTGGCCGCAGGACTCGTGCTTGAAGAAGCGGGCGATGTTTCGCGCCACCGAGACCATGTCGGTGTCCTCGTCGAAGACCGTCGGCCCGGCGGTGCCCAGCCCCAGCACGCCGTACTTCTTGCCGATGTCGAAATCCAGCTCCGCGTCGTACTGATCGGTCCCCAGGATGCCCATTGAGACGCCCCCGGGGATGGCGCCCTTGAACTTCTTGCCGCCCCGGATGCCGCCGCAGTACTTCTCCACGAGCGTCCGCAGCGGGATGCCCAGCTCCATCTCGTAGCACCCGGGCCTCTCGACATGGCCCGAGACGCCCATGAGCTTGGTCCCGAAGCTGGGCGGCCCGCCGATGGTGCTCTCGACGCCCTGGGCCTTGAACGCGTCGGCCCCGTCGCTCATGATGAAGGGCAGGTGCTGGAGCGTCTCGACATTGTTGATGATGGTGGGACGATTGAAGAGCCCTTTGAGCGCCGGGAACGGCGGTTTGATGCGCGGCCAGCCGCGTTTGCCCTCGATCCCTTCGAGCAGCGCGGTCTCCTCGCCGCAGATGTACGCCCCGGCGCCGCGGTGGACATAGCAGTCGGCGACGAACGCGTCGCCCGACCCGTTTCCGGACCGGTTCATCAGCCCCTTGTCGCCGAAGATACCGTTCTCGTAGGCCTCCTTGAGCGCGTGCTCAAGCACCCGAGCCTGGTGATGGTACTCGCCGCGGATGAAGATGTACGCCTTGTTCAGGCGGCAGGCGTACATGCAGATGGCGATGCCCTCGAGCAGCCCGTGGGGATCGAAGTCCATCAGCAGCCGGTCCTTGAAGGTGCCCGGCTCGGATTCGTCGGCGTTCACCGCCAGGTACCTCGACCCGCCGTCGGGTTCGGGCAGGAAGGTCCACTTGAGTCCCGTCGGGAACCCCGCGCCCCCGCGTCCGCGCAGCATGGAGTCCTTGACCTGGGCGGTTACTTCCGTCGGCTTCATGGCCAGGGCCTTGCGGAGCCCCTCGTAGCCGCCGGTCCGGACATACTCGTCGTAGCCGACGATGTGGCGGTCGCGCTCGTGCCCGAATGGGGCGGTGGGGATGCGCCTGAGCAGGTAGTGGCGGGTGAGTGTGTCTTCCCATTGGGTGCGGGGCATGGGCGGCTCCGGGTCGTGTGAGCGTGGGCGCGCCGGGCTCGGATCCGCCCATGACGCCAGAAAGCACACTATTCTAGCGACCGATGCGAACAAAGCGGGGCGCCGCGGGGTGTTTGCACACCGGGAGGGCGAGAAAACGGGGACCCCGCGATGAAGATCAGCATCAAACGCGTCTACGACCAGCCCGAGAAGGGCGACGGGCGACGGATCCTCGTCGATCGGCTCTGGCCGCGGGGACTGACCAAGGAGAAGGCCGCCGTCGATCTCTGGCTCAAGGAGATCGCCCCCAGCACCGAGCTGCGCAAGTGGTTCGGGCACGACCCGGAAAAATGGGCCGAGTTCAAGAAGCGCTACCACGCGGAGCTGCGCAAGAACCCCGACGCGGTCGCCCAGCTTCGCGCCCAGGCGAAGAAGGGCAAGGTGACCCTGCTCTATGGCGCGAAGGACGAGGAGCACAACGAGGCGGTGGTGCTTGCGAGCTGGATCGAGAAGCATCTGGTGGAGTAAGCGAGCGGTCACGGCGGCGTTTGCTGCCCCATCCATGAGCGTTCCGGCGATGGTCAGGCAAGGGGCTCTTCGAGGTCAACTTGCATGTGCGGATTCCGGTCGTTGAAGACGGAGATGAGGCTCCTCAAGTATTGATCTTCGGAGATTTCAGAACCCGTCTCCGCATCGAACAACCTGACCCAAGGCGTTTCAAGGCCCTCGGTCACGGGTTTGAAGAGCATCATCGTGACGCGCTCGAACTTCTCGCCGGGGCCGGTGTACTGATCTCGCCCCGAGAGCGTTGACATAAGTTTCATGGCCCTCTGGAATGTGCTGACCGGCCTCCCCGCGGTCATATCGAGATCCGCCTCGTGCGGAAAAGCGAAGAGACAGCATACAACGCTGTAAGGAAATCGCATGTGCAGCGTGATCGCCTCGGTGCAGAGATCGCCAAATCGGTTCTTCAGATTCTTGCCGAACGGCGGCGCCGTGATCGACTTGATGCTCACCGCGAGCAGGAGGCCGTGTTGTTCGTCGGAGTAGGAAACATCAACTCGCTTGGGTCCCAGTCCTCCCTGAAAAGCTTTCTCGCCCGGCTGGCCATGATGGGGCTTGACATCGGGTAGACCGAGCGCCCGAAGCGACGCCGCGAGTACGGGCGCGAGCGCATGGGAGAGTCTCTCCGCGTAGCGCTTTTTCTCGGCCTGAGGCGCGTCCGGACGCGGGTATTGACCGGCCGCGATCACCGCATCGAGTATCCCCATCAGCGGCGCCCCCCAGCGTATCGTCGCTGCATGAGTTCCTCCGCGGCTTCGCGTAAGAGCAGACAGTCCTTCCGCGTCAGGCCAAGCTCCGCCAGCAGCATCGAATCGATCACTTCTGTCAGCTCTCTGTGGCTCTGCGTCTTTGCCCGTGCATCCAGCCCGAAGAAATCGGCATCGACGAGACTCCGCGTCACAGGCACGGCGACGCGCGACGCTTCGCGCGGCTCGAGCTTCAGCATGCCCCCTCCCATCGAGTGTCCCTGCAACTCCACGCTCAGCCGCGTCAGGGAAGATCGCCAGCCAAGGGCGAGAGCGTGAGGACTCACGGTCGAGTCATGGAGCAGCCGGATCGTGTGCAGGTTGTTGGGCGCGACGAAGTCGCCGCCGTTGATGACCAGAGCGGGGTATCGTCCGCTCATATAGGTGAGAAACGCGTCCGGCTTGTAGACATGGGGCACGCTGTGCCACGGGGTGCGAACCCTGCACTTGTATGCCAGATGCACACCCAGCCGCTCGCCCTCTTGCAGATACTCCCGGACGGACGCCGGCAGCTGCGAAAGCTTTTCCGACGGCGGAATATGGAGGAGGTACGCCGCATCCCCCGCTTTCTCGGCCCCCTTCCAGTCCGCGAGACCGAACCACAACCCGGAAAATGCCCGCCCCTTGCAGACCGCGGGGAGCAGAAAGCGGGAGGGGATCTGTGTCTCAGCTGCTTCTGTCGCAGAAATATGGAAATACCTGTTATTCCCGCTGACATAGCCGATGCCCACCCGGGCCTCCCCGCCGAGCGCGCGCACCCGCGGGTGCGAAAGCAGTTCTTGATAGAGCTGGAGAGCGCGGGGCGGCACAAACTCTTCGATCAACCTGCGGGAGCCATCCGCGAGCCCGCTCATATCAACAGTCCGGGCAGCCATGATCCGCTGCCCCTTGCCCAACGCGCCCAGTTCCTCGGGTGAGTGCAGATCGCGCCAGCGCAGCTTGGCCGGACCGCTCCCGCAACCATCGGCAAGCAGAAGCACCGTATCCTGGGATAGTTCCTTGAAGAGGCGTTTGCGGAAGGTGATGAGCTGCAGCGAATCAAACTTGTTTTTCAGATAGTTCACGACCGGCAACGCGTATGAAGCGTGCCACATCTCCATGGGCAGCACCATCGCAAGGCGTCCGCCGGGGCGGAGCATCGCAACGCTGTGAACGACAAAGGGCGCCCAGGAACTGGCCAGACGGGGCAATCGCACGCCCTGCTCATGGGCACGCCGCAGCGAGAGTTCGCGGCTCGCCCCGTTGAATGTCTGGTAGCGAACAAAGGGAGGGTTGCCAATGACCGCGTCAAAGCCTTGCGGCTCGATCTTAAAGAAATCCGAGAGCCACAGATTCTCGCCAGCGACCGCTCCCCCCAGACGCACGAGCGTGTCTTCGAATGTGGCCTGGTCAGACTCAATGCCGTAGATACTCGCCGCCGGATCTCCACCAAGAGCGTGGATGCATTTCTGCGCGGCATCGAGAAACACGCCGCCCCCGAAGCTGGGATCCACGACCCGATCTGTGGAGTTGCGAATCGCCCACTCGGCGAGAAAGCCCGCCACCCCGGTGTCGGTGTAGTATGCGCCGGTTTGCTTCTTGTTCGGCGATGTCGCAAGCGTCGTCATGGCTCTTCAAGGGTACCAGACAAAAAGGTATCAGGGCTGTCGCTCATGGCAAAATCTCGGGCAAATGCGTGTTCGCTGGAGCCCGAAGGTGGCGACGGGTGGACCAGTGAGGTGGGCACCATACCATCACCCATGAACATCCTCGTCCTCGGTGGCACCCAGTTCAGCGGCCGCGCGTTCGTCGAGCAGGCCGCCGACGCCGGTCACGCCGTCACCATCCTGCACCGATCCGAAACCGACGAGCTGCCGCCGCCCATCCGCCGCCTGCGAGGCGACCGCGATCCGCGCAAGGGCGGCGGGCTGGACGAGATCAAGAAGCTGCTCGACGCCGGGGAACGCTTCGACGCGGTCGTCGACATGTGCGGCTACACGCCCCGGGTCGTGCGGGCCTCGTGCGAGCTGCTGGCCGAGCACGCCGACCAATACCTGTTCGTGTCCACGATCTCGGTCTACCCACGCAGCGCCCAGGCGCGCCCCAGCGAGGGCTGGGACATCGAGCGCCTCGTGAAGCTCGATGATCCGGCGGTCGAGGTGGTCACGGGCGAAACCTACGGCGGGCTCAAGGTGCTCTGCGAGCGGGCCGTGCGGGAGGCCTTGGGCGATCGCGCCACGATCGTTCGCCCCGGCGTGATCGCCGGGCCGCACGATCCGACAGACCGGGTGACCTGGTGGACGCGGGCGCTGACGCAGCTGGATGCGATCGTGCTGCCCGAGGGGGACGCGGGCCTGGCGCAGTTCATCGACGCGCGGGATCTGGCGGCCTTCTTCCTCCGATGCCTCGACGAGAAGCTCGTGGGGTCTTCAACGCCGCGGGCCCGGAGCCGGGCCTCTCGTTCCATTCGTTCGTGGAGCGGACCAACGCCGCGCTGGGCGGGAAGGCCAAGCCGCTCACCGCCGCGCCCGCGTGGTTCGAGCGCAACGACATCAAGGCGTGGGAGGACATCCCGACCTGGCTGGGCGCGGACGCGCAATCGATGTATCGTGTGGACTACGCCAAAGCATTGAAGGCGGGGCTGACCCTGCGTCCCCTCGAAGACACCATGCGCGACACGCGCGCGTGGGATGTGTCGCGGGGGCTGCCCCCGCTCAAGGCGGGAATGTCGCTCGACCGGCTGCGGTCGGTGATGTCCAAGGGGAGTTCATAAGGTGGGTTTCCGTTGTAGGTGGCATGCCGGGTCCCGGCGCAGCCGGGTCGGGCATGATGGAAGTTCGGATGACATCGGATCCCGCGGGCGCTGCGCGCCGCCATGACGCCCGCCCACACCGTTCATCGCGTTCGCATCGGGCCATCCGGCTAGGCTTCTTCATGCGTGAGACCGACACCGTCATCATCGGCGCCGGGCCCATCGGGATCGAGCTGGCCGCCGCGCTCAAGCGCGCGGGGATGGACTACCTGCACCTCGAAGCCGGGCAGATCGGGGCCACCATGCAGTGGTGGGCGCCTGGGACCCGCTACTTCTCCTCGCCCGAGCGCATCGCCATCGCGGGGGTGCCGCTGGTTGTCGCCGACCAGGAGAAGGCCAACCGGGAACACTACCTCAATTACCTGCGCACCGTCGTGGGCACATTCGGATTGGACATCGAGACCTACACGCGCGTGGTCCGGATCGAGCGTCACAGCGGGTCTTTCACGCTGCGATGCGCCCGCTCGTACCACGGCGTAGGCGGACCGCGGGAGACCGGTCGCGTCATCTACGAGACGACGCCCGAGATGGGCGTCAACGCCAGGCGCATCGTGCTGGCGATCGGGGACATGCACCGCCCGAGGATGCTGGGGATAACCGGCGAGGACCTGCTCCATGTGAGCCATTACCTTCGCGAGGTGCACCGCTACGCCAACCAGCGGGTGCTGATCGTGGGCGCCAGAAACTCGGCCGTCGAGGCCGCGATCCGCCTGTTCCGCGCCGGGGCGCGGGTCACCATGAGCTACCGCGGGGCGTGGTTCGACAAGGAACGGATCAAGTACTGGCTCTACCCCGAGATCGAGTACCTCATCAAGAAAGACAAGATCGCCTTCCTGCCCCACTCGAATCTCGAAGAGATCACACCCCTGCACGCCCGGCTCACCACCCCGGGCCAGGCCCACGCGGTCGCGGCGGACTTCGTGCTCCTGCTCACCGGCTACGAGCAGGACCCCACCCTCTTCGACCAGCTCGGGGTCGAGCTCATCGGCGAGGAACGCAAGCCCCGCCATGATCTCAAGACCATGGAGACCAATGTCCCCGGCGTCTATGTCGCGGGGACGGCGGCCGCCGGCTCGCAAAGGCGCACCAAGGTCTTCATCGAGACCAGCCATGTGCATATTGATCGCATCGTGGCGGCTCTCCAGGGACGTGTAAGTGACGCCCAGGCGGAGGATTACACGCTGGAAGAAGCATAAGCGTCCTGTTCGGGTCCGGAAATAACCCCAAATCGGTTTGCACGCCGCCAAACCTGTGGTCTATTGGCGGTGGTGGGTCAGGAATCGGTCTCGTCGCTGACGATGACCGGCAACCCGGACCGGTTGAAACGACCCGGTTCACTCGTTGCATGACCAATGAGAACGCCCCCGGTAGCGCCGGGGGCGTTTTCGTTCTTTGAAGTGCTCTGGGGCGGGCGGGCGCCATTACTCGCCGTCTTCGGCGCAGTAGTGCTCTTGGAACGACGAAAGGCACTACTGCGCGGCAAGGCCTCGAGTAGTGGCGCCCGGGTTTATCCTCCCCGCGCCCCCGGGGGAAAATGTCACGCCGTCTTTGGCGGGACGGAGGGGTCTTGGGGCAGAGAGAAGACCCCTCCGCCTCAGGGACTCGGCGCCTCCCCGCGGGGGCGCGGGGAGGCACAGGTGGACTCCATCACCGGGCCACCAAGCCCGTGTTGGCCAGTTCGAGCGCGCGGGAATAGACCGCTTCGAGCCCCTTGACCATCGTCCCCGCCGAGAACATCTCGGCGCACATGGCGCCGCCGTGCATGGCCATCTGGAGACGCTCGACCGGGTGATCGTGCATCCAGACGACGGTGTTGCGGAGGGCTTCCGTGTCGCCGACGGGGAAGAGCCGGCCGGTGGCGTGCTCGGGATCGATGGCGGGGTTGAAAGCAGGATCGAGGCAGGCCTCGGGGGTGCCGTCGGTGTCGCTGGCCACGACGGGCACGCCGCAGAGCAGCGCCTGGGGAACGGTGCGGGGAAGCCCCTCGCGATAGCTGGGATGGAGCAGCACATCCATCGCGCGGATCATCGCCCCCACGCGCCGCTGCGGCACCAGGCCGGTGGCCAAGACCCGCCCCGACAAGCCCATCTCCGCGACGCGCCCGAGCAGGCGATCGCTCCACCACCCGTCGCCCACCCAGAGCAGCTTCCAGTTCGGATGCTTCCTGAGCTCATCGCCCAGCCCATCGAGGATGTCGTCGTGGCCCTTGTGCTCGGCCAGTCGCGCCACGGTCCCGATCACGAAGTCGTTCTCATTGAATCCCAGCTCGCCTCGCATCGCCTCGCGCGCCTCGCCCTCGACGGGCTTGAGGAAGTGCTCAGTCTCCATGCCCGACCGCACGGTCACGAAGCGCTCGGGCGTGCCGATCCCCGCCTCCAGGAACTGCCGCGTCATCGCGTCGGCGACCGACACGATCAGATGGCAGCGACGGGCGGCGTGCTTCTCGGCGCCGATATAGATCGCGTTCTTCCAGGCGGGCAGATGCGTGTGGAAGGGCGGCCCGTGGACCGTGTGGACGATCGCGGGGCGGTGGTCGTCGCTGCGTTTGAACACGCCCCAGGCCGCCGAACGACCGATGACGCCCGCCTTCGAAGAATGCGTATGGACAATGTCGGGCCTGATCCGCTCGATGAGGCGGCGAAGCTCGCGCATGCCCCTGAAGTCGGTCAGCGGTGCGATCTGGCGGACCATGTTGGGGATCTCGTGCATGGTGATCCGCTCGCCATGCGCCCCGCGATAAGCGCTGGCGCGATCAAAGTACGACCCCTCGGGCCCGAAGATCGGCCCATAGGCCAGATGCACCTCGTGCCCCAGCGCGGCCTGCCCCTCGCACGAGAGCACGGTGTTCTCCTGGGAACCGCCCTGAATCAGGCGCGTGGAGATGTGCAGGATGCGCAGGGGCATGGGGAGCAGTGTAGGGGCGGGAGCGAGATTGAAACGAAGAGCCGCCACCGGGCCACGCAGCAATGGCGGGAGGAAAACGGGAGCCGGTACATCGAAGTGATTCAAAGCGTGTCCACCGGCTTCGTGTTGACGCCGCCTCATCATCCCCTCCGCCTCCTCCGCCCCACTCCAAGCGCGAATCGGTGCTCGCTAGGTCCTGGCCAGCGGGCCCCGGGTATGCAAGAGGGGCGGGATCCGCTAGGATGGCCCGATGGCCCAGCGGCGCCACCATTACGAGCACGCCTTCGAGCGCTACCTGCGAGACGCGCGGATCCCGTATATCTCGGTTGATGAGGCGAAGAAGTCGCTGCTTCCCGAGCAGGGGGTGCTCAGCGCCCGCGCCGGCGACGAGCAGCCCCGCTCGCTCAAGAGCTTCGATTTCGTGGTCTACGGGCGCGGGAGCAACCTGCTGGTGGAGGTCAAAGGGCGGCGGCTGGCGGCGATCCGGCTCAAGGACGGCTCCCCGGCCAAGCCGCGGATGGAATCATGGGTCACGCTCGACGACATCGAGGCGCTCAGCCGCTGGCGCGAGCTCTTCGGCCCCGAGTTCGAGCCGGTCTTCGTGTTTATGTACTGGTGCGAGGATGTCCCGCCCGACGGGCTCTTCGTCGAGACGATCGCCCATCGCGGACGCTGGTACACCCTGCGGGCCATCGGGCTCGATGCCTATGTGGGTGCGATGCGGGTGCGCAGCCCCAAGTGGCGGACGATGAACCTGTCGGGCGAGAACTTTGCTCGTCTGAGCGGGCCCTTCAGCGTCCCCGGGCTCAAAACGGGCGTCGATATGGCTCTGGGCGCGGGAGTCGCGGCGAGCGGCGCCTCGGCCCCGGGTTTGGGAGCGGGGTTTGTCCGCGAGCCGATGTGCGAACGATTCGTGTGAGGCGCCGCTGGATGCCGGATCGGGTGCCGCATCGGATCTTGGATCGGGCCTCGGATCGGGCCGGATCGGGGCGGGGAGAGGCGCTGGGGGCTTGACCGGGGGGGGCCGGGGTTGTAGCGTGGGTGCATGAAGATGGATTCTCCCGCCCGTTCGTTGCCTGCCGCGCCGTTCAGTCTGTGCGCTCGTTTGGACGCGGGCGCCCGCTCGCTGCACGAGAGGGGGGGAACGCTGCTGATGTCGGGGCTGATGTCAGGGCTGGTGGCGCTGCTGGCCAGCCCGGCGATGGCCCAGAACGAGCCGCTGCGTCCCCCACGCACCACCGATCCGCCCAGCGGGCCCAAATACCTGGTGATCTTCGTGGCCGTGCTGCTGCTGGCGGGCGTGGTCTTCGCGGCCACCCTCCGGTCCAAACGCGGCCACCAGGACTGAGTACGCGCCCAGAACCGCTCGCCCTCGCGGCGGGTATAGGTTTGTGTCGGGGGCGGAGAACGGCACACGATGCACGCCCGGGGCGGTCCACCGCCGGGCCATGACGGGAGTTCCTCATGCGCGGATCAGCATCCACAAGGACCAGCGGGCGGGCGAGACGGTTCCCACGCGGGCTGGTGGCGCTCAACGCGGTGCTGCTGGCCGCGCTGGCGGGGGTGACCCTGTCGCCGCGGGCCGGGGCCCAGAGCGGGCTGACGGGCGCCGGCTACGAGCATGTGCGCGTCCGCGGCGAGTACGCGCTGGTGGGCGGGACGACGCTGGGGGACACGGCCAGCACGATCTATATCCTGGACTCGGCCAACCGCGAGCTGCTGGCCCTGCGCTGGAACGACAGCCTCAAGAGTCTCGAGGGCGTGGGCTATCGAGACCTCGTCCGCGATTCCAGCAGCGACCCCGACCGTTGAACGCCGCAGGCAGGAGCACGACCATGGCACACGATTTGCACGCCACGCCCACGACCGAGACCCAGCCCACCCCCGTCCCGCGGTCCGGCTGGCTGTGGGTCAGCGCCGGCGTGCTGGCGGCTCTGATCGTCGTGCAGGGGGCCGGGCTGCTGGACCGCTCCGCCGGTGCGGCGATGGCGATCAGCAGCGGGTCGTACTCGATGGCCACGACCGACGGGGGCAATGACGAGATCCTGGCCGTGGTCGATTCGCGCCAGGAGTCGCTGATGATCTACCGCACAATGAACAACAACCGGGTGCAGCTGCTCGATCGCGAGGATCTGGGCGCGCTCTTCGAGCGCGCGCGAACCCGGGCGTTGGGTCGCCCCTAAAGTATCGGCGCCCGGGGATTCCGCCCGGACCACGACACGATGTTCCACCCACCGCGGGCATTCCCCGCGTCTGAGCCCCGCTTTGCCCATCCATCCGCTTCCACAGTTCGAGGCCGACCTCAAGGAACACCTCAAGGAGCAGGCCGACCGCGAGGCCTACCAGCGCCTCAACGCGCCCAGCAGCATCGTCGTGCGCTTCGGGTATCTCAAGATGGTCGGCGAGTTCCCTTATTCAGGGGAGGCCAAGCCGGGGTGCGGGTCCAAACTGGTGGTGCGCACGCATCGCGGGACCGAGCTGGGCGAGATGCTCACGAGCACCTGCGCCAACTCGGGCTGCTCCAAGAGCGTGAGCCGCAAGCAGATGCTCGAGTACATCGAGAACAGCGGCGGGCGTCAGTACCCCTTCTACGACCGCGGGCGGGTGCTGCGGATCGCCACCGCCGAGGACCTGAGCGAGCAGGAGCGGATCGAGCAGCGCAAGAACGAGCTGCGCCTGACGGCCCGGCGCCTGGTGGAGGCGTCGGCCCTGCCCATGAAGATCATCGAGGCCGAGCCGCTGCTGGGCGGCGAGCGGGTGGTGGTCTACTTCAGCGCCGACGACCGGGTGGACTTCCGCGACCTGGTGCACGACCTGCAGCGCGAGGTCGGCGCCAAGGTGGAGCTGCGCCAGATCGGCGCGCGCGACGAGGCGCGGATCACGGCCGACTACGAACGCTGCGGGCAGTACTGCTGCTGCAAGAACTTCCTCAAGGTGCTCAAGCCGGTGAGCATGAAGAGCGCCAAGGTGCAGAAGGCCACGCTCGACCCGCTGAAGATCAGCGGACGCTGCGGGCGGCTGATGTGCTGCCTCCGCTACGAGGACGAGACCTACGAGCAACTCCGCCGGAACCTGCCGCACCGCAAGTCGCGCGTGGGCACGCCCGACGGCGACGGCACGGTGGAGAGCACGCAGATCCTGACGCAGCTGGCGCTGGTGCGCCTCGACGACGGGACCGAGGGGGCCTACCCTATCGAGAACCTGACCGAGCCCGAGTCCAGAACGCCCCCCGAGCCGGGCGCGCGCTCCCCCGCGGCCAAGACGGCGGTCGGGACGGCGGCCAAGACGACCAGCAAGCCGACAAAGCCGGCCACCACCCCCGCGCCAAAGAGGGCCAGGAGCAAGCCGACCGATGGGCCGTCGGACCGCCCGCGCCGCGAGCGAACCGGCCCCCGGGCGGATGCGTTTTCCCCCGCGACCCAAACGCCGGAGATTTCCGGCGACGGGGGCGTGGACCAGCCACCCAAGAAGCGCCGGCGCAAACGCCGCCCGCGGCGTGAGGATGGCGCCGGGCACGCGCCCCACAAGTCGCCCTCGGACACCAACACCACCCGCACCGCGACCGACAAGCCCAGCGACCAGGGCGACGGCGAGCGCTCCTCCGCCCCGCCCCCCGCAGCGCCAGGCGCGCTCGGATCGGCGAGCGGCTCGGGCGCGAAGAAGAAGCGCCGTCGGCGTCGGCGGCGCAGCGGGGGTGGGGGTGGGGGCGGCGCCACGGATCGTGGCGGCGATTGACCCGATGGGTGAGCGTCCCGGCGCGGGGCGCAGCGGCGAGCAGGAGCAGGCATGGCGACACAGCAGCGGGCGGCATCGGCGGGGACCAAGGGCGCGGCGGGCAACGCGGTGGGGATCAAGGAGACCCTCACCAGTCTGCTCATCGCGTTCATGCTCGCGTTCCTGTTCCGGGGGTTCGTGATCGAGGGGTTCCAGATCCCCACCGGCTCGATGGCCCCCACCCTCCTGGGCAAGCACCTGCGGATGACCAGCCCCGCCAGCGGGTACGACTGGGCCGTGGGCCCGTGGACCTACGCCGACCGCAACGGCGAGGTCCCGGTGCGCAATCAGGTCGATATCGAGGTCCAGGACCCGATGACGGGGCTGACGCTGACCGACACCAACCGGCGTCTGGCGGCCGGCGACCGGGTGTTCGTGCTCAAATACCTGCCCCTGCTCGAGCAGCCAAAGCGCTGGGATGTGGTGGTCTTCAAGAACCCCGGGACGCACGAGAACTACATCAAGCGCCTGGTGGGGCTCCCGGGCGAGCAGCTGGCGTTCGTGGACGGCGATGTCTTCCACCGCCCGTTCGTGGAGGGGAAAACGGCCCTGGCGGGGTGGGAATCGTGGACCGAGGGCGACTGGCGGGTGGCGCGCAAGGGCGAGCGCGTGCAGCGGGAAATGTTCCAGGATGTGTTCGACTCACGCTACGCGCCGACCGACGAGATGATGTACCGCGCCCCGTTCGACGCGGGCACGGGGGGCTGGTCGGGGATCGACGCCGGCGGGGTGTACCGCTACGAGGGCGGGGGCGACACGACGCTGGTATGGAATGGCCGCCACCCGCTGACCGACATCAACGCCTACAACCAGACCTACAAGGGCTTCGACCTGTTCGCCGCCCCCGACGCCCGGGCGCGGGTGAACCGGTTCAGGCCCCCCTTCCCGGATTCGGACCTGGCGGTGTCGCTCGATATCGAGCCCGGCGACGCGCCGGTGCGGGTCTCGCCCGTCCTGGGGACGCGCGGCATGGAGCTGCGCGCCGTCGTCGATACCGCGACCGGGACCGCCAGCGTGGAGATGCGCGACCAGACCGGCGACGAGACCGGCGACGAGGGCGCGCCGTGGACGACGCTCGACTCGGGCGCCTTCGCGATCGGGGTGCGGACGCATCGGGTCGAGTTCTGGCATGCCGACCAGGCGCTGTGGCTCTTCGTGGACGGAAATCTCGTCTGCGGCGGGGCGGAGAAGGGCGCCTACGAGATGACGCCCGCGCAGCGGGCGTCGGCGGCGACGGGGCGCTCCTGGGAGGAGCTCGAAAACGACCCGCGCGCCGGCGACGGGGACCACACGCCGGGCGTCTTCGCCGATCAGAGCATCTACAAGCAGCCCACGCTCCGCTGGGCGTTCTCCGGCGGGGGCTTCACGCTCACCAATGTGCGCGTGCAACGCGACATCTACTACCAGGTCAACCAGTTCCGCGTGACGCGCGGCGGGCATCCCAACAACTTCCCCACCATGAACGACGAGGAGTACTTCATGTGCGGGGACAACTCGGCCAACTCGGCCGACTCGCGCCTGTGGTTCGACAACGAGATCAACCGGTGGGTGCGCCAGGAGATCGACGACCACCCGGGCATGGTCAACCGCGACCTGATCGTGGGCAAGGCCTTCGTGGTGTACTTCCCCGCCCCCCTCGACGACGGGCCGCTGCTGACGCCCGACATCGGGCGCATGCGCTGGATCTGGTGAGGGGGAGAGGCCATGGGGAGCAGGCAATGGGCAATGGGGCCCCATCCCCCGGGCGCCCGCGCGAAGACGCCGGGGATGGTGAACCCCCGGGGCGCTCAGCGGGTACAACACCGTCATGGACACCGAGCAACGCCTTCCCAGGGAACCTTCGTCGCAGCTTTTGCGGGAGTTTCTCGCGTGCCACGACGCGCCGTGCCCGGTCTGCGGCTACAACCTGCGCGGGGTCGCGCTGACGGTGTGCCCCGAGTGCGACGCCCCCATCGAGCTGGGTGTGGCGTCGAGCAACGCGCACCTGGGCGCGTGGCTGCTGGCGCTGCTGGCCTTCGCGATGCCCCTGAGCTTCGACATGCTCGCGGGCGCGATGATGATCGTCAGCTCGATCTTGACCGGCGGGGAGGACGCGACGGCGCTGTTCCTCATGACCTCGCTGGTGACGCTGACGCTCGCGTGCGTGGGGATGCTCTGGGTGCTGGTGGCGCGCAAGAGCGGCTGGCTACGGATGGCGCGCCGGCGGCAGTGGCGGATCGCCTGGTCGCTCTTCGCCGGCGTGTTCCTGGTGCACCTGGCCGTGGGCGTGGGGACCGTGCTGATGGCGCGATGAGCGGCGCCTTCCCCTGCCCCCGGGTGCCACTACTCGCGGCTTGCCGCGCAGTAGTGTCTTGAGAACCTCACAAGAACACGACTGCGACGAAGAAGGCGAGTCGTGGCGCCCAGATGGGAGTCAGGGGGCTTTGTCAATCGCCCCACCCACATAGTTGGGCCCGGCGGGGTGCCATGCCCACACCCAGACGAAGGAGGGGTTTAGGCATGATGGAAGTCGTGTGGGGTTCAAACCTGCCTAAGCTGCGCGTAGGCAGGGCACCCAAGATCTTATTTATATCCGCGCCGTGATCGCCGCACCCACATAGTTGGGCGCTGCGGGGTCTACGCTGAACGAGCCGAGGGTGTCGCTGGTGAGTGATTCGCGCCGGTCCATGTCGGTCAGTTCGACTTTGTCGGGTGCGTGGATCTCGACGAAATATCGCGCGTGCTGTTTCTCGGCGTCGGCGCGGAGCTTTTTGAGATTCCGCGTGGACTTGTAGCTGGTCCGCGCGTGCAGCGGGGCGACGCGGTAGCGGTCGTCCTGCCACGGCTTGCGGTCGTCGCGGGCCAGCCACGCCTCGTTCTCGATCCCGCGCCGGAGGTTGGCCGTCAGGGTGTGCACGAGCGCCTCGTTGTCTTCGTCGCCGTTGGGCACCACGAAGGCATCGGGGCGGATCGAGGCCTGGGGGCGCCCCACGGCCTCCATCAGTTCCGCGCCCGTGGGCATGAGCCCCTTGTCGACCAGCAGGTTGCCCAAGACGACATCGCCCATGCCGAAGCCGCAGGCGGGGGTGGGGGGGCCGCCGAAGAGTTCGATGAGGTTGTCGTATCGCCCGCCGCCGGCGACGGCGCGCTCGCCGTCGGCGATGGCCTCGAAGACGGTGCCGGTGTAGTAGGCGAGGCCGCGGACGACTGATGCGTCATATCGGGCCCAGTCGGCAAACCCAAGCCTACGCAGAAGTCGAACCATCTGAGCATTGGGATAAGTGGGATTACTATGGATTGATTCGAGGATATCTTGTGTGCTCTTTCCTCCTCCCTGAGCGATGCCTTGAAAGAGTAAGTTCGTTGTGTTCTCGATCTGATTGATTTTCTGATCGAAGTTAGTGAGGTCAAGGCCGACCTCATTAGCAAGGCTTTCGAATGCATCAGGACTTATCTTATTTCGCTTGTCGAGCACAGCATATACTGGATCTAAATCAGCACCAGCCTTTACTGTACTGTTTAGTATTTTCTCGACGAGGCTTCTGTCATTCATGTGAATGGCGACACTCTCAGAATCGAGTCCAAGACTCTCGAACATCCGAAGGGCGCACTCAATCACCTCGCTGTCCATGCGAAACTTGGTCTCGGGCGTCGCATCTTCTCCCGGCAACCCAATCGCATCAACATTCCACTGGAGGAACTCGCGCAGGCGTCCGCGCTGGGGCCGCTCCGCGCGGAAGTAGGGTCCGGCGGTGAACCACTTGCAGGGTTTGGGGAGTTGTTTGGCGTGGGCCGCGTACATGCGGGCCAGCGTGGGGGTGAACTCGGGGCGCAGGGCGTAGGGGGCGCGTCCGGTCTGTTGGACCTCCTCGATCTCGCCCTCGGACTTGCCCGAGAAGGCCTGAAAGAGCTCACCCAGAATGCCCTCGCCGGATTTGACGCTGTAGAGCTCGGTGGATTCGAAGGTGGGGCCGGCGATCTCGTCGAAGCCGCAGCGGATCGAGGCGTCGCGCCAGGCGTTGGTGATGTAGCGGCTGGCCAGCAGGTCCTCGGGATAGAAATCCCGCGTCCCCTTGGGCGGGGCGATCTTGCGGGGCTGGGGCTGGTTCTTGGAGGGTGTGGGCGGGGTGGACATGATGTGGTAGGGTATGCGTGCGGGGCGGTTTGTGCGTCCGCGGGGGATCGGGGCGGCGGGTGCAACCCGGGAGGGGCCGGGCACGGACAGGATGACCATGGGCCTTCATCTGCGGCACATCGTGTGGTTCTCGGGCGCGCTCTCGCTGGGCTCGTTTGTGTATGTGCTGGCGCTCGAGCCCATGGACCCGGCCCGGACGCCCCGGGCGGCGGCGCTGGAGCGAACGCCCTCGCGCCGCGGGCTGATCGGGCTGATCCGCCGCTCGATGGCCGTGGGGCAGATGGCCGCCGCCGATCGCGAAGCGGACACGCTGCTGCGGCACTTCCCCGACGATCCCGGCGCGTACTTCTACCGGGCGCTGCTGGACCGGCAGCTTGGGCGCGACCAGGCGGCGCTGGCGATGTTCGCCAAGCTGCGCTCCGAGCTCGGGTCGCTCGACTCATGGCCCAACCGCTACCGCGAGCATGAGCTGGACTACCTCCGCGCCTGGGCCCGTATCGGGGTGGGAGACGCCGAGGAGGGGCGGCGTCTTTTCGCGGAGCTGGCCGAGGGGCTCGAATTACGGGCGAGCGGGGAGAATGGGGAGGTTCTGACCGCGTTGACGGCGTACAACCTGGCGTGCTACCGGGCGATGGCGGGCCAGACGGATGCGGCGCTGGCGTGGTGGAGCCGGGCGGTGGAACTGGGGTACGGGCGAGGCGGGATGGGCGACCGGGGCTGGTGGAAGGCGGACCCGGATCTGGCCTCGCTGTCGGACCGAGGCGAGTTTTGGGAGATCGCCCAGCCGCTGCTGGGCCACCGTGATACCCAAGCCGACCGGCGGGGCGATGAAGGCGACGCGGAGATCCGGCCCGAAACGGCGGGCGACGAGGGAGAACTTTCGTCGCCCGCGACAACGGATTCTGAGCGGGGCGCTACCATTGATTGAGCCGCGCCGCGAGGGCCCCCGGGGCTGTTGGCGCCCGGCATTCGTCCGTCCACGCCCTTGCCAGGCCTGATCTGGGATCATCTTCCGCCATGCCGACTGTCACCATCAACGGGATCGAGTGCGAGTTCACCAAGGGTGAGATGGTCATCGAGGTGGCCAACCGCAGCGGGATCGAGATCCCGCAGTACTGCTACCACCCGGGCCTCTCGCGCCCGGCCCAGTGCCGCATCTGCCTGGGCACTTTCGAGGCCCCCAACCCCCGCAACGACAACCGGCTCGAGCCGATGATGGGCGGCAAGCTGCTGCCCACATGCACCACCGAGGCGGCCGACGGGATGGTGGTCACGATCCAGAGCGAGAAGGCGATCGCCAACCAGAAGGCGGTCATGGAGTTCCTGCTGCTCAACCACCCGCTGGACTGCCCGATCTGCGACCAGGCCGGCGAGTGCACGCTCCAGGACTTCAGCTACCGCTACGGGCGCGGGCACTCGCGCTTCACCGACACCAAGGTGGTGTCTCCCAAGAAAAATGTGGGCGACCATATCTATCTCTACAGCGACCGGTGCATCCTGTGCACCCGCTGCGTGCGCTTCGCCGCGGAGGTCAGCGCCACCAGCGAACTGAGGATCGACTCACGCGGCAACAAGTGCACGATCGACATCTTCCCCGGCGAGCCGATCAACAACGAGCTGGCGAGCAATGTGGTGGACCTGTGCCCCGTGGGCGCGCTGCTGGACAAGGACTTCCTCTTCGCCCAGCGCGTGTGGTTCCTCAAGCGCACCGCCGGGATCGACCCGTTCACCAGCAGCGGCGACAACATCTGGGTCGAGCACAACCAGGGGCGGCTGTACCGCATCAAGCCGCGGGTGAACATGGAGCTCAACACCTGGTGGATCACCGACGAGGTCCGCTACGGCTGGAAGTTCGTCCACTCCGACGACCGGCTCCGGGCCCCGACGCGCAAGGAGCACGGGGTGATGGTCGATTCGACCTGGACCCGCGCGTACAGGCAGGCGACCGAGGCGATCAGCGGGGCGAAGGCGAGCGGCGCGGGCACGGCGCTGGTCGTCTCGCCCACCCTCACCTGCGAGGAGGCCTACGCCCTGGTCAGGGGCGTGCGGGCGATCGACGAGTCGGTGGAGCTGTTCCTGGGGCCGGTCCCGGTCGACGGCCAGGACAAGGAGTTCCCAAACCCCCAGGCCGGGCGTCCCTTCATCAAGCGGGCCGAGAAGGTCCCCAACGCCCGCGGGGTGCGTCGCGTGCTCGGGGCGATGGGGGGCGCGGGGGATTACGACGCGTTCGTGCGTTCCGCCTCCCGGTTCGGGGCCGTGGTGCTGACGGGCAACTTCCCCAGCCCCTGGATGACCGACGGGCTGGTCGATGCGGTTGGCGGCGGCGGTCTCATCCTCATCGACACGACGCGCAGCGTCCTGAGCGACCGGGCGTTCGTCGTGCTTCCCAGCTCGACCTTCGCCGAGAAATCGGGGACCTACGAGAACACCGACGGGATCCTCCAGCACTTCGACCAGGCGATCCCCAACCAGCACGAGAGCAAGAGCGAGGGCCAGATCGGTCTGGACCTGCTCACGCTGGCCACGGGCGGGAAACTCCGCGAGCATGTCCCGGGCTTCGGGGTCCAGATCGTCGACGAGCAGCCCGGGCAGGTCCCCGGCTCGAGCGACTCGGTGCTGCTGCCGCGCGGCGAGCTCTACAACGCGCCCGTGCTGCGCCAACGCATGGGCGAGCAGTACGACACGCTGGGCGTCATCGCCGCCCAGGTCCGCACCGCGGGCGCTCTGGCCCCGATCGAATCGGACATGGAGCTGGTCGAACTCTGACCCACGGCTCCGGTTGGCCCCGCCGACCGGCGGGCAGATGCGAACGCAGTGAGCTTGCGGGTTGAACATGCCCGCGCGCTGAACCCGAGGCTCCCGTTGGTCGCATCGGGCCACCCGTTCCTACCATCCGTCCATGACCGGCCTCGTCGTCCTCACCATCGTCATCGCACTGATCACCGGGGTGGTCACGCTCATCTGGTGGAAGGTGGGCGACCAGTGGGCCAACGAAGAGTACAAGAAGTTCGGCCATGGCGGGGGAGGGCCAAAGGGCCCGCCGCCGACGGTGATCAGCGACTTCAACGCGATCAGCGGCACCCAGCGCTCCGACCCCGAACAAGATCTCGGCCGGCCCATGGATCCCGACGCCAAGGCTCCCACGCAGCCGCCGAAGAAGGACCGGTGACGCGCGATGCCGCGTTATAAGCTCACGCTCGCCTACGACGGGACCGATTTCCACGGCTGGCAGAAGCAGGAACCGCCCGATCCCGACGCCCCCAGGCCCAAGCCCGGCCAGGAACCCGCCCGCATCCAGCTGAGGACGGTGCAGCATGTCCTCGAACAGGCCGTGCGCGAGGTGGTGCGTGAGCCGGTGACCGTCATGGGCGCGTCGCGCACCGACAGCGGCGTCCATGCCAACGGGCAGGTGGCGAGTTTTCTCAGTACGCCCGAACCCGACAAGGGCGTGGGATGGCCCGCCGAGCGTGGGTGCGACTCGCTCGTGCGGGCGCTCAACGGGCGCTTGCCGCGTGATGTGCTGGTGCGCGACGCGGTGATCGTCCCCGACAACTTCAACCCCATCGGCGACGCGGTGGAGAAGGAATACCGCTACACGATGGTCAGCGGCGACACCCGCCCCCTCTGGGACCGGCGCTTTGTGTTTCATACCTGGTATGCGCTCGATCCACGGAAGATGGCCCGGGCGGCGGGCCTGATGGAGGGCGAGCACGACTTCGCCGCCTTCGCCCAGATCGCCCACGGGCGAAAAACCACCGTCCGCACGATCTACGCCTGCGCGGTCGAAACCCCCAAGCCCGACACGCTCGTCTTACGCGTCCGCGGCAGCGGGTTCCTGTACAACATGGTCCGCATCATCGCCGGGACGCTGATGGAGGTCGGTCGCGGCAAGATCGACCCCGAGACCATCCCCGACATCATCGCCAGTGGTGATCGCCGCCGCGCGGGCGTGACGCTGCCGCCGCAGGGTCTGCGGCTGGAGTGGATCCGGTATGGTGGAGATGAGGCAATGGGCAGTAGGCAGTAGGCAATGGGGCAGTAGGCAATAGATCGAGTAGTGGCACCCGGATCAAAGAAAGCGTGAGCCGATGAAACGCAGAGGCCGCAGATTGAGGAGGGTGATGCGATGGGGGGTGTATGCATGCACGATCGCGATGGTGATGCTGTGCGTCGCCTCCTATTGGCCAGAGCCGAGGTGGAGCCGCGAGTTTGTCCCGCCCAAGGGATCTGGGGCGAGCCGCAGCTATACGGAACTAATACTTTGGAACGGTTGGATCATCTTCGAACGATACCCTGATTATCAGCAGATGGGATTTAGTGCTCCGATGCCCGGCGTACAGCACCAATTTGAATGGCGTTCACACACAAACCCCGCATCGCTCCAATCCTTATCCACCCCAGCTTATATCACAAATGGTGGTGGATCAGGAGGTACATATATTCGATACACATTCCGTTCAATCTGGCCTGCCGCTCTGTTTGTGGGATGCAGTTTACTCCTCTGGTGTCGTTCTCGCCAGAGTCGGATTCCAGGATGCCGCCCATCCTGCGGCTACCCCCTCGCCGACCTCCCCACCCCCACCTGCCCCGAATGCGGAACAACAATCCCCGACCATGCCTGACCCCATCGCCCAGACCCCCCGCCTCACCCTCCGCGTCCCCACGCTCGACGACATCGGGCCCCTGAGCGTGCATTGGTCCGATCCCGAGACCGTGAAGCACATCGACGCCACCGGCACGCCGTGGACCCGCGAGCAGGTGACGGAGCGCATCGAACGCGCCATCCGCTTCTGCGCCGAGCACGGCATGACCTTCTGGACCGTCGTCGAGAACGAGACGCAAACCGTCATCGGCCAGGGCGGGCTCGTTCCCATCGGCTTCAACGGCCCCGAGATCGAGCTGGGATACCGCTTGGGAAGGGCCCACTGGGGCAGGGGCTACGCGACGGAGATCGCCCGGGCCTCGGCGGCGTGCGGGTTCGAGAGATTCAGGCACGAGCGGCTGGTGGCGGTGACCTCCCCGCGGAACGCCGCGTCCCGCCGAGTGCTCGAAAAAACCGGCTTCGTCGAGACCGGCGAGACCCACCTCTACTACGGCGTGCGCTGCCTGCGGTTTGAACTGACGCACGAGCGTTGGAGTACAATGGCGCCGCTCCCAAACCCGGGCGGCGTGGTCATCTTGCCCGGAACCCCTCACCACGCGGCGCACCGAAAAGAAGTCCGAGATGAAGCGGGAGACGGATGAGATCGGCAAGTGATGGCGACTGATCCCGCATGGCGGCGACATATCTTCATCTCCGCTCATGTTCTTTCTCCGCCTCCATCTCCGCGTGCCCCGCGTGCTCCGCGGTGCGTCTTGCCAGTGGCGCATCGCGGCTGCTACCGGCGCCGGAGACGGTCGAGCACGATCTCGATCGCCGGGGGCGTGGGCGCCGCGGGAAGCCCGTTCATGCTTCGGATCGCCTCGCCAAGCTCGATGTTGCGGACCATCGCGCGATGGTTGGCGTGCACGAAGACCACATCGTCCACGCCCGGCAGCGTCGCCGAGGCGATCGGCACCACGCCGTCGCCCAGTTCATCGCCCAGGCGCTCCAGCTCGTCTCGGATCACCCGAGCATCGTCGCGCCCCAGCAGGTCGCCCAGCGTCCGCTCGGTGACCAGCCGCGCCAGCGCCGCGTGGGACGGGTCGGGTGTGGCGCGTCCCACCACGCAGGTGATGGCCAGCCCGGGCGGGGGCGACCGCTCCGCGAGGGCCCGCAGGCACGCCGAGCCCGGCAGCAGGTCCACGCCCGCCTGCCCCACCCCGTCGCGGATGAACCCCGCCAGGCGCGCCGGGTCCATGTCGTCGGACTCGGCCCAGCGCTGCACCTGCTCGCGCGCCTCGGCCAGCGCCCGCAGGCGCGCCCAGGGCGAGCCGCCGAAGGGGGTCCCCAGCGTGATCAGGTGATCGGCCCCGGGACGAGCGTGCTCGCCCTGGGGGCGCGTCAGCACATCCCAGGCGACCAGCCCGCCCATCGAGTGGCACACCAGATCCACGCGTCCCACCCCGTGACTTCGCAGCTCTTCCAGGGCCGCCTGCAGCTGGTCGGCGCTGGCGGCGATCGACTGGTCGTTGGCGTAATCGAAGCGCACCACCGTATGCCCGCCCCCGGCCAGCGCGGGCGCCAGCTGGTCCCAGATCCCCCCCGGCTCGTCGAGCCCGTGCACCAGCAGCACGATCCGATCCCCGGGCCCGCGCGCTCCGGCGCCAGCATCGAGGGGGCGCCACGCGTTGAGCCCCGGCTCGTACACCCGCAGACCCCGCCACCCGAAGAGCCCGGCGTCCGTGCCCTGGCCCAGCACCGAGCCCATCGCCCGCCCCACCGCCGCCGTCATGGCCAACACCGAGCGGGCGTAGGCGCGATCGACCTCGCCCCCGGTGTTCCCCGTGCCCACCAGCGCCCCCGCCAGCAGCGTCGCCCCCACCGCCAGCAGGGCCAGCACGCCGCACAGGCGCGCCCGCACCGCGCGCCGGGGACCGCCCCCACGCCCTGGCTTGGCCGTCTCATGCCTCATGCGCTTATTCTTGGCCGCCCACGCGGAGTTTTTTGAGCAGTCCCCGCTCGGCCCGGTCGTAGCGGGCGTAGGCCTCCTGGACCACCCCCGCGATCCGCGCCACCTCGGCCGCGTTGGCCGGGGTGCTCTTCTGCCCGGCGGCCCGCACCGCCGCGTCCAGGGCCTCGGACGCCACGCGCAGGTCCGCCACCGCCCCGGCGTAGGCCCGGGCGGCCTCGTAAATCGGCTCGCGCTCCAGGTCTTCCTTGCTGGGCTTCTGCAGCAGGCGCCAGGGCTGGGCCCGGATCTCCTCGACAAACAGCTTGCCCTGGACCCCGATGTCCCGCACCGAATCGAGCGTCGCGTTGATCTTGGGGGTGTTGGCGCCGATCAGCGCGTTCGTGTTGTCCGCCACATCCTTGTACGAGCCCAAGGCCAGGCTGCCCTTCTTGAGCAGCTCGTCGATCTGGCCCGTGGTGGTCTCGTTGAAGGTGCGGGTGGTCCGCTCGACCTGCTCGAGGATGGTTGACACGCGCTGCTTGTTCTCGTCGATGAGCGCCCGTGCATCCTTGATCGCGCCCTGGGCGTCGCCGATGGCCGTGTCGAGCCTGCCCGAGGCCGTGTCGGCGCGGGTCAGGATCGAGTCAACCCTCCCCGACCACGCCCCGCCCCGGCCCAGGTTCTCGCTGAAGGCCCTGATGTTGGCCATGGTGGAGCGCCCGTCGTCCACGCCCTTGCTGAACTCGGGCTCGAGCACCGCCGCCATGCGCGCGAAGCGCGCCGAGATCTCGTCGGCCTGCTGGCTGATGTCCCGCACGCGGTGGATCGTCTCCTTGATCGCGTCGGCCTCCTCGGTCGTGAAGCCCAGCTGGGCCAGGATCGAGGGCGCGAAGCGTCCGCGGAGGGTCTCGCCCTCGTCGAGCGTGACATTCGCGTCCCCCGGACCGCCCTCGTAGCCCCCGCTGCCGGCGCTGGGGAGGTTGATCTTGGAGACCCCGCCCAGGACCGGCGGGCTCAGGTCCGCGTAGGCGTCCTCGTAGAGCACCAGGTCCGCGCGGACGGCGACGACGACATCGAGCGCCTCGGTCACCTCGACGCCCGTCTGCGGGTCTCGGCGGGAGTGCTCGTTGATCCGGCGCACCTTGCCCACGATCAGCCCGCCGAAGGTCACATCCGCACCCGCCTGCAGCCCCGCCACCCCCACGCTGGTGGGAAAGCGGCAGACATATTCTTTTCTGGAGCCGATCTTGTCCTTCACATCCGAGAGGGTGAAGGCGATGGCCACCGCCAGGACGATGCTCGCCATCAGGAAGAGCCCCGCGACCACATTGTTGCGATTGACGACCTGTGTGCTCATGGCTGCGTTCTCATCCTCATCCGCGCGTGGGCTCCACGCTGGGCGTGCGCGTGACGCGATCGAGCGTCATCCCGAACAGGTCCTGACCATAGGAGGCCTCGTCGCGACGCGACGCCAGGGGCCCCTCGGCATCGCCCCGGAGGAACTGTCGGACCAACCGCTGGCGCTCATCCAGTTTCCCCGCCTCGTCGCCGGGCATGTCCCGCATCTTCTCGAACCAGGCCCGGTCGTGCAGGCACAGCATCACGCCCCGGTCGAGCATCGCCATGCGGTCGGCGATGGCGAACGCGCTGTCCATCTCGTGCGTCACCACCACGCTCGTCACACCCAGCTGGTGGGAGAGGGCGATGATCAGCTGGTCGATCTGGGCGCTGGTCACGGGGTCGAGCCCGGCGCTGGGCTCGTCGTAGAACAGGAGCTTGGGGTCCAGCGCCAGCGCCCGCGCCAGCCCGGCCCGCTTCTTCATCCCGCCGGAGATCTGGGCCGGGTACTTGTACGCGTCCTCACGCAGGCCCACCAGCTCGAGCTTGATCTTGACCTGGATGTCGATGATCTCGGGGTCCAGGTCCGTGTGCTCGCGCAGGGGCAGCGCCACATTCTCGGCGATCGTCATCGAGTTGAATAGGGCCCCGGACTGAAAGAGGATCCCGAACTTCTTGCGGACCTCGTTGAGCCCGTCCTCGTCGAGCCCGCAGATGTTCTGCCCGAAGAGCTCCACGCTGCCCTCGTCGGCCCGGTGCGTCCCGATCATCGTGCGCAGCAGGGTGCTCTTGCCCGAGCCCGAGCCGCCCATGACGACCATGGTCTCGCCGGGGTAGACCTCCAGGTTCACCCCCGAGAGCACCGTCTGGTCGCCGAAGCGCTTGACCAGATTCTCGACTCGGATGATCGGCTCCTGGCCGGCACGCTCGTTCACGGGGGCGTCCTTGCTGCTCACCCGCCTCTGATGCGGGCCGACGGGCTCACGGGCCCTGATCATCCCCATCATCGGCCGTTTCGTCCCCCGGCGTTTGATCCTCCCCACCCTCATCGGTGCCCGAATCGGGGACCGGGGGCATGGGCGGGGCCGCCGAGGACGGGCCGGCGCCCGGGGCCGGCAGGCGGAACTCGTTGCCCTGGGCGTCGACAACGATCAGTTCCTGGGGCTTGGGAACCCCCGGGTTGTTGCCGGAGCCGGAGGCGGGATCGATGATGTAGATCACCAGCACCCATCCCGAGTCAAAGCGTAGCGGCAGCGGGACATACCCGGGCTTGCCCTGGTAGGGCTGGATCTGCTGCCCGATGGCCATGTAGGCGCTGATCCACTCGCTCAGCCCCGTCGGCTGGCCCACATACTCGCCCACCGAGGCGCGGTAGGCCTCGTGGAAGGCGGCCAGCTGCTCGGCGGTGACCTCCGAGGCCGGCGGGGACATCGCCGAGCGGGCCGCGTCGAAGTCGTCGCTCTGGATGTTGGTCAGGACGGTCTCGGCCGAGGCGGTGAGCAGGCCGAAGGAGCTCTTGATCGCGCCGCCCACGCCGAAGAACAGCCCGATCCACAGCGCCAGCGTCAGCAGTCCCACGATGATGCCCGCGATCCCGAAGCCCGTGCCTCCCACGCGCCCTCGCGAACGCGAGATGCCCACGAGCCCGAAGATGCCCAGCAGGATCGCCGGGATCGAGGTGATCCCCAGGCAGCAGCCGCCGATCCCCAAGACCATCGACAGCACCGCCATGATGCTGGTGCGCTCGGGCTCCTGGTACATGGTCACATTGGAGGCGTCCTGATATGGCGAGGGCATGTGTGTCATGCGCCCAGCGTAGCCGACTTTGTGTTTACAAACCACAGACCGGAGGGCAATCGAGCCCCAATTCGCTCAACCACGCACCGGCATGGAACGCGAAAGCTGCGCCCACACGCGACCGATCTCCCCGATCGCCGCCTCGATCTCCCGCGGGGTCGTGTCGCGACCCAGACTCAGCCGGATCGACCCGTGCGCCACCCGCTCGCCCACGCCCATCGCCAGCAGCACCGGCGAGGGATCCAGCGAGCCCGAGGCGCACGCCGCCCCAGCGCTCACGCACACGCCCCGCTCGCTCAGACCCATCAGCAGCGCCTCGGCCCCGAGCCCCGGCAGCCCGATGTTGGTGACGCTCCACAGGCGCTGACCCGGGGCGTGAGCGCCGTTGACCACCGCGCCCGCGCACGCCCCCAGCACGCCCTGCTCGAGCCGGTCACGCAGGGCCGCGACGCGCTGGCGGTTGGCCTCGTCCTCCAGCCACGCCCGCGCCTGCTCGGCGGCCGCCCCCATCCCCAGGATCGCCGGCACCGGCTCGGTCCCCCCGCGCCGTCCCAGCTCCTGCGCCCCGGGAGTCGTGGGCAGCAGCGGCACGCCGCGCCGCACCCACAGGACCCCAACCCCTTTGGGACCGTGGAACTTATGGGCCGAGCAGCTGAGCAGGTCGATCTTGGGCGCGTCAGCCGCGCTGAGGTCCGTTGGCATCTTGCCCACCCACTGCGTCGCGTCGCAGTGGAACACCACCCCGTGCTCGGCGCAAACCGACCCGATCTCATGCACCGGCTGGAGCACCCCAGTCTCGTTGTTGGCCCACTGCACGCTCACCAGCGCCACCCGCCCCGCGTGCTCCTCAAGCAGCGGCCCCAGCGCCGATGCGCCGACCACACCGCCGGGGAGCACCGGGAGCATCAGCACCCGCGCCCGCCCCGTGTCGCCCAGCTGCTTGCACAGGTTCCGCACCGCGCTGTGCTCGATGGGGTCAGTGATGATGATGTTCTTGTTTGCATCTCCTCGCGCCGCCGCCCCCAGCACGCCCCGGATCGCCAGGTCGATGGCCTCGGTGCCCGAGCCGGTGAAGGTGATCTCCCGGGCCTTGACGCCCAGCAGTCGCGCCACCTGCGCCCGCGCCAGCTCCACGGCTCTTCTGGCCTCCTGCCCGGGACGGTGCACGCTCGAGGGATTGTGCCAGTGCTTCTCCAGCGCGTCGCGCACCGCGGCCATCACCTCGGGAGTCGGGCGGGTCGTGGCGTGATGATCGAGATAGATTGGGTCCATGAGCCGGGCCCCTCAGGGCTGCTCGTCGTGGTCGAAGACCTGGTTCTTGGCCGAGTCGCCGTTGCCCTGCCCCCTGGGCTCGACCTGGCGCTCACCCTGGTGGTCGCGCCCGACGAGGATGCGCGCCAGCACATCCTTGACATGCACGCCGCTGCTGTCGAACCCGTGACCCGGAACGCCCATGGCGGTCAGCACGCCGTAGCCCATGCCGACATTGACCAGCACCCAGGCGATGACCCCGGCGCTGAAGCGCGTCGTGACCTTGTGCGCCTCCTGGGCGCGCTCGATCTCGCGGGTGATGAACGCGTGCAGGCGGGTCATGTGGTCCGCCACCGCCTTGTGGATCAGCGTGTCCTCGACCTCCGAGATGGACTGGAGCAGCACGCGGTAGCCCTTGCGCCCCTTCTCCGAGACCATGGGGTTCTCGCCGATGATCTTCATCAGGCGCGCCCCCGGGTCGTCAACCCCGCGAAGATCGTGCTCCCACTGCTCGAGCGTCTGGCGCCCGGTCCGCTCGATCAGGGCCACGAACAGGTCACGCTTGGACTTGAAATGGCGATAAATAATCGGCTCGGTGATCCCCGCCTCCTTGGCGATCTGGGCCGTCGTCGCCCCGGCGTAGCCGCGCGTCGAGAACAAGTCGGCGGCCACATCGAGCAGCTGCTCGCGTCGCTTGGCTGCTGGGAGTCTGCTCATACGCTCGCCCGCTCCTTCCCGTCCCCCGCACGCGTGTCCCCGACACGAGCGTAGCCGCCCGCGACCGCCCGATCATGCCCGGCGCAGCCGCCCGCGTCAGGAATCGGCACGGGGTCGTAGCCGCCTTTGGAAAACGGGTGGCACCGCAGCACCCGCGCGATGGTCATCCGCGTGCCTCGGATCGGCCCGTGCAGGCGGTAGGCGTCGAGCCCGTAGCGGCTGCAGGTGGGCTCGAAGCGGCACTGCCCGCCGATGAAGGGCGAGAGCGTGACCCGGTAGACCCCGATCAGCAGCACGAAGGGGACATTGCCCGCCCGCGCCCACAGCGGCAGCCCCCGGCGCGACCCGGTCATCTCGCCTCCCGCTTGGCATGCGCCCGGTGCGCGGCGTCGAAGGCCCCAAGAAACAGCTCGGTGTACCGCTCCAGCGTCATCGCCTCGTGCGACCGCGCCGTCACCACGATGTCGTACCCCCCGCCCCCACCTGGACGCGCCAGGGTCGGGCGCTGATGCCGGAACACCTCGCGGACCATGCGTTTGAAACGCGCCCGCGCGGGCGCATGACCGAACCGCCGCCCCACCGACAGCCCGAGGCGGTGCTCGGCAGACGCGCTGGGACGCAGAAACACCGTGAGCGGCCCCCGGGATTTTCGCAGCCCGGCCCCGAACACCGCGCCGAACTCACGCTCACCGCCGAGCCGGTGGGCCCGGCGGAACACCAGCCGGGGCGGGGGAATCGCGGGTTGCTCGGTCGGCTCGCTCACGCGCAAGCATAGGGGAGACAACGCCTTGGGCGCATAAAAAAAGCCGGGTTGGGGGGGACATCCCAACCCGGCGCGTGGCCCGTCGCCGGTCATCCACCTCGGCGACGGTCCTTGGGTCGGGGCGTCATCTCTCTCCCCGCACACACACCCGACCCGCTCACCATCCCCGGCCAGCCCGCTGGGAAACCCGCACACACACGCGGCCGACCGAGAACGCTGACCGACGGGCCTCACACAACAGCCTCGGACGATCAGTGGTGATCCGATTGCCTTCTTCCGGTGACCTGCCTTCGGTGAAATCAACGAGCGAAGCGCTCTGTCGCACACTACCCACCCGGCGTCGGGACGCACGAATCAATCTGTGAATCCGTCGCCACCGATCAACGGGGACGACGCGTGACGCGAATCCGTCGGCCCCGGGGGTGCGGGACCGACGATCGGTGGCCCCAGCGGTGTCGGCGAGGATCGCACACACACTGTTCGCGACTGCACGCTGGGCGCCACTGCTCTTGACTTCTCAAACACGCCGCACGGCTCTATGAACGAGCCCTGATCTTCTCGCGACGCCTGCTGGCCTGATGCGGCCGCACCCATATACGCAGTGTCAACAGCCCGGTTCCGAGAGGGGTTCCCCCGTTCGGGCACAATTCGGAAATGCACCCGAGCGCCCGCGCAGTCTCCGCCCGTGGGGTCCACGACCGTTTACCCTGCGATGGAACTGTTGCGTGCCCGCACGAGGTGAATCAGGCGGTCGGACATCTTAAGCGGGTGAGAACTGGATCATACTTGGGTGAAACTTATTTCATCCGCCGTCGAATTCGGCGCCCCGCACGCCCCCCTGCTCAAGCCGTCAAGATACAGGTTCCGAAAACTCGCGTCGAGTGTGTCACTCTCCCGCGATGGTCCCCGCCCCTCGGCGGCTTCGCTGCTGGCGCTGGGCGTGTTGCTGGCTTGACGCCGTCGGCGCTGAGCCGAGTTATTCTCCCAGCCCGTCCAGAACCCCGCTGGCGGCGAGTTCCTCCGACATCAACCGATGTCCCAATCGGTTGAGATGGTCCCAGTCCAGTCGCTCGCCGAGGTTGTACACGAACGCCTCGCCCACTCGCAAATCGGCGCGCCTCGCGGGGTCGTGGTCGGGACCAAGGAACGCGTCCAGGCCATCGACCACGACGACGCCGGGCATGTTGTCTCGCAGGATCTGCTGCGTTGCGCCGTCGATAAAATCGGGCTCCCATTCCGTGCCGGCCTCGGCATAGACCCTCGCGGCGTCGTCGGAGACCTGCATCTCATAAGGGAGTATCAGGACCACGAACCGGACGCCCAGCGGCTTGAGGTCCTCGTTGATGCGCCCGACACGCTCGGCGGTCTGGCGCACGATTTCGCGATACTCCTGGGGGAACATCTCGTATGCCGGGGGGCCGCCGCCGGGGTTGCGCAGCTCCTTGAGGATCTGCCTGGCGTAGGTATAGAGATATGACCGCCCGCGGAACCATTCGACGGCGTTGAACCAGCGGGTATGCTGCATGTCGCCGAGCGTGTCCTCCTCGCGGTCCGGGCGGATGTCGTTGAGATTCATCATGTAGACGATCGCGTCAAGGTCGTAGCGCTCGCTCATCTGCAGCACCTTCTCGTGAACCTCGAGCGTCCCGCCGCCGAGACCGCCGGTGAAGTTCATGTGCTCGTAACCGGGGTACGCCCCGCTCATGAACTCGGAGACCCGGTAGCCGTAGCCGGCGCCGACGCCGAAGCAGACCGAATCGCCCACATATCCCACGCGCGGGCGCGTCTTGACGGCGTCGAACTCCTCATCGGCGAAACCGGCCGTGTTGTACGGGATCTCCCCGTACGGGTACTTCACCACCGAGCCCGGCTCGGGGTTGGAGAATGCGACATAGAACGCCGGGTCGGAGTTCACGAAGACCCGCAGCGTGCCCTCGGCGGCCAGCAGCGTGAACACGCCCAGGTAGGCGATGTACATCAGCTTCTTGGTTATGCCCCGCTTGCCGCCCATCGGATCACCTCAGAACTGGAAGTAGATGAACTGCCCGCCACCCTTGGGCGCGAGCAACGCCCCGGCGATGACGGCCCCGAAGAACAAGGGACGCGCGATCGCCCAGAGCGGGGATTTGTGCGCCCCGCGTGCACGCAGCCACGCGACAGCCATGTGGGCGGTCGGCAACGCCACCAGAGCACCGATGGCGATCCTCCATGTGAACCAGGGCTGCGAGATCGCGCGCAGGGATTCCATGTCCGACCAGTCGAACAGGTTGGCGATCGTCGTGAACGCATCATCGAAGGTGACGGCGCGGAAGAAAATCCAACCGAAGCACACAACATGGAAGGTGGCGACGATCGCCAGGGTCTTCCAGAGCCAGTGGTTGACCAGCGGCTTGAGCGGGTCCACGCCAAGCCAGGTGTGGACCCAGCGCGTGATCGCCAGCATCGCCCCGTGGTAGAAGCCCCAGATCACGAAGGGCCAACTCGCCCCGTGCCACAGCCCGCCAAGGGTCATTGTGATCATCAGGTTGAGGTAGGTCCTGGCCCGCCCGCACCGGCTGCCGCCGAGCGGGATGTACAGGTAATCGCGAAGCCAGGTGCTGAGCGTAATGTGCCACCGGCGCCAGAAATCGATCAGGTTGCCGGCGAGATAGGGCCTGGCGAAGTTGATCGGGAGCCGGTACCCCAGGATGGCCGCCGAGCCGCGCCCGATGTCGGTGTAGCCGCTGAAATCGCAATAGATCTGGACCGCGTACGCATACACCGCCAGCCAGGTGACCGGGCCGTGGAACGCGCCCGGATCGGCAAAGACATGGTCCACGAAGGGAGAGACCTGATCGGCGATGAGCACCTTCTTGAGCACGCCCAGCACGATCAGGTCAAGCCCGTGCTGGAAGAGCTTCCAGTCGAATGGACGCTTGCTGGCCAGCTGGGGCAAAAACTCGGTCGTCCGCACGATCGGCCCGGCGATGAGCTGGGGGAAGAAGGCGATGAACAGCGACATCTTGAGCGGGTTTCTGATCGCGTCGCATTGCCTGTTGCGCACATCGACCACATAGGCCAGCATCTGGAAAGTGTAGAAACTGATCCCCAGCGGCAGAAAGATGTTGATGCGAGGCGGAGTCCAGCCGCCCGGGTCGAACATCTGCGCAACTGAGCCCACCGAGCCCAGCAGAAAGTTGGTGTACTTGAAATAGGCCAGCAGGCCAAGGTTGAAGACCACCGCCACAACGATCCAGTGTCCCGCCGCTTTGGGCGAGCGGTCCCGGCTGGCGCCAACCGCCAGCCCGAAGAGATAGTTGACCGCCGTCACGATCAGGAACAGGATCAGGTAGGGCGGGTTCCACCACGCATAGAAGAACCAGCTGGCGATCAGCAGCAGCCCGAGCCGTGCCTTGTGGGATGGGGTCAGCCAGTACAGGGCGAACACCGTCACCACCAGGATCAGATAGGGCACACTGTTGAAAAGCATGGACGCGTGGCTTTCTGGAAGAGGGCACGACCCTGAGCGCGTCGCGCTGAAACGGCGATCGGACCAAGCATAGGTGGAGCATGAACAAAATCTCCAAGCTACACCCCCCAGCGATGGATCACGGCGCAACGCAACAACGCCCCCGGGGTAGAGTTTTTCCGGGGCGTTGTACGAATCGGTGAATGGACCGCTTTGCCGAGATTAGCCGACAACCCGCTCGTTATCGGCCTTCCGGGTGAAGGTGAAGCTCGTGCCCGCCGCGTCGACCACGACGGTGTCGCCCGCCTCGAACTCGCCCGACAGGATTTGCCCGGCCAGCGGGTTCTCGATCCGCTTCTGGATCGTGCGGGCCAGCGGGCGCGCCCCGTAGGCCGGGTCGTACCCCTCGGCGATGAGCTGCTCCCTGGCCGCGTCGGTGAGCGTGAGCGTGATCTCGCGATCGGCCAGCCGCCGCTCCAGGCGCCCGATCAGGATCCCCGCGATGCCCACCAGCGTGTCCTTCTTGAGCTGGTGGAAGACCACTGTCTCGTCGATGCGGTTGAGCAGCTCGGGGCGGAAGAACTGATCTCGAACCCCGACACTGAGATTCGCGTTCATCTGGCCCGACGCCATGTCGGGATTGAGACCCCTGGCGCTGAGATCCGCGCCCGGGCCGCGACGGATCAGGTCGCGCACCGCCGCCTCGATCTCCCAGTCCTCGGCCCCCTTCTCGGCCATCGTCAGGATCTGCTGGCTCCCGATATTGCTGGTCATCACCACGATCGTGTTCTTGAAGTCCACCGTCCGCCCCTGCCCGTCGGTCAGGCGACCGTCGTCGAGCAGCTGGAGCAGCACATTGAACACATCGGGGTGCGCCTTCTCGATCTCGTCGAGCAGGATCACCGCGTAGGGGCGGCGACGGACCGCCTCGGTCAGCGAACCGCCCTCCTCGTAGCCCACATACCCGGGAGGGGCGCCGATCAGGCGGCTGACCGCGTGCTTCTCCATGTACTCGCTCATGTCGATGCGCACCAGCGCGTCCTCGGTGTCGAACAGGAACTCGGCCAGCGCCTTGCAGGTCTCGGTCTTGCCCACGCCGGTGGGCCCCAGGAACAGGAAGCTGCCGATGGGCTTGGTGGGGTCGCCAAGCCCGGCGCGCGATCGACGCACCGCGTCGGCGACCTCGGCCAGCGCGTCGTCCTGCCCCACCACGCGCTCCTTGAGGTGCTCCTCCATGTGGACCAGCTTCTCGCGCTCGCCCTCGATGAGCTTGGAGACGGGGATGCCCGTCCAGCGCCCCACGATGCGGGCGATGGCCTCGGGATCGACCTCCTCCTTGATGAGCACCTCGCCGCTGGCCTGGCGCTGGTCGATGCTGGTCTCGGCCCGCCCGAGCTTCTTGTTGAGGTCCACCAGGTCGCCATACTGGATCCTCGCGGCCCGCTCCAGATCGCCGTTCCGCTGGGCCTGCTCGAGCTCGACGCGCTTGGCCTCGATCTCGCCCTTGATCGAGCGCACCAGGTCCAGGTCCCTCTTCTCGTCCTCCCAGCGGGCGGTCAGCGCGCCGTTCTTCTCGCGCAGCTCGGCCAGCTCGCCCTCGACGCGCGAGATCTCCTTCTTGTTGCCCTCGCCGTCCTCCCCGAGCCTGAGCGCCTCGCGCTCGATCTCCAGCTGCATGATCCGCCGTCGCAGCTCGTCGAGCTCCTGGGGCATCGAGTCGATCTCCATGCGCAGCGCGCTGGCCGCCTCGTCGATCAGGTCGATCGCCTTGTCGGGCAGGAACCGGTCGGTGATGTACCGGTCGCTCAGCGACGCCGCCGCCAGGATCGCGCTGTCCTGGATGCGCACGCCGTGGTGCGTCTCGTAGCGGTCCTTGAGCCCGCGCAGGATGGCCACCGTCTCCTCGACGCTGGGCGCGTCGACGAGCACCTTCTGGAACCGGCGCTCGAAAGCGGCGTCCTTCTCGATGTGCTTGCGGTACTCATCGAGCGTCGTGGCGCCGATGCAGCGCAGCTCGCCTCTGGCAAGGGCCGGCTTGAGCAGGTTGCCCGCGCTGACCGCCCCCTCGGCGCCCCCGGCGCCGATGATCGTGTGCAGCTCGTCGATGAACAGGATCACCTGCCCCCCGCTGCCCTCGACCTCGCGCAGGACCGCCTTGAGCCGGTCCTCGAACTCGCCGCGATACTTGGCCCCCGCCAGCAACTGCCCCACATCGAGCGCGATGATCCGCTTGTCCTTCATCCCGCTGGGGCAGTCGCCGTTGACGATGCGCAGGGCGATGCCCTCGGCGATGGCCGTCTTGCCCACGCCCGGCTCGCCGATCAGCACCGGGTTGTTCTTGGTGCGCCGCGAAAGCACCTGCATGCAGCGCCGGATCTCCTCGTCGCGCCCGATCACCGGATCGAGCTTGCCCGCCCGCGCCCGATCGGTCAGGTCGATGCCGTACTTCTTGAGCGACTCGAACGAGCCCTCGGCGTTGGGATCGGTGATGTGCTCGACGCCCGAGGCCTTGCGGATCTCGCCGATGGCCACCTTGACCCCCTTGGCGTCCACATTGTGGACCTTGAGCACCTCGCCCGCTCCACCGCTGCTCCCAAGCTGCGTCAGCGCCAGCAGCAGGTGCTCGCACGAGACGAACTGGTCGCCCATCTCGTCGGCCGCCTTGTCCGCCTTGCCCAGGATCTCCATGATCTCACGCCCGCTCGAACCGGCGCCCGAGGTGGTCGTGGGCAGGCGCTTGAGCTCGGACGCGTTGATCTGCGTGAGCTGCGCCAAGTTGACGCCGATCTTCCTGAGAATCGTCGCCACCGGACCGTTGGGGTCTTCGATCAGCGCATCAAGCACATGCAGCGAGCCGACCTCGGGGTTGCCGGCCGCCAAGGCCGACTGCTGGGCCTGGGCGAGCGCCTGCTGGGCGAGCGTGGTGAGTTTGTCCATCCGCATGGTGTCTGCCTCCTTCGTGGCCTGCCAGTGCGCACACCGACGAGCATGAGAGAAGATGCAACCGGCGCGCCACCCCCGAAAACTGATGGAACCCCCATAAAGACCGAATTATGCGTGAGGGCATCGCGAATGACTGCCGGGATGGCAGATTGAACCCGCCGCTGGCAGAAGGAGGGGATGAAGCTCAGGAGAAGGGTTGACCACAGAGCACACAGAGGGCAAAAAATACAGAGAGTACAGAGAGAGAGAGCGTGGAAGAGAAGAGAGAGTAAGAGAGAGAAAAGAGAGCGAAGACAGTGAAAGCCGGCGGACGCGCTGGAGCCAAGAGGTTGAGGAGCACCAAGAACAGAATACAGGAGTGGGTCCCCCAATCATGCTTCTCTTCGCACATCCCCTCTCTATCTTCTCTGCATGTCCTGCTCTCTGTCTTCTCCTCTGTGTGCTCTGTGTGCTCTGTGATGAGGTCTTCCCTCCACCTTTCCCATTGGCCGACTGGCCCTCAAACCCACACCGCGCATGAAAAAACGCGATCCATCGCAGCCGGCGCCAGTGTCTGAAACCCTGAAGATCAGGGGGGTGCCTCGCGTCGGATCCCGACCTTCCACTCGTTGGAGGCCTGGTCTTCGCCCGGCCGCCTTCGGCTCCCATTCAGAGACTCAAAGGGTTCAAACAAGTCTGACCGACCGCGATGGATCGCGTTCACAGACACCATACACCATCCGTGGCGGGTCTGATCCATGAATTCGGTTTCATTCCGGCCTTTCTGCCGCTCCGGGCGCAGGGCATGGATGGATGTCCCCATCCGCGCCCGCCGGGGAGCCGCGCCATACCCACGAAGCATGGAACAGCCCACGGACGACCCGCGTATCGGGCCACGCAACGGGATCCCCGCGGCGAGCCGATGGGAGCCCGTGGCGCCTTTCCTCGCTCCGCGGGCACCGCCCGTGACAGCGGCGCTTCTTCCCGCTATGCTGTTGGCTCCGGAACCAGACACCCGAACCATTTTTCAAGGCCCCGCCCATGCAGACCTCACGCACACACCGCCGTCTCGCTGCCCTCCTCGCGATGGCCGCCCTCCCCATCGTCCTGATGGGATGCTCCTCCTCCGGCCCCCACCACGCGGGCGACATCGGCGCCATCCGCTCCAACCCCTCGCCGGGCATGCACACGCTGGCCAAGCGGAGTTCCGACCGATCCAACACCCACGCGTACATGCGGGATTCCAATCTCCGCATGTTCTCCGACGATGTCGATCGGCTCTTCTATCTCGACCGCCCCTCGCGCCTGCACCCGGGCGTGAAGCCCTGAGCGTGGCGGGAGCCAACCGGCCGCATCCAGCGGACTGATCCGAGCACAAAGAAACACCCGCCGATCGGCGGGTGTTTCTTTCTTCGTGCCGGGGGCGATGATCAGATCGCTCACTTGGTGGTGTACTGACCGCGCGCGACCTTCTTGAAGACCTTCTTCTCGCGGATTAGCGCCTGATTCACGATCGTGCGGAAGTTGGCGGCGGTGGTCATGTAGCCAGCCTGCTGGACGGCCTGGGTCGCCTCGGTCACGCTCATGGTCCGGCCGTTGAGCACCTGGGCCAGGGCCTCGACCAGGTTCTTCTCGTTGCGCGGGCGACGCCGGATCCCGCCGGTTGAGCTGAGCGCGCCCTCGGCGGCCAGCTCGGCCTCGACCCCGGCAAGCTCGCCCAGCAGGCGCTCGCGGCGGCGCTCGAGCTTGCGGATGTTCTTCCCGCGACGGTGCAGCTCGGCCTGCAGATCGGCCGTCGACATCGCCCCGATCGCCGGCGCTTTCTTGGTGGTGGTGGTCTTCTTCTTGGTTGTTTTCTTGGCCATGCGTCACTTCTTTCAAGGGGTGCTAAAGGATTCCGGGGGGGCACGGAACGCGGTTGTTATGAACCCGGCCCGGGGGGGTCTGAAGGCACGATAGTACCCAGACGAGCGTATTTCGACTCGGTGAAATAACTTTATGCGCAAAGGCACGCGCGACGATTGCATGTCATGTAGCGTCCACGCACATCCAAACAAACACCGATACGCACATGCGTTCTTGGTTCTCGCTTACGACGACGCGGAAACCGGATCCCCGCCGCTGACCCCGAATCGAGCCAGCAGCCCGTCGAACTGATCGAGGTCATAGAACTCGATCACCACGCGCCCCTTCGTGCCGCGGGAGTTGGTTTTGAGCGTGACGCGCGTGCCGAGTTTTTCGCTCAGCCTGTTTTCCAGATCGCGCAGCACCGACTCAACCCGGGTGGGGGTCGGGGTTTGTGATATTGGAGCGCCGCCATCGCCCTCCGGCTCCGGCGCGTGTCCATCGCGAGCCGCGCCCCGCTCGAGCTCGCGCACGCTCCAGCCCTCGCGCACGGCCCGCTCCGCCAGATCGGCGCGCCGGCTCGGATCGCAGGAGAGCAGCGCCTTGGCGTGCCCGGCGCTGAGCGAGCCCGAAGCGACCATCGACTGGATGTCCTCGTCGAGTTCCAGCAGGCGCAGCAGGTTGGCCACGCTCGGGCGGCTGAGCCCGACGCGCGAGGCGACCTGCTCCTGCGTCATCGAGTAGCGAGCGATCAGGGACGCGAACCCCCGCGCCCGCTCGATGGCATTGAGGCCCTCCCGCTGGATGTTCTCGATCAGCGCGAGCTGCGCCGACTGCGACTCGTCCACATCGAGCACCACGGCGCGCACCCGCGCCTGCCCCGCCATCCGCGCCGCCCGCCAGCGCCGCTCGCCGGCGATCAGCTCGTACCCGTCCCCCGCCCCCGCGCGCCGGACCACGACGGGCTGCATCAGCCCGTGCGTCTTGATCGACTCGGCCAGCTCCGCCAGGGCCTCGGGATCAAACACCCGTCGCGGCTGGTTGGGGTTGGGCGCGATCGCCTCCACCACGATCTCGTGCACGACACGCTCCACGCCCGGAGCGGGGTCGTCGTGCCCGTGGCTGTTGTTTGTATTTCGTTCGGTATCAAGCGGGCCCCCCACTTCGATCGCGCCTCGCTCGCGCTGCTCGACGAGCGCGCTCAGTCCCCGTCCGAGCCGGGCGCGCGTCTTCTTCGTGTTCTTCGGTGAGGGTGATGCCATGCCCGTCTCCTTGTCCATGATGATCGGCGCAATGATACCCGCACGCGCCGGCTTGTGCGCTCCGCCGGCGCGTATGATGGGGCCATGGGAAGCAAGAAGGCCATCGAAATCATTGCCCGCGCCGTGCTGATCCACGAAGGAAGCGTGCTCATGTGCCGCAACATCAAGGGCGACTATTGCTATCTCCCCGGCGGTCATGTCGAGTTCACCGAGTCCGCGCCCTGCGCGCTGGAGCGCGAGTTGCTCGAGGAAACAGGGCTCGGCTCCGTGATCGGCCCCCTGCTGCTCACCACCGAGCAGCTCTTCGACGACGACACACGCATCCACCACGAGATCAATCTGGTGTTCCTCGTGGAACAACTCGGACCCGGCGCCAACCCGCCCGCGCAAGTCCCCAGCATCGAAGAGCACATCGACTTCGTCTGGATCGACCTCGCCCAGGCCGCCCAGACGGATATCCGCCCCCACGAGATCCGCGCCTGGCTCATGAGCGGCGGGATCACCGAAGCCCGATGCGGCCCCTGGATCAGCGGCTTCTCCCGCACGCCATCCTGAGCGGACCCTCGGCCCTTCCACAGCGCAAGGCCCCCCACCGCCATACAACAGATACGCCGATCCCGCTCACCCCGTCGGCTCCGATGCCCGATGAGGCGGTGATGCGCCACGACGCGAACACACCACGATCCATCACGCTCGCCGGTCACCGCCTCGACTCGAACATCCTGCAGGAGCTCGAGGAGATCGATACCCTCCTGTCTTCGCTGGACCATGTGCTCGGCGACGCCTCGGACTTGGCCCAACTGGGCGCGCTGGCGCCCCTGTTCGCCCACGAGGTCAACAACCTCATGTCGCAGGTGGGAGGGCGAGCACAGCTGGCGCTCATGCACCCGGAAGAGCCCGAGCTGGTGGGCAAGGCCCTGCGCTTGTCCCTGCGGGCCAGCAACCATATCGCCCAGCTCGCCACGATCTTCCTCGACTCGTCCCGCCCCGACGCCAGGAGCCCCGAGCATCATCTGGTGCGGGAGATCCATGCGCAATCGCTGGGGTTCATGCCCGAGGGGGATGTCGAGGCCTTCGGCTGCACGCTCTACGAGACGACGCCCGATGTGGCCGTCGATGTGCTGCCGGTGCTGCTCCAGCAGGTGCTGCTGAATCTGTATCTCAACGCGTCACGCGCGGTGCGCCAGGCGCCCAGCTCCCCCGCCGCTCGCATCACCACCCGCGCCGACCTGCTCGACGCCGGGCCCGGATGTTCCACGGGGAACACCGCGCAAGTGCGGATCATCGTCCAGGACACGGGCATCGGGATGACCCCCGCCCAGATCGAGCAGGCGCTCAGCGGCCGCGCGGTGGACCGCCCCGCATCCGGCGCGCCGGACGACGAGGTGCGCGATACCTACGGCGGGCGCGGGCTGGGGCTGGCCGTGTGCCGAAGACTGCTCAACGAAGCGGGGGGGTCGCTCGCGTGTGAATCGACCCCGGGCAAGGGCACACGGATGATCATCATCCTGCCCGCGGCCAGGAAGAGCCCCGATTCACCGCCACCCGCCTGATGGCCTCATTCAGTCGCCCCCCCATACTCGGATCGCCGCTCAATCGTCGGCGACCGGGACGATGTCGCTGGCGAGCAGCTCGACCCCCACCGCGTCGCCCGGCTCGGGGTGCACGCCGCTGCTGGGGCTGTACGGGTTCATTTCCGCGATCTTGATTGGCGGGCAGCCCCGGATCTCGACGAGATGCTGGGCGGTCTCGCCGAGGTAGGTCGTCTCCAAAAGCTTGCCCGGCAGGGTGTTGGGTTCATGGGGAGGATGCAGGCGGATGGACTCGGGACGGATCGAAAGCAGATTTTGTTTGGATTTTGTCTGGTAAAGACCCTCCGATTTGGCCATCGCCTCAAAGCGCCCGGCGGGGATCTCGAACTCGGCCCGATCCTCCGTCGCATGGACCAGGGTGGCCTCGATCAGGTTGGTCTCGCCGAGGAACTCGGCTACGAAGCGGGTGGTGGGGGCGCGGTAGAGCTCGCGCGGGGCGCCGATCTGCTTGATCTGCCCGGCCCGCAGCAGGGCAACGCGGTCGGCCATCGACAGGGCTTCCTTCTGGTCGTGGGTGACATACACTGTGGTGATGCCCGAGTCTTTGCAGATCTTGCGGATCTGCAGGCGCAGGTCGTTGCGCAGCTTGGCGTCGAGGTTGGAGAGCGGCTCGTCGAGCAGCAGCACGCTGGGCTTGATCACCAGCGCCCGCGCCAGGGCCACGCGCTGCTGCTGCCCGCCCGAGAGCTGGTTGGGCTTGCGATGCGCGTAGGGCTCCATCTGCACGGCCGCCAGCGCTTCGAGCACGCGTCGGTCCTTCCCGGGGTTGGGGACCTTGCGCACATTGAGCCCGAAGGCGACATTTTGGGCCACGGTCATGTGGGGCCAGAGCGCGTAGGACTGGAAGACCATCCCGGTGTTGCGCTTGTTGGGCGCCTCGTGGGTGACATCCCTGGTGTCGAATCCGATGGAGCCGCCGGTCGGATCGATGAAGCCCGCGATCATGCGCAGCAGTGTGGTCTTCCCGCAGCCGCTGGGCCCGAGCAGGAAGAAGAGCTCCCCGGGCTCGATGGTCAGCGACAGGTGATCAACGGCGACGGCCTGGTTCTGGCCGCTGCCGAACACCTTGACCAGATTCTTGATGGTGATGCGCGTGCCCATAGGCGGCAATGATAGCGAACCCATCGGCTCCGATCGGATAGACTCTGCGCGTGCCCACGCCACGCGATCAATCCAGGTCGTCCGACCCGCCGCGCGATCCGCTCGATCGGCTGCGGGGCCTGCGGGTCCGACCCGAGCGGGCGCGATCGCTGGGCGAGGACCTGCGCGCCCAGATCGGGTCCATCCGCAAGGTTTCCGCGACCGAATCGGCGGCCATCGAGGCATGGAACATCGTGGCCCCCGACGAGCTCACCGCCCATTGCGTCGCCTCGGAGATGAGGGCGGGAAAGCTGGTCGTGCTGGTTCCCAATGCCGCCAGCCGGTATGTCGCCCAGCGATGGCTGGGCGGCGGCGGCCTTGCCGAGCTGCAGGTCCTGGCGCGGGTCCCGATCCGGGGCGTGGAGTTCCGGATGTCCGCGACGCCAGGATCGGGAAGAAACACCGTGGGCGCCTGACCGTCTCTCTGTCGCCGGTTGCATAATCCATTCAGATTCATCTGAAAACCCTTTGACACGCGGGTCGATTTCGGAGATGCTGTTCTCATCGCCGCTCGTCGTGGTCGGCGTGACAGGAAAACTCATGCGTCCGCTCCCCCGCGTGCCCGCCCGGTTGATCCCGAGCGAACGCCCGTTGGGGTTTCAGGGGGTTGGGCATTGCGCGGTTCTGCACACACCCTGCGTCATGCCCCGAGGGTGGACGGTGTGAGTCGTGTTTACGGGGAATCGCTCCTCTTGAGCTGTCTGACCCCGCAAACACATCGGGCGGTGTCTTCTCGTGGGGGATACCGCCTTTTCTTTTTTGGGAT